>CAYTAT010000007.1:79554-126684 GCA_964435795.1 uncultured Spirochaetaceae bacterium
GAGGGAGAGGGAGAGGCTGGCTCTGGAAAGAAGAGCTCGCCTTTGCCGACCCCATGGCGGCTCGGATTGAGATCGACAGCGGGATCCACCACAGCAGAAAAGGATGCGAGCGCCGGCGGCCACGGGCCCCACGAAAGACATCCGGTCATCTTCCGCCCAGGCATTTCTTCTCCGGCCGCACCTCTGCGAACCTCCTGAACATGATGAGATTCCGCCCCCAAGGCCTGGGGGCGTGTCGAAGTCGAATGGGAAAGTCATCCAGCGCTCACGGCGGGAGTTTTCGCATAGGCTCGCTTCATGCTCAGACGCCTTTTCGCGTCGCCTCCAACGAATCAGCGAATCCCGGTCTCCACCTCGAAGTCGTTCTCCAAGGAGGGGTACGCGGGCAATCGGCGCGGGAGATCCCCAGGGCCCGGCCGGGAGCCCGAGTTCCTCGAACGAACTGAATTCCGCGAATGGCAGATCAGAAGGGGCCCGGCAGGTCCGTCACGAATCCAGATCGCGACCCCGCCGCCGATGCAGGGCCAGGATTCCCAGGCCGCGGTGGGGGAGGTGGCCGCGAACTTCACGATGCAACTCGGGCAGGGCGTACCAGGGAATCGCGGGCCAGGCGTGATGCTCCGCGTGGTAGGGCATATTCCATAGGAGCCAACGTATCCAGGCCGTTGTTTCGATCGAGCGGGTCCGTTCAAGAACCGTGCCCTCGGCCGTGAGACCCCGATGCTCGCACATGGTGTAGATGGCGAGAATCGAATGGCCCACGAGTATGCCGAGATAGTAGAAGCGCAGCTGGGGGAGCACGCTCAGGGCCAATGCCAGGAGAATGGCATGGGCGCCCAGCAACAGACGCGCTTCTGCGATCACGCGCGGACGATCCCTTTCGCCCACGAAGGGCAGAATCCGCTGCCAGGGGCGGGAAGGCGGAATCAGGGCGGCAAAGAAGAGCCAACCCACGCGCGCCACGAGCATCTGCATTCCGGTCATGAGAAGCAGCGAGAGCAGCGGCCCCGGCCAGCGGGCCATGAATCGGAAGCCCATGAGCTCCGGATCCCGGTCCAATTCGTGGGTATGACGGTGATGCTCGAAATGAAAACAACGCATCATCGCCGGAGACATGAAATGGGAGAAACCCGCGATCCAACCCGCCAGTCCGTTCAAACGACCCGGTGCAAAGGCCGTCCCATGGGAGATCTCGTGAAGAAGTCCGAAGAATCCGAAATGCGCGGTCCCGTGCACGAGCAATGCCACCCAGCGCCACGGCCCCGCCGGTGCGACGAGGACGAGCAGAAATGAAAGCAGGAGCCAACTGCATTGTGCGATCAGGCGCCGGACGCTGTGAGCGTCCGTGCGGACCCTCAGCGCTCGAAGCTTTTCGGGTGGGAGAAGATCCCCGTCTATGAATTTCTCTTCCATCGCCGCCGGCCCAACCGCCCCTTCAAAAGTGGTGACTATGCGCTCAAGGATCGCCGATTACCGCTACGAAAACCATCCTTTGGGAGGCGATCAACGGGATCCTTCCAGCTCTCCCGGTATCCCTCCGGAAGCGGAGGACTCGGGCTTGTTCACCGAAGCGGATGCGAGCCATTTCTCGAGGGGCAGGAGCCAGGCCGGATCGGGGCGATAGAAGGCGCCGTGACCGCCGCCGATCTCGACCCGGACTTCGCGCTTCTCGAGCAGATCCTTCGAGCGGCGGAAGAGCGAGCGGCAGGAACCCGCTGCGGAATCGCTGGCCTCGTGCAGGGAGAGCACCCGGCCGTGCAGGGGCGCGCCCCCCTGGCCCCGCCGAAAGCACGCGGCCACCAGCACGTAGTGGATGGGCGCGTCGAGTTGCGCGGAAAGGGCACGGGCGATCCGGCCTCCCTTGGAGAAACCGATGACGGCGATCCGATCCGCCGGAACACCCCCTTCGAGGAGGCCCTCGACCTGGCGCGCGACGCCCTTCGCGTAGACACCGATTCGCGTTCCGGGCTTCCGCTGCTCGGAGATCAATACCCGGCCGGGCCGCTGCAGGGCATCGAGGACGGCGTCGTATTCGTACACACCCCAACGCGGATGAGTCGGGCGACGCCCGGCATCTTCGATGATCGCGCCGTGGAGGTAGAAGACGTATTGCATCCCGGGCTCGGGCGTCTGAGGAGCCGCCTCCAGGACCGCTGTCGGCCCAGTGTCCGACGATGCGAGGGATGTGACGAGCGCTGCGACAACGATTGCCGCAGCCGAGGAACCGAATCGGGGTATCCGGACGACCTTTCTCACCACGCCAGCTTACACGAGGCCCCGACCTTTGCCCCGGAAGGGGCCCTCCCCGGGGAAACTCGGGGAGGGGCGACGACTCCGAATGTCGGGCGCCGGGAAGCGGAGCCCGGATGCGGATTCCGGTACACTGATCCCCACCCAATCCCATGGGGCTGCAACTCGTGCCCGGCCGCATCCCGCCGTCGCTTCGGGACTTCCGGAGACGAGCAGCCCGGAGGAGAACTCATGGCCGACTCCCACGATCCCGTTGTCGATCGGGAACTTTCCGATGCGATCCGAAACAGCATCGACGCACTCGCGGATGAACTGCTCGAGGTTTCGCATACGATTCACGCGCGGCCGGAACTGGCCTTCGAGGAATACTTTGCCTGTCGGACCCTGACCGATGTGCTGGGAGCCCACGGCCTCGAGACGGAGACGGGTGTCTTCGGCCTGGAAACCGCTTTCGAAACCCGGCTCGGCGATAGCGCGGAGGGCCCGACCGTGGCCGTTCTGGCCGAATACGACGCACTGCCGGGGATCGGTCACTCCTGCGGCCATAACCTGATCGCCACGGCGGCCCTGGGAGCCACCCTGGCCCTTCAGAACGTGCGCGAGCGATGCCCAGGACAGGTTCGCCTGATCGGCACGCCCGCCGAGGAAAGGGGCGGGGGCAAGGAGCGGATGGCCCGGGTCGGGGCCTTCGAGGGTGTCGACGCCGCGATGATGATCCATCCGGCCGGCGTCAACCTCGCCACCATGCCGTGCATCTGCGTGGCCGAAGTCGAGGTCATCTACCGGGGCCGCGCCGCCCATGCCTCGGCGATGCCGCATCTGGGCGTGAACGCCCTGGACGGTCTGCTGATCGCCTACCAGGCGATCTCCAATCTGCGCCAGCACATCCAGGCCAGCGAACGCATCCACGGCATCGTCACCGAGGGGGGGGCGGCCCCCAATATCGTGCCCGAGCGCGCGGCCGGCGATTTCTATGTCCGCGCCGCCAACGAGGCCGACCTCGCCCAGTTGAAGCCACGGGTCCAGGCCTGCTTCGAGGCGGGCGCCCGGGCCAGCGGGGCCGAAGTCGAAATCAAATGGGCGGACGTCGACTACCTGGACCTGAATACGAATTGGCCCCTGGCGGAGGAATTCCAACGCAACGCCGAAACCCTGGGCCGGGAATTCATCCCCATGGAGCGGATTCCGGGCAGCAGTGCGGGCAGTACGGATATGGGCAACATCAGCTACCGCACGCCCTCGATCCATCCGATGTTGGCGGCGGCCCCTCCCCACGTGGTGATCCACAATCCGGAATTCGAAAAATGGGCGGGCTCGGAAATGGGGGATCGGGCCGCCCTCGACGGCGCGAAGGCCCTGGCGATGACCGCGGCCGCCTACCTCCTCGGCCCGGAACTCCAGCGGGAATCGAAGCGCGCATTCGAGATTTCCCTGGGACTCTCCTGATGCCAGGGGTCGGCCAACCGCGGAAGTGGACTTCCGATGCCACGACCCGAAGCAACCCCCGTTGACTATACTGCCCGCTGGCTCGCTGAATGCGTTCGACTCTCGCTGATGTGACTTCTCGACCTTCTTGCCCGGAGTGAACCCCCTATGACGAATGATCAACGCCTCTTTTCCGCCGACTCCCATTGCGTCATCACCTCCGATCAGGTCAAGCAGAATCTGGCCTCCCGATTCCACGACGCCTGGGATGAAGCGATGACAAAATACGACGCCCAGCGCAGTCGAGAAATGTCGGGGGGATCTCTCGAACTCGAAGATTTCGTGGATCTCGAAGCCGCCCGACACCCGGGCTACTTCGACTCCAAGGCTCGCCTCGCCGCCATGGATGCCGACGGGGTCGAGTGCGAAGTCATGTACTCGGAATTCGACTTCACGAGCAAGGTCTACCACGTGGGCGAATATTGGCGGGAATGCGCCACCGCGTATAACAACACCCTGCAGGAATTTGCATCGATCGACCCCAAACGCATCCTGATCAGCTACCAGCTTCCCCTGATCGACATCGACTACGCGGCCGAGGAGGTCTACCGCCTGGCCGACCTCGGGGCGCGCTCAATCCAGATCCCGAATTTTCCCAGCGAAGTCGGCATGCCCGACTACCACGATGAGAATTACGCAAAATTGTGGTCGGCCTTCGAGGAGACCGGGGTCGTCGTCGCCAACCACCTGACCCTCAAGGAATCACTCTGGGATACCTTCCGACGCGATCCCACCCCCCAGCGGGGCATCTTTACGGCGCTCCCGGGGTTCGCCCTGGGTGAGACCCTCTGCTGGTATATCCTGACGGGCGTTCTCGAGCGCCATCCGGGCTTGAAGGTCATCTTCGTGGAACCCGGCATCTTCTGGCTACCCGGCTTCCTGCGCTTTCTGGATAGCCGCATGGAGCATCACTATGAATTTCCGGGGATGAAGGAATTGCCCTCTACCTACTTCAGGCGCCAGATGGCGGTCACCTTCGTGCACGAACCCGAAGGCGTCGAATTGCGACATCAGTTGGGGCTGGAGAATGTGCTCTGGTCATCGGATTTCCCGCATCCGGTCTGCAATTGGCCCAATGCGGATGAGAAGATCCGTCAGCAATTCGCGGGCGTGCCGGAAGACGAAATGCGGGCCATCACCTGGGGCAACGGCGCACGCATGTACGGCATCGAGTAGCGGAGACTCGAAACCCATGGCAGGCGTACTCGATGGCATCCGCATCCTCGACCTCTCCGAGGGAATCGCGGGCGCCATGGCGACGATGATGCTCGCCGACCACGGGGCGCAGGTCACGCGGATCGAAGCTCCCGGCGGCGATCCCCTGCGCGACGAACTCGGCCATCGCGCCTGGAATCGAGGCAAGCGCAGCGCAGTTCTGGATCTCGAGCAGAGCGCCGACCGGGAGCTTCTGCACGACCTGCTGCAGCGCGCCGATATCCTCGTCGAAAGTTTTCGACCCGGCCGCAGCCGGGCATTGGGCCTCGACTATGCGACCCTCTCCCAACGCAACCCCGGCCTGATCCAATGTTCGATCACCGGCTACGGACGCGAAAATTCCCACGCCGATCGCCCCGGCTTCGACGCCCTCGTCGCAGCGCGAACGGGCCTGCAATGGGAACAACGCGGGCGCGTCGGGGGTGCCGCCGCCTATCTCTCCGGCCAGCCTCCCTTCTCGCCGGATTTCGAAGCTCCAGCCGAAGCCCTACAGGGCCCGGCACGCGAAGGCCCGCTCTTTCCCGCCTCGCGCTTCCCCAGCCTGGGGGCCTGCCACGCGGCAACGGTGGCGATCAGTGCAGCACTTCGGGCCCGGGAGGTAACGGGGCGTGGCCAATGGGTCGAGACCTCGCTCCTGCAGGGCGCCCTGGCTTCTGGAACGATGGCCTTCGCGACGGCCGAGCATCTGGACGCCTGGGGGTTTTCGACCTGGGTGGTCGACCGCCGCTCTCCCAAGGGACTCTTCGAATGCAGCGACGGCCGCTGGGTGCACTGCTGGCCCCCAACACCGCGCTTCATCCTGGCGGCCGGAGAGGGGGCGGAACTCAACGCCACCCCCGACCTGCGCGTGCGCGAAGACCCGGATCGGGTGGGACTCGGGCCCGAGGAGTTATTCGTCCTCCACCACTACTGGGAGCCGATGGCCAAGACCGTGGCCAAATACAGTGCTGACGCCTGGACCCGGGCCGGAGCGGAAGCCGGGGTATGCATCCAGAAGGTGCGCTCACCCGAGGAGGCCTGGTCGGATCCCCTGCTCCTGGCCGACGGTTGCGTGGCGGAAATCGAGGATGACGAACTCGGACCGATTCGCGGAGTGGGCATCCTCTACAAACTCGAAAACAGCCCGGGAGAGGTGGGGGCATCCGCGCCTCACCCCGGGGAGCATGACGAGGCCATCCGGGCAGAGGCCGGGCGGGGCCCGCGCCCGGGGAGCGAGGCCCGTGGCGAGTCGAGGCCCCTCGCGGGCGGTCCCCTCGAAGGCATTCGAGTGCTGGATTTCGGCCTGGCCGTAGCCGGGCCCTATGGCGCGCAGGTCCTGGGCGATCTCGGCGCCGATGTCATCAAGATCAACGCGCTACACGATTGGTATTGGCATTCGAATCAGATCGCCATGTCGTGCAATCGCGGCAAGCGCAGCATCGCGATCGACCTCAAGCATGCGGCCAGCCGCGAACCCCTGGAACGCCTGATCGCCTCGGCGGACGTGATCATTCACAATATGCGCTATCCGGCTGCCATCCGGCTGGGCATCGACTACGAGACCCTGGGGCCCCGCTACCCGCGTCTGGTCTACTGCCATACCCGGGGCTTCGAACGCGGCCCCCGGGAAGAATTGCCGGGAAACGATCAGACGGGTGCCTGCCTGGCGGGAGTCGAATGGGAGGACGGCGGCTGCGGGCGCGGGGGCCGTCCCCTCTGGTCGCTCACCAGCATGGGGGATACGGGCAATGGCTACCTGGCCGCCAGCGCCATCTGCCAGGCCCTCTTCGAACGCGAAAAGACGGGTCGAGGCCAATGGGTCGAGACGGCGATCGTGAACGCCCAGCTGCTGAATACCTCTTATTCCATCGGCCGCGCCGATGGCAGCGGCTTCGAGCGACCCCGGCTCGACGCCGACCAGACGGGTTTCTCGGCGGGCCTGCGCGTTTACCCCACGGGCGACGGATGGCTCTGCCTCTCGCTCCTCGACGATCGGCATTGGGAAGCGCTGGCGGACGTACTCGAGGATCCGGAGCTCCTGCCCGCCGGCAAGTTCTTCGGGGAGACCCGGCGAAAGCAGAACGATGAGGCACTGACGGAGAAGTTGCGCAGCCTCTTCGCATCGCGATCGGCGGCCGAGTGGTTCGAAACTCTCGACCGGGCCGGCGTGCCCTGCGAGATCGCCTCGGATCGAGCCGGCCACGAACTCTGGTCCGATCCCGAAGCCCTCGAGAAGCAGTGGATCGTCAAGTACCCACATCCGATGGTCGGCGAGATCGGCCAGGTCGGACTGGCATTCTCATTCTCCGACACCCCAGCGCGAATCCAGGGACCCCCGATGCTGGTGGGGGAGCATACGCAGAGCCTGCTGGAGGAATTGGGCTACGCGGAATCCGAGATCAAAAGCCTCTTTGCGCAGGGTGCCGTCGGCGATGAAAAAGTGCATCCAGTACTGGCGGGAGATGGGGGCGGGACGGTGAAATCGCCCTGGGATCCCAGCGAATGAGCGCGGGGGAAAGCGGGATGGGGCGCCCGGAGCCCAATGCCTCCCGGGATAGTGCCTTCTTCTGGCGGGGCCTCCGCGAGGGTCAACTGCTCGCACAGCGTTGCGGGAATTGTGAGCGCTGGCGACATCCGCCGCGGCCCTTCTGCCCACACTGCCATTCCCCGGAATGGCGCGCCGCGCCCCTCTCGGGTCGGGGCCGCGTCTACTCGTGGATCAAGCCCGTGCATCCCCCGCTGCCGATGTTCGAGAGCGACCTTCTGATCGCCCTGATCGATCTCGATGAGGGTATTCGGCTGCTCTCCAATCTCCGCGACGTCTCCGAGCATTCGGTCCACAACGAGATGGCGGTCGAGGTCTGCTTCCTGCGGGTGGGAGACTCCGGGGCGCAGCTGCATCAATTTCGTCCGCTGGCGGAGAGCCCGGATGACTGAGGCTTCATCGGCGGTGATCGTGGGGATCGGCCAGACGGAATTCTCGAAGCAGTCGGGACGCAGTGAATTGCAATTGGCGTGTGAGGCCATCCGGGCGGCACTCGACGATGCGGGCCTCTCCCCCGCCGACGTGGATGGAATGACGACCTTCACGATCGACAACAACGAAGATGTGGATCTCGTCCGTTCGCTCGGCATCGAAAACCTGCGCTTCTCCTCCCGGGTGCCCCACGGCGGAGGTGGAGCCACGGGCACCCTGGCCCACGCCATGGCGGCGGTGGATTCCGGCCTGGCCCGGGTGGTGGTCGGCTGGCGGGCCATGAACGAACGCTCCGAGGGAAGATTCGGAGTGGCCCAGATGGCCCCCAGCCAAAACGTCCGCGGCGCGGGCACGAATTTCATCGAGTGGAGCCTGCCCTTTGGAGCCGTCACCCCGGCCGCCTGGACGGCCCTGCAGGCCCAGCGCTATATGCACGAGTACGGGGCCACGAACGAAGACTTCGGCCGGGTCTCGGTCATCCTGCGCAGGGCCGCGGCCAGCAACCCCAACGCCTTCTTCTACCGCAGGCCCCTCAGCCTGGAGGACCATCAGGCTTCGCGCTGGATCATCGAGCCCGTATTCCGACTCCTCGACTGCTGCCAGGAGAGCGATGGCGGCGTAGCCTTCGTCGTCACCCATCGGGAACGGGCTCGCGACTGCCCACAAGCGGGCGTTCGCATCCTGCATTCCACCCAGGCCGTTCCCTTCGAAACCGAAGTCGTGACCAACTTCTATCACTCGGACCTGACGCGCTTCGACTCCGGCATCGCGGCCGCCCGCGAACTCTACGCACGTACCGGTCTCGGCCCCGATGACATCCGGGTGGCCATGCTCTACGACCACTTCAGCGTGGCGGTCTTCTGGCATCTCGAGGCCTTCGGCTTCTGCGGACCGGGCGAGGCAGCGGCCTTCGTGGGGGAAGGCCATCTCGATCTCGAGGGTCGGCTACCCCTCAGCCCCAACGGCGGACTCATCGGCGAGGCCTACATCCACGGCATGAACAACATCACCGAAGCCGTTCGCCAGGTCCGGGGCACGGCCGTCAACCAGATCAGCGACGTCGATCACGTACTCGTCTCATCGGGCATGAGTGCGGCGATCCTCGGAAGGGATTGAGGGGCGGGGTTGGGGGCGGGGGTGGGGGCGGGGGTAAGAGCGGGCTCGGATCCAAATCGTCTCGCCCCGCTACTTTGCTGAATAAAGCGCTCCACGGGCCGCGGCCAGCGCGTAGAATAAGGGCTCTGGCCACGAGCGCAGAGCAGTCGCCGGATTCCAAAGAGGAGACGAATATGGAAAACGTCAAACCCGAGGAGGTCGGACTCTCCAGCCAGCGCCTGGCCCGTATCGATGAGCATTTGCGCGAGCGCTATATCGGCCCCGGCAAGATTTCCGGCGCCCTCACCCTGGTGGCCCGTCACGGGAAGATCGCCCACTGCTCACCCCTGGGCCATATGGAACTCGAAGCCCGGCGCCCCCTGGAAGAGGATGCGATCTTCCGCATCTACTCCATGAGCAAGCCCATCACCTCGGTGGCCGTGATGATGCTCTATGAAAAGGGCCTCTTCCAATTGCGCGATCCGGTGCATAAATTCATCCCGGCCTTCGCGCGGCAGGGGGTGTTTCGGATGGGGAGCCATCCCAACTTCCTGACCGACAGACCCGGGCGCCCGATCTGCATCAAGGACCTCTTGACCCATACCTCGGGACTCACCTACGGCTTCATGCATCGCACGCCGGTCGATGCCGCCTACCGGAAATCCGGACTCGAGGGTGTGAATAGCAGTGCGAACCTCGAGGAGACGGTCGAGAAGATCGCCGGGCTACCCCTCGAATTCTCCCCCGGCGACGCCTGGAATTACTCGATGGCCACCGACGTCCTGGGCTACCTCGTACAGATCATCTCCGGCAAGCCCTTCGACCAATTCCTGCGTGAGGAGATCTTCGAGCCCCTGGCTATGTCGGATACGGGCTTCTTCGTTCCGCCGGAAAAGCAGCCGCGACTGCCGGCCTGCTACGAACGCCGCGCCGACCGCAAACTCGTGCTCCAGGACGATCCGGCCACGAGTTCCTACCTGCAGCCGCCGCAATTCCTATCCGGCGGGGGCGGCCTCGTTTCCACCGCCCACGACTACCTGCGCTTCTGCGAGATGCTGCGTCGGGGCGGCGAATACGACGGAGCGCGCATTCTTTCGCGCAAGACGATCGAACTCATGACGAGAAACCACCTGCCCGGGGATGTCGACCTGACCCAGATGGCCCAGGGAAGTTTTTCCGAGACCCCCTACGAGGGGGTCGGCTTCGGATTGGGTTTTTCGATCAACCTCGGCCCCGCACGAACCGGAGCCGCGGGCAGCGCGGGGGAGTTCGCCTGGGGGGGAGCCGCGAGCACGGCCTTCTGGATCGATCCCGCAGAGGAACTCGTCGTCGTCTTCCTGACCCAATTGCTTCCCAGCAGCAGCTACGATTTTCGGGCCCAACTCCGCGCCATCACCTACGGCTCGCTCCTCGACTGACTTTCCGATTGCCGGCCGGGAGTTCATGGGATTCGCCGAGGGCGGCGATCGACGCTCGACCCCATCAGGCGATCCACGAACTCCAGCCGGAAATCCCAAAAACCCCGGGATTTCCTATCCTCGCGGGCTCAGAACAATATGAGCCCGCAGCAGAGCGATTCCGAGTCCCCCGGCAGCATCCTCGTAACCGGCACCTCCTCCGGCATCGGCAGGGCCACGGCCGGCCTTCTGGCCGACCTCGGCTTCGAGGTACTCGCCGGTCGGCGCGGGACGGACTCGGAGGCGAGCGCCGAGCCATCGCCCCGGGGCCGCATCATCCCGCTCCAACTCGACGTCACCCTCAAAGAGGATCTCGACGGCCTGGGGGAATTACTCGCGAGCCGGGCGCGAAGCGGGGCCCCTCCCCTCATCGGCCTGGTGAGCAACGCGGGAGCGGGGCTGACGCTGCCGGTGGAATACCTCGACGAAGCGCTGCTGAGGCAACAACTCGAACTCAACCTCGTCGGCCACGTGGCCCTGGCGCGCAGGGTTCTGCCGCCGATGCGTGAGGCGCTGGCGGGGGCGGCGGCGGGTCGGCGCGGGCGCCTGCTTTTCGTCGGCACCGGTGCGGGCATCCCCTCGCCGATCTTTCCCTTTCTCTCCTCCTATATGGCGGCAAAGTGGGGATTGGAAGCCGTCTGCCGCAGCTTGCGGATGGAACTCCGGCTGCTCGGCGACGCCATCGACGCCTGCATGATCAACCCGGGCTTCGTCTCGACCGCCATGAGCCAGACCACCGCGCGCACGATGCGCCCCCTATTGGCCCAGATCCCCGCGGAATCCATGGCCCGCTACGGCCCCCTGCTCGCCAAATTCGGGGCCTATGGGGGCAGACAAAATCCGAGCACGCCCGAGCAGGTCGCCCGGCGCATCGCCGAAGCCCTTTTGGCCCGCAGGCCGCGACCGAGCTATCGCGTGGGTCGGGATTCCCGGCGGACGGCCCGCCTCGCCCGCCTGCCCCTGCAATTCCAGGAATGGATCCTCTCGCGCATCTATCGTTGAGGCGGGAGAATTCGACCTCGACCCGAACGATCTCTCGTCGAAACGCCGACCTCTATAGGCTATTTCGCACCTCGGACTATTTCGCGCGTCGCTCTATTTCAGCCCTGGAGCCGCTCTATTTCAGCCCTGAAAAGGAAAGCCACGTCGGAATCCCCGATCATCCGGGTGAAGAGGGCCGGCGATCGCGCCGGCATCCAGCGCGTTCAGCGCGAGGCCTTCGGGGGGACGCGGAGGCGGATCTGGTGCGGCGCCTGGGGGAGGCCAACGTCGTGGGGCCCTCCCTGGTGGCCGAAATCGGGGCCAGCATCACGGGCCATATCCTCTTCAATCCCGTCACGCTTCCGGCCGCGGCGCGCGGAGGCTTCTTCCTGGGGCCGGCACCCCTGGCAGGATTGTCCGATCACCAGAATCGCGGAATTGGGCAGCGCCTGGGCGAGCAGGCGCTCGAAGCGTGTCGCGGCCTCGAATGCGACGCCGTCTTTGTGCTCGGCCAGCCGCCGTATTATTCCCGCTTCGGCTTCCGGCCCGCCTCGCAATACGGCCTCAACTACGCGGATCGGGGCCCGGATCCCTCCTCCATGGCGATCGAATTCAGGGCTGGGGCCCCTTTCGAACTCAGCGCTTCCGTCAACCACCACCCGGATTTTTCGTAGCTCTAACGCCGCTCCGCGCCGAGCGGAGGGATCGCAGACGAAGTCGCGGATCCAGCCCTCATCGGATCCGCCCCGGGGCGGCATCGGGGGATCGGGTACGCGGCGACCAGGGCGGCAGGCGTTCCGTCTCCAGGGCGGCCAGATCGTGGGAGACCACCACGCTCAGATCCGGCGCCCGGTCGAGATCCCGCAGCCAACTCCTCAATTCCCCGAGACGCGTCCGATTCTCGGGGACGACCAATAGGCTGTAGAGAAGAAGCTTGGGTCTATTCTCGAGCAATTCGGCCCGGGAGTTCGTGATATCCCCCGAGAAGAGCCAGAGGCGAGGCCCGACCCGGGCGAGATAGAGAGTGCTGCCCGGGGTGTGGCCCCCCGCCGCAATGGCGACCACGCCCGGAAAACCCGGCAGGAAATCGATGGCGCCGCCAGCCAGCCGCTCGAGGCGCGCGCAGCCGGAGTCGATGACGTGTTGATAACCGAGGTCCGTCGTGTAGTTGCGCTCATCGGCCTGCCACGGGGTCTGCAGGACGCGCAGCGCTTTTCCCATTCTGGCATCGCAGAGGGAGAGCATGCCCTGGGTATGGTCACTGTGCAGATGTGTGAACACCACGGCATCGATCAAGCGGACGTCCTCGCCCATCTGTTCGGCGACGGAACCAAAGGGGATGCTGGGCTCCGCGCCCGTGGCCCATTCCAGGGGACGGCCGAAGGCGATCGCCTCCTCGGAGTCCATCCCGCTATCGATCATGAGCAGCCGGCCGTCTCGCCATTCGAGAATAAAGGCCAGATGGCCCAGGCTCTCCTCGGAAGAAAGGCGCTGGGAAGCGGTGTTCACGTAGTAGAGGCCCACCGGGCCCTCGGATCCCTTGACGGCTCCCCCCAGCGAAATTCGCTCGGGAAGCCCCGGCGCAACGCCGCGAACCTGAACATGCGCCGCAAATAGGTTGAGGACGAGATAGAGCGCGCCCAAAGAAGTCAATAAAGCGAACCCCAGGATTACGCGCCGCATGCAAGAACGTTAGCGATTCATTCCCATCCCGTGGGCACAGCCAGAAATAACTCCGCGGGGATACGGGATTTTCGGGCGTGATCCAGCGATCGCCGGGCAGTGGCGAATATCCGATCGTGCCGACTGCTGGCCGCCCGACCTCGGCTCCAAAAAAAAAGCGCGACGGACTCGAAAAACTGACCCCTTCGACTTTCGCGCCCCTTGAAAATCTGGGATGTTCCGCCCGAACGAAGGTGGCCTGCCACCGTGGCCGTTCGACCCTCGAAGAGCTGCCAGCCAGCCCCGTTCGAAGGGAAATCACGGAGCCGATGCCCATACTCGAAGCTATCCCGATGGAACTCTGGATCGCCGGTATTCTGGCCCTCTACATGGCTTGGGCGATCGGAGCCAACGATGTCGCCAACGCGATGGGGACGAGTGTCGGATCCGGGGCCCTGACCATCCGCCACGCCATCATCGTGGCGGGTAGCCTCGAGTTCCTGGGTGCATTCCTCGCGGGCGGCCACGTCACCGATACCGTCCGCAAGGGCATGCTCGATACCAGCCTGGTCGGTTCGGATCAACTCGTCTTCGGGATGCTGGCGGCGCTGGCATCCGCGGCCACCCTGCTGCTGGGCGCAACTCGCATGGGTCTACCCGTCTCCACCACGCACGCCATCGTGGGGGGCATCGTGGGCTTCGGCGCGGTGGGCATCGGGATGGACGCCGTCAACTGGTCGAAGGTCGGCCAGATCGTGGTTTCATGGGTAACCTCACCCCTGCTCGCGGGGGCGATCGCCTTCGGCATCTTCCAGTTCACGCGCAGGACGATTCTCGATCGCGACGATCCGATCGAACAAGTGCGAAAACGCGGACCCTTCTTCTTCTTCTTCGTTTTCTTCGTCATCGGTCTCGTCACTTTATTCAAGGGACTCAAGAACCTGAATCTCGACCTCGCCCTTCCCGAGGCCCTGGCGGCATCGCTCGCCCTCGGAATCCTCGGCGCGATTCTTGGCGCCCTCCTGATCGGGCGCGTCAGTGCCACGAGCGTGAACCCGGAGAATCGCTTCGGGCAGGTCGAGCGAATCTTCGTGATCCTGCAGATTCTGACGGCCTGCGCGGTGGCTTTCGCCCATGGATCGAATGACGTCGCCAATGCGATCGGACCCCTGGCCGCCATCGCGGGCGCTGTCAATTCGGCTGAACTCGTCGGGGAAACCAGGCTCGCGCCCTGGATGCTCGCTCTGGGCGGGGTGGGCATCGTCGTCGGCCTTTCGACCTGGGGCTATCGGGTGATGGAGACCGTCGGCAAACGCATCACCGAACTCACCCCGAGCCGCGGCTTCGCGGCGGAACTGGCCGCGGCCACGACCATCGTTCTCGCCTCTCGGCTCGGAATCCCGGTATCCACCACGCACACACTGGTGGGCGCCGTACTCGGGGTCGGGTTGGCCCGGGGCATCGGGGCCATCGACCTCCGCGTCGTCGGGAGCATCATGGCTTCCTGGATCGCTACACTGCCCATTGCCGCATTGCTTTCCATTTTCTTCTACTTCTTTTTCAAGGGTCTACTGACTCCGTAGGGGGCCAACGTGTCCTGGATAGACAAGCTCGTAGCCCGTTCTCCGATCGGCCCGATGCAGGAGCATATGCGGACCTCCGTCGCCTGCGCGAGCAGAGTCATCCCCCTGATCGACGCCATGGCTGCCGGAAATTTCGAGGCCATCGCGACCCACCGCGCCGAAATCGACACACTCGAGCACGAAGCCGACGAGTTGAAACAGGAGATCCGCAGCCATATGCCCCATCGGCTGCTGCTCGCCATGGAGAGGCGGGATATGCTCGAAATCCTGGACTGCCAGGACTCGATCGCCGACACCGCACAGGATATTGCGGAATTGGCGGATCAGCGGCAGATGCATCTGCCGCCCACCCTGGCCGAACCCTTTCAGAGGCTCACCGCCAGGGCCATCACCGCTTGCGAACAGGGACATCGCGTCGTCAATGAACTCGACGAGTTGGTGGAGACCGGTTTCGGCGATCGGGAGGTCGCCAGGATCAAGGAAATGCTCTCGGAACTCGCCCGGATCGAATCGGAGACCGATGTGCTCTCGGATTCTGCGGCCCGAGCTCTCTTCGCCCTCGAAGACGAATTGGGGGTCGCGACGGTGTACTGGCATCAGCTGATCCAGTGGATCGCGGATCTGGCCGATTACGCGGAACGCGTGGGCAATCGCCTGCGGCTCCTGATCGCGAATTGAAGCCCGCGACGGGGATGGAGCGCGCCGCCGGCGTTCGGATCAGCGGCCCGGAAGGTAGTTGTAGCCGCTCCCGTTGAGCAGCCTGGGCCCCTCCTGTGGGGAGGCGGCGCGGGCCCGGCTGCGCAGGCGTTGGATCTCGGCCTCCAATCGCTTCTGCTGGGAGAGGCTCGCCACGTAGCCGTCCCTGGCGCCGCATTTGAGCGCCGGCCGCGGAACCCGGCCGCGCTCAAATGCGATGAAGGAATCGAAGTCCGCCGCGGGCCCTGCCGGGGTCGCGGTGGGCAATTCCCCGGCTTCGGCCAGCGTGGTCGTGAGCCCGCCCAGGCCGAGAATGCAGGATGCCAGGGCAAGGAGGCGCGAAGCCGAGAGGTGGAGGCCTCTCCGCAACGATGCTTTTCGCATCCGCCCCTTCCTTGCACGAACTCTCATGCCAAGGCCTCCAGCTTTGGGCCACCTCTACCAGCCTACATCCTCGAGGGGTCAGGGTATGGCTTGAATACGCGGCGCCCCCGGGTATCTCCGCAAAGGGATCGCTCCCCGGGTCTGCGAGCCGATGGGGGCAAGCATGCATCGGGCGAAGGGAGACTTCAAGCGCCCTCGCGGCCCGAAGATTCAGCCGAAATTTTCGCCCCGACAGCTACCGGCCGCGGACGAAGGGCAGGCGGAGGAGAGGGGGAGGCGGAAGCGAAGGGGAGAAAGAGAAGGTAATTCGAGCGTCCGCGAATCTCGATCCGCCGCGAAGAAATGAGGTCCCGCCTCCGGGGCCGGAAGCCCATCGACGTGGCTCGGAACTGCGACGAGGTCGGGAGATCGGGGCTGGCCGCGGGCTCGCGGGCATGGAATCAGATTCCGAGACCCCCCTCCTGGTCATCGGCGAGATGGAGTCCGCACTCCTGGGTCCCGTCGTTCTCCCACCACCAGCGCCCCGCGCGCTCCTCTTCTCCGGGGCGAATCGCCCTGGAGCAGGGTTCGCAGCCCACCGAGGGGAAACCCTCCCCGTGGAGCCGGTTGATGGGTACGCGATGCTCGGCCACATACTCCATCACTTCTTCCCGCGTCCAGTCGGCGATCGGATTGATCTTTACGAGGCCCCCGTTGGCAACGTCGAATTCGATTTTGGCCGTGTCGCGACGATTTAGATTCTGATCGCGGCGCAGGCCGGTCACGTAGGCGTCGAGATCCTTCAGATAGCGGCGCATGGGCTCGACCTTGCGTATCCGACAGCATCGCTTGCGGTTCTCGACCGACGTGTAGAAGAGATTCATCCCATCCCGGGCCACCATATGCTCGACCTCTCGGTGGTCCGGAAAGACGACTTCCACGGGCTTTCCGTAGCGGTCGCGTACGCGATCGATGAGTTCGTAGGTCGCGGGATGCAGACGCCCTGTATCGAGGACGAAGACCCGGGCCCCGGGGTCGATGGTATGCATCATGTCCAGCAGCATCATGCCCTCGGGCGCGCCGAACGAGACCGAAAGGGCGATCCGAGATCGGTATTTCTTGATCATTTTGATCAAGATTTCTGAAGCGCTGAGGTTTTCGACCGCTCCGCCGTCGATCACCTTCAAATCGCTGGAATTGCGAGATGATTTTTCAATCTGAGGCATCTTTTCCGAAGTTTCCATCGTCCAGCACGGCCTTTGAAAATCAACTAATCGACGTGATCAGAGTGAAGATTTAATATCCTTATTATCATAAACGGTATTTATTATCAATATTCCTACCTATCTACAGTGTTATTAGCATCCCGCGCCGCCAGCGGGCAGCCATCCCGGCCCGAACTCCCGCTAGGGGAGTACCCGCCAGGCGCCGAGTCGGGAAAGGGGTTGCACTCCGAGGGCATCCCGTGCGCGCTCGCGGTAGCAGGCCAGCGTCTCTCCCAGCCGTGGATGGCGGAGTTTCGGTGCCAGTTCGCAGAGGGGCTCCAGGACGAAACCGCGCTCGTGGAGTCTGGGATGAGGGATTTCGAGACCCGTTTCGCGCAAACAGAGGTCGGCGTAGAGGAGCAGATCCAGATCGAGGTTGCGCGCCTGCCAACGCGTGGTTTCGAGGCCGCGATCGCGACCGCACTCCGCTTCGATAGCGAGCAGTTGATCGAGCAGGCTGCGCGGCGACAGGGTCGTCTCGATGCCCAGGACGGCATTCAGGTACGGGCCCTGATCCGGGCCGCCGACGGGATCGGTCTCGTAGATCCGCGAAGCGGAGACGATCTCGACTCCGCGCCGCGCGCCGAGAATCGATCGGGCGCGAGCGAGATGGGCTTCGCGCCGACCCAGATTCGAGCCCAGCGCTATGAAAGCCGATACGCGGTCCGCCACCATCCCCTCCCGATCCAGATAATGACATGCCCCCCTCGCCCTATCATCTCCCGGCCGCGGAATCGACGCATGCCACCACGCCCCGGGCCCGCGGAGGGGCTGCTACTCTTCCGAACTGGAAGAGCCCGCGGACCGGGAGCATCAACGAGGATTGCGAACGCAAGGCGGCGACCACGACCCGCTTGGGCGCGCCCGGCGGTCGGGCCCGCCTTACCGCCCTCCCCCCGCGAGCCACGGCCACGGCCCGGATCATCGATGAATCTCGAAACAAAACTCCTCGCGATCCACGTGGGTCGCCCGAAACTCCATAGCTTCGGCTCCCGGGAAGTCCTGACGAGTATCGAGAAAATGCCCGTTCGAGGGCCGATCGAGGTCGGCGAAGAAGGACTCGCGGGAGATCAGCAGGCGGACCTCTCGGTGCACGGGGGACCCCACAAAGCCGTCTATGCGTACTCGTTCGCAAATACCCTCTTCTGGCGCGAAAGCCTCGAGCGACCGGATTTCGACCACGGCAGCCTCGGCGAGAATCTCTGCCTCGAGGATCTCTGCGAACGCCGGGTACGCATCGGGGATGTCTTCGAATCGGGGTCCGCACAATTCCAGATCAGCCAGCCCCGGGAGCCCTGCCAGACCCTCAGCCTCAAGCTGGGGTTGCCCGACTTCCCCAAGCGTTTCATGAAGAGCGGTCGCGTCGGCTTCTATCTACGGGTTCTGCGGGCGGGCGAGATCGAGAGCGGCGATCCGTTCACCCGCATTGCGACGGATCCCCGGGCTCCCTCGGTCCACGATCTCAACCGCGCCTACCACTTCGACCGCATGGATCTGCCGGTGATCGAAGCCGCCCTGGCTTGCGAGGCCCTGTCTCCGGCCTGGCGGGGGCCCCTGGAAAAGCGACTGCCCTGATGGATGCGTCCGCTTCCGAAATTCCCGAGGATGCGCGGTCCCTGCTGCCCGAACTGCGCACCCCCGTACCCGGACCGGCCTCCCGCGCCCTGGCGCAGCGGTTGGGGCGGGTCGAGAGCCGGAACGTCACTCGCCTCAGCCCCGAGAGCCCGATCTTCTGGGAACGCGCGAACGGGGCCAACGTCTGGGATGTCGACGGCAACCGGTACCTGGATCTGACGGCGGCCTTCGGGGTTGCCAATGTCGGCCACGCCCATCCCGCGGTGGCGGCGGCCGTCGCCCGCCAGTCCGAAAACCTGCTCCACGGCATGGGGGATGTGCAGCCGACAGCCGTCAAGGTGGAGCTGCTCGAGGCCCTGGTGGAGCGCTTCCCGGGCGCAGGCGAAGCCCGTGCGATACTCGGATCATCGGGCTCGGATGCCGTGGAAATGGCGATCAAGACCGCGCAACTCGCCACGGGTTCACGCGGCATCCTGGCCTTTGAGGGCGGCTATCACGGCCTATCCCTCGGCGCCCTTGACACGACGGCACGCTCCGACTTTCGCGAACCCTTCCGGGCCAGGCTGCCCGACGCCACGCTCTGGGCTCGCTTCGGGGATCTCGATCACGTGCTGGAAATCGCGCGCGGTTATTCCGCGACGAGCAAGTCCATGACGGGCGATACCATGACGAGCAAGACCCCGACGACTGCCGAGATCGCGGCAGTGCTCGTGGAGCCAGTACAGGGTCGGGGCGGGGAGAATATCCCTCCGCGGGGCTTCCTCTCGGGCCTGCGAACACTCTGCGACGAACGGGGTTGGCTGCTGATCGCCGATGAAATCTACACGGGTTTCGGCCGCACGGGCCGCTGGTTCGCATGCGAGCACGACTCCGCGGTGCCCGACCTGCTCTGCGTCGGCAAGGGGCTCTCCTCGGGCATGCCGATCTCGGCCTGCATCGGTCGGCGCGAAGTCATGGACGCCTGGCCGCCCTCCCAGGGAGAGGCCCTGCACACCCAGACCTTCCTGGGCCACCCGCCGGGCTGTGCAGCCGCCCTCGCCTCGCTCGAGGTGATCGAGAAGCGGAAGCTCGTGGAGCGATCGGAAAGCCTCGGAAGGCAGGGCCTCGAGAAACTCCAGCGGGCCCTGGCTCGACACCCCGATGTCGTCGAAGTGCGGGGATTGGGGCTGATGATCGGAATCGAATGCAGCTCGGGGAGGCGCGCGGGCGAGATCGTGACAGCGGCGCTCGAAAGGGGAGTGATCCTCCTGCCTTCGGGCGAGCGGGGCCAGGTCATCTCGATCACTCCCCCACTCTCCATCGACCCTCCGGCCCTATGGAGGGCCCTGGAACTATTGGTCGACGCTTTTGATGAAGGCTCGCCGGGCCCGAAGAAAAGGCCTGGGGTCGCCCCGTGACGACTCGAAGCGAGCGGCAGATCCTCGACGGGGAATTGCTCGATTGGATGGGGGAGTCTCCCTGGTGCCACGATGAGGCGCGCTTCGAAGCCCTCGCGCTGCGACTCTTCGCCCATCAATTCGAGCGCTGCGCCCCCTACCGGCAGTTCGCCGAGGCCAGGGGAATCTCTGCCGGGCGCCTGGGGAGTTGGCGGGAGATCCCGGCCGTTCCCACCGGGGCCTTCAAGGAAATGGCGTTGCGATGCTTTCCCCCCGAAGACACCCGCAGGATTTTTCGAACCAGCGGCACATCGGGGCAGAAACGCGGCGAGTTGCATCTCGACGACCTCGAAATCTACCGGGCCTCCTCGCTTGCGAGCCTGCGGAGCCTGCTCTTTCCCGATCTCCCGCGAGGGGAGGCAAGCGCGCGAATTCCCATGCGAATCCTGGCGCCCTCGGCCGGGGAGGCACCCGACTCCTCCCTCAGCCAGATGTTCGAGTTCCTGCTGCGGGAACTCGGCGGCCCCGGGAGCGGCATCGACGTCGTCGAGGGTCGGCTGCAAACCGGCCCCCTGATCGCCGCACTCGAAGACGCGGCCGCGCGCGGGGAGGCCATCGCGCTCTGTGGCACCGCCTTCGCATTCGTTCACCTTCTCGAGGCCCTCGAGAAGGCCAACATCCGCCTGGCCCTCGCAGAAAGATCCCGCGTCATGGAAACCGGCGGCTTCAAGGGTCGCTCCCGGGAAGTGCCGAGGAGGGAATTCTACGCGGCGCTCGGGGATCGCCTGGCAGTCCCCGACTCGAGGATCATCAACCAGTACGGGATGACCGAATTGGGCAGCCAATTCTACGATTCCCTCTACGTGGACCCAGACGGCCCGCGACGAAAGCTGGGGCCGCCCTGGGTGCGGGTGCGAATCGTCGATCCCGAAACCGGTCGAGAAACCGAGCCCGGCGAAGCGGGCATGATCGTGATCCACGACCTCGCCAATCGCGGTAGCGTCGCCGCGATCCAGACGGCGGACCTCGGTCGCAGCATCCCAGCGTCCCGAGATGGGGCCATGGGCTTTGAGATCCTCGGCCGCGAGCCCGGGGCAGAGGCGCGGGGCTGCTCGATTGCCGCCGACGAGATGCTGGCGGAGGACGCCTCGGAAACGCAGTCTCTCGAGAACGAAAATGGAAGCGAGAGCGGGAAGCCGAGGTTCGCTTGAGCGACTTGACGATTCAATGGCCGGACGCGCAGAGCGAAAGGGTGGAGGCCGCCAAGGGAAGACTCGATGTCGCGGGGGCCCGGCTCCGTTCTCGCAGCCAGGAGGGCGTGCTATCGGTCCTGGCCAGCGTCTTCGAACTCTGGCGCGATCCGACTTCCCGCTGGCGTCGAAAGCTGCTGGCAGAATATCCGGGCGTCGCGGGATTTCTGCCCGAAACCGCCCGCGTGGGCCTGGATCTCGCCCTCGCGGACTGGACGGGCGAAGCCCTCTGCAAAGCCTTCGAAACCGAGTTGCCAGGGCTCGAACAGGCGTCGAGCCCCCGCATTTCACCCTTCTCGATGACGAGCGTGCTGCTGGCCGGTGCCATCCCGATGCCCAGCCTGCTCGCCTGCGTGCTGCCCCTGGGAGTCAGGTCCCCCGTTCTCGTCAAATCGGCCTCGCGGGATCCATTCACCCCACGGCTGCTCGCCGAGTCCATCGCGGAGGTCGATCCCGAACTCGGGCGTTGTATCGAGGTGGTCTCCTTTCCCAGCGACGACGCCGAGTGCCTGGGCAGATTCATGGCCGCGGAGTGCGTGGTCGCCAATGGTTCGGATTCGACGATCCGGGAAATCGCCCGGCAAATCCGTCCCAGCCAGCGCTTCGTCGCCTATGGGCATAAGCTCTCCCTCGCGATCGTCGCCGCGGACTCCTGTCGGGACGAATCCTCCCTCGAGGCCATGGCGCACGCCATTTCCCTCGATGTCGCCCTCTGGGATCAACTCGGCTGCCTATCCCCCGTCGCCCTCTACGTACTCGGAAAGGATGCGGCGACCCACGTGGCCGCCGTCACCGATGGCCTCGCAAACGCCCTGGCCCGGCGGGAAGCCGAACTGCCCCGCGGCCCGATCGACCTGGAAGCCGCGGCGATGATTCGCACGGAACGCGACGGTGCGCGCATGCGCGCGGCCGCGGGAGCAAGCGTCGAGTTGAGGGAAAGTGCGGGAACACAGTGGACGGTCATCGGCGAAGCCGAGAGCGACTGGCGACCGGCTCCCCTGCACCGATTCCTGCGCGTTCACGCCGTCCCCAATCTCGACGCCCTCGCGAATGCCATCCGCCCGATCGCCCGCAATCTATCCTCGGTGGCGATTTCGGGCTTCGAGAAGGCGGGGCGCGAGACCCGGGAACTCGGCCACAGGCTTTCGCTTCTGGGCGCTTCCCGCATCTGTCCTGCCGGACGGCTGCAGGCTCCCCCCCTGGACTGGCCCCGGGACGGGCGGCCGATCGTACTGCCCCTATGCCGCTTCACCCAACTCGAATCCGCTCCCAGCCAGCCCCGCTGATCACCCGCCAAGAACCGGATTCATGATTAAATTCTCAATAATTCCGGTCAATTAAATCAGCACTTTTCAGGTCCTATATTTACAGGACCGCTGCGGTCCTGTATTCTTCATCAAAGCCCGCAGAGCCCCCTGATCCCTTCCGGATACGCGCATGTTTCGACTCAGCAAACTCACCGACTACGGAATCGTGATTCTCGCCGAACTGGCGCGGCATACCCTGGAGGGACAATCCGACGGGGAGTGCGACAGCCTTCCGAGCCTGAGTGCGAGGGAATTGGCGACCTCGGTCGACCTGCCCCTGCCGATGGTGAGCAAAGTCCTGAAGACGCTGACCCGCAGCGGGGCCCTGGAGAGTCAGCGGGGCACCAAGGGGGGCTATAGCCTCGCCCGCCACCCCGACGAACTCAGCGTGACCGAGATGATCTCGGCCCTCGAGGGCCCCGTCGCCCTCACCCAATGCAGCGAGGGGCCCGCCGTCTGCGATCTCGAAGCGACCTGCGCGATGCGCGGCCCGTGGCGGATCATCAACGATGTCGTCCACGAGGCGCTGGCGAGTATCAGCCTGGCGGATCTCACCCATCCGGATTACATCGCCGGGCCCAAGCCACTGACGAGGCTGATCACCCTCGGACTTCTCGCCAAGCCCGCGGCGGAGGAGGGCGTCTCGGATGACGAGTGATGCGAAGCCCTCGAAAGCGGAGCTGGAAAGAAGCAAACTCGAGCGCCTCGCCGAGGAGGATTATCGCTATGGCTTCGTCACCGATGTGGAATCCGACCAATTTCCACCGGGTCTCGACGAGGGAGTCGTGCGCAGGCTTTCGGCCCGCAAGAACGAACCCGAATGGCTGCTCGACTTCCGATTGAAGGCCCTCGGGCGCTTTCTCGAAATGCTGGAAGCGGGCGACGAACCCCGTTGGGCAAAGGTCGAGTATGCGGACATCGACTACCAGAAGATCAGTTACTACTCGGCCCCCAAGCCGAGCGTCGAACTCGAGAGCCTGGACGAGGTGGATCCCGAGCTGCTGCGCACCTACGAGAAACTCGGCATCTCCCTGGAGGAACAGAAGCGGCTATCCGGCGTGAAGGTGGCGGTGGACGCCGTCTTCGACAGCGTCTCGGTCGCCACCACATTCCGCGCCGAATTGGAGAAGCATGGCATCATCTTCTGCTCCTTTTCCGAGGCGGTCCAGAACCACCCCGATCTGATCCGGAAATATCTCGGAAGTGTCGTCCCCTATTCGGATAATTTCTTCGCCTGTCTGAATGCCGCGGTCTTCAGCGACGGTTCCTTCGCCTATATCCCGAGAGGTATCCGCTGCCCGATGGAGCTCTCGACCTATTTCAGGATCAACTCGGCGGGAACCGGGCAATTCGAGCGAACGCTCCTGGTCGCCGACGAGGGGGCCTCGGTGAGCTACCTCGAGGGATGCACGGCCCCGATGCGCGATGAGAATCAGCTGCATGCCGCGGTCGTCGAATTGGTGGCCCTCGACGATGCGCGGATCAAGTACTCGACCGTTCAGAACTGGTACCCCGGCGATCGGGATGGCGTCGGGGGCATCTATAATTTCGTCACCAAGCGAGGGGCCTGCCGGGGCCGACGCTCGCGAATCTCCTGGACCCAGGTCGAAACCGGCTCGGCGATCACCTGGAAGTATCCGAGTTGCCTGCTCCAGGGTGATGAATCGGTCGGCGAGTTCTACTCGGTGGCCATGACGAACCACCGTCAGCAGGCCGATACCGGCAGCAAGATGATTCATCTCGGTCGCAATACCCGGAGCACGATCATCTCCAAGGGAATCTCCGCCGGGCGGGGGCAGCAATCCTACCGGGGCCTGGTCAAGATCGCTCCCCGAGCGGAGTCGGCGCGCAATTATTCCCAATGCGATTCCCTGCTCCTCGGGAGTGAATGCGGAGCGCATACCTTCCCCTATGTCGAGGTCGAGAACGCCAGTTCAACGGTCGAACACGAAGCGACGACCTCCAAGATTTCCGATGAACAGATCTTCTATTGCCAGCAGCGCGGCCTCAGCGAAGAGGATGCGGTGTCGATGATCGTCAACGGGTTCTGCAAGGAAGTCCTGCGCGAGCTTCCGATGGAATTCGCCGTAGAAGCACAGAACCTTCTCTCCCTCAGCCTCGAGGGCAGCGTCGGCTGAACACCGACTTCGGAATGGAAAGCCCAGCATGCTGGAAATCAGGAACCTCCACGCGAAAACCGGCGATACCGAGATCATCAAGGGTATCGATCTCGAGATCCGGGCCGGCGAAGTGCACGCCATCATGGGACCGAATGGCTCGGGGAAGAGCACTCTCTCGAATCTGCTGGCCGGCAGACCCGGCTATGAGATCAGCTCGGGCGAAATTCTCTTCGACGGCCGCAACCTGCTCGAAATGCCCAGCGAAATCCGCGCCCGGGAGGGGATTTTCCTGGCCTTCCAATATCCGGTGGAGATTCCGGGTGTGGGCAATCGCTACTTCCTCAAGGCTTCGTTGAATGCAATCCGATCCCATCGCGGAGAAAAGGAATTGGATGCGATGGAATTTCTCTCGCTCTGCGAGGAAAAGATGAAAGAGGTCGAAATGCCCGAGGAATTGATGAACCGCTCCATCAATGAGGGCTTTTCGGGCGGTGAGAAGAAACGCAACGAAGTGCTCCAGATGCTCCTCCTCGAACCCCGGCTCTGCATTCTCGACGAGACGGACTCGGGGCTCGACATCGACGCATTGCGGGTGGTCGCGAAGGGGATCAATTCCCTGCGCTCGAAGGACCGCGCCATGCTCGTCATCACCCACTACCAGCGTCTCCTCGACTATATCGTGCCCGACCACGTTCACGTTCTGGCCGAGGGACGGATCCTTCGCTCGGGGGGGAAGGAATTGGCCCTCGAACTCGAAGCGAAGGGCTACGGATGGATCGGGAAGCCGGATTGATGCGAATGGAAGAAGATGCCGGCGGAAGGGGTCCTCAGATCGCCGACCATTGGCTGGCGGCCTTCGAGGATTTCGCATCCGCCATGGCTGACGCGGATTGGATGAGGGCGTTGCGGCGAGATGCGATCGCCCGCTTCGGGGAGTTGGGCCTGCCCGATCGTTCCCTCGAAGCCTGGCGCTATACGAGCCTGGCCCGTCTCGATCGCTCCACTCTGGCGCTGCCAACGCCGGTGGATACCGATCCCGCGGCCCTGCGCCTCGTGGCCGAAACCGCATTGGCAGAGATCTCCCTTCCCGAGCGGACGGGCCCGCGAATCATCTTCGTGGACGGACACCTCTGCGCCGAGCTTTCCGATCTTCCCCCCGCGAACACGGGCATTCTATTCCAGGACTTCGCCAGCCTGCGTGGCCTCGATGAAGCGCATGCGAGCGAACGAAAGGATTTCGGCGCCCTCGCCAACGATCCGCGCGAATCCTTCACGGCCCTCAATACGGCCTTCGTGGAGGATGGGGCCCGGATCGAAATCCTGCCGGATTCGACGCATGCAGAGAGGATTCACCTGCTCTTCATCTCTTCGGGGGCGACTCGACTCATCTGCCCGCGACTGCTGGTTCGGGTCGGAAGTCGTAGCCGGGCGAATATTCTCCTCGACCACGTCTCCATCGGCGGAGGAGAAAGTCTCGTGAATCCCGTCGGCGAAATTTTTCTCGACGATCACGCGGAATTGGATTGGATCCACCTGCAAAGGGAGAGCGGGGAAACCCGCCACTTCTCGAATTTCCAGATTTCACAGGCCCGCGGCAGCCGACTCGATTTCCATAACCTGACGCTTGGCGGGGGACTGGTGCGCAATCAGGTCGGCGCCGTACTGGCGGAAGAGGGGGCGGAGATCCGGCTGCAAGGTCTCTTCATCGGGCGCGAGCAGCAGCATATCGACAACTACACCGAGATCGAGCACGCGACGTCCCATACCCTCAGCCGGCAGCTCTACAAGGGGGTCCTCGATGACCGATCCCGCGGTGTCTTTCGCGGACTCATCCGGGTTCAGCCGAATGCCTATGGGGTCGAGAGCCTGCAATCCAATCCGAACCTCCTACTCTCCGAGCGCGCTCGCATGGACACTCGGCCCCAACTCGAAATTCACGCCGACGATGTCCGATGCGCCCATGGTTCCACGATCGGACAACTCGATCGCGATGCACTCTTCTACCTGCGCGCCCGGGGACTCTCGGAGAGTCAGGCGGCAGCCCTGCTCACCCGGGCCTTCGTGGCCGAGATCTACGACGCACTCCCCGATCCCTCCCTGCGCGACTTCGTCGCAGAGTTGGCCTCGGCGGGCCTCGCGGGCGAAGCCCCCGATCGCGAGGGGGTGGCGTCATGAATGCAGCGGGGAGCTTCGATGTCTCGGCCATCCGCGAGGACTTCCCAATCCTGCAGCAGAAGGTTCGGGGCAAGCCGCTGATCTTTCTCGATACGGCGGCCAGCGCCCAAAAGCCACGGGTCGTCCTCGAGGCCATACAGGACTTCTACGCCAACGCCTATGCGAATATTCATCGCGGCGTCTACCAGCTTTCCGCCGACGCCACCGCACTCTACGAAGAGGGGCGCGAATGCGTGCGGGATTTCATTGCCGCCGGGGATCGGCGGGAAATCGTATTCGTTCGCAACGCCACCGAGGCCATCAATCTCGTGGCCCGGACCTGGGGCGACGCCAACCTCGGCGAGGGAGACGAAATCCTGATCACCGCCCTCGAACATCATGCCAATATCGTTCCCTGGCAAATGCTCGGGCAACGGCGGGGCAGCCGGCTGCGCGTGGCGCCCATCGACGCCTACGGCAATCTGCGTCTGGACGAATTCGAAGCGCTGCTGGGCGAGCGCACCCGACTCGTGGCCCTTACCCATATCTCGAATGCCCTCGGCACCATCAACCCCCTCGCCGAGATGATCGCCATGGCGAAGGCCCGGGGGATCACGGTACTCGTCGACGGGGCCCAGGCCGTGCCCCATATGGCGGTCGACGTCGCCGCCCTCGGATGCGATTTCTACGCCTTCTCGGGCCATAAGGCCTTCGGACCGACGGGCATCGGTGTCCTCTACGGACGCCTGCCCCTCCTCGAGGCCATGCCCCCCTTCCTGGGCGGTGGCGATATGATCGAATCCGTGAGTTTCGAGAGGACCCGCTACGCCTCGGCACCCGGAAAATTCGAAGCGGGAACCCCGGATATCGCGGGCGTCGTCGGCTTGGCCGAAGCGCTTCGATACCTCGCCGGGATCGGCCTCGACGCCGTTGCGGGCTGGGAAGCCGAATTGCTCGCCTACGCGCATGCGGCCCTGGATGGGCTCGAAGGCGTGCGCCTGATCGGCCGTCCCCGGGAACAGGCCGCTGTCATCTCCTTCGTTCTCGACGATATCCACGCCCACGACGTCGGAACCGCGCTCGATCAGGCGGGGATCTGCGTCCGAGTCGGACATCATTGCGCCCAACCCCTGATGGATCTCTTCGAGGTACCGGCCACCGTGCGCGCCTCGTTTTCCATCTACAACACCCATGCCGAAATCGACGCCCTCATCGAAGCAATCCAGGAAACCCGGAAGATATTCTGCTGATGGATGAACTCCGCGAGCTCTACCAGGCCACGATCCTCGACCACAATCGCAAGCCCCGGAACTTTCGGGCGCTGGAGGCTCCCGACCATAGTGCGGATGGCCACAACCCCATCTGTGGTGACCAATTGACCGTCCAGCTGGAACTCGAGGGGGGGCGGGTCAAGGATATCGGCTTTCAGGGCAACGGCTGTGCCATCTCGGTCGCCTCGGCATCCCTGATGACGGAAGCCGTCGTGGGTCGAAGCCTCGACGAAATCAGCGGCGAATTCGATCGCTTTCACAAAATGCTGACCGGCCCGACCGACGCGCCTATAGACATGGCGGGGCTCGGAAAACTGGCCGTCTTTTCGGGGGTTCGCGAATTCCCGATCCGAATCAAATGCGCGACCCTCTGCTGGCATACCCTGCGTGCGGCGCTCGATGGAGGGTCGAAAGCTGCCACCACCGAATAGGCGCTGGCTGAACAGAGAACGGAAAAATGTCGAGCCATAGAAATTCAGAAGACAAGACTCTCGTGGGGGAGGAAGATGGTGCCCTCACAAATCAAACGGATGAAGCCCCGGCTACACCCCGTAATGTCGATGACATCAAATACGATCTCATCGCGGCCATCAAAACCGTCTACGATCCGGAAATCCCGGTGGACGTCTACGAATTGGGTCTGATCTACGACCTGGAAGTAGATGCCATGGGAACGGTGCGGATTGCCATGACGCTGACCACGCCGATGTGCCCCGCCGCGGAAATCCTGCCTCCGGAGGTCGAAGCCAAGGCCCGTGAGGTCGAGGGGGTCGGCGACGTTCGGGTCGAACTCGTCTGGGAGCCACCCTGGGATATCGAAATGATGTCCCCAGCGGCACGCCTGCAACTGAACCTCTAGGCGCGGCTCCACGAGCCTCCGGATGGAAGTTCCCTGGCCCGCCACCTCGCTTCCGCTATCGTGCGGCGATGGCTCATTGGGCTGAGCGAATCCTGATTACCGGTGCCAACGGCCATCTCGGGCGACAGTTGATCACCCGCCTCTCCGAGGCCCCGGGGCCGGGCCAGAAGCAGCCCCGGATTCGGGCCCTCGTACGCTCCGAGGCGGCGGCCAGCCGGATCAGAGAACTACCGCTGACTTCGCCGCCCGAGATCGTACTCGCCGACTATTCGCAGGCGGATTCGATGCGCAAGGCCATTGGGGGTTGCGACGCCCTCGTGCATCTGGTTGGCATCATCAAGGAATCGCGCAGGGCCAGCTATCGCGAAGCCCACGAGGATCCGTGTCATGTACTCAGCGAGGTGACTGCGGGCTCCAGCATCCGGCGGATCGTCTATCTCAGCATCTTCGGAGCCGATGCCGATTCGGCCAATCCCTGCCTGGCGTCCCGGGGTCGCGCCGAGGGGATCCTCCTGGCGGGCGAGGCTCCCACCACCCTGCTGCGGGTTCCGATGGTGCTCGGGCCCGACGATATCGCGACCCGATCCCTGCTCGGTCAGGCCCGAGCGCCCCTCACGTTTCTGATCGCGGGGGGCTCAACCCTTCAGCAACCCATCGACAGCCGCGATGTCGTGACCGCCATGGTCGCCGCCCTCGAGCGACCCGGCGAGGACAGACTCGAATTCGATCTGGGCGGACCCGAATCCCTCACGCAACGTGCTCTTCTCGAACGGGTCGCGGCCCTCCACGGCCGCCGACTCCGGGTGCTCGGACTCCCCTACGCCCTGGTCCGATTGCTCGCGGGGGGCATGGAGCGACTCTTCCCGGATGATCCCCCGCTGACGCGCGCCATGTTGGGGGTTCTAGAGCACGACGATCGACTCGATTCCGCTCCCTGCTGCAGGGAATTCAATTTCAACCTGACACCATTGGACGAAACGCTCCGCTGCTACCTCGGAAAGGAAAGTTCTCCCGATGCCTGATATCCGACGATCAACAGAGCCGGAAATCCAGGTCCAGCCGCCCTCGGGATCCAGACCCATCTGGCAGCGGGCTCTGCCCTGGCTGATCGCGGCGGTCTGTTTCGCCTACCTCTATGGCAAACTCGCGGGCGCCGCCGCCCGGGAGAACGAGCCGCTGATCGCCTATCTGGTCGGCATCTTCGCCCAGGTGAGTTGGGGGCATTGGCTGCTCCTGATGATTCCCTATTCGATCTTCTTCTTCCTGATCGACACATTGGTGGTCTGGCGTGTCGTCAACTCCTTCAATACCCGCGTTCGCTATCGCGATATGCTGCCAATTCGCGGCAGCAGCTACATCCTCTCCATCCTCAACGAGCAGGTGGGGAAGGGGGCCATGGGGCTCTACCTCAACCGTCGCTTCGATGTCCCGGGTTGGGAAGTGGGCTCGAGCATGCTCTTCATCATGTTCTGCGAGTTCTACTATCTGCTCGCCTGGGCGACGATCGGATGGGGGCTGGGGGGCGCAGAGTTGCCCGCCGAATTCAGGTTGATCCCCATGATCGCGGGGGCGGCCTGCCTCTTCTTCGTAGTCTGGATTCTCTTCTTTCGCGGAATGATCGCCCCCGGAGCCGCATTGCGGGAAAGAAGCGTCTTCAAGGCCTTCCGAGAGGCCCGCTTCCGCGACTACCTGACGATCGTTATCCTGCGCTCCCCGGCGCTCCTGATGGCAGTCGTCGTCTATACGCTGGCCCTCAATCTCTTCGGAGTCGAAGTCGGATATCTGCAGATGCTCGGTTATCTGCCCGTCATCTTCTTCGGAGCGGCCACACCCGGACCGATGCGTACCGTCGCCATCACGCTCTGGGTCGTACTCTTTCCGGGCAACGAGGGAGCCATGGCGGCCTTCGGCTTCGTGCAGCATAACTTTTTCATCTTCTTCAATGCCGCGATCGGCCTCATCTTCCTGCGTCGGGCGAACCGCGAACTCTTCGACTGACCCACCAGGCGACGGCCCGATCCAGGATCGAGAGCAGGGTCGAAATCACGAGCAGCCAGCCGAGGAGACGAAGTGCGTCCCCTCCAGGGCCGTTGAGTTCGAGTGCCTCGAAAAATAGGCCCCCCCCCAACAACACGTAGTAGGCAATACCATTGATTCGACCGAGTTGGCTGGCGCGCAGGGGCCGGCCCATAAGAATTCGGGAGTCGACTGCATACTGGAGAAAGGCCAGCAGGATCAGGGGGGCCAGGATGATCGGCATGCGGCCCAGCAAGCCGAGCGCTCCGAGACCTGCGGCGACGAAGAGGGCATCCGTGAGATGGTCGAAGAATCCCCCGAATCTCGAGGCTTCCCCCCGCAGACGCGCCACATAACCATCCAGAAAATCCGTTGCCACCGCCGCCGCAAAACAATAGATCGCCGCGAAGGCATTTCCATTCAGGATCAGCCATAGACTCAATGGCAGAAGGAGCAATCTCGTCGCCGTGATGCCATTCGCGACGGTCGCCCAGGGGTGTCGCGCATCACCCATTCCTTCTCCCCGCAATGCCCCCTGGCGCGCCAAGCCGCGACCCGATCAGTTCCGTTCGTTGAGAATGGTCTCGGTCACAGTCACGACCGCATGGGCAACTTCGAGATCATGGCAATTCCCATCGCGTCGGCACCTGAGTTCTACCACCCCATCGGCCAGACCCTTGGGCCCCACCGTCAACCGGTAGGGGATCCCCACGAGATCTGCATCCTTGAATTTCACGCCCGGGCGCTCATCGCGATCATCGAGAATCACATCGATGCCGCGCTCCCGGAGCCCGTCGTAGAGCCGCTCTCCCACCTCGAGGCAATTGACATCCTTGGGCTTGAGAATGCTCACGACAACCTCGAAGGGGGCCACGTTGACGGGCCAGGAAATCCCCGCCTCGTCGTGATTCGCCTCGACGATCGCCGCCATGTTGCGGTCGAGGCCGATCCCATAGGAACCCATGACGACGGGAACCGCCTTGCCGTTCTGATCCAATACCTCGGCCCCCATGGCCTCGCTATAGACCGTCCCCAATTTGAAGATATGACCGACCTCGAGACATTTCCTGATCTCGAGATCCTCACCGCATGAAGTGCAGCCCTCGCCGGCCTGGACTTCGCGCAGATCCAGCCAACCCTTCACCGCGATATCGCGCTCGACGTCGACACCGCGTAGATGGAAATCGTCTTCGTTCGCTCCCGTCACCATGTCGCGACGCCCTCGCAGCGCCAAGTCGGCGATGACGAAGAGATCCTCTACCCCAACGGCCCCGAGACTCCCGGGTTGCGCGCCCAGGGCGGCCTGGATTTCCCCGGGAGTGGCCGGACGAATCGCCTCGGCCTCGACGTTGTCCAACAATTTCTGCTCGACAAGGGCATGGTCTCCCTGGAGCAGAACCAATACGATTTTCTCATCGACATTGTAGACGAGGGTCTTGATCTGCCGGGCCCCTGGCGCACCCCCTTGAAACTTCTCCAGATCCTCGATCGTCCGCACGCCAGGCGTGGCAAATTTTTCCGGCTGCGCGAGGCCCGGGCCGTCATCGGGCTCCGGAAGACGGCTTGCCGCCTTTTCGACATTCGCCGCATAACCGCAGGCCAGGCAGGAAGCCACCCAATCCTCTCCGGCTTCGGTCGGCAGCATGAACTCGACGGACTGATTGCCCCCCATCGAACCCGAGGAAGCCTCGACGGCCAGGGTGTCGAATCCGATGCGCTTGAAGATGCGCCGATAGGCATCGAAGTGGCGTTCGAATGCATGATCGAGACCGGCCGCATCCACATCCATCGAGTAGGAATCCTTCATCGTGAATTCCCGCACCCGCAACAGGCCGCTCTTGGGCCGCGGTTCGTCGCGAAACTTCGATTGGAATTGATACCAGATCTGGGGCAATTCCTTATAGGAGCGCAATTCGCTGGCGAGGTGGGCAAAGACCTCTTCGTGGGTCATGCCGAGCCCGACCTCGCTGCCGCGGCGGTCTTCGAATTGAAACATCTCGCTGCCCATTTTCGTCCAGCGACCGCTGCGTTCCCAGATTTCTCGGGGGTGGAGGGTCGGCAGGCGAAACTCCTGCCCCCCGATCCGATTCAATTCCTCGCGCAGGATCGCCTCGACCTTGTCGAGAACCCGTATGCCGAAGGGCAATAGGGAATAGACGCCCGCCATCAACTGGCGCATGAAACCCGCGCGCACGAGAAGCTTATGGCTGACGGCCTCCGCATCGGCGGGATCGTCTCGTAGGGTGGGAATGAAACTCTTCGACCAGCGCACGGTGTTCTCCCAGAATTTCGAAGAGTTTAGCCGGAAATTTCAGCGTGGCTGCTAAACGGCAGCGGGGACCCCCCGGAGCATGCGAAGGAGGAAACCCCTTTCAGAGGGGGGTGCTCCTTTCCTTCACAAAAATCCAGAAGGCCTCCATCACGCTCTCGGTCACCGGCCCCCTTCCCCTTCCCGCTGGGCCGATTCGCACTCCGTCCAGGGTCGCGACCGGCACGATCCGGGCCCCGGTTCCCGTCAGGAAGACCTCTTCGGCCCCAATCAACTCCAATCGGACCAGGCTCTGTTCACGGGTCGGCAGGGAGAGATCCCGGGCGATCTCGAGCACACTGGCGCGAGTGATTCCGGGCAGGGCGCCATCGCTGATAGGGGGGGTCGAGAGTTCCCCCCGGCGAACGATGAAGAGATTCGCCACGCTGGCCTCGGCGATCGAACCCCGGGAATTCAGGATCAGGGCCTCATCGGCCCCCCGAAGTCGGGCCTCGCGTTTCGCGAGCACGCTATTGAGATAATTGAGAGTCTTTACGGCCGGATCCAGCGCATCGGAATTCGGGCGGCGAAGGCTGCTCGTCAGCATGTCGATGCCGTGAACGAGTTTCTCCTCGGGGTAGAGGGAGACGGTCGTCGCGATGCAGATCAACTGGGGGTTCTCACAAAGGGTGGGGTCGACACCCATCGCGCCCCGGCCCCGGGTCACGATCAGGCGGATATAGCCCTCGCTCTCCCCATAGGCCCGGGCCGTCTCCAGGACGACCTCCCGCACTCCCTCGACACCACCGGGCAGGACCAATCCGATCGCCCGGGCCCCACTATCGAATCGCTGCAGGTGATCCTCGAGTCGAAACAGGCCGCCCCCGTAGATCCGCATGCCCTCGAAAACCCCGTCGCCGTAGAGCAGGCCGTGGTCGAGAACCGAAATCCGGGCTTCCTCGGCTTCTACAAGGCTTCCATCGATCCAGATCTTCATCGCATTTCCATTCGTCATGCTGAAACTCCTGATTTTCCCCCCGGCGCGCCGGGAAGGGGGCCGGAAAGACGCCGGCTGATCTCGTCGGCGGCTGCTCGAATGCGTTCGCACAACAAATTCTCTCCCAGGGACTCCAGTCGCGAACTGGGCAATGCCAGGGCCAGGGCCGCCAGCATGCGCTGCCCGGCTCGGATGGGCGCGGCGATGACCGAGAGGCCCGGGATCCATTCATCTCGATTCCAGGCCAGGCCGTTTTCGAGGGCCCGGGCTGACTCGGCCGCGAGGGCAACGCGATCGGTCAGGGTTCGCTCGGTATAGGATGGGGCTTCCTCACTTCCCGGAGGCGGAACTTCCTCGGGCGCGAAGGCGAGGTAGAGTTTGCCGGCCGCCGTCGCATGAACGGGCACCCGGGCGCCCACCTGGGGCGCCGCCCTCAGAAAACCGCGACCCTCGGCCTTTTCGAGCACTACCAATTCTCCCGCCCGGGCCCCCACCAGGAAAAAGGTCTCCCCCAACTCGTCGGCGAAGCGCTCGAGGACGGGGCGGGATGCGGTCACGACGGGCTCGCGTTCCAGGACCCCGAGGCCAAGGGCGACCAGGCCCATCCCCGGGCGGTAATGACCCTCCCCATCCCGCTCCACGAGGCCCCGGGCCAGCAACGGAGCGAGCAGGCGATGGACGCTCGATCGGGGCATCCCCAATTCCCGGCCGATGGCCGTGACTCCCCGAGGAGACCCGACCTCGTGCAGGTGGAAGAGCACCTCGATCGCTTTGGCGATTGTTCCCATCGCGTTCCGTCGACCTCCATCCGTCGGCCGGACTCCCCTTGCCCCGGCAGACATCGGGCCCGGATCCCGGAATCCGCCAATGCATCGGCCCCGCGACAAAACGTGGGGCCTCGCCGGCGACCGTTGCCGGTTCTCGCCTGGATCCCGCGGTGCGAGACCGACACAAAAAGAAAATTATGTTCCGAATAATGAAACGTCTATCCATTATATGGAACACGTCAGTTTACACCGAAAGTGGCCCCAATGCACCTGAATTCCCGGGGCGATCCCCGGTTTCGGCTCAGCGGCCGAAACGGGCGACCACGCCCGAGTGGGTATGCAGCAATGCGCCGCCCGGTGCGGATGGATGCGGGGCGAATTGCAGAGCGGCGGTCACCCCGAGAAAGGGCGCCCCTCCCAGGGCATTCGCGATGAAATCGCCTTCATGACCGGGTCGGTCGAAGAGGGCCTGGCCCCGGCTGTGGCAGTTCAGGTAAAGGCCGAGGGCGGCACGTCCCGTCCCCAAATGCCCCAGAACGGAAGCTAGATGTTGCCGAGCCGCCTCGGCATCCGGGCGAACCAGTCGCAGCCAATCTCCCGACACCACGGACTCGGCCAGGCCAAAACTCCCGCGAAGAGAATCGAATCCGATCAGGTTGCGGATCACGGCGCCCGCATTGGCCCCATGGGCACAACCGCCGTCCCGTGCCACGGATACGAGCAGATCCCGGGCCGCGAACTCGTCAAGAGGGGCGTCCAGACTCTCCGAAAGAACCTCCAGGGCGGGGCGCCCATTCAGACCCAAAACCCAATGGCCCCGGGCGCGGGTCACCTCGAATGGAGCGGTCAGCGCCAGGACGCCCTGGGTGACGCCGATCTGGGGCCTCGGGCTGGCCCGGAGCCAAAGCCCCGCACAACCCCCGGCGGCCATGCGCCCTCTCGCCCAGACCTGGGGAGCGTCTCCGGCCAATTCACTGGCTCCGACCCCCACGACCGAGACGACGCCGAGTTCCTCCCGCAGGCCGGCGAGCAGCAAGGGGATATCCAGATTCACGGAATCCGCGAAGAGCAGCAGCAGATCGTCGCCTCGGGGCGGGGCGGGCAGGCCAGCGAGAATTTCCGCGCCAGCAGCCGCTTCGCGACCCGCCAGGCTCTCGCAAAAGAAGGCCTCGGCGTCGAGTCCGTGAAGAAGTAGCAGCGCCAATGCCGGGCGCTGGCTGATTTCACGATCCCCCACCAATACGCCTTCGACGCTGGCACCCGCCCAGACTTCGCAACCCAGGGATCCGCCGATCTCATCCAACAGGCCCGACAGGGCCCTCTTCCCCCAGGCGGCCGTAGCCATCACGATGGCGGCTTCGGGCGGGTCATCCGATAGGCCCTGCAAGGCGGATTCGAGGGCCTCGGCGGCGGCGGAGCGAAGATCCAGCCGACTCGAAATTCCGATTCCGGATTTCAGCATACCCGCCAAGTCTGCGAAAAAGCGCGGCAAAAAGCCAACTTTCGCACGACGAGCGTCGGGCGTCGGGTTTCGAGCCCCCCGGCTCTCAGCTAGCATGGGGGAAGGGGAAAACTACTCCGCTCGCCAGGATGACCCCCCGAAGGCGATTTCATAATAGCCGGCCGGCCCCTGCAGGCGCCGACCGGCGAGCCGAAATTGGGGCGGACGTGTCTGAGTTCGACATCATTACGCGAGCGAGCGAGCTCAAGACCCTGGCCCAAGACCTGCTGAAGGAAGACATTGTCGCCTTCGATACCGAGGCCGACAGCTTCTATCACTATTTCGACAAGACCTGCCTGGTGCAGATCGCCACGCGCGAGCAAACCTGGCTCGTAGATCCCCTGGCCCTTGGCGGGCCCTCGGAACTGGCTCCCCTCGCACCCGTCTTTGCTTCGCCCAAGGTCAGGGTCCTCTTCCATGCCGCCGAATACGATCTCTTCATCCTGAAACGAGACTGCGGTTTCTCCTTCGCGAATCTCTTCGATACGATGGTGAGCGCACAGCTACTCGGCTACGAGGCAGTCGGCCTGGCGGCGTTGATCGACCGGCATTTCGGAGTGCATCTGCCCAAGGATGAGCAGCGCTCGGATTGGTCTCGCAGACCGCTCTCGAGCAAGCAACTGGAGTACGCGGCCTCGGATGTCCTCTACCTGATTCGCCTGGCCGAAACACTTGAAGAGGAGTTGATCGAAAAGGATCGGCTCAGCTGGGCGAAAGTCGAATTCGAGTCGCTCATCGCACGGGAATGGCCCGAGCGAACCTTCGACCCGCTCGGATACCTGCGCATCAAGGGGGCACGGCTGCTCGAACCCGTATCCCTGGCCGTTCTGCGCGAGATCTTCCTCACCCGGGACCTGCGGGCGCGGGAGATCGATCGACCGCCCTTCAAGGTGCTCGGCAATCGCACAATGCTCGAAATCGCGAAGGCCCAGCCCGCCAGCAGTGGGAAATTGGCGCAGATCAAGGGGGTGACGGACCTCATCGTACGCCGGGTCGGCGGCGATCTGCTGCTCGCCATCGAGAAGGGAATCGCAAAGCCCCACGGACCGATCCCCCGCAGTCCCACGTCCACCACCCGGCGGCGAATGGACAAGCCGGCCGAGCGTCGACTGGCCACCCTCAAGACCTGGCGGGTGCCGCGCTCGAAGGAGTTGGGCCTCGACCCCGGTGTGCTCTGCCCGAACTCAGCCCTCGAAGCCATCGCCATCGCCCATCCGGAATCCGCCGCAGAGTTCGCAAAAATCGAGGAAATCAAGCCCTGGCTGGCCAAGAGTTTCGGGGCGGAGATCGTCGAATTCCTGGCGACCAAGACCAGTTCGAAGGATTCGGACGGAAAGTCGGGCGGCCACTCGAAGGGCTCACGGCGAAGACGCAGTTGACCTCGTGGCATGCCGCCGGAGATGATGGCGGGCCGAAAAGAGCGTCGGGATCGCTTCCCCGGCTGAGCATCAGTGCGATAGAATGCCCGCGTGTTTGCCGAGAGAAGAGAATCCCTCCTCGCCGCCATGGGGCCCGATGCGGTGGCGATCCTCCAGGGCGCCAGCCTTATGCCGCGCTCGAACGATACCCACTATCCCTTCAGACAGAATAGTGATTTCTGGTACATCACCGGCTTCGATCATCCGGACGCCACCGCCATCCTCTCCACCATCGAGGGCAGGCCACGCTATACGCTCTTCGTTCAACCCCGGGATCCGGCGGCGGAAAGCTGGACGGGATTTCGCCCGGGGCTCGAAGGGGCGACGAAGGACTACGGGGCCGATGAATCGGCGGCCTGCGACAGCTTCCTGGATGCCCTTCCCGAACTCCTCAAGGGCTCGCGGCGCATCTTCCACAGCTTCGGCATCCGGCGGGAACTCGACGCGAAGCTGACGGAAATCCAGGAAACCCTGAGATCCCAGAGTCGCAAGGGGGATCTGCCCGCGGAGGAGTATTCCGACCCGCGCTCCATGCTTCACGAAATGCGCCTCTTCAAGTCGCCCGAGGAAGTGGCGATCATGCGCAGCGCCGCGGAGATCACCTGCCACGCCCACCGGGAAGCCGCGCAACTGATCGCGCCGGGGCGCTACGAATACGAAATCGAAGCGGCGCTCGAATACGCATTTCGCCGCCGGGGCGGAGCGGGGGCCGCCTACGCGTCAATCGTCGCGGGGGGACCCCGGGCGACGATCCTGCACTACATCCGAAACGACCAGCGGCTTCGGGATGGCGAGATGGTCCTGATCGATGCCGGTGCTGAGTGCGAGGGTTATGCGTCGGACGTCAGCCGCACCTACCCGATCGGAGGTCGCTTCGAGGGAGCGGGGCGGGAACTCTACGAAGTGGTGCTGGCCGCCCAACTGGCGGGGATCGCCGGGGCAAAGCCCGGAACGACCCTGCCCGACATTCACGCACTCACCTCGCGCCGCCTCGTGGAGGGGCTATTGGATCTGGGGCTGCTCTCCGGCGAGGCCGATGAATTGATCGCTGCGGAGGAACATCGACGCTTCTACATTCACGGGACCAGCCACTGGCTGGGTCTCGATGTTCATGACGTGGGCCGCTACACCGAGGCGGGCGAAGCCCGCCCCCTCGAAGCCGGCATGGTGTTGACCATCGAACCCGGACTCTATATTTCCGAAGAGGCCGAAGATGTGCCCGCCGCCTTCCGCGGCATCGGGGTGAGGATCGAAGATGATCTGGTGATCACGGCCGAGGGGCATGAAAATCTCAACGACGGAATCCCCAAGCATCCCTCCGACGTGGAGGACTGGCTGCGCGGGGACGCTTAGCGGAAACCGGCGACCCGCGATCATGGCTGTGATCGCAAGGCAATCCCTGAGCCAGAAGCACTGAATTCTCCAGCAGAAATACCATCCAAGGAGTTCGTACCCGATGCCCGATATCGATTCCCTGCTACAGGAAAAGCGGATCTTCAAACCCGAGCCGAGCTTCGCACGCACAGCGAATTGGAATCGGAAGACGGTGGCCGAATACAGGAAACTCGGGGAAAAGAGCCCGGAGCGTTTCTGGGCCCGGATGGCGAAGGAGCACGTCAGCTGGTTTTCACCCTGGAAGAAGGTCCTCGACTGGAAGCCCCCCTACGCGAAGTGGTTCGTCGGGGCCAAAACCAATGTCAGTTATAACTGTCTCGACAGGCATCTCGAAGGCGAGCATGCGTGGCGACGCAACAAGGCCGCCATCATCTGGGAAGGAGAACCCGGGGATAGCCGGGTCATCACCTACGCGGAACTCCATCGGGAGGTCTGCCGCTTTGCCAACGTGCTGAAGAGCAAGGGCGTCAAGAAGAGGGATCGCGTCATCCTCTATATGCCCATGATCCCGGAAGCGGCCGTCGCGATGTTGGCCTGCACCCGAATCGGTGCGACCCATAGCATCGTATTCGGAGGCTTCTCGGCCGAGGCCCTGCGCGATCGCATCCTCGACGCCGGCGCCAAGCTCGTGATCACCGCCGATGGGGGCTATCGGAAGGGGCAACCCTTCGCACTGAAGCCCCAGGTGGATGCGGCGGTGCGGCGGGCGGCCTGCGTGGAGAGCGTGGCGGTGGTTCGGCGCACCGGGCAGCCGGTAAAGATGAAGCGCGGGCGCGACTTCTGGTACCACGAGGAAATCGCCCAGGCATCCACCCGATGCGAGCCCGCAAAACTGGATGCCGAGCATCCCCTCTTCATCCTCTATACCAGCGGCACGACGGGCAAACCCAAGGGCATCCTGCATACGACCGGGGGCTACCTGACCCACGTAACCGCCACCTCGAAGGCGATCTTCGATCTGAAGGATACGGACGTCTACTGGTGTACCGCCGACGTCGGTTGGATCACCGGACACTCCTACGTGGTCTACGGACCCCTGGCCTGCGGGGCCACGACGGTGATGTACGAGGGCGTCCCCACGCATCCCGGGCCCGATCGCTGGTGGGAACTGATCGCCAAATGGGGGGTCACGATTCTCTACACGGCGCCCACGGCGATCCGAACCTTCATCCGGCTGGGCGATGAACTGCCCAGGGGCCACGACCTCTCCTCCCTGCGCCTGCTCGGCAGCGTGGGGGAACCCATCAACCCCGAAGCCTGGATCTGGTACCACGAAGTGATCGGTGGCAAACGCTGTCCGATCGTCGACACCTGGTGGCAGACCGAAACCGGCGGAATCATGATCACGCCGCTGCCCGGAGCGGTCAGCACCAAGCCGGGATCCGCGACCCTGCCCTTTCCCGGCATCGAGGCGGCCATCCTGGATGAAGACGGCAATCCGGTCTCGCCACCGAGCGGTGGACTGCTCTCGATCCAACATCCCTGGCCCGGGATGCTGCGCGGGATTTGGAATGATCGGGCGCGCTTCAAGGAGGTCTATTGGAGCAAATGGAAGAATACCTACTTCCCCGGCGACGGTGCCCATCGCGACCGGCAGGGGAATTTCTGGATCATGGGCCGGATCGATGACGTGATGAATATTTCGGGGCATCGCATCGGCACCATGGAGGTGGAAAGCGCCCTCGTCTCCCATAAGGATGTCGCCGAGGCCGCCGTCGTCGGACGACCCGACGAGATTACCGGCACGGCCATCGTGGCTTTCGTGACCCCCAAGAGCGGCGTCCGGCCCGGGGCCAAGCTCACGAAGACCCTGAAGAGCCACGTCTCGAGCGAGATCGGTGCCATCGCGAGGCCCGCAGACATCCGCTTCACGAATGCCCTGCCCAAGACGCGCTCGGGAAAGATCATGCGCCGATTGCTCCGCGACATCGCCTCGGGCCAGGAATTATCCGGGGATACGAGCACCCTGGAGGATTTCAGCGTGCTGGCCTCCCTCAAGGAGTCCGAAGAGAACTGAGGCGACGGGCGGGAACTCAGTGGGGCGGGGGGATCTCTTCCCGGACCCAATGGCCCGCGCGGTCGACGCGAAAAGAAAGCACGGCACCGAGTTCGGGCTGCCCCGCCGGCAGGATTTCGCCCGTCAGGCCCTCCACGAGCACCCGGATCACCCCCTTATGGGCCACCACGAGTGCCGAAGGGCCGTGCCGCTCCAAGACCCTTGCGAGGGCCTCGCCGATCCGAAGCCGGAAGTCGGCTCGCCGCTCGCCCTCCGGATAATCGAAAGCCCCACCTCCGCGCTGCCAGGCGGCGAAGATCTCCGGATCCCGCTCGGCGATCTCGCGACGACTGAGCCCCTCCCAACGCCCGAAATCGACTTCGCGAAGACCCTCCTCGATCTCGGGTTCCCGATCCGGCGCCAGGATCCCCGCACTCTGCCAGGCGCGCGCCAGGGGACTGGAGATGACGTGAGCGAATTCTTCACCCCCGAGAATGGACCGGGCGAGCCGGGCCTGGCTGCGCCCCGCACTCGAAAGCACGACGTCGTTGATCCCGTGGTAACGCGTACTCGAGTCCCCCACGGTTTCCCCATGACGCACCACCACGAGTCGGCGCAGCGATCCCCGTTTCTCTTCCATTCCCCGACTCTCCCCAGCACCCCTGCCCATCGGGATCGTAGTCCGAATCCGGGAAAAATCCGATGCTCTGCGACAACCCGCAGCGGGAAGTCGGATTCTCCGCGCCGGGCGCGAGGAAGCCCACGTCATGGCGAGCGCCATCTGTTAGAATGCCCCGAACGCGCAAGAGGGGGTGAATTTGAAATCGGGAGCCCGGGTCGGCCTCGCGATCGTGATCGCGGTCACGGTGGGCATCGTATTCGCGATCCAACGCCTCGAGGGAACGCCCCCGACCCTGCACGCACCCGATGAAATCATTCTCGGCAAGGCCGGGAAAGAGGTCTCCATCGTCCTCGAAGACCTGGAATCGGGCCCCCGCAATTTGAGCGTCCGACTCCTCCACCGCGCGGGATCCCATGCCCTTCTCAACGAAGAGTATCCGGGCAACCCCTTCCTGGGTACGGATTCCCCGGCACGCACTCGAAGCGTCGAACTCTCCCTGCATCCCGAATCCCTGCAAGCACCCGACGGCACCGCGACCCTGATCATCAGTACTCGAGACTGGTCGTGGCGCGACGGCTTCGCGGGCAATCGCAGCGAGCGGAGCATCCCGGTGCAGATCGACACCCGGGCGCCCGAGATCGACCTCATGAGCGGACTCACCTATGTCTATCGCGGTGGCTCGGCGGCGGGCGTCTATCGTCTGAACGAGGAAGCCAGCTTCGATGGTGTTCAGGTGGGGAATACCTTTTCCCGCGGCTACCCCCATCCGAGCGGTGAGGACGACCTTCGCTTCGTCCTTTTCGCCGTTCCCGTGGAGGCCGAAAAAGATACCCCGATCCGGGTCGTGGCCATCGACCGAGCCGGAAATCGCGGCGAAGTGCGCTTTCCCGCCCGCATTCTGGAGAAGGTCTTCGCGGAGAGCGAACTCGAGATCAGCCAGACCTTCATCGAGCGGGTGGCCGACCCCCTCGCCCGGCAGGCCAATCTTCCTACCGACAGCCCCGAGGTGACATTTCGCGGCGTCAACGAGGAGCTTCGGCGGCGCAACGAAGAGACGATTCGCGAACGCCTGGCGGCTTCCTCCGAGGCGACGCAGCATTGGCAAGGGGCTTTCAGACAACTCGCGAACTCGGCCGTGACGAGCCGCTTCGCCGAGCATCGCACCTATCGACTCGAGGAGAAGGATATCTCCGAGTCGCGCCATTACGGCTTCGATCTCGCCTCGACCGCCCAGGCCCCAATCACGGCCAGCGCCGGGGGAGTGGTCGTCCTGGCCGAAAATCTCGGCATCTACGGCCGCTGCGTGGTAATCGATCACGGCCTCGGCATCGCATCCCTCTACGGCCACCTCTCAAGTCTGAAGGTCGAAGCGGGAGAAAAGGTGGAGAGCGGGCAAGTCCTCGGGCGTTCGGGTGCCAGCGGCCTGGCGGGGGGGGACCACCTGCACTTCGCCATCCTGGTGGGTGATAGTTATGTAGACCCCCTCGAATGGTGGGATCCAAAATGGGTACGCAGTCATGTCGAAGTGAGGCTCGAGCGCTCGAGTCCATAGCGATCCCCCTCGAGACTCCACTGCGGGGACGACTCATTCGACGCTACAAACGCTTCCTGGCGGATATCGAGACCGAAAGCGGGGAGGTGCTCACCGTCCACTGCCCGAATCCGGGGGCCATGACGGGGACGGATCGGCCCGGATCGGCCGTATGCTGCTCGACGAGCGACAACCCGAAGCGGAAATTCCGCCACACCCTCGAGATGATCCGGGTGGGAAGAATCTGGGTCGGCCTGCAACCCCTGCGGGCCAACCAATTGATCGGCCGCGCCCTGCGCGCAGACGCCATCCCGGAACTGGCCGGCTACGGGGATGTGAGACCCGAGGCCCCGGCGCCGGGCGGCTCGCGACTCGACTTCAAGCTCTCGAAGCATGGCGGGGATACGCGCCCCGCCTGGGTCGAGGTCAAGAGCGTCACCCTCGCCGAGAGGGATACGGCGCGCTTTCCCGACGCGATCACCCGACGCGGTCTGCGTCATCTTGAAACCCTGATGACCCTGAAGGCACGGCAAGAGCGAGCCGTACTGCTCTTCGTCGTTCAACGGGGGGACTGCGCTCGCGTCGAAGCAGCGGAGGAAATCGATCCCGACTACGCTCGAGCCCTGCGGGCGGCGGCCCGCAAGGGAGTCGAAATCCTGGCCCTGGGGGCCCGCGTCAGGACGCATGAAATCCGCTTGGAACGAGTTCTGCCTGTCGTATGTTGAGGTCGAGTTGAAAACCGAAACGCAGGCCATTTCCCGGGCACGACTCGGACGGGCGCGGGCCCGCCTGCTGGAGTGGTACGACGCAAACCGGCGCGATCTACCCTGGCGGCGTAGCGATGATCCCTACGCGATCTGGGTCTCCGAGACGATGCTGCAGCAGACTCGGGTGGACACCGTCATCCCCTATTACACGCGCTTTCTGGAGTGCTTTCCCGACCTGGCGAGCCTCGCCGAGGCCGAACTCGAAAGCGTCTACGGAGAATGGGCGGGGCTCGGCTACTACTCACGTGCCCGGAACCTGCACCGCGCCGCGCAGCGAGTCGTCGAGGAATACGACGGGCGGATTCCCGATGAGACCGCTTCCCTGAGGCGGTTGGAGGGTGTCGGGCGCTATACGGCGGGCGCCGTGGCATCGATTGCATTCGATCGCGAAGAAGCCGCCGTCGACGGCAACGTGATCCGCGTCCTCTCCCGCTTTCTCGGCATCCGGCGCAACGTCGGACTGCCGGCGGTCGTCGAAGAGTTCTGGTCCGTCGCATCCCGGCTGGTCTCGGGTCCCAGGCCCGGCGACTTCAACCAGGCCTTGATGGAACTCGGCGCGATGATCTGCACACCTCGCTCACCCGATTGCGGCCAATGTCCACTCAAGAGATCCTGCGACGGTCGACGTAGGGGCGACGCGGAAAATCTGCCCCGCAAGCCGGCGCGCCCTCGACCGCGCCGCGTGGAGGCGGTGGCGGCGTGGATCCAGAGGCGAGGCAGAGCACTGGCCGTTCGGCCGGCCGAGGGAGGCCTGCTCGGCGGTCTCTGGACACTGCCCGGCGGCGAACTCGAACCCCGGGAAGGGGCCGAGGCGGGCCTGAAGCGAAATCTCTCGGAAACCCTGGGCCTGGAATTTACGAATGCGAGGGCGGTCGGAAAGATCGAACACCTCTTCACGCATCGCCGACTGCGCCTCCATGTCTTCAGTTGCGGGGAGATCCACGGACGCGTGCGTTGCCGGGGCTTCGAGGCCCATCGCTGGCTGAGCCCCGAGGCATTCGCGGCGCTTCCCCATGGCGGACCGACCCGCAAGGCGCTGGCACTCCTCGCCGAAGCCGATCCGGTAGCGGGGGGGAAACGAGTCCGGTTGCACGAGCCGGGAGTCCAGACCCCGTGAGTGGATCCTCGCGCCCGCCCGGATCCGACGATCCCGAATCCGGGAAGGAGGCGAAATCGTTCTCCGATCTCGCCGGGGAGATGGATGATCTGAAACCCATATCCCCCGGCAGGCGACTCGCCGATGTCCCGAGCAAAAAGGGCCCGGGGAGCACCGCCGTCCATTCGCAAAGCGCTTCCGAAGGGGGCGGCGACCTGCTCTTCCCGGACCCGGATCAAAAGTTGCTCGCGAGGCGTTCCTACGTGCGCGGGCATGAGTTCAAGAGGCTTCGACAGGGCCGGGTCCCCATCGACCTCAGCATCGACCTGCACGGCCAGAATCGCGAGGCGGCTCGCCAGCGGATTCTCTCGGAACTGCTCGCCGCCGCCCAGGCCGGAGCCCGCTGCGTTCTGATCGTCCACGGCCGTGGCAGCCATTCCGAGGACGGTCGCGCACGCTTGCGCGAAGCCCTGCCGGGTTGGCTCGCCGAGACCGGTCTCGCATCCGTGGTCGCCGCCTTTGCTCCGGCTCGAGCCGCGGACGGCGGCCGGGGAGCCGTCTACGTCCTCTTGCGTTGAAGGGAAATCTCGAGGCGGGGTCGCCCACGCGCAGAGCATGGCGAAAGCCAGTGCGATTCCAGCCCGAGTGGCGGACGGTCGATGTGGGCCCTCGGGTCGGGGAGAGCCGAAAGCCGCCGCCCGGGCTTCGGCAGCGATTCTTCCCTCGATCACCTCTTCGAAAGAAAAGAGGGAATGTGGCAGGCTTTCGGGCATGGACATCGGATTGCCCGAGGAGTCGACCGAAAGACTGCGACGCATTGCCGAGAACGTGCGCGATTCGGGGGGCCGGGCGCTGATCGTCGGCGGGGCCATTCGCGACCGCATCCTCGAACGACCCGTCCGAGATATCGACATCGAAGTGCTCGGGCTCGACCTCGAAAAGCTGGAGGAAATCCTCTGCCCCTACGGCCGCACGATGCGCATCGGCCGAAGTTTCGAATCGATTCGAATCGCGAGACTCGACGTCGACTTCTCGGTGCCGGAGAGTCCAGAATGCGACTTCGCGGAGGCCTCTCGGCGACGCGATCTGACGCTGAACAGCATGGGGTTCGATCCCCTGACCGGGGAAGTCCTCGACCCCCACGATGGGAAGCGGGATATCGAGCGCCGCATCCTGCGGGCCACGGACCCGCTGCGCTTCGGCGAAGACCCCGTGCGCGCCCTGAGGGTCGCGCGTCTCTGCTCGGAGTTGTCGATGCGGGCCGACTCCACCCTGATCGACCTCTGCTCCGAGCAGGATCTCTCCCGGGTGCCCGGGGAGCGAATCTTCTCCGAAATACGTAGAACTCTGCTCGACTCCCCCCGGCCCTCCACGGCTTTTCGCTTTCTCGAAGAGAGCTCCCTGCTGCGCTTCTTCCCCGAACTGAAGGCTCTGGTGGGGGTTCCCCAGGACCCGCGCTGGCATCCCGAAGGCGATGTCTGGGTCCATACCCTGATGGTCGTCGACGCCGCCGCAAAGCTGCGCGCGGGAAATGCCGAAGATCCCCCCCTGATGTTCGCGGCGCTCTGCCACGACCTGGGCAAGCCCGACACCACGGTGTCGGAATCGGGAGGGGTCCGGGCCTTCGGCCATAATCGAAGAGGAGCGCAGATCACCCGAAGCTTCCTGGCGCGGATGCGCGCGCCCTCCGCTTTGACGGAAAGGGTTGAGGGGCTGGTCGAGCATCACCTCGCCCCCGCGCAATTCGTCCAGAACGGGGCGGGGCCTGGCGGCTATCGTCGGCTCGCCCGACGCCTCGAGGGCGCGGGTCTCTGCCTGGCAGAACTCGAGCGACTCGCACGAGCGGATCACCTCGG
>CAYTAT010000008.1:0-40708 GCA_964435795.1 uncultured Spirochaetaceae bacterium
CGCATCCTTCATCAGCTCCAGCCTGACGCCCGAGCAAGAGGCATTGCTCGGTTGCGGACCCTATTTCCGCACCTCCTGTGATGCCAACGGCATGGATCTGATGTGGGCCGAGGGCAGCGTCGCCCTTCAGGCCTTCGTGGGCAGCGATTCCCTGGGCATCGATTTTGCCAGCCTGGGCTTGACGGGTCTGGTGTCGGGGGATTTCGGCAGCCATCTGATGGACAATGGCAGCCTGGCCATGGAATATCGGACGGATGGCCGGGTCGTTGGAAGCAATGGACGATTGATTCGCATCGATCCCGACAGCCTGCTTCCAGTGCTGGGCTCGGATGGCTATGTCACGGTCGGCAATCTGAATGGCTATGACCTTTCGGCGGATCCCAACCCCTTCGTGGCGAGCTTCTATGACCAATTTCCCGACGCGAACGGCCCCGTCGTTCCCTGTTCGGGGGTCACCGGCAGCACGGCCGGTTCGCTGCTGAAGATGGATGGAAGCTTTAATGAGACGGAGTTGTACAATCGCGCTTCCGCGAGGTGTTGGGATCTGCGTCGCTACTACGTCGCCTATGGGCTGCAGCCCGGCACGGCGACCTTCGAGATCCTCGGCCTGGGCGGCCCGAAATGCACGACGGCCGACATCGGTGGCCCCGCCGATCCCATCGCCGGTGTGCTGCCGGGTTGTCGCAAGAAGTGGGCGACGATTCAATACCAGCCCCTGGACAGTTGGACGGGCGACAGGCTGCATCCCAATAATCCCGATGCCGGTTATATTGGGAATAACTGGTACGGCCAGGTCTTCAGCTACAAGGCCTCCCGTTTCGATCCGAGCCTCGAGCCCGAGCCGCGCAGGGACTATCGGCAGTGGAGCCGGAATCCCAACGCCCACGGCTCCGGGGACGAGCTGGCGAACGATACCGACTGCGGAACGGGCAATTCGGCTGTTCCGGGCGATCCGAATGACCCCCGGAACTACGATTGCTACCTCCGCAACCCCTCGGTCTACGGTTTGTCGGATCTCGGTCAGGCGGCGTCCGTTCGGCTGGATGAGAAGTGGATTGGGAATGCCCAATTTGCCAACCATTACGCGGCCGCCGTGGGCTCCCAGCGCTCGGGTCTTCTGTGGGGGGTCTATAATCCCACTCTCGCGGATTGCGATCCAACGCTCTCCCGACCCGAAACCCAGATGCAGAACGACCCCGATTGCTACATGGGGGGCTGGCGCCAGACCGTCGACGGGGATCCCGATCGCCTGGGGGTCGACGACAATAAGGGGGCCATCAGCTATCCGCAACGGGCAGCGGCGGTCGGTCCTTTTGGCAACTCCACGATCCTGGACTATGGCGAGCGCATAGAGGGCCGTTTTTTTTCCGATGAGACGGTGAGCACTTTCCCGACCTGGAGGGGTTGTACGGCGGGAAGCGCCTTGGTCTATCTTCAACGTACGGCGGACGGAACATTGCTCCCGCCTCCCGAGTGCGCCGAGGTTTTTCGAAATCCGAGTTCGAAACCGGATGGCCTGCGCTGGCCCGATGCCTGGCTGGGAGGGGCGGGGCATCCGTTTACGGGGGAGAGCTTTTCCAGCGAGTTGGCGGGGCTTTCCTTTAATCTCATGATGATGCTCGTGACCTTCTCCGAAGAGTTCACCGACGGGCTGGCCAGCGTACGGGGCTTCGTGCATCCCGAACTCTACGAATCCCGCTACATCTACGACGAGGAGTGGATGTGGAATCCCGCTTGCGACGGCACGGTCAATGCTCCCCCGGAATGCGCGGGTGGAAAATTCGTGGCGGAGCCGGGGGAACCGGTCGATCCGGGTGATCCGCCCGCATATTGCCGCGGGGAGCTCAACGGCTCCGCCTGTGATAACCCCTACCCCGCCTACGGGAATCCCAACCGCGACCCCGCGAATCTCGAGGCCGCCTCCGATCGCGTGCGCCAGGTGGCGGGCTGGCGATACGGAGGGATCCAGCACGGTTCGTTTTCGAATGGCCCGGAATACGTGCCGAATCCGATTCCGGATGACGTGGCGGGCATCTTCGAGACCGTGCGGGTCGCGGACGAGAGCAATAGGCTGCAACGCGATCCGAGTCTGCCGAATATCATGACGATTTTTCCGGATCTGCTGATGCGGGAGTGCGACTCGGCCCGTCAGAATACAGATCCCAATAAGACCACCCGCGAGCTCTACGAGAATTGCGGTACTGAGGCCAACGGCGGACGCGACGATTGGACGAAAAATCCCAGCGGCCAGTATTACCAGGAGATGCGTCTCGGGAATCTGTCGGGGGAGGGCGGCCTGCTCTCGTCGATGCAGTGGGACTTCGCTTTTACGGGAACCGAGAACGATCTGATGGCGATGATTCCCTATTGCGAGAACCTGGGATTCACCCAGCGCCATGTGGAGGATATTCAGAACGAGAATTCGGTCGTCATGAAACTCTTCGGTCCGACGCGCATCGATTGCTCGCGGGAGTCGGATGAGAAGCAGACCCTGGGCCGGGAGCGTTGCACCTATGTGACTCCGCACTATTGCGGACTCGTGCAGGCGCTTTCCGGTGTGGCGGGCCAGAAGCGCAACGTGCTTCGAGCCGGCGGCAATGGTCGTTTCGGCCGGCGCACCATGCAGTGGCAGTCGGGTAGCGAGATTTCCCTCGCCTATGATCGGCGCAACGTGCTGGGTTTCTCGATGGATTTCGCGGAGGATTATACGAAATCAAATTGGAGCATGGAGTTCACCTGGATCGGGGGAAGGCCCTTCGCCGATGCGGATAGCTATGATTTCAATACCGAGATCGACGAGTTCAACCTGACGGTTTCGGTGGATCGCCCGACCTTCATCAATTTTCTCAACGCCAACCGCACCCTTTTCTTCAACAGCCAATGGTTCTTCCAATATCGCAGCGGCTATCGCGACAGCTTCTCCTCCATCGGCCCCTGGAATGTCCTGGCGACCTTCGCGGTCTTCACCGGCTATTTCCAGGATCGCCTGAATCCGACGCTGGTTTTCGTCTGGGATTTCCGATCTCGTTCAGGCGGCGCACTTCCCCAGATCAACTACCGCTTCTCGGAGAATTTTTCGATCACGGTGGGGGCTTCGATCTTTACCGGCGAGCAGGATCTCGTCACGATGCCCGTGAACGAGATCGGACCCGCATCGACGCGCTCCGGCCCGAATGCCTATATGAACGGCAGCGATCCGGGCCTGGCCCTGGTGCGCGATCGCGACGAGGTCTTCATGAGTCTCCGCTACACGTTCTAGAACGGGTCCGCGAACGCCCTCGATTGCGCCCCCAGACTGTGATTCCAGCAGTCTGGGGGCGTCTTTTTTTGACTTTCCGCGTGTCCCACTTCTGTCCAATTCGGCAACCCCAGGAGCATCCCTCGCCGGCGTGAAAGACACTAGGGAAGAGTGTGTCTCATTCCTGTTTCAATAGATCCGCCCCCAAGTGATTGAAGCGACACGGAAAACCCGAGGACTGGTTCTACACGTTCTAGGGAGAACTTCTCCAGGAATTCGCCCTGGAAATCGGATCGGCAGATTCGCGGCCGGGCCGTGGCGCGACGGTTCCCTTCAATGCCCCCGTTCGAGGGCGTCGGTGGTGGTCATCTTCTTGACCTTGCCGGGTGGGAAGGGCAGGGAGCGGAGTTGGTAGGATTCGCGCAACCAGCCGCCGCTGCTCTCCAATGTATTGGCGAAACTCGCCGCCACGGGTTCGAAGATGGCCGCGGGGCTGCCGTCGGGCCAGGAGGGCGGATCGCCAAGATCTCCGCTGAAGCGGTGAACCAGGATTCCCACCTCGACCAGTCGCTGGCTTCGGGTTCGCGCGATCCAGTAGAGGGGCTGGAGGGTCTGGTAGTCGATGTAGATCGTCAGGCTCTGGACCGTTTCTCCCGGCTCGCGCAGGCGTCCTTCGATGATCATCGCGCGTCGGACATCCCAGCGGTCGGCGGCGACAGAGAGCCCACTATGGCCGTAATTGCGTTCCGTGACGATCGGCCAGCCCGGGTTTACGGCGTTCAGCGGAGCCAGCACGGTGCGTTCCCCACGCAACCGCCACACGTAGGCATTCGGGCGCAGGAAGAGGCCCGTCAGTCCCGCTCGTGCCGCTTCGGAGATGGCCAGCGAGGCCCCGGCGCCCGGGCTGATTGGAGCGCCGCCTCCGCCCAATGCGACCCCCCCGGATTTCTGGGCCTGCCCCGCGATGCTGAAGCGGGGCAGGAATGCGCCGTCGACCCAGGGCGTGGCCGAGCGCCGTACTTTTCGCAGGCTGGGGATGTAGACGAAGATATCGTCGGGCCGGCTCCATCGGCTCTCGCTTCGGCTTCCCCGCAACTGGCGCCAGGCCAGTCCCCGGGCGCCGAAGGGTTCGGAGAATTCTCCCCCGCTGCTCCAGAGCAGAGTCCCGCTACCGGGAACGCGGTATTGCTCGTTTGGAAGATCCGAGCGACCGGCCGCCTGGAAGGCGAAGAAGTCGCCCCGGTAGCGCATCACGGAACCGACACGGCTGGGCAGGTCCGTGATTCGAAAGCGTCCCGCGTATCCCGCGCCCCGAAAGCGCTTCTCGAGATTCCACGCCCAACGGGCCCCGGCCATGGGATCCTCGGCATCGATCGTCTGCTGGGGAAAGGGAGTGCCGGCCCGGTAGTTTTTCAGGTTGCCCTCCTCATCGAGAGAAGCTTCTCCCGCATGCTTTTCGGTGGCCTTGCGGTAGAAGGCCGGGATGGAATAGCGGCGATGACAGGGGCCGATCTCCATCAGCATGCCCTCGAAGAAGAAACGTTCGCGATGGCGCCAGACTTCGCGCGGGAGCAGGCTCTGCAATGCGAGCAATCCCTCGGCATCGACGCGCATGCCGGTCTTGATGAGCAGGGGGGCGGCGTCCGGGGCCCCGGGGCCGCCCCCGGCAGCCCCCGAGAGGATCGGGCACTCGCCCTCGTCGGGAGGCGCCCCGCGAGCGGGCGGGGCGCCGGCCAGGATCAATGCCAGGCCCCACGAGAGAAAGGCTCCCGAAAAGAGCCGGCGGGCCATGACCCGATGGCTCGGCCATGGGGGCATGCTGGGGCGTGGCTCCCGGGGTGGAGTCATCAACGCGAACATGCTCCAGTTGCTCTCATTCGGATGGCTTGCGAGGTCCGACGATCGTGGGCCCGCGCGGGATTGTGAAACTCAGAGTTCGATCGACTCCTCGATCAGCATCACGGGAATGCCGTCCTCGATCCGATAGAAGACATGACCGTCCTCTCGCAGGAGTCCCTCCTCGATGGCGTCGCTGACCTTCTCCCCGCCCCGATTGCGCAACTCACCGGTCTGGATCTTCTGATTCAACCGGGCGATGAGATCCGCACTCGCGTTGGAGACACTCTGCCTGGATTCCGGGCAGACCAGAATTTCCCTCAATTCTTCGCTGATGGGCATCTCGAATACTTCCTTCGTCGTCCTGCTAGGGGAATTTCGGAGCCGACTTTCCTTGCTCCGGAGTCCGCTCCGGAGTCTTCTTCCAAGTCTTATTCTGTCGCTACGATATCCTGCGGCCGTCCCGCTCCTAGCGGAGCATGGCCGAGGGGTAATCGAGTACCCGACGGGCCACGATCAGCTGGTTGATCTGCTGCGTGCCCTCGAAGATATCGTTGATCTTGGCATCTCGGAACCATTTTTCTACCAATAGCTTGCGCGAGTATCCGACGGGCCCCAGGAGTTCGACGGCCTTCTGGGTGATGCGCGTGACCGCGAGACCCGCCTTGGCCTTGGCGGCGGAGGCCTCGAGGTTGTTGGGTTTGCCCTGGTTCATCATCCAGGCGGCCCGCCAGGTCAGCAATCTCGCTGCCTGCAGGTCGGCCTCCATCTCCATCAGGTCGCGTTCGATCGCGGTCAAATCCCGGGGAGAGGCGTCGTAACGGATCACGACGCCCCCTTCGGCGAGTTCTTCCTTGACGAGATCCAGGGCGGCACGTCCCACGCCCACCGCCATTGCGGCCACGATCGGGCGGCTGGCGTCGAAGGTGGCCATCGCACCCTTGAAGCCCTTATCGCCCTTCTTCCCGCTCCCCTTCTTCTTCACGTCGGGGTTGCCCAGCAGGTGGTCCTTGGGAATCCGGCAATTTTCCAGCCGCAGGGAGGCCGTATCCGAGGCCCGAATGCCCATCTTTTTTTCGCAGCCGATGAATTCCATGCCCGGGGTATTGGCGGGGACGACGAAGGATTTGATTCCCCCCCGACCGGCGCTCTTGTCCACGGTGGCCCAGACCACGACGATGCCCCCATCGATCGTGGCGGACGTCTCGCCCGCGGTGCAGAAGATCTTGTTGCCGTTGAGGACCCACTCCTCGGTTTCGGCGTCGAAATCGGCAGTGGTTTCGATCGCCGAGGCGTCGGAGCCGGCGGCGGATTCGGTGATCGCCATGGCGCCCCAGATCGGATGCCCATCGCCGCGGAAGGGGGCGAGGAAGTGTTCGCGTTGCTCTGGAGTCCCGGCGGCACCCACCGCCGAGCCTCCGAGGGCCGGCGTCGGCATGCGGAGGTAGAGGCCACAATCCCCCCAGCAGATCTCCTCGGCCTGAATGCAGACCGTCACGAATCCATCTGTGGGAGTCGTGATGTCTACGGGCGCCCCCTTGCGACCCACGTTCCACCAATGATCGACCCATTCGACGGGCAGACTGTGTTCCTCCTCGTCGTATTTACGGGAGATGGGCCGCATGATTTCCCGCGCCATCCGATTGTAGTGTTCGATCGAGGCCAGGCTGTTCTCGGTCAGCTCGAAAGATATCGCCATATTTCCTCCGGGATCGGGTCGGTGGTCCGTTCGTTAAACGAGCGTGAGCGCCTCGAAATTGCTGATGAAGCCTCCGGCGTTGCGGAGATACATCTCGGGCAGGTAGTCGCGAATGAAGCCGTGGCCGCCGAAGATCTGAACGGAATCGTCGGCGACCTTCAGGGAGACCCGCTTGGCCTGTTGATAGGCCAGCCTGGCCAGGCGACTCGAGGGAAGTCCGCGGTCGAGTGCGTCGGCGGCCTCCCAGACCAGCATCCGCGCGCCGTCGATTTCGATCACCATATCGGCGATCTTGAATGCGATGGCCTGGCGCGTTGCGATGGGGGCGCCGAAGGTCTCGCGTTCCTTGGCGTAGTCGCGGGAAATCTCGAAAGCGGCCCGGCTCATGCCCAGCGCGCAGGCGGCCAGGCCGACACGACCGCGATCGACGATCGCCCCCACATCCGCCCCCGCATGGCCGCCCAGCCTCGCTTCGGCGGGGACTCGAACGCCCTTGAGGCTGACTTCGGCCAGGGGCAGACCATGGGTTCCGAGATTCTTCTCGAGAACGGCTTCGACCCCCTCGGCTGCCCGCGGAACCAGGAAGGCCTGGGGCTCGCCCGCTTCGCTGGCCAATACGAGAAAGTCCTCCCCCCCATCGAGCCAGGGTACCTGGCACTTGGATCCCTCGAGCAGGTAGCTCCCCGCATCCAGTCGTGCGCTGGTCTGGGGGCGGAGTGCATCGGAATCGAAGCGCGGTTCGACGACCGCGAGGCTACCGGGCACGAATCGGCTACTGCTGAGAGTGGGCAGCACACGTCGTTTCTGCTCGTCGCTGCCGAAGAGGGAGATCGGCACTCCCAGCAGGGAGGGCGAGAGAATGCCGAGGGCGGTGGAGAGATCGCCCCATGCGAGTTCCTCCGCGATCAGGCAAGCGAGGACGGCGCTGGGCTCGCCCCCGCCCCCGAATTCTTCGGGCAGTCCATTGGTGACCAGGCCGAGTTCATGAGCGCTCTCCAGCACATCCTTCGAGAGAGCGGCATTCTCATCGCTATCTCGCGCCAGGGGGCGAATCTCGTTCTCGGCGAATTGCCGCACGGTTTCGATGACCAGGGCCTGTTCTTCAGAGGGTTCAAAATCGATCATGATCAGATGCGCTCCAGAATTGTGGTGATCCCCATGCCGCCGCCGATGCACATGGTAACCAGTCCGGTTGTCCGGTCTTGTCGTTCGAGTTCGTCGAGGAGTGTGCCGATCAGCATGGCGCCGGTGGCTCCGAGAGGATGCCCGAGAGCAATGGCACCACCGTTGACGTTGACGCGGTCGTGATCCATGCCCAGATCGCGCATCGTCTTCAGGGGAACGGTCGCAAAGGCCTCGTTGATTTCGATCAGGTCGATATCCGCGATCTGCATCCCCGCCTTCTCGAGGCAACGCCTGGTCGCGGGGCTCGGGGCCGTCAGCATGATCAGCGGTTCGGCGGCGGCCGTCGCGGTCTGGATGATTCGGGCCCGGGGCCGCAGACCATGAGCGCGGGCGTATTCGGGTGCCGCGAGCAGGACGGCGGCGGCTCCGTCGACGATCCCCGAGGAGTTGGCGGCCGTGTGGAGATGCCGGACCTGCTCGGCTTCGGGGTAACGGGAGAGCGCCTTTTTATCCATGGAGAGTTCATCGCCCCGGTTCACATAATCTCCCAGGGTTTCGAAGGAAGGGGGGAGTTTTCCGAGACTCTCCACGCTGCCGCCGGGACGCGGATATTCGTCCGCCCGAAGGATCTCGTTGCCCTCGGCATCCTTTACGGGTACCAGGCTTCGGTCGAAGCGACCCTCCTCCTGGGCCAGAGCACAGCGTCGCTGGCTCTCGGCCGCATAGGCGTCGAGGTCCTCGCGGGAAAAACCCTCGAGGGTGGCGATCAGATCCGCGGAAATGCCCTGGGGCACGATCGGATGCTGCGCGTTGAGGTGGTCGTTGTGCCCGTACATTCCGGATTTGTCGCTGCCCATCGGCACCCGGGACATCGACTCGACCCCACCGCCGACGACGAGGTCCTGTTGTCCCGCCAGGATGCCCATGGCGGCAAAATTCACGGCCTGTTGCCCCGAGCCGCAGAAGCGGTTGAGGGTGACTCCGGTAGCTCCGGCCTCGGGCCAACCGGCGTCGAGAACGGACATCCGGGCGATGCAGGCCCCCTGCTCGCCGACGCTCGATACGCAACCCGCCACGACGTCTTCCACGTCCCCGGGATCGAAATCCGAGCGGCTCTCGAGGGCGTTGAGGCATTGGGCGAGGAGGCGCTGGGGATGGATGCCCGAGAGTCCACCGGTTTCCCGTTTTCCCCGGCCCCGGGGAGTCCTGACCGCGTCTATGATCCAGGCTTCGGGCATGCTTTGGCTGCTCCTCGGTGATTCGTAGGGTTGATGGGGTTCTATCGGCGGGCCGGGCGCCCGGGTTCAGAGGCGGAGTGCGGGCGGGCCCGGAGCATTCGAGCGCGAATGAACCCATGCGGATGGGGTCTGCGGGCGGGCCGATTTCCTTCCCGGAAGTGATCCTTTTCCCGATGCCCGACCGCGGCGAATTTTGAAATGCACGTTGCCTGAGCCTCTTCACCCGATAGCAAGACCCCGCCCGAGTCGGTCAGGCGGGTCGGCATTGTACCAGCGTGGCCGAAGCATCGCATTTGGAGATTGAGGCGCGAAAATTTCGCGAAAGCCTTGGCGGACTCTGCCCTCTGCAACCATTGGATGCGGTGGAAGTAACCCCATCCGAAGCCAAAGCCCCCCCCACGCGCTTGACGGAGTTGGTGCATCGTTGTAATCAAACGTGCGTCGCCGCAGGACTTTCAAATCAGACTCGCCCGCGTCGAAATATCTATTGCTCGCGATCATGCGCCGTCGAGATCCCCGCCTGGGGCTCCGAGATAGTGAGGGCCGCGGGATGGGGGGTGCCGCAGGATGATCCCGTCCGGATTCCCCCGATTTAGTTGATGTGAAATCGCGAAATTTCGTCGCCGACTCCCACCGACGGTCTGATCGGAGCGTCAGGGGGGTAGATCCCAGGGGAAGAATGGGTCCGCGCATGAGCCCGATCCAGAAGATGGAGAGAACGCCGCATAGAGCCGGATGCCTGCGGGCTTCGTCGGCCGACAGTCCGCTGATTTTTCCCCGCACGGGAAGCCGAGGCCGGACTTCCTTTCGCCCCATTCCGCTGGCGTTTCTCCTGCTTTCCTGGGCGTTGGCCTGGCTGCTGGCTTCGCCCGCCCTGGGCTCCGGAGGAGAGGGCCATGACTCCGTCCACTCGCCCGAGCCGATGGGAGACGTCCTGGTAGCCGGAAGCGTTTGTGAGGCCCACGACTTGCGTGCCAGGAGTGCAGAAGATCCCTCGCTGCGGATCGAGATCCCGACCGAATTTGCGGGCCAGTGGCCCTCTCGAAGTGCCTGCGAGAGCGCTCGTCTGGCATGGGATCCCGAGGCCCCCGGGCCCATGCAGCCGATTCCCTTCAGCCACAAGCACCATGCGGGGGAATTCCAGATCGATTGTCAATATTGCCACTCCGGAACGGATCGGTCTTCGGCGGCCGGCGTGCCCTCGGTAGAACTCTGCATGGGCTGCCACGCCCAATTCCCCAAGGCGTACGACGAGATCGAGGGGATTCAGATCCTGCGCAAGCATTGGGAAGAAAAGACGCCCATCGAATGGGTCCAGATCCACCGGTTGCCCGAATACGTTCAGTTCCGGCATAACCGACACCTGCAGGCCGGGCTGGAATGCCAACGCTGTCATGGGCCCGTTGAAAAATTGGACAAACTCTACCTGGTGCCCGACAACCATTGGAAATACGGTGTGCCGGTGAAGAAACTGGAAATGGGCTGGTGCGTCGACTGCCATCGCGACAACGACAATCAAGCCTCGGTCGATTGTATGCGCTGTCATTATTAGACGGGGCAGTTCTCGGGTTTTCGTTTCGATCGATGCCCGGCGGATGGCCACGAAAAAAATACAGTTACAGAGAACGAGTTGTACAAGCTGAAAGAAACCCCGGGAGTGAGAACCGGGCGTTCGTCTCATAGGGGCAGACGGACGCAATAGCGGACGGAACCCAGGAAGAATAAATGCCTGAGCTCGATCGTCGTGATTTCCTGAAGATGGTGGGAGTAGGAGCGGGAGCTGCTGCGACCGCCTGTGCGGACCCCATCGAGAAATTGGTTCCCTATGTGGAACAGCCGGCATCCATTACTCCCGGGATTCCAGTAGTTTATGCGTCGACCTGTAGCGAGTGCCCGGCCGGCTGTGGACTGCATATAAAGACCCGCGAGGGCCGTCCGATCAAGTTGGAGGGCAATCCCGATCACCCCGTCAACCGCGGCCGACTCTGTTCACGGGGTCAGGCCAGCCTGGGGCGCACCTACATTCCGGATCGCATTGGCGAATGCCTGAAGCGGGCGGGCGATGGTTCCTTCGAGGCCACCCATTGGGATGAGGCGACGAAACTGCTCACCGCCCGACTGGCCGCCGCGAAGGGCCGGACCTGGATCCTGGGTGGCCCGGTGGGCCCCAGTGTCGATGGGGTCATCGAGGCATTCGCCGCAGCCGCCGGCGCCCGGCGTCTGGTCTACGAGCCCTTTGGGCGCGAGTCCCTGAGGGCTGGCACCGAGGCGGTCTTTGGCGTGGACTCGCTGCCGATTTTCGATATGGGAGAGGCCGACCTGATCATCGATCTGGGCTCGGACTTCCTCTCCAGTGGCGCCTCCCCGACGGAGAATGCCCGACAATTTTCAGACGCCAGGGATATCAAGAAGCAAAAGGGGGGCGGGACCCGCTTGGTTTCCCTCGGGCCCCGGCTGAACCTGACGACGACGAATTCGGATCGCTGGATCCCCTCGCGGGCCGGGAGTGAGGGCGCCATCGCCTTTGCAATCGCCCAGGGCATCCATCGCGCCAAGGGAACGCCCCAGGGCGCCGATCCCGACGTGATCGCCGGCTTTCTCGCGGGAGCCGATTCGAGGGCGGCGGCCGAGAGTGCGGGAGTGGAGCCCGCGGTCATCGACGAACTGGTTCACGAACTCCTGCACGCGGAGCGCCCCCTTGTATTGCCGCCCGGCGTAGCATCCACGGATTCCGGTGCGGTCTCGGCGGCGGCGGCCGTGATGCTGACGAATGCGATGCTCGGGGCCATCGGGAAATCCGTTGTCGTGCCGCCGGCGAGTGGGCGCGCGCAGTCGGCCTCCCTGGTCGAGATCATCGGGCTCGTCGAAGCCATGCAGGCCGGCCGGGTGGATGTGCTGCTCATCCACGACAGCAATCCCGTCTATTCGCTGCCCCCCGCTCTGGGCTTTGCGTCCGCGCTCAAGAAGGTCGGCACCGTCGTCTCCTTCGCCTCGCTGAGGGATGAAACCTCCGAGGCCGCGAGTCTGGTGCTGCCCGATCACTCCCCGATGGAATCCTGGGGAGACGCAGCGCCGCGACCCGGTGTGAGATCCCTGATTCAGCCGACGGTACGCCCCCTGCTCGATACCCAGGCCCTGGGCGACACCCTGCTGGATCTCGGCCGGGCGCTCGGCGGCAGCATGCCCGAGGGCTCCTTCCGCCAGGTCGTAGAGGCGAATTGGTCGGATGTGAATTGGCGCGATGCCCTGGGGCGCGGTGGCGTCTTCAGCGATGTGCCGGCCCAGCCGGTCTCGGTTTCGGGCGATTTCTCCGGTCTCGGTGCCGGGCGACCCCGAATCGAGGGGCAGGGCGAATTTACGCTGGTGGCCTTTCCCCATCATTTTCTTGGGGACGGTCGTGGAGCCGCATTGCCCTGGCTCCAGGAGATTCCCGACCCGGTGACCCGGCTGCAGTGGAATTCCTGGGTCGAGATGAGTTTTGCGACGGCCGAGAAGTTGGGCGTCGGCTTCGGCGACGTGGTTGAAGTGACGACCCCTACGGGAACCCTCGAGGTGTCGGTCTTTCCACGTGGGGGCATTCGCGACGATACGATCGCGATCCCCTTCGGTCAGGGCCATAGCGTGGGTCTCTACGCCTCGATGGAGGTCGAGGGGGCTCCCCAGCCCTGGATCTCCGGTCCCGCCAGCCCGGCCGGCGAGGCGGGCGTGCCGCGCGGGGTCAACGTGATTTCGGCGCTTCCGGCCGTTCTGGATGAGAGGGGCGGACGAGCCTGGCTGACGACTCGGGCGAGCGTTCGAAGTACCGGACGTTTCCGCCGACTCGCCCTCAGTCAGTGGACCGATAATCAGAGAAAAAGGGGATTGGCACCCGCGCTGAGCCTGGCTGCGCTATCGGGGCATGGGGATGACTCACACGGTGGGGCGCATCATGCCGAGCCACCCCATACCTTCGAGGCGCGTTTCGATGCCGATCCCAACCAGCCCTATCGCTGGGGAATGGTGATCGATAATGATCGCTGCAATGCCTGTAGCGCCTGTGTGACGGCCTGCTACTTCGAGAACAATATTCCCGTGGTCGGTGAAACCCAGGCAATTCAGCATCGCAACATGGAATGGATTCGAATCGAGCGCTACGTGGGTGATGGCAATCTCGAGGGGGGAGCCGAGCGGCGCCCGGTTCCCAATGGGGAGCGGCTGGGCGAACTCGACGTTCGTCATGTCGCGATGCCGTGCCAGCACTGCGGCGCCGCACCCTGCGAGGCGGTCTGTCCAACCCTGGCGACGTATCATAATAAGGAAGGCCTGAACGGCATGGTGTACAACCGCTGTGCCGGCACCCGCTATTGCGCCAATAATTGCGTTTATAAAGTGCGTCGTTTCAACTATTTCGATTATGGGAACCAGAATTTCCCCGGTCTGTTGGGCTTGATGCTGAATCCGGATGTCACCGTTCGGCAGCAGGGCGTGATGGAGAAATGCAGCTTCTGCGTTCAGAGAATCGAGCAGGCGAATCAGCCCGCGAAGGATGAGGGTCGTGCGATTCGGGACGGGGAGGTCGTGACGGCGTGTCAGCAGGCCTGCCCGACGAATGCGATTGCCTTCGGAAATCTTCGTGACGACGGAAGCCGGGTGGTGGCCGCCGCAGAGGAACCCGAGCGTTCCTACCACCTGCTTCAGGAACTCAATGCACGACCTTCGATTACCTACCTGGCGCAAGTGACGCGCGACAAGAATGAGGGCTCCCACTGATGGTGCCTCCCGCAACGGCTGTGGCCGATACACTCGCACCTACGGACAGGCCGCGAGATTCCCGGGCCAATATCGACATCATGGCTCCCACGAAGGGGGTCCAATGGCCCTATTTCCTGGCCCTGGGGGTCGCCGTACTCGGTGTGCTCCAGGCCGTGGCCACGCTTCTCTATCAGACCTACGTGGGGCTCGGCGTCGCGGGTTATCAGCAGCCGGTCTTCTGGGGCGTCTATATCGTCACCTTCGTTTTCTGGATCGGCATCGGTCATGCGGGCACGCTGATCTCGGCGATCCTCTTCCTCTTCCGGGCCAAATGGAGGAATGCGGTCAATCGCAGCGCCGAAGCGTTGACGGTCTTTGCGGTGATCACGGCCGCTCTCTTCCCGATTCTACACCTCGGTCGCATCTGGAAACTCTACTTCCTGATCCCCTATCCGAATCAGCGCGCGCTATGGGTCAACTTCAAGAGTCCACTGCTCTGGGATGTTTTTGCGATCAGCACCTATATGCTGATCTCGATCGTATTCTTCTATATCGGATTGATTCCCGATATCGCCATTGCTCGGGATCGAGCGACCGGCATCAAGAAGATCGTCTACACGATCCTGGCCCTGGGCTGGCAGGGTACGGGTCCCCAATGGAAGTCCCATAGCCGCTCGGTTCTGCACCTCTCGGGTCTCGCGACCCCCCTGGTGCTCTCGGTTCACTCCGTCGTGTCCTGGGACTTTGCGATGTCCGTGGTTCCAGGCTGGCACGCCACGATTTTCGCCCCCTATTTCGTCGCCGGTGCGGTCTTCGGCGGCTTCGCGATGGTGGCCAATGTCCTGATTCCGGTCCGCCGTATCTTCCGCCTCGAGCGCTACCTGACGGATTACCACTTCGAGAATATGTCCCGCTTTATTCTCCTCACCTCGACGATCTGTGGCTATGCCTACGGGGCGGAATACTTCATCGCCTGGTATAGCGGGGTCGAGGCGGAGCGGACTGCCTTCTGGTTGCGCGCCTTCGGGCCTTATTGGATCTCGACCTGGTGCATGATCACCTTCAATGTGATCTTTCCACAGCTGCTCTGGATCAAGAAATTACGTACGAACCTTCCCTTTCTCTTCGGGTTGTGTTTCTTCATCAACCTGGGCATGTGGTTCGAGCGCTACGTGATCATCATCACTTCACTCTCGCGTGAATATGTCACGGGAGCCTGGGGGATCTACGTGATCAGCCCGGTCGAGTTGTCGATCCTGGGGGGCAGTTTCTGCTGGTTCAGCATGTGGTTCCTGCTCTTTTTGAAGGCCTTCCCGGTAATCGCCATTACCGAGGTCAAAGAGCTGGAAATTCACGCCAAAGACCACGGAGGTGCTCACTGATGCCCACCCTCGTCGGTATTTTTGATTTGCCCAGCAATACGGCGGCCGTCGTTCGCAAGCTGAAGGATCGTGGCTTCGACGATCTCACCACCTATTCACCGGCTCCCTTCGAGGAAATCGAACTCGCGGAGGATCCGAAGCCCAGCAAGGTGAGGATCTTTACGCTCGTGGGGGGGCTGAGCGGAGTCTTCCTCGGATTCCTGATGCAGATCTGGATGTCCCTGGAATGGCCGATCAAGATCGCGGGCAAGAACTTCACATCGATTCCGCCCTATTGGATCGTGGGTTTCGAAATGACGATCCTATTCGGAGGTTTCTTTACGCTCTTTGGTCTGCTGATCATCGGCGGCCTCTATCCTCGGCGCCTCGACAAGCATTACAGCTCGCGTTTTTCGGCCGAGGAGTTCGGTGTGGTCGTTCGATGTGAGGGGCGAGATGTGGCAGAGGTCGAGGGTTTGATGCGATCGGAGTCGGCCAAGGAGGTGTCCCTTGCCGAGTCCTGAGCGAAGGCGCGGCCCGCTGGTGGCCTTGATTCTCCTCTTCTGCGCCCCTTCTCTGGGTTGCTGGGAGCAGGTCTCACCCGAGTGGTTTCCCCAGATGAAGCGACAGCTGGCAGTGCAGCCCTTCGAGAAGAATCCCTACTCGAAGGATGGCCAGGGGCTGACGCCTCCCGAGGGCACGGTCTCTGTGGGCAACCCCTATCCCGACGTCGCGAGCCTCGGCATCATGGAACAGGAAAAACTGGAGAACCCGGTTCCCGCGAATCTGGCATCGCTCAAGAATGGCGAGGTGCTCTACCAGCGCCATTGCTCGACCTGCCATGGCAGCGAAGGCAAGGGAGATGGCCCGGTTGCGGGTCCCCCCTTTGGTACGGGGCCCTTTGGGCTGGTGCTGCCCGTCGGTGGTCCGGCCAGTGTCGCCCGAGCCTTCAGCGATGGGCATATCTACACGACGATCACGCTTGGCCGGGGTCGTATGCCCAGTTATAGACGGATCCTACCCGAGCATCGCTGGGATATCGTGAACTTCATCCGCGACCTGAACGGTCAGGGAGGTCGCCCGTGAGTTCTCAATCGAATGCAGCCGAGCGAGCCAATTCCCTGGGCTTGCCCCAGCCGGCCGCTGGCATCGCCCTGGTGCTCTTCGTGCTGGGTGTGCTGGCCTTCGTGGCCGGACTGATGAAGGATCCCGAATCGACCTGGCTCGCATTCCATAGCAATTTCATTTTCACCACCATGCTCTCCTGCGCGGGCCTGACCCTGGCCGCGATCTATACGATCGTGGACGCGAAATGGTGCGGCCCCTACAGGCGCTTTGCCGAGGGGCTGGCCGCCTGGATTCCCTTCGCCTTCGTGATGGCATTGATCGGGATTCTCGGCGGACAGCATATCTTCGAGTGGTATGACCACCCCATGCATGGCAAGGAAGGCTGGCTGAATCCGACGCGGGTCTACCTGACGGATCTCACTCTGCTCGGCCTGATGACCGCCTTCGCATTGGTTTTTCTCAAGGCCTCTGCCCGGCCCACGCTGCGAAACCTGGCCGAGGATGGCGAGGGCTTTGCGAAACGAATGGCGGGTCAGTGGACCGACGGCTGGCGGGGTGACGAAGAGGAAGTCGAGGCGTCCAGGCGAACCAGAACCCGGATTGCCCCACTCATCTGTCTCCTCTACGGCATCGGCTTCTCGCTCTTCAATTTCGATCAGGTCATGTCGATGGAGCAGCATTGGTTCTCGAATCTCTTCGGTGCCTATGTGTGCTGGGGCGGGATTCTTTCGGCGGTTGCGGCGTCGGCGCTGCTGGGCGTTCTGCATCGAGACACGCCGGGATACGAGGGCCAGATCACGGAATCGCGGATGCACGATATCGGGAAGATGCTTTTCGGATTCTCGATTTTCTGGATGTACCTGCTCTGGGCACAATACCTTGTCATCTACTACGGCAATCTGCCCGAAGAAACCTATTACTTCCGAGATCGTCTCGGCCCGCAGTTCATGGTCGACAAGGGCTATACGGAACACGCCTTTGCGCTCTCATGGACGAGTTGGGATTTCCAATGGGCCCGCCTCAGCGAGGCCTATGGCTGGGTCTCCATGGCGGTCTGGGCCTGCTGCTGGCTGATTCCCTTCTGGGTATTGATGGGCCAGAAGCCGAAGACGACCTCGTGGATCGTGGGGCCGGTGGCCTTCATCGTGCTGACGGGCTTCTGGATCGAACGAAATCTGCTGGTCTGGCCCTCGGTACTGAAGAACGACATGACCGCCTTCCTCGAGCTGATCCCGATCTGTATCGGTCTGGGTTTCGTAGGGGCCTTCGTATTGGTCTTCCTCTTCTACTCCCGGGTTTTCCCCTCCCTGCCTACCGCGCCAAAGTCCTGAACCCGAATTGTGGGCCCCGCCCGCATTTGCGCGTTAGCGTTGGGTGGTGGATCGCGTGGTTTCGGATAGGCTCGTTCCATCGCCGGAAGGGGCGTCGCGGCAGCAATGGGGGCCCGTGCGCCTGGAGGCCGAGGGCTTCCGGGTCTTTGGCCATCGATCCTCCGGTCGCTTATTTCGTTACGAGGATGTGACCCACCTCGGTATTTTTCGGCGCAGATACGGGATCGGTCTGCCCGACGGCATCATTCTGCGACGGATCTCCGAGTGGGGAGATGATGAGTCGATCACGGAATTCGATGCGGCCCTGAGACAGCGCATCGCCCAATGCAGCGGGGGTTCCGAGCAGTTGATCCGCATGGAGCAGGTGGAAGAGTTGTTCCGGCAGCGGGGGTCTCGGCGTGCGGTTCATGGCTTCACGGCTCTCTGCCTGGCCGCTTGGCTCTTCCAGACCCGCGATTCCTTCTTGACCCATGTGGGAAGTTTTTCCGCGGAACTCTTTCTTCAAGGGGAGTTCTGGCGGGTGATGACGGCCAACTTTCTGCATGATATGACGATATTCCCGCTGCATATGGCCCTGAACCTGATCTGTATTCTGCTGCTCGGAAAGCCGGTGGAGAGGATCTTGGGAAGTACCAGGACCTTCCTCGTGATGACGGGTGGTGCTCTGGGTGCGATGCTGGGGTCGATCGTGGCCGGTTATGCGGAGGTGATTGGCGCCTCGGGAGTGGCTGCAGGTCTGGTGGGTGCGCTTCTATGCCTCGAATTGGAGGGCTCCCGTTGGTTGCCGGTATGGTGGCGGATTCCCCGGCGCTTCTTTTTTGGCCTGCTGCTGGGCCAGGCCCTGATCGATTGGATGCTTCCCGCCATCGCGGGGGCCGCTCATCTTGGCGGACTGCTGGCCGGTTATGGCGTCACGCGCCTCTTCCTGGCCGATATCGCAACACTGGCACCCGCGAAGCGCTCCCAACGGCGACTGGCGCTGGCCATGGGAGCCGCCCTGGGGCTTTCGATCGTCCTCATGATTCCGCTATTGCAGAGGGATCAGGGCGCCCTGGAGCGCCACGGGCTTCGTCTGCTCCGGGTGACGAGTGCCTCGGTTCGATCCGACAACGAATTGGCCTGGCGGATGCTGACCGAGTCCCAGGCCACCCCCATGGGCATGGAAGTGGCGGCCGCGCTGGCCCAGCGAGCGGCCGATCATAGCGATTGGAGAGATCCCAATGTTCTCGACACCCTGGCCGAGGCACTCTTCGCGCTGGGGGATACCCGCGGTGCCCTCGATGTGATCGAGGTGGCGATCGATCTGAGCGGTGGCCAGCGCTACTTCATCGAGCAGAGGCGGCGCTTCAACGGGGAGCGGGATCCGGAGGATCGACCCACGCCCCCGGGAGAATCCGGATCGAAAGATCCGTGGGATGGGGAGCCCTTCGAAGCGCCGACGCAGGAGGGTGAAGACTCCGAATCCGTCTGGATCTGAGGGAGCGCCCGGTTTTCTGCTTTCGGAATCCCCGGGGCTCGAGGGCGATCCATTCGATCGAGGAAGATCCCCGATGGGCTCGGGGGCGGCATCCGCCGGGGCCCGGGGAAGAAGACCGAGTCGGGGCGTCCGAGTTCGCTTCCATGGCAGGCCTCGAGCCGCGGTCCGGGACGCGCATTCGCCCTGCCAGGTGAGGCGACCCGCGGCAGCGTCACGGGGCGCGGCGAGGCCCGCGCAGCGCGCTTGCTTCAGGGGACGATTTCCTCGCCGTCCTCGGGCAGGTGGAGGGTGCCGTCGTAAGTCTGTCCCACGACCGCCTCGATCTGGAAGGCATAGAATGGAGGTGGGCGCATTCGGACCAGCATCAACGCCTGGGCTCGGGCACGGGTGGCGAGTTCCCCCACATCCTCGATGCTCGTATGCAGTGCGGCCTCTCGGATGAGTCGCTCGGGATCGGCGATGACTCCCATATTCTCGATATCCTCGGGCGGAGGTACGAAGACCGCTTCGTGAATCAAGAGATCCGCTTCCCTCGCGAAATCGGCCAGGTTTTCGGCCCCCCAGCCGGTTCCTGAAATCACGACCCTTCGTTCTCCGCGCTCGAAACGCCAGGCGAGGGCGGGTACGGGACCTCCCGGAAGGCCTCGGGCTCGAATGATCACGTTGCCGAGCTCCTCCAGGTAACCATCGCCTACTTCCTCGACCTCGATATCAGCACCCCGGGCATTCAGGGGCAGGGCATGCCCCAGCCCCCGACTTCCCTCGCGATGGGCAGCGAGCAATCCCTCGACCAGGGCGGCAGTACCCGGAGGACCCAGCACGCGAAGGGGGTCTTCCCGATCCTCGAGCCAGCCGGTATAGAGCAGATCGTCGAGGCCCAGGGTGTTGAGGGGCAGCAGATTCGTGAGCAGAATCGTTCGAGGCTGACGGACGGGAATCCCGGCGTGGCGAAGGGCCTCGGCGACACCCCGTCCTGCGTCGACGAGCACGATCTCCCGCCCCCAGGCGACACCCGTGGACGGGCCGAGGCGCTCCGGGTTCTCGTAGCCCCCGCCCGTCCCCACGGCGATCACCGTCAGGGAGTCGAAATCCCGCTCCTCCAGGGGGCCCACCAGGGCATTCAGTTCCGCGGCGCGATAGATGACAAAGGCGGCCGCCCAGGCGACTGCCAGTACGGCCGCCAGGCCGAAGATCAAAACCAGTCGAAGATTGATCATGAGAAAACCACCGTCTTGTTTCCGTAAACCGCGATTCGGCTCTGAAGGTGGAGCCGCACGGCGCGCGAGAGAACCGTGCGCTCCATATCCCGGCCGAGTCGTACCAGATCGGCGGGAGAATCTCGATGGCTGACCCGGATCACGTCCTGCTCGATGATGGGTCCCTCATCGAGATCCCCGGTCGCATAGTGGGCCGTGGCCCCGACGATCTTCACGCCCCTCTCGTGGGCCTGATGGTAGGGGCGCCCGCCCGCAAAGGCCGGCAGAAAGGAATGGTGGATATTGATGACCCGAGATGCGAAGGCTTCGATGAAGGTGGGGCTCAAAATCTGCATGTAGCGCGCCAGGACGATCAGGTCGATGCCTTCCTCTTGCAGCAATGCGATCTGCTGCTCTTCGACCTCCGGCTTTCGGCTGGCGTCGATGGGGAAATGGTGAAAGGGGATGCCGAATTGCTCGGCCACGGGCAATAGATTCTCGTGATTTCCGAGGATCAGCGGGATTTCGCAGCGCAATTCCCCGGAGCGATGCCTGAGCAGGAGGTCGTAGAGGCAGTGCTCGGTTCTCGAGACCAGGATGGCCATCCGCATCGGCTTTTCTTCGAAGCGCAGCTGCCACAGCATGTCGTAGCGCGCTCCCACCGTGCGAACGGTGGCCTCCAATCTGCGGGCCGCCCCGTCCGCATCGGATCCCCCTAATTCGGGATCGTCGAAGTGGATGCGCTGGAAGAATCTGCCCGACTCGGAATCCGTGTGCTGATCGACGTCGAGGATGTTGGCCCCCTGGTTGTAGAGTGCCTGGGCGAGAGCGGCGACCAGGCCGGGACGGTCATCACAGCTCACGAGCAGCGTGACCTTGCTGTCGACGGTTTTGGAATCGCTCATCATCGGGCTCCCTGGGTGGGCCGAATATTCCCCCAGCTTCCCGCCGTCGACCAGTCCTGATGGCGTGAATTTCGTCGCGCGGAGCCCGTCTTCTCGGAATTTTAAATCGCCTTTATTTCCAGGGGCCTGCGGCCCAGAACGCAGATTGGGAGAAGTCCCCTCGGCCGCGTCGTGGGGATCGGGGGCCCCGGATCTGCTGGCCGGCCCAGCGCCCTTCGTATAAGTTGAAGGCAGGGGATCTCACTCATTCCCGAGTCTGAGCGATGCGTTCATTGGGGACGCGTGGTGCGGGCGGCCCGGAGGGGCGGACACGGCGCCCACCTCGGCCCGGGAACCTGGCGAGAGAATTGGGGGCTCGCCCATCGTCACTATGCCGGCATGGAGGTGAGAATGGATCAACGTAGCACTACGACGAGTGAGGTGGCGGAGACCTAGCGCTCCAAGAATCACCGTCAAAGTTCGGTGCTGCGGGGACGCAGGTTCCCAGCGCCACCGTTCCCGGGATCGCGGACGTCGTAGCCGCTTCGGGGCCCCTGGCCTGATCCCGGGAATTCTTTTTGCGGCGGATTCCAATTCTCGGGAATCGCTCAGCCCGCGAGGCGAGTGGGGATTCTCCGGGGGAGGCCTCAGGTGGATCTCGGCGTCTGCATCGCCAGCCAGATCTCGGATATTGATTACGTGGTCGCGGCGGAAGAACTCGGCTACAGCCACGCGTGGCTGGCCGATAGCCAGATGATCTGGTCGGATTGCTACGCGAGTCTGGCGCTGGCCGCGGATCGAACCCGGAAGATCAGGCTCGGCACGGGAGTGGCGGTCGTGGGAACTCGCCCCGCGCCCGTTACGGCGGCCTCGATCGCGAGCATCAACGTTCTCGCCCCGGGGCGAACGTTCTTGGGCGTGGGTGCGGGCAATACCGCGATGCGAATCATGGGCGCTCCCCCGGTTCGCATCGCCGATTTCGATCGCTACCTCGAGTGCCTGGCCCCATTGCTTCGGGGAGAGGAGGCCACGCTGGACGGTCGGGCTGGCGAAAAGCCGATTCGCCACATCATGCCCGAGCATGGATTCGTCAATTTCGAGGATCCGATTCCCCTGCACGTTTCGGGCTTCGGGCCGCGTTCGATGGGGCTGGCGGGTCGCCACGGGGACGGGGCCCTGCTCCCCATGCCGCGGACTCCCGCGGTCATGGAGGCGATGTGGCAGTGGATCGAAAAGGGTGCCCGGGAGGCCGGCAGGGAGTTGGATCGCGATCGCTTCTACACGACCGCATTGACCACGATGGTCGTTCTCGATCCCGGAGAGGCGCCGGACTCACCCCGCTCGCGCCATGAATGCGGGGCTTTCGCGATGGCGACGCTCCACTATGCCTATGATCAGTGGCGGCAATTCGGATACGATCCCCCGGCCGCGTTGGCGGATGTCTGGCAGGATTATTGCGCGATGCTGGATCACGTCGCGCCGGAACGCCTGCATCAACGCATCCACGCCGGGCATAATTGCTGGGTCATCCCCGAGGAGGAGCGCTTCGTCACCCGCTCCCTGATCGAGGCCTCGTGCCTGGTGGGAACGGCCGATCAGTTGATCGAGCGCCTGGGGGCCTTTCAGGCCGCGGGACTCGACCAGGTCATGCTCCTGCCCTCTCACGCTCCGCGCTATCGGGTCCTCGAGCGCGTCGCACGCGAGGTGCTGCCCGGCCTCGGGGATTGACGAATCCTCGCGCCGGGGCCAGCGGCGAAGCGTCGTCGTTCCCCCTCTATTCTGTCGCGACTTCCCGGGAGTTCGCGTCCGGGGCCGAATCCTTCAGGATTGAGCGGGTGGCGAAGAGGGGGATACCGAAGAGGATGAGGGGAAAGATGTTGATCATGTAGATGTTGAAGTAGGCCCCGTGGAGTACCGACATCAGAGAATCGATGGCGAACCAGAAGAGGGTCGACCAGAGGATCGCATGCCAGGCCCAGGCTTCACGCTTTCGAAACGCGTAGGCGATCACGAAGCATTGCAGCAAGTAGCTGCCCGCGATCGTTGCACCCAGGGGCCCCAGCATGAAAGCGCGCAGCGCCGAGGCATTCGGGTGGATTCGATCCGGGAAGAAAGCGGATTCCACCGTCATATTCCAGAACGCCAGGAGAGGGAAATTCGGTGCGATCGCGATGATGGTGCCCAATATCGCGAAAAAGCCGCTGAGGTAGAGCAGCCACTGACACCAGCGATCAAAAGTCATTCCTCATTCCCTCCCGGTCGAAGACCCTTCCCCGCCGCCTTCGCATTCTTGAGCTTCGCGAGTAGGGGTATGCGCTTTGTTCCGGCCCATTCTAGCCGCTTCAGGACCTTCTTTGCCGACTATTTTCCCGGCCCCGAATCGAGTAGTCGGAGGCTTTCGAAGGCCGCTTCAACCTGGCGCTGGAGGTTCTCGCGGCGACGTGGAGTCGCGGCGTCGACCAGGGAGTGGAGTTGTACCATGCGGCGACCGTGGAGTGTCACCAGGACGAGAGAGCAGGCCTCACGAGCAATTCCCTGGCGTCTCCTTCCGCAGTAGAGCGCGGAGGCGCGGTATGAGTCCGGGGAAATCCTGGTGGTCACGCGATCGGGTTCGTAGTCGATCAGGTATTTGGCGTGGCTCGCCTCCTCGATCAGCGATCCCTCGATGCCGCGATTCGATCGCCTGGCAAGGCGTCCCTTGACCCAGGCTCCGCCACTGGGATGGTGCACGACCAGGTCATAGTCCCGGTCTTCCGGCTCGGAGTCCGGATCCACGCTGAACCACTCCGGCCCGGGAAAGGTCAGCGCGAAGGCCCCGGAGCGGCTGACCAGGGCCTTTTCCTCCGCCTCGCGATTCCCGGCCGTCGGTGGCAGCGCATGCAGCGGGCCCGCTTTGGAGAGGCTCGGCTCCGAGGCGGCCCATCCCGGCGAAGTCGCTATGGAAGGCGCCAATACGAGGCCCAGGAGCAGAATGCCGATTCCGAATCGAGAGGGGCTATGCACCCCGCTACGGTACCATCGCTCGACTTCTTCGGCGCACGCAGATCGATCGCGCCCGGCGTTTCCCCCGTCTCCCCGCCCAGCAACCCGCCCATGCTCCCATCAGGGAAGTTTTGAAAAGTTTCCCCACATCGCCTGCCAGAGGGCCTCGATGGAGGTTCTGGACGGGCGGGGATGGCGGATGCGTTGAACGGGTTCGATCAGTCTCTGCTCGTGGTCGAATCTTCCGCGAATTCCCCACATGCCGCGTTCGGGGGTTCCGGGGAAGCCATAGCGAAGATCGTCGATTTCGACGGTGGTTCCGTCGGGGCCTTCGCTGACGCGCGCGCTGATCTCCCCCATCGCGAACCATACGAAGAGATCGCCCCGGGGCGTCGCCTTCAGTTTTTCGATCAGGGGATGGGGTGGGGTGGCCTTGAATTCCTCCCAATGCATGCCGTCTGCGGATAGCGGTGTATAGAGTCCCACTCGGATCCGATCCCCGACCCGGGCCACCACGCGGCGCAGAAAGGGTTGGAGAAAGGTCGGATAGGCCCGGACGACGACCTCGGGATGTCCCGAGGCGACCAGTTTTCGCTCGATGGTGGTCTCGGCCTCGTGGTTGAGCCACCAGCCATAACCCATATAGGTCCACGAGAGCACGAGGGCCAGCGCCCCCGCGATTCGGATGGCGCGGATCCGGTGGCGAAAGAGGATGGCGACCCCCAGGGCGAGGATGAGGATGCCCGAGTAGACGAAGTCAACGATTCCCACCGCGTTGAGCGCGAATCTCTCGCGCCAGAAGGGGGCGAAGAGTTGCGTGCCGTAGGTGGTGAAGACATCGATCAGGGGGTGGGTGATGAGCGCCAGGGTCAGAAGGCCCATCCACGCCCGCAGCAGGCTCGGATCCCCGGGGTCCCCGGGCCCGTCTCGCCCTCGCCAGCGATAGCCCCGCCAGATCGCCCAGCCGAGGATGGGGCCCACGACGGGTCCGAACCAGAGCGCGTGGGTGCAGCCCCGATGGTAGAGAAATTCCGCGAAGGGTCCCCGGGTGGCGATCGCGACGACATCGAGATCCGGGATCAATCCGCCGACGGCCCCCCAGACCAGGGCCCGGCGGCCGAGCCGATGTGAAAAACCCGTTTGTCCGACAACAGCTCCCAGCAGGGCCTGGGTGACGGTATCCATTGCTCATTCTCTCTTTTCGTGCCCGTTTGGGCCTTCTCCGGTTCGCCTCGGATTTCTCGGGGCCGCCGCCGACGGAATCCCCCCTGCCTCCGGCGGGCTTCGCTCAATCCAGGCGGTCGTACATTCCCGACAGCACACCCGCTGCACTGATGAGGGCGAGCCCCGCGCAAAATACGGCAAAGCGTCCGGTCCTGCGGTGGCTCTTCAATTGTTCGGGCAGGGGTTCCGGGGCCCCCTCGACCAGGCTTCGGGTGCGGGCGAGGGCCTGGCCACGGATCAGGGCGAACCCGCCGCTGACGACCATGCAGAGGACGCAGAGCTCGTGAAAGCGCAGGCTCCAGATCGCCCCCGGGCTCCAGCGGGATAGATCTTCGCGGCCGAGAAAGGCGAGTTTGAAGAGGTAGGAAAGAATGAACAGCGCCACCAGGCTCGAGGCCGCCAGCAGCGCCCGGCGATGCTCTGCCAGGCGGCCTTTCCGGCCCCTGGCTACGCCGATGAGCATCAGCGCGAACATTGCCGCCATATTGGCCAGGGCGCCCGTCCAGTAGAGGACGTTGGGATCCATGGTCGGCCAGCATAGCCCGCGCGGCGGAATCGCGGCCCGGATGTCTGCAAATTCGAGTGCCGCGTGGGCCCCCAGAACCCCCGCCGGAACTCTCGTCGGCCGGGGGGCGCAGGGGCCCGGAGCCCCCAACCGGCCCGGGGGGGGTCGTTCTCCGGTAGCTTTGAATAGGCTTCCCGGGGTCGGCGCGATACTCTCTAGCCGGGGGGTCCGTCCCAGTCCCGGGGGAGGGACCAGAGGAGGGGGGCATTCCGGTGGACGGCAACGAAATCCTGATCGTGGGCGGTGGTCTCGTCGGGCAGACCCTGGCCGATCGGCTGGTGCGAGACGGCTATGACGTGACGCTGGTTGAGCGGGATCCCGATACCGTGAGGCGATTGGCCGATGTCCTGGATGCGCACGTCATCGAGGGCAACGGAGGCACTTCGCAGGTCTTGCGGCGGGCGGGGATCGAAGACGTCGGTCTGGTCGTTTCGGCGACCGAGAACGACGAGTCGAATCTGCTGGTGGGTTTTCTGGCCGGCCACGTCTTCAATACACCCCGGGTCGTGGTGCGCGTGCACGACGCCGACTATGAAGAAGGCTTTACCCGCGCTTGTCGGGATCGTCCGGTGGACGGTGTCTGTGTCAATCCCGATTCCGCCTCGGTGGATCGGATCGCCTCGCTCCTCGCGGTGCCCGGTGCCGTCGACGTGATGGCTTTCATGGATGCTGCCGTTCTGGTGGCGGGCTTCCGCATCGTTCCGACCTCGGATTTCGCGGGTCTGCGAGTTTCGGATATGAAACTCCTCTTCGCATCGACCCCGACTCTCGCCGTGGCAATCCAGAGGGGAAATGAGTGGATTGTGCCCGGCGGGATGGAAGAAATCCAGGCGGGAGATCTCGTCTATTTCGCGATTGCACGCCATGAACTGGCGGATGTCCTTTCGCTGGTCGGGGCTCCGCCGGAGAGGCAGGGCAGGATCATGGTCGCGGGAGCCTCCTCGATCGGACTCGCCCTCGCCAAACGGCTCGAGGCTGGCGATGAGCGGGTGGTCGTCCTGGAAGAGGATCGTGCGACCGCCCAATTTGCCGCCAGTGAGCTCGCCCACGTGCTCGTGATCGAAGGTCGCCCCACCGATCAGGCCCTGCTCGAAGATGAAGAGATCGAGGAGGTTTCAACGTTCGTGGCCGTGACCGACGACCACGAGTCCAACCTCGTTGCCGGGCTGCTCGCCAAGCGCCTGGGGGCGGGTCGTTCGATTGTCCTGGTCGACAATCCCGCCATGGTCTCGATGGTGGGGGCGATCGGGATCGATGCCATCATCAGCCCGAGGCTGCTCACGATCGGGCAGACGATGCAGCACATTCGGGGAGCGGGAATTCACTCCGGTGCCGCGCTGCTCGGGGATGAGGTGGAGATCATGGAGGTCGAGGCCGAGCCGGAATGCCGTTTGACCTCGGCATCCCTGATGGAGGTCGGCCTGCCCCGGGGCGTCCTGATCGCGGCCCTCGAACGCGGAGAGGAGTTGGTGCTGCCCCGGGGTGGGGATCGGATCATGGCCGGAGATCGGCTTCTGATCGTCGTGATGCGAGACCTGGTTAGCAAGGTCTCCGAATTTCTCGAGCCCTGATCCCCGCGGCGGGGACAACTGTCGGAGATCCCCATGAGTTCCCAGCGTGGGCATTCACGCGGCCGCCTGGCCGCTCTGCTGGATCGGGGGCCGACGGCCCTCTTCGTCAGCTATGCGATCGTGGCCTCCTTCGGGGCCTATTTCTGCATGTACGCTTTTCGCAAACCCTTCGCGGCCGCGAAGTTCGAGGGCCAGCTCTTCGCCGACGGTCTGATCGAATTAAAAAGTGCCATTGTGATCAGCCAGGTGATCGGCTACGCGCTCTCCAAATATGTCGGAATTCGTTTCTGCTCGGAACTGCCGCCGCGCTACCACGCCCTGACGCTGGTCCTGCTGATCGTCTGGGCGGAGGCGGCTCTCATGCTTTTTGCCGCGCTTCCGGGGGATTGGAAGACCCTGGCCATCTTCCTGAACGGCTTTCCCCTGGGCATGGTCTGGGGATTGGTGGTGCGTTTTCTGGAGGGGCGCGTGACTTCAGAGCTGCTTCTGGCGGGCCTCAGCAGCTCATTCATCGTCTCCAGTGGCATCGTCAAGGATGTGGGCCGGGCGTTGATGAGCGGGCTGGCCGCGGATTGGTGGAGTCGTGTGCCCGTCGTCGGAGATTGGGTTTCGCTGGGCCTCGGGCGGGTGAGCGAGGCCTGGATGCCAGCGGTTACGGGGCTTCACTTCCTTCCCCTCTTCCTGATCTTCGTCTGGATGCTGACGCAACTTCCCCACCGCAGCGCGGTGGACGTCAGCCAGCGCCAGCCGCGCGAGTCCATGGACGGGGGGGCGCGCAGGGGATTCCTGCGGGAATACCTTCCGGGAATCCTGCTGCTGGTCTTCGCCTACCTGCTGCTGACCGCCTACCGCGACTTTCGTGACAATTTTTCCGTCGAGATCTTTGAGGGTCTCGGATATCCCTACGAGGGCAACGAGACGATCATCACCCGGGCCGAGACCCTCGTCGCCGTCGGGGTGCTCTCGATCCTGGCCCTCCTGAACATCGCCCGTGGTCGGCGCAGCGGATTGATCGCGACCTATGTCGTCATGGCCGGAGGAACCGCGTTGCTGGCCGTCAGCATGCTGCTCCTGGAGGCCGATGCCATCGATGGCTTCTGGTGGATGACCCTGGTGGGTCTGGGTTCCTACCTCGCTTATGTGCCCTATGGTTCGCTGCTCTTCGATCGCCTGATGGCCAATACCCGGATCGTGGGGACCGCCGTCTTCGCCATCTATATCGCGGATGCGGTCGGCTATACGGGATCCGTGGCGATGCTTCTCTACAAGGATCTGGTGGCCGCGGAGATGTCGCGGCTGGCCTTCTTCAAGGCCACGACCTGGGGCATGGCGCTGATCGGGACCGGCTTCCTGGTGGCGAGTTGTATCTACTTCCTGCATCGCACGGCCGTCGAGGCGGGGCAAATGCGGAACGCGGCCGGGGCGGAAGGTCGGGAATCCCCGGGCGAATCCCGCTAGCCCGGCGGCCTAGATCTTCAGGCGGGTCTGGTTTCGCCGTTCGGTCATCCGATGCAGGATGGCGCCGAGGATCATGCCGGCGCCCAGGATGCAGGCGCCCGTGATCCACTCTGGATAGCGGCCCCCGGCGCGCAGCAGCTCGTTCTGTCCCCGCAATTCCGAGATCTGCTCTTGCAGGGCCTGTTGCCGTTCATTCTCCCCTCCGCTCAGGGCCTCGACCCGCTCGCGGAGAGACGTGATTTCCGCTTCGAGGGAGTCGGCCCGCCGCTGCGCCTCTGCGAGTCGCAGCGAGGGTGGGGGTTCGGATTCCAGGTAACCCTTGGGAATCCAGCCCACATTTTCCTGGCCGGATTCATCGCGAATTCGGACCCGGGTCCAGCCTTCCCTGCGCTCGAGGATTTCGGCACCATCGCCGGTGCGGGTGATCCCCGCGATCTTGTATTGGGTTCCGGGCCCGGTGCGAATATTGAGGCGGATTTCACCCCGAACCCAGCCACTCTCGGTCGCTTGAATCGCAGGGGGCAGGGTGGCCAGGAGAAGACCCAGGCCCAGGGCGCGCAGTGGGCTTCTGTGTGACGACAACTGGACTCCTCCCATCTCTCCCGTTGCGGGTCAGCGTACCCGGACGGTAAGATAGTTTTCTCCCGGGATTCCGTCACCCGGAGCCTCGGCTTGACACTATGATTGACCGGGGCCCCGGGAAAGGGCCCCTCGGCTGAAATTCGGATTGGGAGAGAAGTCATGGGCGGGCGTACCGCTGCAATTATCGCTGCATTGATCGCGACGCTCTTGCTGGGCCTGCCCGTCGGGACCGGCTTTCTGTTGGAGCGGGCCTTTCCGTGGCTGATCGAAACCATCAATCAGCGGGCCGCCGGGGTCTATCGGGTCGAGGGGCGGATTCAAAGGGGTTTCTGGACATCCTCGGCCGAGACGACCCTCTTTTTCGCCGGCACTCCCGAACTCCCGGGACCGGCCCTTCCACTGCATCACGAAATAGCCCATGGCCCGATACCGATGGGAGAAATTTTCTTTGGGCGCTCGCCCCTCGGGCTCGTGCTGGCGGTGCTGGAGACGACCCTGCCCGCGGATGCATCCCGGGTTCTCGGTGTCACCCCCTCCCGCGATGGGCGGCCGCTGGTCCGCCTGTTGACGCGCTTCTATCTGGATCAATCCGCCTGGGCGGAGATCGATTCCCCCGATTTCATCTCGGAGGCCGGGGGCCTCACGAGTCGGGGGGTGACGGGCGATCTCGATTTCAGGACGGCCGGCCAGGGGATCCATCTTCGGCTCGAAGCGGAGGCAATCGGGGTCTCCGACGGAACCCGCTTGGCGGCGGTCGACGGCCTGGATCTGAACGTTCACGTCTACGCGGTGGCGGATGGCTTTGAATACGATGGTGTGGTCGATTTTGGTCCCGTCGGCCTGGAGAGTCCGGATGTCGCCTCGGCCACCCTGGGTCCGAGTCAATTGGGGTTCAGTGGTCGACAGGAGGCCGACACCGAGAACGAGATGACCCTGGAACTGCTGGCGGGGGATTTCGAAGTCGCGGAGAAAGAAGGTGAAGCGGGCACGCCGCTCCGGCTTCGGGGCGGCAAAGCCTGGCTTGAGGCGAATTGGATTCCGATGGGTCCCGCACGAGCGCGTACCGTACTCGGCCTCGCCTCCCTCGAATCTCCCCAACGCTCCTGGCAGGATCTCAGCATTCGTGCGGCCACTCGCAATCTGGATCTCGGGGCCATCCGGCGATTGCTCGACGAATTGGCGCAGCTGGATCTTGTAGCGCCCGAATTGCTCGACGGGGACATCGAAGCGGCTCGCACGGCGCTCTTCATCGGGAGGCTTCCCGAAATCTGCGCTCTCTCTCCGGAATTGGAGTTGACGCGCGCCGAGTGGGCGACGCCCGGGGGCAAACTCTCGGCAGAGGGTTTCCTGGCAGTGGACGGCCGGGATCCCGCGGCATTTGCGACGGCCTTCGAGGCTCTGGTGGCGGCCCGTGGGCGCTTCGACCTGCAGATCCCCGTGGAGATCTTCGAGTTATGGATGGATCTCTATCTCGTCGAGGCCGTGGCCGAGGAAGCGGGTGCGCTGCCCCGGGCGCAGTTGTTGGAGATGGCGGGCTTCCTGCGGCAGATGGCCCTGATGCGATTGCTCGACGAGGGTTTCCTGCTGCGGGAGGAGGATCATTACCTGATTGAAGCGCGTCTCGAGCAGGGATTGCCCGTCATCAATGGCAAGCTGTTGGGTGCGAAGGCGATGATGGGAATTCTCTCGGGTTCGTGAACGGGCCCGTCGGGCGCGATCTCTCCCGTCATCCCCCATCCGCCTGCCAGACGAGTCGCCCCTCTTGCCGGGTCGCCAGCACCTCGATGTTCGGCAATTCCATCGGATCGATGGCGAAAGGGTTTTCGGAGATCATGATCATGTCCGTGAGTTTCCCCTTCTCGAGGGTGCCCTTGCGATCCGATTCCCCGTAGGCGTGGGCGGAGTTGCAGGTCACGGCGCGCAGGGCCAGGGCTTCGACCGAGTCTCCCACCTGCGCCAGGGCAGGCGGATTCCGCCCCGCTAGAGGGTATCGGCGGCGGCGGGGGAGAGGCGGTGTACTCGCGCAGGTGAGGCCGAGGGCCAGCTATGCGAATCCCGCCGCCAGATCGGCAGAAAGGGCGAAGGGGGTGAAGGGGAAGAGGGGGGTGAAGGGGAAGAGGGGGGCGAAGGGGAAGCGCCGGCATATCTGCGACGGAGTTCGGGTGTCGACATGGACTGCTTCCCGCCCGGGTGGCCTGGGAGAGCGCGCGGGGGGGTCGGCTCGGCGGATCCGGCTGGCAACCCGGATGCTCGCGGGGTTTTCGCAATCGAAGCCGAGGAAATGATTCGGGGTCTGTGGGTCGAAAATCCTGCTCTCAGGTCGCGGTCGTCGATTCCCCGGCTTCAGCCCGCTTCTTGGCGGCCTCCGCGAAGAGTTCTTCGCGACCCTCTCTCCAGGTGATGTTGAGTTGGCTGCGTGCGATTCGCCAACGGTCATCGATCCGAAGCAGGTGCGTATCGTACCAGCCTCCGAGCACGACGCGCTCGGGGCCCAGCATATGACTCGCCTGGATTGTGGAGGTCGCGTGGGCGGCATCGCCATCGAGGTCGATCAGGTGATTGCTATTGAGGTGCTGGGTGGCATCGAAACCCGAGAGTCCCGCTCGAACGCGTTCGACCCAATCGTCGAGAGCCAGGCGCTCCGGGGCTCCCCCATGCCACGAGGAGAGATCGACCTCCACCTCGTCGCAGAAGCAACTGCGAAAGAGCGCCCAATCCCGCCGATCCGCCCCGGCGGCATAGCTGTAGAGGACCCGGCTGATGGCCTGCTGGTCCATCAACTCTCTCAGATTCGTGTCAGAAGATTCCATTCTCCACTCCCATTGGATCGCTTTCGATTTTCCGGGTTGAGGTCCGCGAAAAGCCGATGCTTCGAGAAGGGAGTGGGGCAAACTTTCCCACCGAGGGCCACGGCTAGCCTGGGAATTCACGGATCTTTCCGAGTTCAACGAGTATAGACTTCAGCGAGCCTTCGCGACACGGCTCGGCACAATGGGACGCGCATCCGCGGCAGAGCCTCCCGCTTTCGCTGCGGTTCTGGCTCGTGGCGGGAGGCAGAGGTAGTCTGTCGGGTCCGGGGAGCGGCGCGTAATTCCCCCAGTCGGGCGACTCGAGAAGGCGGCGGAGCGAAGGGATGCAGCTTCTTCCAGGGCGGGGAATGATCGAGGGGGTGGGGCTCGGACTTCGCAGCCGCCACTACTCGGATCTGCTCTCCCCGGAATGCGGAGTGCCATGGCTCGAGGTGTTGGTCGACAACTACGCCCACGGCGGAGGCCTGCCCCTGCGCCACCTCGAATACATTCGAGAGCGCTACCCGGTGGTTTTTCACGGCGTGGGAATGTCCCTGGGATCCAGTGATCCCCTGGATGGTGAATACCTGGGGGCGGTCTGCGATCTCGCCCGACGCTTCCAACCGACCTGGATCTCGGAGCATCTGGCCTGGACCTCGGTCGAGGGACGCCACCACCACGACCTCCTGCCCCTGCCATTCAACGCCGAGACGGTGCATTTGCTCTCCGCCCATATTCGCGAAGTTCAGGATCGAATCGGGGATCGGATGCTGGTGGAGAATGCCGCGTCCTACATGGCTTTCGCGGCGACGGATCTGAGTGAAGTGGCCTTCGTATCCGCGGTATTGGATGAGGCGGATTGCTGGCTGCTCCTCGACGTCAACAACGTTTACGTCAATGCCTACAATCACGGTTTCGATCCCGTGGCCTACCTGGAGGCCATCCCAGTCGAGAGGGTCCGGCAGATGCATCTGGCGGGTTATGACGATCACGGCCACTACCTGGTGGACGCCCACGCGAGCGTGGTCGCCGAAGGTGTATGGGAACTCTATGGCCATGCCCTGCGCCTCTTCCCGAACGTGCCCGTCTGCATCGAGTGGGATCAGGACATCCCCCCCTTCGAGATTCTCGAGTCGGAGAGAAGGCGCGCGGAGGAAATGGTCGCAAAGCAGCCCGTCGAGGCCGCTTCGAGTGGCGAAGGAGGTCATGAAGATGCTTCGTGATCTGCAACGAGAACTCGCGGCTGCATTTCTTCCCTGCCAGGACGACGGCCCCCGGGTCGAACGCCTGTTGGGCCAACTCGGGGCGATGCCCAGGCTCTCCCCCTCCGACAGCCTCGAGATCTACCGTCGCTCGACCGCCAATGCCTTTGAGGAAGCCCTGGCGGAGATCCTGCCCGTCTCCCTGGAGTTGGTGGGCGAGGCCTGTTTTCGCAGCGCGGCCCGTCTCTATCGCCGGCAGCGCTTCTCGCTGCATCCGGACCTGGCTCGCATCGGGGACGACTGGCCGGAATTCGTCCCGCGTCAATCCTTCCTGGATGGCGTGCCCTATCTCGCGGATGTCGGTCGCCTGGAACTCGCCCTCCACCACGCTTATTCGTCGACTTCGCCTGGGCTGGGCCAGGAGTTTTCTGCGCTCGCGGATTGCGTCGCATCCGAACCCGGGGCCTGGCGCTTCGTACTGGCGCCCGGGTTCGCCCTATTGGACTCCCCGTATCCGGTGTTGGCCATCTGGGAGGCCCATCGGGGCGGACGCGAGGTCGACCATGGCTGGGAACTGGATCCGGGCGCCGGAGGCGAGCGGGTCATCGTGTGGCGGCGCGAACTCGAGGTATGCGCCGATCGTGTCGAAGCGGATTTCTGGCCGATTCTATGCTCGATTTTCCGGGGGGAGAGCGTCGCGGAGCAATTGGTTCAGATGCAGGAGATCAATTCAGGGGATTTTCGGCCGATATTGGATACGATGGAGGCTCTGCTCGCGGAGGGCTGGATCCTCGCTGGAGTCAGGATCGAGGAAGTTCCGGAGCGGCCGCTGGCAGGGGATCGGAGATAGCTCGGAAGACAATGAGAGTTCGCGGGGATGGAACGCTTTAGAGGATGAAGGTCTCGCGAGGAGTACGGGCGCGCGAGAGGGATCTCAACGAAAAGTGGGGGGAGGGAAAGAGGCGTCATGAAGAAAAATAATCAGAAGGTCTTTCAGGCGGCACTTGGAAGCATCCTCGCGGTGGGTTTCGCGACAGCGGCGGGTACGGCGGATGCCAAATCCGAGTGGGAGGGCAAGGAGAAGTGCTTCGGAGTCGCAAAGAAGGGCATGAACGACTGCCACAATGCCGATCACCTCTGTGCGGGTCGTGCCAAGACCGACGCGGCCGCGGATGAATGGATCTACCTGCCCGAGGGCAGCTGTGAGAAGATTGCGGGAGGCAAGACGGAGTCCGGCAAGTAGGCTCGGCCTCTTCATTCGCCAGGCTTCGGGTCGGTGGTCCGCTGGATCCCGTTTCCCGCCGCTATGCTGCTGCGTGTTTTGAGGGGCTTCCGGGGGAGAACGGCGGATATGCAGTGGCGCGGATCCATGACTTCGGGGGGGGCGAGTCTCTGCCCTTTCTCGTGGCTCGCTCCGCTGTTGCTCGCGGCTGCGCTATTCGTGCCGATGGTCGCCGGCTCCGAGGAAAATCCCGAAGTTGGCGTTTTCTCCGAGGTCGATGAAATCATCGTACGGGCCAGCCGCCGGGAGGTCCCCGTGGTGGAGGTAGCGGCGTCCGTCAGTGTCGTCGGCCTCGAGGAAATTCAACTCGCCCGCCCACAACTCACGCTGGGCGAGTCCCTGGCCCAGGTGCCTGGAGTATTCGCGCAGAATCGCGATAATTTTTCCCAGGATCTGCGGATCTCGATCCGCGGTTTTGGGGCCCGGGCCCGTTTCGGTTTGCGGGGTGTCAAGCTGCTGATCGACGGTTTTCCGGCCAGCCTGCCCGATGGGCAGGGGCAGGTCGATACCCTGCAGCTTTCCACCACGGGTCGCATCGAGGTATTGCGCGGACCGTCCGGATCGCTCTACGGCAGTGCGGCCGGGGGAGTCATCCGCGTGGAGAGCGAGCCGGTTTCGGCGCAAGCCACGATGGCGGGGCGCGTCGGCTTCGGGAGCGACGGCTACCGAAGCTACGAACTCAAGAGTTCGGGCTACGCGGGGCCGGTGGGGCTGCTGGTCGGCCTTTCGCGTCAGCAGATGGGCGGCTATCGCGAGCATAGTCGCATGGAGAGCAACGTCATGAATAGCCGCGCCTATTGGGCCATCGACGATCAGTCGGAACTCATGGGCCTGCTCAATGTCGTCCACGCACCCGTCGCCGAGGATCCGGGCGGTCTGACGGCACTTCAGCGGGGAGCGGACCGCAAGCAGGCGGCGGCGCGAAACCTCGAGTTCGACGTGGGGGAGAAGCTGAATCAGGTAACGGGCGGCCTGCGCTATCGCCGCAACTGGGATTCGGCCAACGAGACGACACTCGCGGCCTGGACGGCCTGGCGGGGCTTCGACAACAATCTTCCCTTCAACGGAGATTGCGGTCCGGGACGTCCACCCGGCACGGCGGGGGAGTTGGATCGGATCTTTGGCGGTGCCAGCGCGCAGCACGTTCTTTCCTCGGATATTCTCGAGCGCGGGAATACGCTACTCGTCGGTTTCGATGTGGAAATGCAACGGGACGATCGCAGTCGCCGCTGCAATTTCGGAGGCGGCTCCCTCGGCGCCTATACCCTGGATCAAGAAGAAGATGTGACCAGCTTGAGGGCCTTCTTCCACGACGAATTCCAGCTTCGTGAGGATCTGGCCCTGAGCTTTTCACTGGGATTCGATGCGCTCCGCTACGAGGTTTCCGACCGCCTTCCGGTCAGCGGTGGAAATCCGAATGATTCGGGGCGACTCGATTTTAGCGAGTGGAGTCCAGCTGCTTCTCTGCGCTGGAGCCCCGACTCGGCGTTGAGCCTCTACACCCGGGTCTCCACATCCTTCGAGCCGCCCACCACGACCGAACTTCGCGTCGAAGGCGGCGGGGGCGGCTTCAACCGGGACCTCGAAGCCCAGAGCGCACTCAACTTCGAGGTCGGGCTCAAGGGGATGGTGCCCGGCAGACTTCGCTACGAATTGGTGGCCTACCGGATCTGGACCCGGGATGAACTCCTGCCCTACCAGGATCCCAATGCGCCTGGCGGCGAAACCTACTTTCGCAATGCGGGTCGCACGAAGCGGCGAGGTGTCGAAGCCATGTTGGAATATGAATTCATTCCGGGGCTGATCGCCAGTGCCGCCTATACGTATTCCTCGGCCGAATTCGTCGACTACGTGGTGAGTGGACAGGACTTGAAGGGAAAGCAGATCCCCGGCGTGCCGGAGCAGCACCTCTATGCAGAACTTCGCTACATCCACTCGAGCGGCTTCTTCGCGGCACTCGAAGGCCGCTACGTGGGAGCGTTCTGGGCCGATGACGCCAATACGGTACAAACCGATGCCTATGGCCTTCTCGATCTCCGTCTGGGTTGGCGTGGCGAGATCGGTTCCTGGAAGCTGGCGCCCTATTTGGCGTTGGCGAACCTGACGGATAGCGTTTACGACGACAACGTTCGCCTGAATGCGAATGGGGGTTACTTCGAACCCGCGGCGGGGTTCGCGGTCCAGGGCGGCCTCTCGCTCAGCTATCTCTTCGACGGGCCCTGAATTCGCCCGCGCCCGCGCTCCCGGCAGGTCGCGCACGGGGCTCTATGCACCCCCCGATCCGATCCGGGGCTAGAGGATGGCTCCCGAGGCCTTATGGGCCAGGATCTCCTCGTAGTCGAGGCCCAACTCGAGCAGCACTTCATCCGTATCCTCTCCATGGCCCGGCGCTCGCGTGAGCTCGGCGGCCCGTTCGTCGAATTGCACCGGATTGTTGACGAGTTGGCAGTGCTCGCCCTCGGAGAGTTCGACTTCGGGCAGATAGTCGTTGGCCAGGGCCTGGGGGTCCTCGTAGAGTTCCCCCGGATTCTGGATCGGCGCCCAGACCCCCTCGGTGGTGGCCAGGGCCACCTTCCACTCCTCCAGGGTGCGGGTGCGAAAGATCTCGTCCAGGAGGTCGACGCATTCGGATTTATTCTGGGCCCGCAACTCGCTATTCGCGAAACGCGGATCCTGCGCCAATTCCTCGCGGCCCAGATGGCGGCAGAGATCCGGCCAGTCGCGGTCGGATTGCAGCATGATGAGCATGATCCAGCGATTGTCCCCGGTCCGGTAGGCATTGACGATTGGGTTGGGGGACATCTTGCGGCCGAGTTTCGGCATGCCCTTGTCGAGTCCGATCGCCGCCAGGGCCTTGGCCATGGTGATGTCCGCCGAGATATTCCACATGGCTGCACCCAGCAAGGAGATGTCTACAACGCTGGGCTTCCCCGTGCGCTCCCGGCGGAAGAGGGCCGCCGCAATTCCGCCGGCGACCGTCATGCCTCCGATGCTGTCGCCGAAGGCGGGGCGCTGCATGACCGGCGGATCCTCGCTGCCGGCCCCGGTGAGTGCCATCGCGATGCCCCCGCGCGCCCAATAGGAGGCACCGTCATAGCCGCCACGCTCGGCGTCTGGGCCGCGCACGCCCTGGCCCGAACCCCGGGCGTAGACGATGTGGGGATTGACGGCGCGGATATGCTCGATGTCGATCTTCAGCTTGCGCCGTGCCTCGGGCAGAAAACTCGTGAGAAAGACGTCGCTCTTCTCGGCCAATTTGTAGAGAAGTTCGAGGCCCCCGGGCTGTCGAATGTCGAGTCCGACGCTCTTCTTGCCACGATTGGGCTGCTCCCACATGAAGTTGAAGCCCCCCTTTGGTACCAGGCCCGAAGTGACCAGGCCCCGTTGGGGATCGCCGGTCTCGGGATGCTCGATCTTGATCACCTCTGCACCCCAATCCGAGAGAATCGCGCCCGCGGAGGGGACGAACCACCATTGAGCGACTTCCAGGATCCGAACTCCCTCCAATACCTCTACACCTGCACTCATGGACACCTCCCGATTTTTCTGACCCAGCGTCAGAAAGGCTGCTCAAGCGGCCGATGGAGGGAATTCTAGGGCCGCTTCCGTTCCACGGGAAGAGTGATAATCTACGCCGCACCTTCGCAGGCAGCCCAGCCCCCATCCGCCCAGCCGGGCTGCCGGGGTCGGGCTTCCGGCGCCACCCTTCAGTCGGGGGCGGGGACAGGGTCCGGCGAAGAGCCAGGGCCCGGAATCGAAAACCCCCACGGGGGAAATCCAGAAGGCAGAAATGAATCTGAATCCAAGTCGACGGGTCGGCATCTCCACCTGGGCCCCCCTTCTTATACTCGCCGTCGTCCTGATGCCGAAACTCGGCCTGGCGTGTCCGCAACCCGGGGAATTCTCCGAGACGACACCGGAAAACTGTCGCCTGGTCGAGGTCGGAATGCGGGCCAATCTCGAGGGGCGCTATAGCGCCGCGGAAGCGGTCTGGGCGGAACTGCGTCTGCTGGCACCTGGGGATCCCTCGGCGGCTCTCGGCGAGATCGAGACCGCGTGGTGGCGACTGATCCTCAACGAGGGGGCGGTTCAGAATGATGTGACCATTCTGAGAGCCGCCGAAGAGGCAATCCGACTCGCCGATGAACGCCTGGCCCGTGAACCCCGAGACGCCCGTGCGCTCTACCAGAAGGGGTCGGCCCTGCTGCATCGGGCTCGTTTGAATGGAATTCGTCGCCACTACATCAAGGCCGGCCGGGAGGGCGAGAAGGGGCGCGCGCTCATCGAGCAGTCCGTGGAGATCGATCCGAAGGAGAAGGATCGATTGTATTCCCTCGGTTTATACGCCTACTACACGGACGCGGTTCCCGAACTCCTGAAATGGATCGACTGGCTCTGGTTCATTCCCAAGGGAGATCGCGATCAGGGTCTTCATTATCTGAAGGAGGTACATCGGGCCGGGGGACTTCATGCCACGGATGCCGCCTTCATCCTGATGAACATCCATACCTATCACGGCCCCACCGACCTGCCCGCCGCACTCGAAACCGGCCGCGATCTGCATGCCCGTTTTCCGGACAACGTTCTCTTCCACTCGGAACTCGTCGAGGTTCTGCTCAAAATCGGTTTCTACGACGAGGCGATCAAAGAGGCCCGGAGCCTGGAGCAGAAGAAACCGAGCGAGGCCGAGGCCAGCGTGCGCCCCCTGCTCGCTCGAATCCTGCGTGCCCAGGCCCTGCTTCTATCCGGCGAGACGGAAGAGGCCTGGACGCTTCTCGAGGCCATCGATGGGGAGACGGCGCCCCTGCCCGTATGGGGCGGAGCCTGGCTGCATCTCGTTCGTGGTCAGGTCTGGGATACGCGGGGGGAGCGGGGTGCGGCCATCGAGGAATACGAGCGAGTGCTCGGCCTTGAGGGAGCCCGCTACAATCCTCGGGCCGGTTTGATTGCCCAGGCGGCATTGGAGGAACCCTTCGTTCCGGAGCGCTATCGCGAACTTCCGATGGTCGGGGCGGGGCCGCCCTAGCTTCGACAGGCATCTCTACAGCGAGTTCTCTTCGAGGGGCGGAGCGGCTGACGATTTTGGGGTTCACGGGGGAGCGAGAATCCCATGGATTGGAACGAGATGAAGATCGACGAGAGCTTGGAGCGGGCTCTGGCGGAAAGGGATCCGGCGGCGCTGAAAACCCGTTACGAGGAGGCGGGCAGACTTCTCGTGGTCGATGATTTCCTGCCCGAGGAAATTCTGCTTGCGACGCTCTCCGACCTGGAGGCGTTGAGGGGCAGCGTGCATCGCAACTATGTGCCCTATCAGAAGCAGGGCGGTTCGGTCAGCCGCCATTCGATAGACCGCCAAGGCGCGGGGATCGCGGCCCTCTATCGCTCAAAGCCTCTCAGGGAATTCCTCCAGCAGATCAGTGGCGAGCAGTTGCTCGACTGTCTCCCCGGGGATCCCCATTCCTACGCCCTCTACCTCTACACCGACCCCGGAGATCATATCAATTGGCACTTTGATACCTCCTTCTACCGCGGGCGAAGATTTACGCTGCTGCTGGGCCTCGTCGAGAACGAGAGTTGTCGACTCGAGTGTGAATTGTACCGGCGCGACCCGGCTCGAGAAAACGAACACCATTCCTATCGGGTGAAACCCGGCTCATTGGTTTTCTTCGATGGGGACGCACTCTGGCATCGGGTGAGTCGACTGGCGGAGGGGGATCGCGAGCGCATCGTGGTCGCGATGGAGTTCGTGACCGACCAGTCCATGCATCCGTGGAGAAAGCTGGTTTCGAACGTGAAGGATGCCGTGGCCTACTTCGGGTTGCGGGATGTCTTTGCCCGCAATCCAGCCCGCAATCCAGCCCGCAATCCA
>CAYTAT010000008.1:40808-116732 GCA_964435795.1 uncultured Spirochaetaceae bacterium
GCCCGCAATCCAGCCCGCAATCCAGCCCGCAATCCAAGTCCCGCGCCGCAGTGAATGCCGCGTTCTCCTAGTCGGGAAGGTGAGCCCGGGGGCCCAACTCCCTCAGAGTCTGTTCCCGAACGTCCCGCATCAGGAGCGGAAATTCTGCCTGGGTGATCGGGCTGCCGACGAGCTTGAAGATTGGTTGCTGGGCGGGAACGCCATTGGGAGTGATCTCCAACTTCGCGAATTCGCTGAAGTGGTGGCCGTCCAGGGATTCCGGGATTCTGAAGATTGCCGGCTGCGGATCGGATCCGCATTCCTCCCGGAGTTCTTTGCGCAGTCGCGGGGTCTTGAGTCGGTCGGGAAGCAACCAGGGTTCGAGTTCGTTGTCGGTGTCGAGGTAGCGTCGGCGGACGAGTTGATTGTCGGGCAGGCGCGCCTGAGAATCCCACCAGGTCTGGTCGACGGCATCGATCACCTTCTGTCCCAATTCGCTGGAGACCGGTTCTAGCCGCTCGAGGGCCTGAAGCATGAGATGGTCGACGTGGTGGTTGTAGGCCATCTCGCTCGACAGGGTTTCCTCGATATTCGCTCCCGAGAGCAGGTCGATCCCGATGGCGTTGGAAATCGGGTCTTCGGGGGAGAATCCAGAGAGCAGTTCTGGATAGACGTTGACCAGGGACCATCCGTACCATTGGGCAATTTCATGCCATACGGATCCCTGGTAGGAAAGCCATTGAGCGACCGCGATGATGACTTCGTCGCGCCCGTGCTGCTCGATGAGTTCGGCGGGAATCGGTCGCAGGATGAGTCGGCGACTCGCACCCTCGGGCGTCAGTTCGATGGAAGCACCCGTCTCCAGATGCCGGTCGAGCTGAGAGATGAAGAAGGCGACCCAGTCCACCTGCTCCCGGATATGCGCGGTATCGAGGAATCCCGCGCGGCAGGTGTACATCAGGCCATTGGCTTCGCCCCACGGAAAAGCATTTTCTCGAGCGTCATCGATCGCCGCCGTAGCGCCGTCGTAACGGTGGGGGCCAAGATCCTCGAGGTCCAGAACCCGGCCGACTTTCAGCCATGGGATGGGCAACTGGCCGAGACGAACGCGCAGGTCGGTTCCGAAGGCGCAACACCAGCGAAATTTCTTGCGGACCGGAATCTCGGGGATTCGGGCCGAGTTTTCCGGAACGGGTTCGGGGATCTCCTGGAACTGCCTTCGAAGCAATTCGGCCGGCACGGGGATGGGCTCGCCGGGATACCACTTTCCAGGGCCCAGGCAGCCGACGAGGAGGGTCATCAGCAGCACGGCACATATGGGGGGTAGCCGATTCATGGCCGGGATATTAGCGTTTCGAGCGGGCGGAGAAGTGGGGCAGAAGACCGACGCCACGCGGCCCCCCCTCCCGAATCCGGACCCCCTCGGGGGGATTCTCGAATGCGGCGGGCTGCTGGATGCGTGTCAGCGGATCCGGATCTCGATTCTTTCCGAGATCACCGGCGGGTCGTGGGGGATGTGATTGGCATCGCCCAGGATCAGTTGCAGGGTGTGGCTTCCCGGCGCCAACTCCAATGAGGTTTCGGTCTGCCCCGCTCCGAAATGCCGATGGTTCTGATCGGCTGGAATCGGCCGGTTGAGATCGGGCAATTCGGCGTCGATGATGAGATGGTGGTGTCCCGTAGCGGCTTTCTTGATGCCCGCCGGCGCCACTCCCATGCCCCGCAGGCCGAAGACGATCCGGACGGGGCTGCTCGCTTCCTGGCCATCGCTCGGGGAGATCAGGTAACAGGCCGCATCGGGAGGGGAGGGTGTACGAGAACCCCCTTCTTCGCCGACTGCGGCGCTGGAAACGAGTGTCATCCCCAGCAGTAGGAGTAGAAGTACGAGCGTATGGGCGAGCGGTCTTGCTCTCCATCGCAGGGGAAAAAACGCTCTTGGCAGCATCGACCGATTCTCCTTCCCGGGCAACAGCGTCGCCCTTGAAATTCCGCAGTCTACTATGTCGCCCAAGGCGGTGCCCGGCGCGGTCGATTCCCAGCGTGCCTATAGAGCGGGTGGAGATCACGAGATCTTCTCCTGCTATTCTCTTCCGGGTCGAAGGGCGTCGCCCGGGAGCGCCGTCCGAATTGAGCTGCGGAGGATCGGAATATGGATATCGAGCGGGCCGAGGTGTTGGAGAGTTTTTCGGGCAAGGCCTTTGCGGAGGCCGCGGTTTCCCTCTTGGCCTCAGAGGGGATCGAGGCGATGATTCACGCCGACGACGCCGGGGGCGAACTCCCCAATCTTGACTTTGCGAGAGGCGTCCGGGTTCTGGTCCAACACGATGACCTCGATCGGGCCCGGTTGATTCTCACGGTCTCAAGCGACGAGACGTAGGAAAGCGATCTCCGCTGGCGGCGCCCGTCGGGACCTTAAGCGTAGACCGCCCGGGTGATCCAGTCGGCGACGAGGGCGGGTTTCTGCTCTCCGTCGATTTCCACTGTCATGGTTCGAGTCTGCTGGATGGCGTTGCCCTTCAGTTCCACTTTTGAGAGCAGGCTCTGTACTCGAATCCTGCTGCCCACCTTGACCGGGCTGATGAAGCGCACCTTGTCGAATCCGTAGTTGACTCCCATCGCGAGTCCTTTGAAGCGCGCGGGATCGGGATTTTCCGGTGCTGCGGATTCCGAAAGGTGGGTGAGCATGGAAAGCGTGAGGAATCCGTGGGCGATCGTGGTTCCGAAGGGAGTCGCCTTGGCGCGCTCGGGGTCTATGTGAATGAATTGATGATCGCGAGTGACATCTGCGAATTGATTGATGATCTCCTGGTCCACCTCCATCCACTCTCCCGTCGCGGATTCCTTGCCTTCCGCCGCCTGGAATAGAGCGAATGCCTTTTCGACGTTCTCAGACACGATTTGCTTCCCTTCTCTTCTTTGCTTGTATTTCTCGTTGACGGGCGATGGCTCGCTCTACACTTCTTCGAGTATGATGATCTGGGGCGGTCCGGCCAATAGGGAGGCAAACTCAGCATTTTTTCCCGCGAGATTCTTGCCGTGGATCGCGAAGGCCTCATCGCTTTCGTATTTCTCGTAGAAGACGAAAGTCGCCGGGTCGTCCTTCTGCTGGTGGCAGATGTAGGCAAGTGTGCCGGATTCGTTGGCGACCGTTTCCTCGGCGAGTGTTTTCAGGAATTTTCGGGCCTCATCGATCTTCTCCTGCTGGACCTTGATGGTGGCTACGACGCTCGTCATGGCTGGACTCCTTGAAGTGTCGACTACATGGGTGAAGGATTTTGTTTTCGAGGCCAGAATTCTCGGCGAAGGAGAATCTGGGAGGATTGATCTGGAATGGTGCCTGAATGGATTCATGATATGAGCATTCAGTCGATCGGTGATCATATCCACTTCTGTTTCGGTGCGCCTCTCCCCCGCGAAGGGGAAATTGGATGCCTGGGGATCCGCCGCCGCATCGTCGGTCGGCTGCACGAAGGGATCCGGGCTCCAGGGAGATTTCCGAGAGGTCCCGATGCGAACAGCGAGGTCGAAGCGGCAGGGTGGAGAGTGGAGAGTGGAGTCCAGAACGGCTTCCCCGTTCCGCTGGGCGATTGCGGAAGGTGGCTCCCCGGGTAGGACTTGAACCTACGACAAGGCGGTTAACAGCCGCCTGCTCTGCCAGCTGAGCTACCGGGGAATGAACCTCTTGGGGCGCCGAATTGTAGAGTGTGGCACTGGGAGCGCAAGATACTCCCGTACGCGTCGGGAACTTTCGCTTCGGGCTTGAGTCATTCAGTCGAAGCCGATTTCCAGGATTTCGAACTCCCGATCCCCCTTCGGCGCCTTGACGACGACTTCGTCGCCGGTCTCGCGGTTGATCAGGGCCCGAGCCAGCGGGGAAGTCACCGAAATCATCCCCTCCTTGGGGTCGGCCTCGTCCTCACCCACGATCCGGTATCGAACCTTTTCGTCGTTTTCCGCATCGGATAGCAGTACGCTGACGCCGAATTGAACCTTGTCGGGAGGCGATGTCGGAGGATCGATCACCTGTGCCCGGGCGAGTTTATCCTCGGTGGATGCAATTTGGCCCGCGATATGACTCTGCTTCTCCTTGGCGGCGTGGTACTCGGCGTTCTCGGAGAGATCTCCGTGGCTCAGGGCCTCTTCGATGTCCTTGACGTTCCGAGGGCGTTCCACTGTCTTCAGTCGGCCCAGTACGACCTTGAGGGATTCATACCCCGCTCTTGTCATCGGTATTCGGTCCGCCATGATTCTTAGCCTCTGGTTCTCCTGACCTTCACACCTCCGAACGGCGAATAGCCGGAAGCGGTGTTAATCTTGTCGGCCCCTAGGACCTCGAACATGAATTCGGCCGGGGGCCTCTGCATGAAATTTTCCGAGGGTCGGTTCAGGTCGAGTTGCACTTCGCCTGACTGGCCCTTGTGACGTGGGCGGGAAATCACTCTGCTTCCCCGGGGAGGGTTCGGCCAGAATAGCAGAGTGTGGCGGATCGTTCGGGATCGGAATCCGAAGTTCCGATCGCATCGGGGGGTGGTTTCGATGGGCATTCTGATCATCAGTCTCCAGAAATGGGGTCAATTCCCACCTGCCGGAAGCCAATGACGCTAGATCCCCACAGTCGAGAAGATCGGGCGAAGATCGAGGGACGGACTTCCCTGCGTCTCGTGCGGATGGGACTCTTTTTTTACGCCGCCCTGATCGCGGTCGCCCTGGTCTGGCGAATGGGAATTCAAGGCGAGTCGATTTTTTTTGCCTCGGCGGCTGCGGGGGATCGCGACTTTGAGCCGATGCGGGATTTCGGTGTCGGGCTGATCGTCGGCCTTGCAGTCATCGCGCTCTCATTCCTGACGACCCGATTTACGCGCTGGGGAAACGAGTTGGCACTTCAACTCGCCGCATTGGTCGGCCCGATCGGCGTTCTGGATGCGCTCCTGCTCGCGACGCTCAGCGGCCTGGGAGAAGAACTCTTCTTCCGAGGTGCCCTACAGCCTCGGGTCGGTCTGGTGGCGGCGAGTCTTCTCTTCGCCGCGATGCACTTCGTGCCGCGCAGGGGTCTGTGGCCGTGGGCCGGTTTTGCGCTGGTGATGGGCTTCACGTTTGGCCTGCTCTTCGAATGGACGGGCAATCTGATTGCACCCGTCGTGGCCCATGCGCTGATCAACGGTGTGAACCTGCCGCTTCTCGAATATTTCCACGCTCAGCGGGCGGGCGGCGACGAGAAGTTCTGATCAGCCCGGGATCGTCGCGATGGCGTCGATTTCGACTTCTGCTCCGAGCGGGAGTGCGGCTACCTGGACGGTGGCCCGGGCGGGTTGCGGATCGCCGAGGAAATGCTCGGAGTAGACGCTATTCAGTCGGGGAAAGAGCGAGAGGTCGGTCACGTATACGGTGGTTCGAAGTACATGCGCAAGAGAACTTCCCGCAGCATCGAGAACGGCGCTGAGATTTGCGATGACCTGCCGGGTCTGGACTTCGATCGCTCCTTCGACGAGGCTCTTTGTCGCGGGATCGAGGGGGATCTGGCCGGATACAAAGAGCAATCCACCGTGGATAATTCCGGCAGAATACGGTCCCACGGGCGCGGGAACCGCCTTGCCGCTGACGGCCCGTATTTCGGCGGAACCCCCCGGAATCGGTTCACTCAGGGCTTGCGCTCCATCCGTCCACCCGCACTTCAGTGCCGGATCGTGGGTTGAACCCGGTCCTCTACCAGACGAAGCAGATAGCCGATCAGCATCAGGTTCGGGAGGCTGGCTCGAGTCTCATCGCTGAGCGTGATGCCATTCGGTGAGTATTTCTCTGCATATTCAGTGAAGAATTGCAGCGTCTCAAAAGGCACATTTCTAGCCAGAACTTCGTTTATCTGGGCATGATCCAGTTCGTCGAAGACGTCTGCAAATTCCCATGCGAGTCGTTCGAGATCCATTGTCCCCCCCCTTGTGTGCAGTACCTGTGTCGCCCATTTGCATGGGTGCGCGGCGAAAGCGAATCCGCGCGGTTAAAATTTGTGCCGTCTGGTTGGCCGTTCTTTATATGATCATATGATCCCCGGACAAGAATTTTTCCAGCGCTGAGGATCGCAGCTGACATTCTACTCTTTGAGGAGGGGTAGAACTTTTCGAGTCTGCCAGTCGGCGATTTCGTTGTCAATCGGATCTTTCTTGACTGACTCGTGTTTCGGGCTTCAGACTTAGCCAAGCTTCCTTGATATTGCGCGTCCGCGGCCTATTGGCTGCGGTTTTAACGCCCCGGAGATGCCGATCCCCGGCAAGGCGGTCGATGGTCGATTCCCGAGCGTAAACGGGAGGCTCTCACCGACATTGCGGATCCACTTCGGCTTGGTTGAAAATGAAGTGGGATTCGAATTATTAGAATATGGATATATTGTGTTAGCGGAATTGGTCGGGGCGACTGGATTTGAACCAGCGACCTCTTCGTCCCGAACGAAGCGCGCTACCAGGCTGCGCCACGCCCCGATGAGCGGCGGAGTATGACGCCTTCGAGGGGCTCCCTCAACCGCTCCCGGCAGATCGGAGCCCGCGCCCCGCAGGCCCTGCCTGCAATCCTGGGATTCCGCTCGTGATCGCCCGTCATTTTTGAGCCGCAGCGTCCGGTCGCGATTCGCCGGAGGTATGAAATCTCCCCGATCTCCGGCGACACCCGTCGCTCGATTCTCGGCCGCCCTATGCTTGGAATCCCGGCAGGCGGTGCTGATCGCATGAATTCGTCGAGTGCAGGGATGGGCTGGCTCGCGATTGGAGCCGATTCGGAGGTTCAGGAACGGATTCTCTAGGCAACAGCATCGCGGCGGGCGCTTTCCTGGTGGCGACCCTTTCCCTTTTTGTGACGGCATTCCGCCCGTATTGGATCGTTCGTCACCCCCTTGGCGTTCTCGGGGTCGTGGTCGCGCTCACTCTCGGGTCCGGCCAGGCCCTGGTCGCAATGGATCCCCTCGGGCTTCGTATTTCCATTGATCCCTCTACGGATCCGCTGCTGCCACTTGATGATCCATCGGGCCCCCTCTACCGGCGTGCTGTCCTCGATTTCGGCGATGATGAGATCTATGCCGTGGTGCTCGACTGCGGGGATGTTTTCGAATACTCCTGCCTGGCCGCATTGGAGCGCGCTTCGGATCGGGTTGCCCGACTCGATGGCGTGCGCAGTGTCTCCAGCCTGGTCGATGTCACTTCCTTTCGTTGGGTCGAATCCGAGGATTGGATTGAGATTCGTCCCTTCATCGATCGGATTCCCCGGGATCCTCTCGCCTTGGCGGATCTCCGCGAACGCGCTCTCGCCGACCCCCTCTATCTCGGCACCCTCGTGGATTCGGAGGGTCGCAGTGCGGCGCTCAACATTCGCTTCCAGGAGATGGATGATTCCGATTTCATCGCTTCCCACCTCGACGAAAAGATCTCCGACATTCTGGAGGAGGAGATGGCCGGGGTGGGGGATTATCATGTCGCCGGGCGCCCCCATGTGAAGGTGCACGTCTATCGCGGAATCTTGCGCGATCTCAGGCTCATCGTGCCCATCGCCATGGTCGTCATGGCCGCGGTGCTCTGGCTATGCTTTCGAAGTTGGCGCGGCGTGCTGCTGCCCCTCGGCATCGCGGTCCTGACCCAGATCTGGACTTTCGGTGCGATGGCTTTCTTCGAGCAGTCCCTCAATCTTCTGACCGGATCCCTGTCGCCGATGCTGCTGGCCATCTCGAGCGTATACGGCGTACATGTCGTGGCCCGCTACGAAGAGGAAACGATCACTTCGACTTCCCCTTCCCAGGCCGCGCTAGCCTGTCTCCTGCAGATTCGACTCCCGACCCTGATCGCCGGATTGACGACCCTGATCGGTTTCGGAGCTCTCCTGATCAGCGACATTCCCGCCGTTCTCGCCTTTGGCATCTTCGCCATGCTCGGCGTGGCCTCGGCGACGCTGCTCGCCCTGACGGCAATTCCGGCCAGCCTTGCAATCCTGCCCCTGCCCGAACTGGCGTCGCCGAGCGGGAATGCAGCGATCTCGGGGCGGCCGGATGGCCGGGGAGGCGTCGTGGATCGTTTTCTCGTGGCCCTGGCCGGGGCAGTGGCCCGCCATTCCCGGCCTGCGATTCTCATCTGGGGGGGGATCGCGGTCGCATCGGTCCTGGCGTTGCCGCGAATCGAGGTGGATACCGACTACCTATCCTATTTCGTAGCGGAAGATCCCGTGCGACGAGATTTCGAAGTCGTCAATCGCCGGCTCTCCGGCGTGGTTCCGATCTATGTCGTCGCGGAGGGCCGGGGTCCGGGCAGCTTTCGCGATCCGGAGTTGCTCCGGGCCCTCGAGGCCCTTGAGGAAAGCCTGGCCGCGCTTCCCGAGGTCGGCCGCACCGTCTCCTTCATCGATCGACTCACCCGCCTGAATCGGGTCTTTCATGGCGATGATCCGGCAGAGGAACGCATTCCCGATCGCCGTTCCGCGATCACCGAACTCCTCTTCATGCTCCCCAAGGCCGAGTTGGGACGTTTCCTCACCGTCGATCACGGCCGTGCCAACATCATCATTCGTACGGGCCAGGTCGGTTCCGCGGCCATTCTGGATCTCGAGCGCAGGTTGCAGGAGATCATCGACTCCGAGTCTCTTCCCCGGGGCGCTCGGGTCCAGATCACGGGCAATACGCTCCTGCTCTCGCATAGCGCCGACGGCATTGCCCGGGGACAACTCCGAAGCGTGGGATTTGCGGCAGTTGCGATCCTGGCATTGATCAGTCTGGGCCTGCGCTCAATTCGGCTGGGGGTTGTCGCCATGCTCCCCAACCTGCTTCCCGTACTGATCTTCTTCGGCCTGCTGGGTCTGGGCCTGGCCCCGCTTTCCCTCCCGGTCAGCCTGATTGGAAGCATGGCCCTGGGGATTGCGATCGACGATAGCGTCCACTTTCTCGTACGCTATCGGCGGGAACGGCAGGGGGGAGGGGATCCTTTCGAAGCCGCCCTGGCGGCCAGTCGCCGCGTGGGGCGCCCGATCGTGATCACCTCCTCGATGCTCTGCCTGGGATACGGGATCGTGATGGCCTCGCGCTTCGCGACCCTGCAGGAATTCGGGGCGCTCTCGGCACTCACCATGCTGGTCTGCCTGGCCACGGACCTGATCCTGCTGCCCGCCGTATTGATTCGACTGCGGGCATAAGATCCATGCGTCGAGAATCTGGGGCGAAGCCAGGCCGCCCCATCCCCTCGGATGAAATCTTCAGCCGGCCCGCCCCTGGGCGTTTCGGCGCAGCAGATCGATGGCGGCTTTGTAATCGCCCTCGCCAAAGACCGCGGTTCCGGCGACGAAGATGTTTGCGCCCGCCGTGGCGGCGAGCCCGATGGTGTCGCGGGTAATCCCGCCGTCGACTTCGATATCGATCTCCAGATTTCCTTCGTCGACCCAATTGCGAATTCGCCGCACTGTGGGGAGGGCGCCATGGATGAACTTCTGGCCCCCGAAACCCGGATTGACCGTCATCACCAGGACCTGATCGACTTCGGGAAGTACGGTCTCGATGCTGGTCGCGGGCGTGGCCGGATTCAGGACCGCACAACTGCGCGCCCCGGCCTCGCGAATCTTCTGCAGCGAACGGTGAAGGTGGGGGCAGGCCTCGACGTGGATCCCCACTGTATCGGCTCCGGCGGATATGAAATCCGCGACGTAGCGGTCGGGTTCCTCGATCATGAGGTGGACGTCGAGGGGCAGGGAAGTGCAATTTCGCAGCGCTTCCACGATGGCGGGCCCGATCGTGATATTGGGGACGAAATGGCCGTCCATTACGTCCACGTGAATCCAGTCGGCCCCCGCCTGCTCGGCCCGGCGCACTTCCTCGCCGAGTCGGGAGAAATCCGAGGCCAGAATCGAGGGGGCGATTTTCGCGTCGATATCACGCTTCGCCATGGCTATTTTCTCCTCTCGAGGCGGACCGCGAAGAAGCCGTCGGTGTCATCGACGTGGGGATGGCAGCGCATGAAGCCCTCATCATCCAGAACCGGGTCGAGATGGGCGGGCAGCGTGTCCGGTGCTGCCAGCTGGAAGTTGGGGTGTGAAGTGAGAAATGCCTCCACGATGTCTTCATTCTCCTCCCTGAGCACGGTACAGGTACTGTAGACGAGGCTTCCTCCCGGCGATATGACCTCCGCGCTTCGAGCCAGGATCTCACGCTGGATCTGGGCCAGGGCCGCGGGGTCGCGGGGAAGGATGCGCCAGCGCGCATCCGGGTTGCGCCTCAGCGCCCCCAAACCCGAGCACGGAGCATCGACGAGTGCCCGGTCGAAGCGAGCGCCATTCTCGCTTGCCCCTTCCCCGGCACCCGCCGGGAGATTGGTCAGGGGCAGAGTCGCGTCTCGGACCAGCGTACTGATGCCGCCCAGGCCGAGCCGCCGAGCGGATCGGGCCACCAATTTGAGGCGGCCCTCGTGGCGGTCGAGAGCGAGAATCCGGCCCCGCTCGGACAGTCGCTCTGCGATGCCGGTGGTCTTGGTGCCGGGTGCCGCGCAGACGTCGAGGACCCGATCATCGGGTGAGGGGTCGAGCAGATCCAATACGGCCTGGGAGGCTTCATCCTGAATGGTGAATTCGCCCGCCAGGAAGAGCGGGTTCCGCCCCGGATCGCCCTTGCGGCCGAGGACGATTCCCTGGGAGGCCAGGCGGGTGGGGCGGGCTTCCGGGTACTCGTCCAGCATTTTTGGCAGTAGGGTCTCTCGGCCTCCCCGCTTCTCGTTGGCACGAATCGTCAGGGGGGGCGGGAGGTTGGAGGCTCTGGCCAGGGCACTGGCGGCCTCCAGTCCGTAGTCCATCAGCCAGCGTTCGGCGAGCCAGCGGGGCAGGGAGAGGGCGCTTTCCAGGTACTCGATGGGTTCGTCGCCCGGGTCGGGGAAGCGGACGCGATCTCTTTGCGTGGAAATTCTTCTGAGGACGGCGTTGACCAGGCCCGTCGCCGCTTCCGCACCGAGTGCGCGGGCGCAGCGCACCGACTCGTCGACCGCCGCGTTGTCGGGTATCCGATCACTGAAGTGGATCTGGTAGGCGCCGAGGCGAAGGACCGTATGGACGAGGGGTTCGAGGTCTGCGAGCTTGCGGTCGAGGGCCTCCTGGATCAAGTAATCGATGCGTCCGCGCCAGCGCAGTGTTCCGTAGACGAGTTCAGTGGCCAGGCGTCGATCCGCGCTCGCCAGGTTGCTCTGGGCCAGGGCGTGATGGAGTGCGATATCCGCCCAGGCGCGGCTTCGCTCGACCCTCTCGAGCACCCGGACGGCGAGCAGTCGAACCAGGGTCGGGCCGGATCCCCGGCGACGTCCGTTCTCGCCCTGGCCGCTGCCGGGACGCGAGCGTCCGATCCGAGGTGGGCGATCAGCCATCATTCCTCCCTTCATCGTCGAGGTTTCCGAGCAGCGTCCCCTCGGCGAGAGGACGGCCGCGCAGGAAAGCGGCCGCTTCCATCGGTTTGCCCCCCGCGCGTTGCACCTCGAGCGCCACGAGCCAACCATCGCCGGTCGCGATCCGCATGGCGGGTTCTTCCCGGGTCGTGGCCAGGCGCAGGGTGCCCGGGGTCGCGAGCTCTGAGGGGACTTCGCCCGGGCGAGCCCGCAGGATGCGCAGGGTTTCCCGCCCTTCCTTCGCGCCAGGAATCCCGGTCGTCGCGCCGGGCCGGGGGGCCAGGGCGTGGATTCGACGGATCAGGCATCGAGTATTCTGCGCCCAATCGAGTCGTCTCTCCTCCCCGTCGAGCTTGGCTGCCAGGCTGACTCGATCGGCATCCTGCTCGGTCCATTCGATCTCTTCGCTGCGGATCATCGCCAGCGCTTCGAGCAGGGTGTCGGCGGCCAGATGCCCGAGTCGCTCGGTCAACTCCGCGCAATTCTCTTCCGGGCCGATCGCGAGGCTGCGACTCAGGGCGACGGGGCCGGCATCCATCTCCCGCTCGACGCGCATGATGGAAACGCCCGTGCTCTCTTCGCCCTTGAGAATGGCTCGAGCGATCGGCGCCGCCCCGCGGTAGCGGGGTAGCAGGCTCGCATGGGCGTTGATGAGATAGCCGCAGCGGGGCAGTTCTCTCACGGCCCTGGGGATGAACTGACCGAAGGCCACCACGATTCCCAGATCCGCCCGCGCCGCCGCGATGCTTTCCAAGGCTCCTGCATCCGCCAGGTTTTCGGGTCGTAGCAGGGGAATACTCGCCGCCAGGGCCGCTTCGGCCACGGGCGCCGGGGAACGCTTGCGCCCCCGCCCGCGTTCCCGATCCGGCTGGCTGACGACGAGCACGATCTCGTGCTGGCTCTGGATCAACGCCCGCAGGCTGGGCAGGGCCATGTCGGGAGTTCCGAAGAAGACGATTCGGAGCGAGGCGGGCGAGGACAGGGTCGTTTACTCCTCGGCCTCTACGGCGAGTTGCTTCTTGAGTTTCTTGACGTAGATGCCTCGCTTGAGGCGGCTGATCCGATCGATGAAGAGAATGCCGTCGAGATGATCGGTTTCGTGCTGCAGACAGACCGCCCGTAGATCGTCGGCTTCTTCGATGATCTCCTTGCCGTCGATATCAAGGGCCCGGATCTTGACGTGGGCAGCGCGTTCGACGTCGGCGCGGAAGTTGGGCACGGAGAGGCAGCCCTCCTCCCAGGTGACCCGCCCCTCCCGAGCGATGAACTCGGGGTTGATCATCACCTGGGGATGTCGCTCAGCATCTTCTTCTTCGGCCCATTCGGTGTCGATCACGAAGAGCCGCAGCGCCTCGCCGACCTGGGGTGCTGCGAGGCCGATGCCGGGCTCGTCGTACATGATCTCACACATCTCCGCGGCGAGTTGACGGATTTCGTCCGTAATCTCCGCCACGGGCTGCGAGACCTGTTTCAGTCGTGGGTCCGGGAATTGAAGGACTTGTCGCCGTGCCATCGGGCTCCCGCTGGGCGTCACGCCCGACTGGGGGGGGATCGGGAAATGGGAATCGGGAAGGTTGGGTGGGGCAACTGTAAGTTGCCGTGAATAATAGGATTTCGCTTTATAGCATATTGACGGGATCGACATCCACCATCACCTGGATATCGCCCCTCATGCCGCGACCCGCAGCGGCGAAGCGCGCTGAAAGGGCGAGTACGGCCGGCTGGGAAGTGCCCTTGATCACGATCTGAAGGCGGTGGCGGCCTCGCAGGCGTGCGAAGGGAGCGGGCACGGGGCCCAGGACTTCCCACTCCGAGGTCTCTTCCCCGGCGCTTTCGGGTGGGTCGGCACGGACCGCGGCGACGAGTTCCTCCGCGGCCTTCTGGGTCGCCTCGAGTTCTTCACCCGTGACGATGATCTGGGTGATGCGGCCGAAGGGGGGATAGCCGAGGGCCCGTCGGTGACCGATCTCCTCGCGGTAGAAAGTCTCGTAGTCGTGTTTGCGAGCGCAGCGGATCGCGTAGTGATCGGGGACGAAGCTCTGCAGGATCACCCGCCCGGGCAAGTGTGCACGTCCGGCACGTCCCGCCACCTGGGTCAGGAGTTGGAAACAACGCTCGGAGGCCCGGAAATCCGGCATATGGAGGCCGAGGTCCGCCGCGACCACCCCGACCAGGCGCACGCCCGGGAAGTCATGCCCCTTGGCGACCATCTGGGTGCCGATGAGAATGTCGATCTCGCCGGCGCGCAGGGCGCTCAGCACCGAGGCGACGTGGCCCCGGCGTTGGGCGGTATCCCGATCCAGGCGCGCGGTGCGAGCCCCGGGCAGGATTGCGCGGATCTCCTCTTCGACCCGCTCGGTGCCGATTCCGAGCAGGGCGGTGTCGGGATTGCCGCAGCCTCCGCACGCCTGGGGAGGGCTCTTCGTGAAGTCGCAATAGTGGCAGCGAAGGCAATGCTCCGTGGCGTGATAGACGAGGGCGACGTCGCAGTCCATGCAGCGTTCCGCGAAGCCGCAGTCGAAGCAGAAGATCTGCGTCGAGAATCCGCGCCGATTCAGGAAGACGATGCTCTGGGCCGATTCCGCGAGGGTTTCCTCGAGCCCTCGACGCAGGGGATTCGAGAGGATCAATTTTCGCCCTCGGCGCGTCCGTTGGCGCTCGACTTCCAAGTTGACGATCTCCACGCTCGGCAGGGGGCGCCCACCGATGCGGCGTGGCAGCACCCGCCTCTCGATCTCACCGGATTCGGCGCGATAGCGGGTCTCGAGGGCGGGGGTGGCCGATCCCAGGATCACCGGGCAGGCGAAGTGGCTCGACAATCCCTCGGCGAGTCGTCTGGCGTGATAGCGGAAGCCCTCCTCGTTCTTGTAGGCCGAATCGTGTTCTTCGTCGACGACGATGACCCCGATCTTCGTCAGCGGCGCGAAGACAGCGCTTCGCGCTCCCACCGCGATCGGCGTATTTCCCTCCCCCAATCGCTGCCATTGTTCGAGGCGTTCGGCGGGGCGCAGTCCGCTATGGAGCACGGCCAGGTCATCGCCAAAGCGGGCGCGCAAGCGGGCGACGATCTGGTGGGTGAGGGTGATCTCGGGCACGAGCACCAGCGCCTGGCGCCCCTGATCGAGGGCGGCCGAGATCGCGCGCAGGTAGACCTCGGTCTTTCCGCTACCCGTCACGCCGTGGAGCAGGAAACTCCGCGCCCGGCGTTCGCCGATGCAGCGGAGGATGGGGCTGAGGGCCTTTTCCTGATCCGTACTGAGTTCCGGAGCCACCTCTCTGTCGATGGCCGGGCCGAGCACGTTCCGGGGTGTCTCCCGCTCGAAGACTTCGACGAAACCGCGGGAAACCAATGCCCGGAGTTGAGCCGGACCCGCCGAAGTGCGCAGGCCGAGTTCCCGGGTCATCATTTCTCCGAGTTGCGAGAGGCGCCGCAGCAGTTCGGCCTGTTTCGGCGCGCGTGCCAGGGAATCCTCGCAGACGGCGTCGACGTCCAGCCCGTCCGCAATTTTCGCGAAGCGTTCCCGGCTGACCCGGGTTCGGGGTTCGCGAAGGCCTTCGATCGTTCGCAGCAGACCGTCGTTCAGGAGTGTTTTGATCGCGTCGTCCGCGTTCGCCACGCGTCGGGCCAGGGCGGGAGCATCCGCCGGGGCCTCGGCGACCCGGCGCAGGATCTCCAGCGCTGAGCCCCGGGCGACTCCGCTGCGCAAGGCTTCGAATCCACGTGGACTGGGCGCGAATTTTCGGATCGGTCTGCGGGTCGAGCCCGGGGGCAGGGCGGCGGCCAGCGCGAGGCCGATGGGGCAGAGCGCGTCCGCGGCGGCCTCGCGCAGCAGTTGCAGCATCGGGCTCGAGAGCGTGGGCTCGGGATCGAGAATTTCCTCGATCGTGGCGTGTATTCGGGGGGCGGAAGTGGCGGCGGAGAGCCCCTCCGTCCCGGTATGCTCGGGTCTGCCCTCCCCGTCGAGGGACTCGACCACGATGCCCGTCAGGCGGCGACCCGAAAAAGGGACGAGGACGCGCTGGCCGGGCTGGATGGCTTCGGATTGGGAGTCGGGAACGCAGTAGCTGAAGAGGGAATCGACCGGAACCGGCAGGGCCACGCGCACGATGTGGCGGGAAGCCTGGGAAAAGAGCGGGTCGGTCATGGGCTCAGTGTAGCGGGACACGCGCGGGGTCCGGGGGGCGATCGGAGATGGGGGAGGTGAAAGCCGGATGACACGGGGAAAACGAGGGGCCAGGGTTCGGGTGGAGTCGGGAAGATTCGGCAGGCAGTTGATCGTCGACGAAACCTTCGCCTCGCTCTATCTGCCCGATTCTCCGGCGACGGGCTGCGTCTGGGATGCGATTGCGGCTCCCCTGCTGGCCCTGCCCATGTCTCGCCGCCGGCGCATCCTGGTCCTGGGCCTCGGCGGCGGCAGCGTGGCCCGGATCGCGAGAGCGCTCGCCCCGGAGGCCACCATCGTGGGGGTCGAAACCGACGCCGAGGTCGTGAGGCTGGCTCGCCGCCATTTCGATCTCGATGGACTCGATCTCGAACTGGTGCTGGACGACGCCCTGCACTTCCTGGGAGTGGAGAAGCGGCGCTTCGACCTGATTCTCGAAGATGTCTTCGTGGGCCGGGGCGACTCGGTCCACAAGCCCGATTGGATTCCCGAGCCGGGTCATGAGTTGGCGGCGCGTCGACTGCGAGGCAAGGGCCTGCTGGTCAGCAATGTTCTCGATGAGGCCTCCCGGGTCGCGGCCGCTCTGCGGGCACGCTTCCCGGGGCTCCTGCGCATCGAAGTCGCGGACTACGACAACCAGGTGCTGGTAGCGGGTCCGGCCGACCTCGACGCACGTCGTTTGCGGGCGGCGGTGGCCGCGGATTCCGTTCTCGCGGGGAGTCTCGCACAGCTGCGCTTTCGCAACTGGCGCAGAGGCCCCATCGCCGCCCCGGTCGCCCGCCCCGGCGATTGTCGTGGGGCTCGGGGCTCCTGATCACGGACGCGGACGCCGGATCGCCGGGGGTCTCCCGGGTCGCCCCCCCCTTTTTTCTTCCCCGGGGGAGCGCGAGGCCATTCTAGCGCCGGAAGGGCTCCGGGGACAAGGTCTCCGAGAGGCTGCGGGCGAGAGCACTTGAGTTGGGGCCGCTCTCCGTGTTAAGACTCTGGGTGATGTTGTCTGCTTCCGCCGGACCCAAGCGAAATCGATCCGAGCCCGTCCACGACCGTTGCTGGGTCGTCGGCCGCTCGATTTCGCGGAGCGGCAGTGGCCGGGTTCTTCGTCTCGCCCGAATGCTTCTGCTGCTGGGAGCGATCTATCCGGCGGTCTGGGGAGTCGCGCCCGGGGCGGCGTCCGCCCAGGTCGTCGAGGAGAAGGCCACGCGCATTGTCCGCGTCTTCTTCCCCAACGTCGAGTTGCGCAACAAGATCCTGATTTCATTCGAGGGCGGGCTCGTGCGGACCGACGATGTCGAGGGTTACCACGTGTTGGAAGCCGGCCCCGAGGAGATCGAGAAGTTGCTCGCCGCCGGTCTCGAGGTTGTCGATTCCCCGGGCGATGCCCCTGTGATTCAGCGCCTTCCCGGCTTCCCCTGCTACCCCACCGTCGAGGAGACCTTTCTTGCGGCCCAGACCCTGGCCGCAAATTCGCCCGGCCTGGTGAGTTGGATCGATGTTGGCGATTCATGGGAGAAGTCCGTTGGCCTGGGGGGATACGATATGCAGGTCCTGATTCTCGCCAATGCTTCCACCCCGGGGCCGAAGCCCAAGCTGCTATTGACCTGTGCGATCCACGCCCGGGAATACACGACCTCGCCCCTCTGCCTGGCCTTCGCGGAAACCCTGGTCGACGGATACGATGTCGATGCGGATGCGACCTGGCTGCTCGACCATCACGAAATCCATCTCCTGCTCCAGGCGAATCCCGACGGCCGCAAACGGGCCGAGGCCGGATCCTTCTGGCGCAAGAATACGAATTGGGCTTATTGCTCTCCCACGAGCAGCAATCGGGGAGTCGATCTGAATCGCAATTTTCCCTTCAACTGGGGTTGCTGCGGCGGGGGGAGCAATAACCAATGCGCCGCGACCTATCGAGGTCCGACCCCGACTTCCGAGAGCGAGACCCAGGCGGTCGTCGACTATATGCGCGCGATCTTTCCCGATCAGCGCCCCTCGGATACGACGACCCCCGCGCCCGACGATGCCAGCGGCGTCTATATCGACGTCCACTCCTACGGCGAACTCGTACTCTGGCCGTGGGGCTATACCGCGGCTCCGCCTCCCAACGGGACGGCTCTCCAGACTCTGGGAAGGAAACTCGCCCATTGGAATCACTATCTGCCCCAGCAGGCGATCGGGCTCTATCCCACGGATGGGACGACGGATGACTTCGGTTATGGGGATCTCGGTGTCGCCTCTTATACCTACGAGCTTGGAACGGATTTCTTTCAGGCGTGCAGCGTTTTCGAAAATACAATTCTACCCGACAACCTTCCCACCCTGGTCTATGCCGCCAAGGTGTCGAGGACTCCCTATCAAACCCCCGCTGGCCCCGATGTGACGGCCCTGGCCCTCGATAGCACGACGCTCGTAGCGGGCCAGGCGGCCCTGCTCACGGCGACTCTCGATGACACGCTCTACAGCCAGATCAACGGTACGGAAGCGACTCAGAACGTCGCCGAAGCCGAATACTATGTCGACGTGCCGCCCTGGAATTCCGGCACTCCCCTGGCCCTCTCCGCTGGCGACGGAGCCTTCGATGCGTCGATCGAAGGCGTGGAAGGCAGCTTGACGACTTCGGGCTGGACCATCGGTCGACATATTCTCTTCGTGCGGGGTCGTGACGCCGCTGGCAACTGGGGTGCGGTCAGCGCAATCTTCCTGGAAGTCGAGGCCCCGCCGGAAGTTCCCTCTCTCTCCTGGCTGGCCCGGGGGCTGATCGTCGGCCTGGTCCTGATGACGGCCTTGATGAGGCGCCCCCGTCGATACGCCGCCTGGGCGGGCAATTCGTTCGCGTCGTGATCGGGCGCGGTCGGCAGCCGCCCCCTATGCCTGGAGGATCCGAGGAGGCGGCCGATTGCATCGCGGCCCCGGGTGCCGCTCTATTTCCCTGCTCCAGCTTTCGTCCCGGGGCTCATTTTATTCGATAGGGCCGATGGGCTCGGTAGAGTTGCAGCCTGGTCGAGATCTGCTGGGCGAGGTCCGGATGCAGGCCCGGGGTCGATGCCTCCAGCGCCCGGCTCGCGATTTCGATGGCCAATTCGAAGCGTCCCAATTCCGCGTAGGCGGCCGCCTGGGCGTCCAGCGTTTGTGCCCCGGGCTGACCCTCCACCTCGGCCGCACGCTCCGCGTAGCCGAGGGCCGCGATTCCGTTCCGCAGCGTGGGCTCATCGGTGCTGGCCAGAATGAAGGCCAGCGAGAAGAGCAGACCGCTATCCCGAGGCGACAGGTCGAGAGCGGCCTCGAGGATCCCGGCGGCCGCCAGATCGTCTCCACCGGCGCGCAGGGCGCCCGAAAGATTCTGGCTGGTGGCCGGCAGATTCGGATTCTGCTCCAGGGCCCTCCGATAGTGGGGGATGGCGGCGCCGAGGTCGCCCCGGATGGCGTGGGCGTCTCCGAGGCGGCTGAGAATTTTCGCCTCGAGGGGTTCGAGCGCCAGGGCGGATCGGTAGTGGGTGATGGCCCGGTCGATCTCTCCCCCTGCGAGTTCGCTGTCGCCCAGGCAGAGCCGGGAACGAGTCGAATCCGGCTGCAGGTCGATGGCCCGTCCCAGATGAAAAGCGGCGGTTTCAGTGTGGCCGCGCGAACCGAGCAGGCATCCGAGTTCCCGATGGGCCTCCGCGTAGGCGGGTTGTTGGCGAATCGCCGTCGCCAGGGCCTCGATCGCGGAGTCGAAGGCGCCGCTCCGGGCCAGGGCGAGTCCGAATTCGAGGCGTAACTCCGCCTGTTCCGGAAAGCGGCCGACGGCCTCGGCGAGGATCGCCTCGGCTTCGCTCTGGCGCTCATGGCGCCGCAACTCCCGGGCCAGGGCGAGCTGAATCTTGGGACTCTGGGGCTTGAGTTGAGCGGCATCCCGGTAGTATTCGAGCGCCAGCCGATGGCTCTCGATCTCGGAGATCGGGGCGCCCGAGTAGTGGTCGCCCAGGGCCTTGAATCCCTCGCCCGCATCCGCGCGATAAAAAGCCTCCGGATCATCGGGTGGGTTCGTCGCCAATGCGAAGGCGCTGAGAAAGGCGATCGAGGCATAGGAGCCCAGGTCGGTCAGACGTCGCTCCGAAAAGGCCGCCACGAGGCGATCCATTCCGGCGGCGGCGGCCACGATCAGGAAGGGGTAGACGGGCAGCCGATAGCGGGCATTGCAGAAGAAGAGGATGACGGTTCCCATATAGATCAGCGGGAAAGCCCCGGGCAGGAAGAAGCGCCTCCAATCCCTTCGCAGCAGGCTCCATCCCGCCAGCCCCAGGACGGCGATCCAGGGGAAGCCGACCTGGAAGAGTGCGGACATCCCCGACAGCTGGGAGGTGAATGCAATCGGCTGGTTGTTCGACCATTCGACGGGGCTCCAGAAGAGCCGAAATTTATGCAGCAATAATTTCAACCAGGCGACGGGCTCGGCCCGGATCCATTCCAGGCTGCGTGCGTACCAGTAGTCCGAGACCTCGGCGGCCTTGAGTTCGCGACCGAGTGCCATCTGGGGGATTCGATGGGCGTCGGCGAAACCTTCGCGGAGGGAGCGACGCCCGCCCGGCAATACGGCCGACACGCCATTGGATTCGGCGTTGTTCCCGATGAAGAAGTTTAGACCGCCGCTATAGCTGATGAGGATCGGCTCCCCCGCCACGCGGTAGTTCCGCAGGGTTACCGGAGCGATGGCCAGGGTGGCGGCGATGCAGACGATCGCGGCCGCGAGCCATTTCCGTGGATTCGGACTCTTTCCGGGCAGGGTCATGAAGACCCAGGCGAGGATCGCGGGCGCGAAGGCCAGGAAATTGGGTCGGGTGATGATGGCGAGTCCCCAGACGAGGCCCGCCAGGCCGAATCGATAGATGGAATCATGCCGACTGGCGGAATGGAGGAAGAGGGCCAGGGCGATGGCGAGCAGGCATTCCAATCCCACGGTGAGCAGTTCCGCGTCGAAATAGATCGCCGGCCAATAGCAAGCGGCGAGAATTCCCGCCAGCAGTCCGGCTCGGAAGCCGGCCAGGCTCGCGGTGAAGCGCGCGATCAGATAGCTGGTAGCCGCTCCCATGACCGAGCCGGCAACTTTGCCCCAGAGGACGCTGGGGCCCACGATGCGATAGAGATCTCCAAGCAGGTAGTAGTAGAGAGGAGCCCGGTAGTAGGGGGTAGCCTCCATGCCCCGGCCGGCCGCGATCTCCTGGGCCCATTGGTGGTGATCGAAGGCGTCGACCTTCGGAATTTCGAAGAGGGGGTTGTTGCGGGCCTGGCCCCAGAGATAGAGCAATCTGATCGCCAGGGCGGCGAGGCCGACCAGGCCGAGGATCAGCTGCTGTCTTCGATCGAGACGCGGCTCGGCGGCTTCCGCGAAGGCCGTAGGGGATGGGCTCCGTTCACCCGCAACTATGCTCATTCGCCTTCACTCCGCTTTCCGGCCGGATCGTCGGGGCTATTCAAGTCGGACGGCTTCTCCCGGGCCGGCTAGGGTAGTCGGAATCCGAAGTCCGTCCCAGCAGGTGGCGAAAGGCCCCGCCGTCAATGCGCCCGCTCTTCGGGGGCGAAGAGTTCCCCCAGGCGCCGAGCGATCTCGAGGCGGGCGGCCCGGGTGGCCTCGGCATCGTAGACGGATCCAGCCGCGCGATTCGCCGCATTGGGTCGGGCATGATCGAAGGTATGGGTGGCCGATGCGAAGATGACGACGCTCAGGAATTCCGAGTTCTCCTCGTTTCGAGCCCGGGCGTCGATGCATGTCTGCTCGTCGATATAGCGATCATTCTCGGCGAGAAAGGCGATGGTGGGAATCGGAACATTCCAATTTTCGAGGCAGGGACCGTAGAAGAGGAAGGTGGCTCTGACTCCCTCGAGCCCCCGCTGCGGCCATTCGGCCAGATTCAGGGGATTCTGCTCGCGCCCCGCCAATCCCAGCAGCTCCCAGATTGTCCACGCGCCGTGGGAAAAGCCCGAGAGGGCCAGCTTCTGTGAATCGATGTAGTCCAACTCGCGCACGTACTCCAGGCTCGCCAGCACGTCGGAGGCGCGTTCTCGACCCGTCAGGATTCGCAGGTCGCAGACCTGCTGCCAATCGAGGCCGCGCGGGGTGATGCTATCGACGGCGAATACCGCGATTCCGAGTGCGTTGTAGAAATTCGCCCAATCCTCTTCGTGACTGAGCGTTGACCCGCTGCAGCCGTGAAAGAGGAGCACGGCGGGGAAGGGCCCCTCTCCCCGAGGCCGGTAGATGCGGTCGTAGGGGCGCAGGGTCGCCCCGATCTCCTCCAGGGTCGTAAGCTGCGCCCGGGCGTCGGCCCGCGCATTTTCGAGCAGAAGTTCCGTCGTTCCAGCAGCGGCGGCGTGCTCCAGGGTCTGCGGGGCGGGGAGGTCCGGGACCGCCCCGCCGCAGCCGAAGAGAAGGGAAAGGAGCAAGAGGCATGCTCCGACGGAAGCGATTCGAGAGCGGTCCGAGGCTTCGGGGGTGGAGATCATCTCCTCATCCATCTTCGGGTCGGCTGAGAAGTGTCGGAGGGGTTGCGAGTGCGCGAGTGGCCATAAGGGGCTTCCCCCAATCGCATGCCCGGAGAAATCCGTCGGTTTCGGCTGCAAATCGCGGCTCAGCGTTTGTCATCCAGGAATTGGATCACGACCTGATTGAATTGCTCGGCTGATTCGAGCATGACGAGATGAGCGCCATAGTTCAGGGTGACCCGATGCGAGTTGGGGATCAATTCGCTCAATTCGGCATGAAATCGGGGCGGCGTCAGGATGTCGTTCCGCCCGCCGAGAAGCAGGGTGGGATGGGGCAGGCTGCCCAGACGGCTGCGCGTGTCGTGTTCCGAGCAGGCGCGGCATTGTCGGATGAAGAGATCCGTCGAAAAGGGGGCGTCTTGCTCGCGATAGAAGTCGATCATCGATTGGATCAGGTCGCTCTGCTCCATGGTTTCGTCTTGAAGTGTCCACAGCAGCCGCGTGTAGACGAGGGCTTCCGCGGACAATCCCTTCTGAACCAGTTCCGACCAATGCCGCAGGAGCATGCGTCGCTTCTCGTCGGGGCAGGCATAGGTGCCGACGAGAATCAGGCGTTCGATCCTTTCCGGGGCGAGCAGCGCGAGTTCCTGGGCCGTCATGCCACCCATGAAAGAACCGAGTACGTCGGCCTTCTCGACTTCGAGTGCGTCGAGCAGGCCCAGGGCATCTCGGGCGAGATCGGCGGTACCGAAGGCTTCGCCCGTATCCGTACTCTCCCCCACCCCCCGATGGTCGAAGAGGATCACCGATCGCTTCGCACTGAATTCCGGCACCTGCAAGGGCAGCCAACCCTGGCAGGTGCCCGCCATTCCGGAGATCAGGAGCAGGGGGGGCTCGTCGCCGACGGAATCGCCGTGGTGCTCGAAATAGAGATTTCTTCCCGATACGTTCGCGAGGGCCATTATTCGGGCCATGATAGGGCCTTGGGGCTTCGGGGGGGAGGGGGAGTCCGTCCTTCGGCCCTTCGCGAGCCCCGTCTCGGTGCTCTTCAGGCACTCGCCCCCATCACTCGACTTTGCGTCGATTGTCGAGGGAGCGCCCCACGGTCACGTGGTCCGCAAATTCCAGATTTCCGCCCAGGGGCATCCCGTAGGCGATTCGGCTCAGGGCGATGCCAGTTGTCCTCAGCCGATCGGCAATGAAATGAGCGGTGGCATCGCCCTCGGTATTCGGATTGGTGGCGAGGATGATCTCGCGCGGGGAATCCCGCCGCACCCGGGTTTCGAGTTCCTCGATGCGAAGATCTTCGGGTCCCATGCCGTCGATGGGCGAGAGCGCTCCACCCAGGACGTGGTAGTGCCCCTGGAAACGCCCGCTCTGCTCGATCGCCAGTAGATCCGAGGGTTCCTCGACGACACAGACCAGGGATGCGTCCCGGGCCGGGTTGGAACAGATCGCGCAGGGGCTGCGTTCGACCAGATTGAAACAATTCTCGCAAATTTCCGTATCCGCCTTGATGCGCCCGATCGCATTGGCGAGTTCCGCCACCAGGTCATCCGCTGCGCCGAGCAGGAAATAGGCCAGTCGGTTCGCAGACTTTTCGCCGATTCCCGGCAGGCGTTTCAGCGCGTCCAGCAGTCGACGCATGGCGGGAGAGTTCCCACCGCCAGAATGTGGTCTCGGATCCATCGCGATCAAGCCGGCCCCTGGCCGCCCTGGGTCATCAACTGTCCCTGGAGTTGCTGCAATTCGCTTTGCACGCTCTCCTGGGCCTTCTGCAGGGCCGCGTTGACGGCGGCAGCGGTCAGATCCTGGAGCATGGAAATGTCACCGGCGGAAACCAGCTCGTTCTCGATTCGGATCTCCAGCACGCGCAACTGCCCGTTGACGACGGCTGTGGTCATGCCGCCACCGCTCGAGGCTTCGAATCGGCGGCCGGCCAACTCGCGCTGCAATTCCCCCATGCGTTCCTGGACCTGCTGTGCTTGCTTGAGAATTTCGGTCATATTCGGGGCGCTCATGGATCTCCTATTTCCCCTCCCAGGGGCCGGATCTCGACGATCTCGCCCTTGAGCGTTTGAATGGCCTCGTTGATGGCCGGGTGGTTGAGAGCTTGTTGACGCTGTTTTCTTTCGCGTTCCCGGCGAGGATCGTTCTTCGAAGCGTCCGGCGCATGGGGCTCTGCGGACGAGTTTCCCCCCGCCTCCAGGAGCAATTCGATTCTCGTGGGCCGGCCGAAAAACTCCTCCGCGATGCGTCGGAATGCGTCGAGATTCTGTTCCAGTCGCCTGTGATGGAATGGCGTGGGAATGGCGACGCGCAGGGAACCCGGCGCATGCGCGAGCAGCTTGGCGTCTTCGAGCGAGGCGAAGAGACCGCGATGGGACTTCTGGGCGAAGACTCTCAGTCGATCCAGAATGACCTCGGCGGGTGCATCCCCGGCCGGAGAGGCGGGCGATCTTCCGTCGTCGGTCGTCGCCTCGCTCTCCGGGGCCGCGCTTTGCCGGGTCTCGCTGTCCCGGGCCGCGTTTTCCCGGACCGCACTCTCCTCCGATCCCCCCGCGTCCCGGATCGCTTGCGGAGCGGAAGGGGAACTGGCTGCTTTCGATGCGGAAGCCCCACTTTGGCCGACCCCACCCCCTTCCCCATGGCCTTCTCCAGAGCCTTGCCCGCTCCCCTCCCGGCGGCGGGGGGCGGCGGGCTGGCGCTCGAGGTTGCGTTCCAGGGTCTTCAGGCGCTGCAGCAACTCTCCCACGTCTTCGCCCGAGGGCAGTGTCGCGAGGCGGATGAGGCCCATTTCGAGTACGGCGAAGGGCTGGGGGGCCCAGCTCAGGTCTTCCTGTTCCCGGACGAGGGCCTTGAACATACGCCGCAGGCGCTCGGCCCCCCCGCGCTTGGCCAGGGCGCGCATGACTTCGATCTCGGCTTCGCCCCCCTCGACGAGTTCCGTCGCCTTGGGCGCCACGCAGAGGACCACGAGATCGCGGAGGGATTGCAGCAGAGAGGCGCTGAGGCGCTTGGCATCGGCCCCGGATTGCGTGGCCCGGCGGCAGGCCTCGAGGGCCGCCTCCGGCTCCGCATCGATGCAGGCCTCCAGGATTTCGAATACCAACCGTCGATCGACGAGATCGAGCAGGCGGTTGACGGTCTCGTCATCGACTTCGGTTCCCCCGGAAGCGATGATCTGGTCGAGGAGTGTCTGGGAGTCCCGCATCGAGCCCTGGCCTTCCCGGGCCACGGCGCGCAGACTGTTTTCGGAGATCTGGATCTCCTCCGCCCGACAGATCTGGGCAAGTCGCTCGCAGACCTCGGCGCTGGCGAAGAGGCGCAGGTCGTAGCGTTGGCAGCGGGAGAGAACGGTGAAGGGGATCTTCTCGGGTTCGGTCGTGGCGAAGACGAAGAGGCTATTTGGTGGCGGTTCCTCGAGGGTCTTCAGCAGGGCGTTGAAGGCGGGCTTGGAAAGCATGTGGACCTCGTCCACCACGAAGATCCGATACTTGCCGGGACTCGGCGAATATTGGATCGATTCGATCAACTCCCGCACGTTGTCGACGCCGGTACGGCTCGCAGCGTCGATTTCCTGGACATCGGTCGAGCTTCCATTTGCGATTTCCGCGCAGGGGCTGCAACTGCCGCAGGGACTATCCGTCGGCCCCTGATCGCAGTTGATGGAACGCGCGAGGATCCGGGCCAGTGTCGTCTTGCCGACACCCCGGGGCCCCGCCAGCAGGACGGCATGGGGAATCCTTCCCATCCGAATGGCGTTGCGCAGCGAGGTGGTGACATGCTCCTGGCCCGTCACTTCGTCGAAATTCTGCGGCCGCCACTTGCGTGCGATGACCTGATAGCTCACGGGGCTTTCCTGCTTTGCGCCGACCCGCTCGTCGACCCTTTGCGTCAATCGTTGCAGTGCGCCGCATTGCGACTTTCGCGTCGGCGAGCTTCCTGGCCCGGGGATGGGGCGCTGTTTCGGGGAGATCTGTGTGCCGAGGAGAGACCGCAGGGCAACCCCACTCGCAGCCGATATCCTGCTACGGCTGCTTCCTTCCGGATCTGACCGGGTTCACAGGGTCCCGAACTCGAGCGGGACCCTGCGGTCAGCCCTCGGCACACGGGGACGAAAGTACAGGGGCACCGAGCCGTGGTCAAACCCCGAATCGAGCGCGGTATCCCCGGGCTCCCGTGGATGAGTTGCGGCTTCCGGTCGCCTGGCAGAGGGGAGCTGGCGGAGAGGGTGGGATTCGAACCCACGGAAGGCTTGCACCTTCACCTGATTTCGAATCAGGCCCGTTCAACCGGACTCCGGCACCTCTCCGATGCGTCCGAAACTAGCCCGCTTGACTGGGCGACGCCCGATCAGCGAGGGATTTGCAATGTGTTTTCGGCCGCTTCCCTCGATACCCGCCCGAATCGCGATTTCGATTCAAGACGGGGTCGTCGCTTCTCGTCGGCTTCTCCGTCGGAGGGATCGCAGTGGCCGACGAATACGAAGCCGCATCGGCCGGGCCGGATTGTGGACCCAGGGTCTTTCTCGCCCGCGTCTCCCGCCCGTGCTAGCCTGCGCCCCGCTCGGGGTCGGTATCGGCGGCTATTGAGGGTCGGTTCACGATGGCTCCCGAAGCGTTTTCATGGAGATCAGCGATTGGCGCGAGATGACCTCATTCAAGCAACGGGTTCCGTCGACAAGATCCTCGGCGGAGGTCGCTATCAGATCACTTTGGAGTCGGGACAGGTGGTGACCGCACAATTGTCCGGTCGCATGCGGCGTTTCCGGATTCGCGTGATCCCCGGGGATCGCGTGACGGTCGGCCTGTCTCCCTACGATCCGACCCACGGTTTCATCACCTTCCGCTTGCGCGAAGGTCAGTCCGGCCCCTGAGGGCCATCGCTGAGCTTCCCGCGTTGGGATCCCGATGAGCAATCCCTGGCTTGTTCTGCGCATGCGCGCGGCCGCTGCCGCGGATCGAAGGCGTTTGCGCGCCCTGATGCGGCGGCATCCGGGTGTGGAGATCGATGCCGGCGCGGCGTCCGCCCTGGCCGTGGCCAGCTTCAACCTCGAGCCCGGGGCTCGCGTCCGGATCGGCCCCGGGGTCGTGACGGAACGCCGCCCGGACGGTCTTCGGATCTCGGTTCAGAAGGGGGGGGAATTGGTGGTCGGGGCGGGAACCTGGCTTCGGACCGAACTCGGCCCGGTGATCCTCAATGTCTATCGGGGAGCTCGGTTGGAGATCGGGCCCGACGGATTCCTGAACGGGGCCATGATTTCCGCCAAGGCGGGCGTTCGTATGGGGCATGGGAGCTGGCTCGGGCCCGGGACGAGGGTCTGGGATTCGGATCAGCATGCTCTCGACGATGAAATACCCGAGCGCGCCACCCCCGTCGAGATCGGAAATCACGTCTGGGTGGCGGCGGATGTGACGGTACTGCGCGGGGTGACGATCGGGGATCATTGCGTGATCGGAACCCGTTCCCTGGTCAGCGGGAGCATCGGTGCCCATTCCCTGGCTTTCGGCTCACCCGCTCGGGCGCGGGGCCGGATCGGCGACCGGAGTCGCGTGCCCATCTGAGAACTGGGCGTCTCGGGTCCCGGGCCGTGTTAGTCTCCGGGTCATGGGACTTCGAATCGCACTCTTCGGGCAGGCCCCCTTCGGTCGCGACGTCGCCATTCGGCTCGCCGAGGCGGGGCATGAACTCGTGGCCGTCCACGTGCCCCCGGATGCGGGCGGCCGGGCCGATCCCCTCGCCGAGGAAGCCGCGAAAGAGGGCTGGCCCCTCTATCGCCACAAGGCCTACCGCCGACAGGGGATCGCCTTGGAGCGTCGCGTGGGGGAATACCTCGAGCACGGCGCGGAATTGAATGTGATGGCGTTTACCACGGTCATCCTGCCGCCGGAGATCGTGGAGGCGCCGCGTTTCGGGTCGCTGTGTTTTCATCCCTCGCTGCTGCCGGCTTTTCGCGGCGGCAATGCGTTGGCGTGGCAGATCATCCTGGGTGCGCGGGAGAGCGGGGTCAGCGTCTTTCGGCCCGACGCGGGGGTCGACACCGGGCCGATCCTGATCCAGCGCGGTGGTGTGGAAATCGGCCCCGAGGATACGACGGCTTCTCTCTATTTCGACAAGCTCTATCCCCTGGGTGTCGAGGCGATGGTGGAAGCGGTTGCCGCGGTGGCTTCGGGTCAGGCCCGCTTTACCCCACAGGGCGATGGGGGTGCGAGCTTCCAGGGCCTGGTGGATTCCGAGGCGGCGCGCATCGATTGGGCCCGCGGGGGCCCGGAGACGGATCGCCTGATCCGGGGCTGCGATCCGCAGCCCGGGGCCTGGGCTCTGCGGGGCGAAGACACGATACGATTTTTCGGGAGTCGGCTGGTTTCGGATACCCACGGGGCAAAGGCTGGGACTGTATTGGGATTTTCCGCGCAGGGACGTGCGCGGGTGGCCGTGCCCGGCGAAGAAGTGCTTGAGATCGCCCGAGTTCGGATCGGGGCTGGAAAGAAGCTTGCGGCGGCGGAATCGGGTCTCTCGCCGGGCGAGATCCTCGAATAGACCCTATTTCCAGCCCTTTCCGTCGAGATTTTCGCTCCCGGGAAGCCCGCCGAGAAGCGGATTTTCGGTCTCGGATGGCGATTTCGGGTCATTTTCAGCTAAAAACCTGCCCCGGAACTCAGTCGGGGGCGGCTAGCGACCGATGGGCATGGGCACTGGCGGGCTTGGAAGGCATTCGCTTTTTTTTGATAGGACTACCAGCTCTTTGCGGTTCGGGGTCGCAGAGGCTGTCCGGGATCGCTAATGTGCGGCGCGCTCGATCTTCCCAACTCCCCGAATGTCTTCGGAACCCGAGGTCGACGACCCGCTGGAGAGGCGCTCCTGAGGCGACTCTCCGCAGGAATTGAGGCGGAATATGCACAGCGATATCCAGAACTTCAGAAATATTGGCATCAGCGCACATATCGATTCGGGCAAGACGACCCTGACCGAGCGCGTGCTTTTCTATACCGGCCGGATCCACGCGATTCATGAAGTTCGCGGCAAGGATGAGGTCGGAGCCACGATGGATTCGATGGAATTGGAGCGTGAGCGCGGGATCACGATCGCCTCGGCGGCGACCCATTGTTCCTGGGGCGATTATCACGTCAACATCATCGATACCCCGGGTCACGTCGATTTCACGATCGAGGTCGAGCGGGCGCTTCGCGTTCTCGACGGCGCCGTACTCATCCTCTGCGGCGTAGCGGGAGTGCAATCGCAATCGATGACGGTCGATCGCCAGATGAAGCGTTATCGGGTTCCCCGGATCGCATTCATCAACAAACTCGACCGTTCCGGGGCGGATCCCGCCAAGGTCACCGAGCAGTTGAGGGAGAAGCTCGGTCACAACTCCGTCATGATGCAACTGCCTATCGGGCTCGAGGCGGATTTCTCGGGCGTGGTGGATCTGATTCGGATGAAGGCCCTCCTTTTCGAGGGGGATAACGGCGAGAATATCGTGGAGAAGGAGATCCCGGAGGATATGCGGGATGCCGCCGAGACGGCCCGAGAAACGATGCTCGATGCCGTTTCGATGTTCTCCGATGAACTCATGGAAGCGATCCTCGAAGAGAATGTAAGCGAGGAGTTGATCCACGAAGCCGTGCGTCTGGGAACCCTCTCGATGGATCTGACGCCCGTCTTTCTCGGCTCGGCGTACAAGAATAAGGGCGTGCAGCCCTTGCTCGATGCCGTCACGACCTATCTGCCGAGCCCTCTCGATATCAAGAATCTCGGTGTGGATCTCTCGAATGAGGATGCGGAGATCGAACTCTATAGCGACGTCGACAAGCCGATGGTCGCATTGGCATTCAAGCTCGAGGATACGCGTTACGGCCAGCTCACCTATCTCAGGATCTACCAGGGCACCCTTGCCAAGGGCGATACGATCTACAACTCCCGTAACAAGAAGAAGGTCAAGGTCGGACGTCTGATTCGAATGCACTCCAACCAGATGGAGGAGATCGAGAAGACGGGAGCGGGCGATATCGTCGCGCTCTTCGGGGTCGACTGCGCTTCAGGGGATTCCTTTACCGACGGCAAGCTCGACGTCGCCATGACCTCCATGCATGTGCCGGATTCCGTGATCTCGCTTTCGATCAAACCCAAGGATCAAAAGGCCTCGGATAATATGAGCAAGGCCCTCGGTCGTTTCGTTCGCGAAGATCCGACTTTTCGGGCGGGAATCGATCCCGAGAGCAATGAGACCGTGATTTCCGGCATGGGCGAACTGCATCTCGACGTCTACGTGGAGCGCATGAAGCGCGAATATGGCTGCGAGGTGGAAACGGGTGCGCCCCAGGTCGCATACCGCGAGACCGTCACCCGCAAGATCGATTTTTCCTATACCCATAAGAAGCAGACGGGTGGTTCCGGCCAATACGGCAGGGTGGCGGGTTATGTCGAGCCGATTCCCGAGAGCGACGAGGGCGACAAGGATTTTCAATTCGTCAGCAAAATTCGCGGGGGCTCGATTCCCACGGAATATATCCCTGCGGTGGAAAAGGGTTTTCGCCAGTCTCTCGACAAGGGCCGCCTGATTGGATTCAAGGTGATCGGATTGCGCGTCGTCATCGACGACGGCCAGTCCCATAGCGTGGATTCGTCCGAAATGGCCTTTCAGGCCGCTGCTCGGGGCGCCTTTCGGAGCTTTTACGCCAGGGCCAAGCCCCAGATCCTGGAGCCGATCATGAAGCTCGAGGTGGAGGGCCCCGGTGAATTTCAGGGCGCTATCCTGAAGACGATCATGCAGCGACGCGGACACGTCATCGGATCGACCGAGGAGGACGGTTTCTCGAGGGTGGAGGCCGAGGTGCCCCTGAGTGAGATGTTCGGTTACGCGACCGACCTGCGGTCCATGACCCAGGGCAAGGCTGAGTTTACGATGGAATTTTCCAAGTATGCTCTGGCCCCCGCCGAAGTTCAGAAGGAGCTTCGCGAGAAGTATAAGTCCAAGATTCCCGTTGACGAAGATTGAGGTCCGGGAACGAGGAGAACTTGATGTATAGACGGTTTGTCAATGCGCGAAGCCCGATGCGGTTGCTCGAAAAGGGGCTCCACGGAGGGCTGGGTGTCGGCAATGTCGGGGTCTGCATAGCGGGGCACGGCATTGGGAAGACCTCATTTGTGGTCGGGGTGGCGGTCGATGAACTGCTTCGGGAGGGTACGGTTCTCCACGTGGCATTGGATCAGACACTCGCCCACGTGCGGAACTACTACGACACGGTCTATGAGGCATTGGCCTCGAATACCCACCTCGATGACGCGGTGACAATCCATTCCGAGATCGACGAGAATCGTCGTATACACGCCTATCGATCGGGGCAATTCAGTGCGAGCAAGCTGGCGGATACCGTGAAGGTCGAGACCGAAGCGGGTATGCGTCCGAGCCTGATCGTGGTCGACGGTCTCGAGTTCTCGCAACTGACCCCGGATGAAATTGGAGGTGTCGGGGCCCTGGCAGAGGAATTGGCTGCAGAGGTCTGGTTGTCGGTGCACGCCCAGGGCACGGAGATCGCGGGTCTTCCCGATTCCCTGGGCGATACCGAGCGGCTCGTGAGTGTGATTCTGACCCTTGAATCCCGGGGAGAGGAGATCACCCTGCGGGCCTTGAAGGATCATGAAAACGAGGATCTGCAGAACCTGCATGTCGGCCTCGACCCCCGGACCCTGCTCCTGATTCGGAGCTAGAGCCGGAATTCGATCCGACGCATGTCCGGCGTAGAGGCCGGGAATTGCATCCCCTGGAGCGAGACGAGCGTGGCTCAGCCCCTTCGATTCTGGAATTCCGAGAGTCGGTCCCGGAACTGTGATCGGATGGCCAGGGCATCTTTTCGGCTGAGCCCGATTTCCTCGGCGATGCTCAAGACCTCGCTGCTCTCATCGCCCGAGATGGTTCCATCCGCTGCCGCGATCGTGAAGAGGCATTCGAGTAGTTGAATCTTCTCGGTGTCGTCACTCATGCGCGCGAATTCTCGGGTAACGAGGTAGTTGTGACTGGCTTCGAGTTGATCCATCTGTTTGCGGGCGATCTCCGCCGCGAGGCGGGCTTCATCCGTGGGAATGCCCGCGACTTCTATCAGGACTCGCTGCATGCTCTCGACTTCCCGCTCATCCACCCGGAGATCGGCGCCCGCGACCCGGGCCAGCACATACGCGAAGGACGCGAAGAAGCGAGCTCTCTGGGGGTCCAGGGCGTCCAGGCTTCGAATGATTTCGTTCAGGGCTTCATCGGTATCGTCCGCGGAGTTCGGGGGAGCGGCGAGTCCCAGGAATCGCAGTAGATTCGGCATATAGGGTCAATCTCCTCGGCTGGGGTGAACGAAGTCGGATGCTGTGATCCGGTTTGGGGGAGCGGGTCTTCCCATTCGGACTCTAAGGGGAAGTTCCCTTGTGGGTGGGCAGCTTGGCAGCTCGCCAGGCCGACATATCTCCCAGCATATGTCCCACGCGAGCGAATCCCGCTTCGAGCAGGGTACGGCCGGCGGCCTCTGCCCGCCCCCCTGCTTCGCAATAGACGATGATTTCGCCCTGAGGTCCGAGTTTCTGCTGGAGTCCATCCAGATGTCGTCTGATTTCGCCCAGGGGCACGTTGAGGGCTCCGGGCAGGTGCCCCCCCGCGAATTCCCGCCGGGTTCGAACATCGAGGAGCAGCGGGCCGTTCTTCTTGCCGAGTCCGTCTGCGATTTCCTTCTGGGAAACCAGGCGAATGCCTCCACCCTTTGCGGTCGGCACCTGGTCGTTGCCCGAGGACGCCCCGCCGACGAGCAGTAGCAGGGATAGGATCAGCGGGGGGAGGATAGCTTTCGATAGTGGATTCATTTTCCCGATCTTCCTGATCGCGTAGCGGGGTTTTGTGTGATCCGGAAACTTCAGCGGAATGGCGCATCCGATCGTTTCCCCCCCGCAACCTCATGCTGAAGTTGCGGGTCGATGACGCCGATTAGCTTACGCGCTTTGCACGGCAATGCCAGAAAATCGATCAGTCGATCCAGGGCTGGTACGGGATCGGCGAGCAGGTCTGGATAGTCGATTTCGATCCAATCGAAGTGGGGTCGGTCCTGGAGGCATTGGCGTGCGGCTCGGAGCTGGTCGCAGAAGATCGCGATCAGACGCTGATTTTCGAGGTTCGTGGGGGGTTCCCCCAGGCGTTCGAGCATTCGATTCTGGGATGCGACAATCGCTTCGATCGGTCGCGTCATGAGAATGACGCGATAGAAGTGATGTCCGGGCAGTTCCGCCAGCAGGGGATGGACGACCTTGACGGCGTATCCCGGAGCTTCCTCCACCCAGCCGGCGTCCTCCCGGGTTCGCCTGACCGCTTCGAATTCGAAGTAGCCCCGTGGGTTGGAGGCGTCCGGGCCCCGCTTGCCGTCGCAGAGCAGGGGTGTCTTTGCGACCTGGAGAATATTCATCATCAGGGATGTCCCCGAGCGTGGCAGTCCGCTCACCACGATGATGCTCTTTGGCGCGCTGGTTAGCGCCGCCAACGGAGGAAAGCCTCGAAGAGACCCTCGACCCCCGGCGTCAGACGGGTGCGCCGGTAGGCGTCCCCGAGTTGACGAATCGCTTCCGCACGGGTCGGGTAGGGGTGAATCACGCTCGCGAGTTCGCCGAGTCCCATCGGGGCCGCCATGGCGACCGCGATTTCACCGATCAGATCCCCGGCGCCGGCGCCCACGATCGTGGCTCCCAGGATGCGATCCTCTCCTTTGCGGGTATGGATTTTTACGAAACCCTCTTCCCTTGCCTCGGCGATGGCGCGGTCGGATTCGGAGAAGGGGCGTACGAAGCTCTCGATTTCGATGCCCTCCCTATGAGCCCCTTCCGCGTCCAGCCCGATGTGGGCAACCTCGGGATCCGTATAGGTACAGCGGGGAATCTGCAGATCCCGGACTCGTTTTCGCGCCAGGGGGCCGACGGAAAAGAGCGCGTTCTGGATCACTGCACGGGCCGCAAAATCCGCCGCATGAGTGAAGCGATAGGGTAGTGCACAATCCCCGGCGGCGTAGATATCGGGATTGTGGGTCGCAAAGAAATCATCGATCTCGATGCCTCGGGTCGGATCGGATGCGACGCCGGCCGCGTCGAGACCCAATCCCTCGATGTTCGGATTGCGGCCGACCGCCACCAGGATCTCGTCGAAGGCCAGGCTCTCTTCGCCCTCCGGATTCTCGAGTTGCGCTCGCTTTTCGCCATCGGCCGCAACCTCGATTGCCGCCAGTCGGGTGGAAAGGCGGACATCCAATCCCTCGCGGCGAAAGACGTCGAGGAGGGTCTGCGCGGCTTCGGGATCCTCCCGCGCCAGGAATCGTTCGTCCATTTCGATCAGGGTTACCTCGGATCCGAAGCGCCGGAAGGCCTGGGCGAGTTCGCAGCCGATCGGACCTGCCCCGAGTACCAGCAGACGCCCGGGCAGATGCTCGAGGTCGAAGACATTCTCATTGGTGAGGGGCTCGACCTCCGCGAGCCCGGGGATGTTGGGCATTGCGGCGCGCGCCCCCGTCGCGATGACGGCCTTGCGAAAGCGCAGGCGCTCGCCGGCCACTTCGACTTCGTGGCGACCCGTGAAATGACCTGCGCCGAGGAAGACGTCGACGCCCAACTCCGAGTCGAAGCGCTCCACCGAATCATTGGGCGAGATTCGGGCCCGCACCGCGCGTACGCGATTCATGATGGCGGGAAAGTCGACTTCGATCTCGCCCGAAATCCGCAGGCCGAGATCCTCGGCCCTGCGGATTTCAGCCAGGGCATGGGCACTGCGCAGCAGGGCCTTCGACGGGACACAGCCGATATTCAGGCAGTCGCCCCCGAGTTCGGCTTTTTCGACCAGAGCCACCCGGGCCCCCAGGCCCGCCGCCCCCGCCGCCGCCACCAGGCCGGCGGTGCCGGCGCCGAGGACCACCAGGTTGTAGCGCCCGGCCGGAGTCGGATTCCGCCAATCCCCGGGATGAACCCGCTCGAGGAGTTGGCGATCGAATTCATTGTCACGTAGCACCGGTTTCTCCTCCCCCGCTGATTGCATCTTCGGTTTCTTCGACGTCCGCGATATTCCTCAAGGCCCGCCGCGCGCTGCGGGTCACCACGGCGGTCACCGCCACGGTGGCCACCAGGCCCAGGCTGAGCAGGAGGTAATAACCGCCGCCCCGATCGGGGGTTGCCCCGGCGGCCAGGCTGGCGACGTCGCCGATCACGCGGCCGTAATACACGTAGAGGAGCGTCATGGGCAGCATGCCCAGGGAGGCGATCACATAATCCCTCAGGCTCATTCGGGTGAGACCGAGGGCGTAGTTGAGGAAGTTGAAGGGAAAGATCGGCGAGAGGCGCAGCAGGAAGGTGATCTTCAGCCCCTCTCTCGCCACCGCTTGAGAGATGGCGCCAAAGCGTGGATGGTTCGTGACTCTTCCCTCGATCCATTTCCGGGCGCCGTGGCGCGCCAGCAGGAAAGCTGCGACCGAGCCGAGTAGCGCGCCGACGAATACGTAGGCGACCCCCTCGGCAAGGCCGAAGATCGCTCCCCCCGCGAGGGTCAGGATCGAGCCGGGGATGAAGAGTACGGTGGCCAGGACGTAGAGACCGATGAAGGCGGCCGGTCCCCAGAAACCCAGCCCCTCGATCCAGAGCGCCGCCTGGGGGATGTACTGGTCGCCGATTCGGGCCAGGCCGAGGAGGAGGGCCAGCGCCAGCAGCAGGAAGAGGGGCTTGCGGTACCTGGCCGGGCCGCCGCCGCGGGTGGGCCGGACCGAGGAGGGTTGGAAGTCTGGCGCACTCATGAATCGCCTCATCTTATCGGATTCCCCGGCGCTCGGGTGCCCAGCAGGGGGATCAGGCGAGGCTGCCCCCACAACTCGATCCCGCCCCCGCCGTGCAGCCGAAACAATGGGAGGAGGTGGTGATCGGCCGACCCTCGAACTCAGCCAGGTCTTCGAGGTTCCAGAGGTTCCGTTGGCGGTCGATGAGCGGCAATTCCAGGGCCTGGTTGAAGTCGCAGTCGAAGAAATGCCCCTCGTGGTCGACACTCACCAGATTTCTGCACATCAGGCCGGGAAGCGTTTGCGGATTGAAGTGGGATACGAGCAGCGACATATACTCCCGCCAGCGGTCCTGCCTTTTCAACTCGCGGGCAAAGCGCTTGATGGGCATATTGGTCAGCGTGAGAAGGCGGTCGAAGCGAATCCCGAAATCCGCCCGCAGGCGCTCTCGAAATTCCGCTTCGAGTTGGGCCTGGTCGGGCGGGAGAAAGGCGCCCAGGGGATTGTAGGCGAGGCTCAGGATGCGAAGCGGATGTCCCCGGCCATACCCCAGATCGTTCAATCGCTGCAGGGCCCGGATGCTCCTGGCGAAGACATCCTGGCCGCGCTGTTTTTCGACATTGTCGAGGGTATAGCAGGGCAGGGAGGCCACGATCTCGATTTCCTCCTCTGCGAGGAATTCGGGCGTATCCTCCTGGCCCGCTTCGCAGAGCACTGTCAGATTGCAGCGATCGATGACGCGCCGGCCCAGCCGCCGGGCCCCTCGCACGAGGTCCCGAAAACCCTCGTGAAGTTCTGGGGCGCCCCCCGTCAGGTCCAGGACTTCGACGCTCGGGTTTCGGTCGAGCAACTCCAGGATCTTCTCGCAGCCCCGAAGTGAGAGGCGCTCCCTTCGCTTGGGACCCGCGTCGACATGGCAGTGATGGCAGGCGAGATTGCAGCGTTTGCCGATGTTCACCTGCAGGGTCGTCACCTTCCCGCGGCGAAGCCCGGCCAGGGGTGAGGCCGACCACTGCGTCTCGAAGTCGCCGAATGCCTCGCAACCCCCGTTCTCTCCCGCGTGGTCCTCGTTCATGCTCTCGGCTTCCGCTTCCCGTATTTTCTGGTTGGGGCTCCGATTGCTACACGATTCGTCGCCGCCATGACAGGCCCCGCAGCGCGCCCGTGCGCGGATTCCGGCATCGGGGGCGGGCGGTTCGGGTCAGCCGCCCCAAATTCGGGTCGATGTCATATTGATAATATGCTTGTCATTATGACATATTACTTGTCAATGACGGATCAAAGCTCGGATCTGCAGAGTTCGGATGCGGCGACCACGGCCGCCGAGTTGTACGCCGTGATCGTGGAAGTTCGCCGCCTCTTCAATCGCCTCGCTCGGGTGGCGGATGCCGCGGATCGGGATCTCGGGGTGAATGCCAGTCAGCGAGCCGTTCTCGAGGCCCTCGCGGACGATGGGTTCCGGAGCGTTCCCTGGATCGCCCGCAAGAAGAGCGTCAGCCGACAACATATCCAGGGCCTGGTGAACGTCCTCGCCCGGGCCGGCCACGTTCGTCTGCGGCAAAACCCCGCCCATCAGCGTTCGCCCCTGGTGGAACTCACGCAGAGTGGCGGGCGAATCTTGGCCGAAATCAGGGAACGCGAAAAACTCTCGCTCGGCGCGTGGGGGGGCGACTTTCGGGAGTCGACCTGGTCGGGGTGGCCGGGATGCTGGCCGAGATGTCGGAAGTTCTTGAATTGGAGAAAGCCGAACCGCCGCCACCCGGCGGGCAAGCGCAGCCGAGATCGCGGACTTGAAAAGAATGCATTTGAAAAGAGTGCATTTGAAAACAGGGGAGTCGAAATGACTCGCTTTCGAAAACATCATCCATTCGAGTTTTGGAGCCCGATCATCCCGTGGATCGTGCCGACCACCCCGATCGTCCACTGGGCCTGGCCTTCGCTGGCTCCCGCCATGCGCTGGCCGGAAGAGCCGAAATTCATGCGGTCGCGGCCCGGGCATGCGCCCGCTTGGCCTTGGGTCGGCTCTTATGGCATCCGTTTTCGACTCCCGAACCCGGCGTGGCCGGGGGGCTGTCGGATTCCCTCAAGTGAGTTTCGCAAAGCGCCCGATCGCGCAATTCCAACGACCCGATGGAGGCCTCGGCCGCTTGGCGGGCTGGATCATGGCGACTCGCGGCTCGAATCGCGAAAGAAACTTCTGGGGCATCGAATTGCTCGCAGCGGCGGCCGATCATCGCCTGCTCGAGATTGGTTTCGGGTCCGGGGTCGCAACTGAACGCCTCGCCGAATGGGTGAGTGATGGGGAGGTCGTGGGCATCGACCATTCGTCGACCATGCTCGAGCAGGCGACTCGCGGGAATCGCGCCGCCATCGAGGTTGGGCGGGTTCGACTTCATCTCGGGAGTGCCGAGGCTCTTCCCGACGATCTCGGTCGCTTCGATCGGATCGTTTCGGCCAACGTGGTGATGTTCTGGGAAGATCCCCAGGCGGTCTGCACGCGCTTGCGATCCCTCCTGGCTCCGGGCGGAATGCTGGCCACCACCGAACAGCCCCGTCATGCGAGTGAGAAGGATGCGGTCGCCATGGGGCTGCGCATCGAGAATTGGATGCGGGCCGCCGGTTTCAGCGAGTTTCGAAGCGAGACATTGGAATTCAAGGGACTTCCCGCGGTCTGCGTGCTCGGGAGTTGAATTCGGGTTCCAGCAGTCCGTCCCCGAATTTCGGGGAGTGCCCGCGGCGACCCCGGGCGTCGGCCGGCGGAGCGCCCGGGGGTCATTGGAGATCCGGGCCAGGCTTGGTAATCTTTACGGGCCGATATTTCGCTCGCCTACGCGGATCCGGCGCCCGTTCCATCCCCAGAAGTTCTTGTTTCCCGGCGGTCGCTGGCCGATTCGGATCTCTTCCGAGCCGGCCGATTTCCTGATTGAGGGACTTTTCAAGTTCCTCACGCCGTTTCCGGGCGGTTTCCGAAGCGACCGAAGCTTCGGATCCCGCAACCGAAAAGAGAGTATTCAACCCATCCCAGAGGAGTAGAAAGCCTTGAGTGAAATCAGATTTGATGAGCGCGTAGCCGTAATCACCGGAGCCGGCGGAGGCCTCGGTCGCACCTACGCGCTTGAATTTGCCCGCCGCGGCGCGAAAGTCGTGGTGAACGACCTCGGCGGCGCCTCGGATGGTAGCGGCGGCGGCACCAGCATGGCGGATCAGGTCGTCAAGGAAATCGAGGAAGGCGGCGGTACGGCCGTGGCCAACTACGACTCGGTCTCCACTCCCGAAGGGGGCGAGGCGATCATCGGCACGGCCCTCGAGGCCTTCGGGCAGGTGGATATCGTCGTCAACAATGCGGGCATCCTGCGCGATAAATCGTTCGCGAAGCTCTCCCCGGAAGAACTCGAGATCGTCATCGACGTGCACCTGAAGGGGGCTTTCTTCGTGTCGCAGCCGGCCTTTCGAGCCATGAAGGAGCGTAGCTACGGTCGCTTTGTCCACACCGCATCGGCGGCGGGGCTCTTCGGGAATTTCGGACAGACCAACTACGGTGCGGCCAAGATGGGCCTGGTCGGTCTTTCCAACGTGCTGGCCGTCGAGGGAGCGAAGAACAACATCAAGTCGAACGTGATCGCACCCATCGCCAAGACGCGGCTGACCGAAGATCTGCTCGGCCCCATGGCCTCCCGCCTCGAGCCCGAGAAGGTCACCCCCTTGGTCGTCTACCTCTGTTCCGAGGCCAACCAGGAGAGCCACGCAATCTATTCCGTTGGCGGCGGACGTTATGCACGCATCTTCGTCGGCCTGGCGCCCGGCTGGACCCTCAAGGAGGGCGCGGCCAGCGCCGAGGAAATCCAGGCCAATTTTGCGCAGATCCACGAACCGGGGGACTACATCATCCCCAGCAGCATCGCGGATGAGATGGGGTTGCTCGTGAAGGATCTATCCGATTGAGATTTGCGGCCGTCGGGCGATGCGCATGCCTTTGCCTCGCGATCGGCAGGGAATCCGCTTCGCCGTCGATCTCCCCGCGAAAGTTTTAGCCACCAGACGAATCAGGAGAAGAGAAGATGCCCATCGATCCCAGCAAGGCCCTCGGGGCCGAACTCGGCGAAGGCCAGTACACGTGGACACAGGATGACGTCATCCTCTATCACCTCGGAGTCGGGGCCGGTGTGCCGGCGACCGATCCCGGGGAACTCGAGTACGCGTACGAGAAGAACCTCAAGGTGCTGCCGAGTTTCGGTGTCATCCCGGTTTTTGGCGCCATGGGGGGGATGGCCCAGGTGGAGGGACTTTCCTTCAATTTTGCCATGCTCCTGCACGGCGAACAGGACGTGACCCTTCACAAGCCCCTTCCCGCGGCCGCCACGGTGACGAATCGAGCCCGGGTCGCGGAACTCTGGGATAAGGGCAAGGCCTGTCTCTGCGTTCTCGAAGTGGAGTCGCACGATGAAGAGGGCGATCTCCTGATCACGAATCGCTTCGGCCTCTTCTTGCGTGGCGAGGGGGGATTCGGCGGGGAGCCCGGCCCCAAGGCGGGCAACGAGCGCCCCGAGCGCGATCCCGATGGTGTGATCGAAACGCCGACACTGCCCCAGCAGGCCCTGATCTATCGCCTGTCCGGAGACAAGAATCCGCTGCACGCGGATCCCGAGATCGCCAAGATGGCGGGCTTCGACAAGCCGATCATCCACGGTCTCTGCTCATTCGGCATCGTCTGCAAGGCCGTCGTCGACGGCGTCCTGGAGGGCGATACTGCTCGGGTGGCGCGCTACCAGGCGCGTTTCCGAGGCGTGGGTTTCCCCGGGGAGACCTATCGGACATCCTATTGGCGGGACGGCAACAAGATCCTGATCGAGGCCAGTTCGAAGGAAAGGGGCGATGTCCTGATCAGTAACGCCGCGATCACCCTGCGCGACTGATTCTCCCCGGATCGCTGGTTGTCGCGGGACGGGCCGTCAGTCGGACGGGGGGCCTTCGAGCAGCGCCTCCATGGCGGGCCAGTCGATGGAGGGCTGGGCCGCGAAGGCGCGCAGCAACAGTTCTCGATCGGGCTCCGGATCCTTGCCGCGGAAGGCTTCAAGGTGGCGGGCCAGTTCGGCTTCGGAGGGGCTCTCGGGGGCATCCGCTGCCAGCACACCCTTTTCATGCTCGAGTCCCAGCAGGTCGAGCCACTCGACCAGCAATTCCACACGCGACTCCAGGAAGTAGGTCGCCAGAATTTCTCCCGCCAGGGGGGCGGCGATCACCCGGGCCAGGCAGCGACGTGCCGCGGCGGCTTTTTTTTCGAAGGGCTGCTTCATCAGGTATTGGGGTCGACTCTTCATGGCCAGCGCCGCTGCGTGAACCGCCTGGTCGAATATGATCGGAGAGTCATCGGCAAGCCGACGGAAAAAATCTACGGTGTGATCGGTCTGCATTGAGGCGAAGATTTCGTGGGGCCGCACTGGGGTCTCTCCTGATACATGCGAGTGGAAAGTTTGTAGCATTTCGTATCGGCCGCTGACTGTCGGGGCGCTGCGAAATTAAATTTTGCATAAATCTCTCAGATTTCGAGGGGAATCAACCATGTTTCCTATAGGTCCGGGACCGCGACTCCGATGAGCCCGGTGTATGTTTGAAATGACTATGACGAATGAACTGACCGACGATCCGCGCAAACTGCGCGCCATGCTGTCTCGAATCTCTGATCTGGCGAGCCAGCACTCCGTGCCCTGCGTGCTCGTGGGGATCATCTCGGAGCCGACAGATACGGCCTTTCCGGATTTTATCGACTATGTCGCCAGTGCCCTGCGAGTCGAGGACGGAATCTTCCGCATGACCCGCGAGCGCATCGTGATCCAGTTGACGGATGTGAGTCGAGAAGCCGCGGATGTCATCCTGGAACGGCTGCAGGCCGGCTTTGAGCGCGAATTTCCGATGAGTGCTTCTCCCAGCCTGCAGATTCGCTGCTACCCCGTGGAGGGGGGCGAGGAGATTCTTCGGGTGAGGGACGTTCTGATGCGGATCTTCAGCGTTTCGATGATGCACTGACTCCCCTCCTGGGGGGGCGGGTGCCGGATTGATCGGCCCGCAAGACCCTCCGGGATTCCCCGGGACAGCCGAATTCCCCGCTCCAGAATTGTGAATGAGCGGCTCGCATTCACCGCGACGGGGCTCATGGGGCCGCCAGGATCTCAGGGGCGGGCAAAGGCCAACCGCTTTCCCGCTGGCGTGATGCCGCGGGATCATCCACGCTCATGCCATGCGGTCGTGGCTTCTGGAGTTGAAATTCTGGCCGAGCGCCCTCCTGGCCGCCACTTCCTCGTTGCTGATCGCATGGGGGGCACCTCCCGGGGGTTGGTTGCCCGGGCAGTGGTTGCCGGGAGAGTGGCTCGGTTTCGTGCCCCTCCTCGTGCTGGCGCGTCGTCCCGGCCTGAGTGGGCGCCGGGTCTTCATGCTCGGGCTGGTGGGCGGTCTCGGAATCGGCCTGGCGGGTTTTCCATGGATCGCGGAGTTGCTGGTTCGCTTCGCAGGAGTGCCCCCGCCTGTGGGCTATCTCGGGCTGGCACTCTTCTCGTTGTGGATGGCGATCCCGTACGGGATCTGGGCGCTGGGGCTCTATCTGGCGCCACATCGCGGCGCTCGTGTCTATCTATGGCCCGCCCTGCTCTTCGTCAGCCTCCAATTCCTCTGGCCGAATCTATTTCCCTATACGCCGCTGCTGGGTTTCGCCGAGCGCCCGGCCCTGATGCAATTGGCGGAGTGGGGCGGGGTTCCCCTCCTCGAAGCGATCGTGGTGATCTGGGCCACCTCGGCGGCTCGCCTCCTGATGCGATTCCGGGGAAGAGCCGCCCTCGGGCATTGGCTGGTTCTGCTGCTGCTGCCGCCCCTCCTGCTCTGCTACGGGAATTGGCGCATGGGCGTCCTGGATGGGGAGGCCGAGGGAGCGCCCACCCTGCTCGTGGGCATCGTGCAGCCCAATATTCCGATCGGCGGCGGCTCCCTTCCCCTGCGCCTGGCCCGGCTTCGGGAGCCGTCCAGGGAGCTCGAGAGGCGGGGAGCGCAATTGATCGTCTGGCCCGAAGGGGGTAGCTATCCCTATCCCGTCCTGCGTCCCTTCCGCCATGAGCGCAGTCTCGGTGTCGGACGAGTGATGGAATACCATCGGGTTCCGACACTTTTCGGGGCCAGCTCCCGGGCCCGCGGAGAACGCTTCGGCTACAACAGCGCCTATCTCCTCGCCGGCGACGGCAGTGTCGTCGGGCGCTACGACAAGGTGAACCTGGTTCCCTTCGGCGAGTTCGTGCCCCTCATCGATCCCCATTGGCTGACCGATCGCATCCCCCAGATCGCACACCACGAGGCCGGCGTCGGGCCGACGCGTTTCCTGCTCCAGGGGGAAGGGACTTCCGGCCCGGTCGCCCTGGGTCCCCTGATCTGCTTCGAAGATATCCTGCCCCATTTTGTGCGGGAGGTTGCGATCCAGGAGGGAGGCATCGATCTACTGGTCAACCTGACGATCGATGCCTGGTATGGGGATAGTGCTGAGCCCCGCGAGCATCTCGCATTGGCCCAGTTTCGCAGCGTGGAAAATCGACTTCCGATGGTTCGCAGCACCAGTACCGGAGTGAGCGCGGTGGTGGATTACAACGGCCGTCTACGCGCCGAGATTCCCCTGCGCCCCGTGCGGGCGGATCGCATCGACAGATTCCCCGCGGAGAAACTGCTCGAGGAAATCCGGCTGCCACGCAATAGCGCGAGCGCCCCCACCCCCTATGCGCGCCTGGGTTGGCTCTTTCCCTACGCTTCCTCGGCCATCGCCCTGAGCGTCGCGCTTCTGTGGTTCTTCGGGCGCCGAACTGCGCCATCCGAATCGAAGCCGGGCTGATTTCCAACCCGCTCTTCGTTCGCGTGCGGGGCCCGGGTTTCAGTCTTCTCCGCCCTTCTGCAAAGCGGCGACTTCGGCAATCTGCTTTTCGACGACGGCGATCAGGGGAGCCACCCTGGGATAACCGACGTATTGGGTCAGATGGATCAGGACTTCGCGTACCTGCTCGGGGGATAGTTCCTCGTTCTTGAGGGCCGCCCGGGCCTGGATGCCAAAGGTCATCTCTTCTCCGAGGGCAGCGATCGCGCCCATCATCAACAGGCGCCGATCGCGCTGGTCGAGGGCGGGACGGGTCCATACGTCGCAGAAGAGATTCTCCATCATCAGGTCGAAAAAATCGCTGCTGCCCCGGGGTAGGGCGCCGACATCTCCGGAATAGACCTCTTTGAATTTTTCCAGGCCGCGTTCCCAACGATCCTGCTCGCTCAAGGAGTATTCCTTTCTATCGCCGCGCGTGGGCTCCGCTAAGGGGCCAGTGGCGCTTCGGGTTGAATTTCAAGCGTGTCGATTCGGACACCGGGCGGTGTGGTGGCCGCGACGACCACCGCCCGGGCGATGGCTTCCGCGGGCATGAACTCGAGATGACGCTGCAATCCAAAATGGCGCCAACGAGTCAACAAGTTGTGGATCTTTTCTTCGCCCCATCGCGCGGCGTATTCCGAGGAAGCGGGGCCGGGGCGAATTACGGTACTGCGGAGACCGGTTCCCTCGAATTCCAGGGCCAATGCCGAGGCGAGTCCCTCCAGACCGGCCTTGGTCGCCGTGTAGATCGATTGGTGGGGGCGGGGCCAGCGCTTCGCGTCCGAACTGATGAAGATGAAGTCTCCCCGGAGACCGCCCGCACGAAGCGGTGCCAGGGCGCGTCGGCAGATATAGGCGGGGCCGATCAGGTTGATGGAGATTTCCTCTCGAATCGTATCTGCCTCGAGCGTCTCGAGCAGGCCGGGATGGCTGAGGCCGGCGTTGTTGACGATCACGTCCGCAACTCCCCACTCGGATTCGATCGCGGCGAAGAAATCATCGACGGAATCGGCGTCGGAAACGTCCAGAATCCGGGCCAGGGCACTACCGCCAGCCTTTTCCAGCGCCGCGGCGGTCTCCTCCAGTCGCGTCAGGCGCCGAGCCCCCACCGCCACCCGCCAGCCCAATTCTCCCAGGCCGATCGCGATGGCCGCACCCAATCCGGAGGAGGCGCCGGTGACGACGGCCGTTCGCATGCCTGCTTCCTTGGGGCTCTCATCCATGGCAGAGGTGTATAGCAGCGCGATCAGGCCGTCGCCGAGGCAATTCTCTCCAGCATCTCATCGCGCTTTGGCCCCAATTCGAAGGGTTCCCGCTGCTCTCGCCGACTCCAAACCGCGAGAATCCGGGAGAGCAGCTTCGAGTCCGTCAGCAGATCCGCCGGGGCCTCAAGCATGTTGAAGACCCGCATGAAGGCCCGCAGCACCTGGATGTCCTCGCGCATGGCGGGGATCAGGCCGTCGCGCATGAGGGAACGCATATAGGCCGCGGGATCCACCGAACCATCGTCGCGTTGGAAGCTGAAGGGATCGCCCCCCTCGCCTTCCAACTTCAGGGTGGCATTGGCCGCACGATCCTGGGCACGCATTCCCTCGTACCAGGGCACCAATTCCCGAACGATCGAGTCATCGAGGCTGCGGGCGAAGGCCAGGGGGTCTTCGGAATGCTTCGCCAGGCTATCGGCGAGGAGCCAGGCAAAGATCCAGGAGGCGGTACAGCCGCGTCCCGAGATGGGATTCTGGTGCATCAGGGAATCGCCGATGGGGAAGAGTCCGAGGGCGAGGGGGCGCTCATCGCGCACGAAGAAGCGCCTCGAGTTCTTCAGGTTCGCATAGGTGTAGACCTCGGTGACCGGCTCCGAGACCGCCGTATCGACCCAATTCCTCGTGGCGGGCAGGGAGCCCGCGACGGTGTCGAAGATCTGTGGATTTCGCACGCTGCGCAGGATGTCGTCGCCGGGAGAGGCCGCCAGGGTGATCGAAAAGATGCGCGAGTCACCGAGAAAGATGGCGTATTTGAGGTAACCGAGATCGCCCCCGATCGGGCCCTCGATGCGGGGGGGCTCGATGTTTTCGTGGATTTTGTAGAAGCGCGAGCAGTAGAAGATGCCGCAACCCTCGGCCTCTCTCTCGAGAGGATCCGCATCGATCTCCAGCAGCCATTCGTCCAGGCTGGAATTTCTTCCCGACGCGTCGACGACCAGGTCCGCGCGAATTTCCTTCGGCTCCCCTCCGAGATCCCGGGCCCGGACGCCGGTCACCCGGGGGAGTCCAGTGGCGGGGTCTTCCGATGCGAGCAATCCCAGGACGGGCATGCCGTCGCGATATTCGACTCCCTCCAACTTCGCGACATGGCGGCGCAATACCCAGTCAAAAGTGATTCGGCGGCAGGCGAGCAGGACGATCTCATCATCCTCGGGGATGAATTCCGCATCCGGGAGAATGGCTTCGACCATATCGCGGAACTCCAGTCGTTCGGCGCCGGCCGCGAGCAATTCCCGGTAGAGGTCGGGGGCCAGTTCCCGGATCCCGTTATGAAGTCGAGCCAGGAAGGCATGGGAGTGCCGCGCCTGGGGGGCGCCGCGACGTTCCCAGCGTTCGAAGGCCTCCACGGGCGAATCGCATTCGGGCAGGGATTCGCCTTCGAGAATTGTGATCAAATGGCCCTGGCGGGCCAGGGCGAGGGCGCTGAAGAGCCCCGTCACGCTGCCGCCTATGATGATGATATGCTTTGGGTTTTTTTCCATGGGAACCCCGATCGTATTGACTGGCCCTCATGCGTCGCGCATTCGCCCAGCCTTTCAAGACTCGCCCAGAGGGCTGCGGATTGCCAGAGCACTTCCGCGCCCCCCGAGTTCCTTTGGACCAAGTATTCATTCACACGAGCCGGGGCTCGGATAAGTGATAAGGTTCGCAGATGCTCCCGAAGAGTGACGCCGTCGCCGATCCCGACGATCGACAGCCCATCTCGGATCCGATGGCGCGGTACGCGTTGGGTCTGCTCGTGGTCGTCTACGTCTTCAACTTCGTCGATCGCTCGATTCTCTCGATTCTTCTCGAGTCGATCAAGGAGGAGTTCCAGGTATCCGATACATCCCTGGGCTTTCTTTCGGGAATTGCCTTCGCGGCCTTCTATACCGTGCTCGGCATTCCGATTGCGCGCTGGGCGGATCGCGGAAGACGAACCCGGATCATCGCCCTGGCGGTCCTGATCTGGAGTTCGATGACCGCGTTGACGGGCCTGGCGCGCAATTTCGTCCATCTGGCCGTGGCCCGCATCGGGGTGGGCGTTGGCGAGGCGGGTTGCAGTCCTCCCGCCCACTCCCTGATCTCCGATTATTTCCCCCCCGAGCGTCGGGCGACGGCCCTCGCGATCTACTCCCTCGGCATCCCGATCGGTTCGGGAATCGGTTCCCTGGCCGGGGGCTGGCTGAACGAAGCCTTCGACTGGCGGACGGCCTTCGTGGTGGTGGGGTTGCCGGGTGTGGCGCTGGCCCTGCTGGTCCAATTCACCTTGCCCGAGCCGCCGCGGGGAGTGCGGGATTCGACGGGGGAAGTGGCCGGGCCGCAGAGGGATCTATCCGAGGTCCTGGCCTTCATGAAGGGCTTGGCCAGCTTTCGGCATATGGCCTTCGGGGCGGCCTTGCACGCGTTCTACGGCTATGGGGCCGGCGCTTTCATCGCGGCTTTCTTTCAACGCTCCCACGGAATTCCGACGGGAGAGTTGGGAACCTGGCTCGCCATGCTGGGTTTTACGGGCGGGGTGGCGGGGACTTATCTGGGCGGGTTTCTGAGCGATCGCCTGGGTGGGCGGGATCCGCGCTGGTATATGTGGGTTCCGGCAATTGCGACCGTCGCCTACATTCCCTTCGCCTTTCTCCTCTACCTCTGGCCCGATGGCCGTACCGCCCTCCTGCTCTGGCTGCCCGGTGCCTTCCTGGGCGGATTCTATCTCGGTCCCACTTTCGCTATGACCCAGACCCTGGTTCCCTCCCAGATGCGAGCCATGGCATCGGCGATCCTGCTCTTCGTCATCAACATCATTGGCCTGGGACTCGGGCCCCAGGGCGTCGGCATCCTGAGCGATCTATTGCGCCCCCAATGGGGCACGGAATCCCTGCGCTATGCGCTGCTCGTGATCGTCGTATTCTTTGCGCTCTGGTCCGTCTTCCACTACGCGAAAGCCGCGCGCACGATCCGCGGGGACCTGGAAGCCAAGCAGAGTCTGCACTCCTGAGAGCTTCGGGCCGTGCTCGCGAGCCTTCAGTTCTCGGGCCGGGGAGGAAGTACGACTCGACGGCGCGAGGGGCGGGAACGACGCTCGAGTTCCGCCACCCGCTTTGCGACCTCGTCGTAGAGTTCTCGAACCCGTACGGGCCGCCCCTGGCCGATTCGTTTCGAGAACATCGTGATCGGGAAGAAAATATCCTCCTCGCGTTTCCAGCGCAGGGCGCGGCTGCGTCCGAAATCATCGTCGACCACGACCCAATCCAGATTCAACTGGTGGGCCATGATATCGCCGAAGACCAGGCCGAGGGCCTGTTGGCTGAAGGCCTCCTGCTCGGGGATGAAGCGCCCATCCAGGAGTCGTTGCAGCGTGTCGAGATCCTTCAGATCCCTGCCCCGGACGGGTTTGCCCAGGTAGCGCCTCGCCAATTCGTTCGCGAGTTCGCGCTGACGCTGGGATTTGAGCTGATCGGCCGTTCCCAGGGGTTCGATTGTTCTCGGCTTGAGCTGGGCCGCGGCGTCGACCGCTCCCAGGAGGCCGCAGAGGAGCCAGACGAGTGCCAGCCATGCGGGGCGGCAGTGGATGGCAGCGCCCGGCATCGGGCGACTGAATCGATCTCGAGGGCATGGGGGCCGGCGGGCGAGCATCGCAACCTCTTCGTCTATGCCGATCGGCATCCCGGCCACCTGCTGGCGGCCGGGAGGGGGGATTCGAATATAGCCGAGTTCGACCCGGGGCCTGGTTTCTGTTCCGGCTCGGGGATCGGGCTCGGATCTCGAGGTATCTCATCGGGCCGAGCGGGAAGGCGCTCGCTTCTGGAGGGGGCGTCGGGAATGTCGATTCCCGCGACCGCGGCGGCGCAATGCAATGATCTTGTAGCCGCGATCGCTGCGCAGCACCTCGATTTCGCCGATGGCCCGCAGGGAATGCTCGTAGGGCAGGGTGCGATTGGCGACGATCAGGGCCCTTGCGCCCGGGGCGAGGACTTCGCCCAGCCGCTCGAAGAACGCCCGGGCCGGGCGCAGATCGACATTCCTGCCACTATGGAAGGGGGGATTGACGAGGGCGAGATCGAAGCCCTCTTCCGGGCAACTCTCCTCGCAATCCCACCAATCGACCTGGCAGCGCTCGGCGACGCCGAGGGAAGAGGCGTTCTGGCGGGCACTCTCAACGGCGCGCGCGTCGGCATCGAGGAGCAATGCCCGGGCATCGGGCCAGCGTCCCAGGGCCGATAGACCCAGGGATCCGATCCCGCAGCCCAGGTCGATGATTCGTCCCGCTGGCGCTTCGTCCACCAGGGCCTCGAGGAGCATCTCGGTTCCCCGATCGAGTCGCCTGGCGCTGAAGACGCCTGGCTCGGCCAGCAGGGGATGGTCTCCGGCATGGGGTGGGGGCAGGGGAATTCGAGAGGCCTCGGGAATGGTCGGCCCGGGGCTTCGATCCCGATGGAAGAGGGTGATGCGAGCGTGACGTCGGTTGGCCAGGATCCGGGCGGGCTGTTCCAATTCCCGGGCCAGGCGCTTGACCGCCGATGTGATCCCCAGCTCATTGCCCCCACAGAGCAGCAGGCGTCCGCCTGCTTCGAGATGCTGCCAGGCGTGATGGAGATCCCGCCAGGTCGCGGCGCGGCTCTTCTGCAGATGGACGAGGGCCTGGGGGAAGCTTGCCTCGGGCAGTTCCTGGGCGGATGGAAAGGCGGCTACGCCGCGTTCGTCCGCCATCCTCCACTGGGCGCGCCAGGGCAGGATCGCGGCTCCACCGCATTGGGCGGCCGCTCTGAAGCCCTGGAATTCGCAGACGGGGGCGGGTCGCAGAACGCCCTCATCGAAGATCAGTTCATCGGCGGCCATGGGATGGACCTATGATAGCCCGAGTTGCCGTTTCGGCGGTGGATGGCATCTCGATGCCATTGCCCGGGGCCGGCCCTCGATTCCGGGCGGGAGGCGGGGAGTCGAGGTGGCATGCATGAAATGCTCGCCGGCGTCCCGAGGTTCACGAACCCGCCGCCAATCACCCCATTTTTCGTGGAGCCAGGCCGGATGGAGCGCCCGATGCCCCGGGCCCGCATCCGATCCGGGCCGCGTTCTCTTCTTCTGCATGGTGAATCCTCGGGGTCGAGAAATTCGCAGTAGCACTTCCCGCCGCCGGATGGCCGAGAGATCGGGCGAAGGGCTTGAATCTTCTCGTCGGGCAAAGCGCGATCAAGCGGCGAGCGTGCGGGGGGGATTCGAAGAGCCTCAACCGCGGCCTCGGCCGAAGCCCGGATCCCGATTTTTCTTCGCAAGTCCTCCGTGGTCATGCGCTGGGTGTTATTCTCGCGGACCCGATTTTATTCGCACTTTTTTTCCCGCGACGCCGCTCCGTGGTTGCGGAGTGAGCCCTGCAGCCGAGGAATTCAGCATGCGTTTTTCCCTTGCCGAGTCGATGTGCGATCCCAGTCAATACGTGCCCCTGGTGCAGGCTGCGGAAGCAGCGGGCTATACCTCGTTCACGATTCCCGACAGCATCTGCTATCCCGAGGTTTCGGATAGCCAATATCCCTACACCCCGGATGGCAGCCGGGAATTCCTCGACGGCAAGCCCTTCATCGAGCCGATGATTCTCGCCGCATCCCTGGCCGCGGCGACCGAGCGCATGCGTTTCACCACCTTCGTCGTCAAGCTGCCCGTTCGCCAGCCGGTCCTGGTCGCCAAGCAGGCGATGTCCGTGGCGGTGATGAGCGACAATCGCTTTGGATTCGGCGTCGGGATCTCTCCCTGGCCCGAGGATTTTGCGGTTACAGGGATTCCCATGGAGGGGCGCGGCAAGCGACTCGACGAGATGATCGAGATCGTACGTGGGCTCGAGACAGGAGAATTCTTCGAATATCACGGAGAGTTCTTTGATTTTCAGAGCATCCGGATGAATCCCGCGCCCACCGAGCGGATTCCGATCCTGGTCGGGGGCCACGCGGAGCGGGCGCTGCGGCGCGCGGCGCGACTGGGGGATGGCTGGATGCACGCGGGGGGCGACCACGAAACCCTCGTCGGTCTGCTCAACCGGCTCAGCGAACTCCGTGCGGAATACGGTCGCGAGAACGATCCCTTCGAAATCCATGTCATTTCGATGGATGGATTCAGCGTGGATGGCATGAAGCGCCTCGAGGATCTGGGGGTGACGGATGCCATCGTGGGTTTTCGAAGCGCCTACGAGCCCGATGACACCCCCCTCGAGAATAAATTGCGCGCCCTGAATGACTTCGCGGAGACCGTGATCGCCAAGCTATGACGGGCTCGGCTCTCTCGCCCGGCCTTCTCGGCTCCGGCTTGCTCCCCCGGAACGACGCGAGCCCGGGGCATTCCCGGCCGCCGTTGCCTCGGCAGCTCAATGCAATTCGATTCCCAATCGCCAGCCCACCGTATCGATTCCGTTATTCGGAAGCCGGCTATTTGCGTTGGAGACATGCTGCCAGAGTGTGCTGGCCGTGAGGGATAGGCGATCGTTCAGCGGGTAGCGCAGGCCGAGCGCCGTATGGATGAAGAAGTTGAATCCATCGTCCTGGTCCCGGAGTTCGAAGTGGAGACTTCCGACGCCGATGCCACCTTCGCCGTAGAGATCGAGATCGTTTCGGAGTCGGATCGAGTAGCGAAGGCCCACGATTCCCGCCCCCGCATGCCCGCTCCTGGGTTCGCTTTCGATCAGGAGGGTGCCCCCGAGCAGGCCCTCGAGGTGGCCGCGATACCAATCCCCGCGGTCGCCGTATCGGGCGAGGCCCAGGCGGATATGCGGTTCGATTGCGACGTAGCGAACCTCTCCGACATCCTTGCCGCGCTGATTGTCCCGGGGCACGACGCCGTAGCCGTAGCCGACGGCCAGTCCATAACCAAAGCGGGGCGCTTCGCTTTCGTCCACTCCCTTGGCGGCTCCGGCTCCGATCCCGAGCAGCAAGAAGAGCAGCAGCGTGATATCGAGCAGGCGCGGGGAACGTGAGGTCGGTTCAGACATGCTCAGAAGGGTCGGATGACGACGAGGAGGACGATGCCGAGCATCAGCAGGGTGGGCACTTCGTTGGCGATCCTGAAGAATCTCTGGCGACGAAGATTGCGATCGGCCGCAAAGTCATCGCGCCATACGAGCATCTGGCGATGGGCGGTGAGCAGCAGCAGGACGAGGCCGAGCTTGGCCCAGAGCCAGCCCGTGGTCAGGGCGGCGTAGCCCGCAGGGGTGAGCAGAAGTGCGAAACCGAACGTCAGGCTGGCCAGCATGGCGGGAAACATGATCACTCGCGAAAGCCTGGCCTCCATCAATTTGAAGGTCTCGGACATTTTCGAGCCCGCCTCCGCTTCGCAATGGTATACGAAGAGGCGGGGCAGGTAGAGCAGCCCCGCCATCCAGGAGATGATCGCCACGATGTGCAGAGCCTTGAAAAAGGGGAAAGCGTGAGCCCACCAGTTGGACATGAATATCGGCCTCGGCTGCTTTGGGGCCTCACTCTAGCCCGCATTTTCTTCCGGGCGATGATCCGGCCTGCGAAATTCTCCGGCCGGAAGAGTCGAGACCCCTTTGCCGGGCCCGGATTCGGCTCGAATCGGGCTGGGGCCAGGATCGGGGTCGGGGGGATGAATGCCCCGGCGCCGCCGAATGCGTTGGGACTCGGATTTCTGTAGTCTTCGATCCCTTCATAGAGAGTTGAAATCGTGTATAGCATCCTGATCGCAATCCTGATTGGCCTCCTGGTGGGCGTCGTCTACAGCCTGCTCGGGCTCTGGAAGACCTGGGCCATGGGAATCATCCTGGGCGTGATCACGGCGATTACGGTCTTCGTGCTGGTCGCGCGCCGCCTCGGCAAGCGATTCGAGCCCCGTTTCCAGCAAGCTCAGAAGCAATTGCAATCGGGGGCGACGCAGTTGGCCATGAAGAGCCTCGAGGATCTGCTGCCCCTGGCCCGCTGGCAGCTCATGCTCAAGGGGCAGATCTACGCCCAGATGGGCATTCTCGCCTACGGGATGGACGACGATGAGAAGGCCGTCGAATATCTGGAGAAATCGGCCCTCAGGGCTCCGGATGCCCGGATGGCCCTGGCCGCCCTCTACTTCCGTCGCAAGCAGTTCAAAGAGGCCTTCGATGCGATGGAGGTTGCCATTCGGGGCAGCAAGAAGCAGATCCTGCCCTACCACGCCTACGCCTGGATGCTCCACAAGCAGGGGGAACGCGATAAGGCGATCGGACAACTTCAGACCTGTCTGAAGGTGGAGTCTGGGAACGAGTCGACGAAGGAAAATCTGCTGCGGCTCCAGAATAATCGCAAGCTCCTGATGAAGCGTTTTGGCATGCCCTGGTACGCGCTGAAACTCGAGAAGCCCCCGAACTCGATGCGCCAATATCAACCCGGAACCCACCGCGGAATGCGTAGCCGACAGCGAAAGCAGAAGCGCCGGGGTTGAGTCGAGGACGCGAGATCCGGCGGCCAGACGCCGCTCTCCCAATAGGCCAGCCCGTCCGCGAGCGGATTCCGTCCGACTGCTCCGACTCCTTCGACCGCTCCGACTTGCGAGTCGATCCGCATGTCGGCCCCCGCCCGGATGCGATGGGGGCGGGCTCTCTTGTAGCCCGCTAGCTGGCTCGGGGCATGACGCGCAATACGCCCCGGGCCCGAATGTCCCGGGAGGAGGCCCCGACCAGAATCTCGCGTTCGCCCGTCGGAATGCACCAGGTCGCGGAATCGGGAGCCCAGACGGAGAGGGCTCTCGCATCCAGGCTGAAGTGCAGCCAGTCCTCCTCGCCAGCCCCCAGTTCGGACTTCGAGAAGGCTCGAAGTTCCCGGGGCGGCCGCTCGTCGAGGCCCGGTGGGCTCCCGAGATAGAGTTGAACGACCTCCTGGCCCCTGCGCTCGCCCCGATTCCGCAGTCGGATCGAGATCTCCACGCTCTCGCCGGCGCGGACCTCGGGGGGGAGAGTCAGGTCGAGATATTCGAATTGCGTGTACGAGAGTCCGTGTCCGAAGGGGATCAGGGGCTCGAGGTCGGATCGATCGTAGCCCCGATACCCGACGGCCAGGCCTTCGCGATAGTGGACCCGGCCGTCCCGTCCCGGGTAGTGGGCGGCACTCGGCGTATCCTCGAGGCGTCGGGGCCAACTGCAGGGCATGCGCCCAGAGGGGTCGAGATCGCCGAAGAGGACGTCGCCGAGGGCGTGGCCGCTCTCCTGCCCCGCAAACCACGTCTGGAGCAGGGCGCCGCAACGATCGAGCCAGTCGAGTTCGACGGGGCTGCCCGTATTCAGGATCACGACGCTGTCGGGACGGGCTGCGAGGATTCGTTCCACCAATTCATCCTGGCGCCCGGGCAGCCGGAGCATTCGCCGATCGTTGCCCTCGCTTTCCCATTCCCCACTCGTGCCCACGACCACCAGGGCCAGATCGGCTCGCCGCGCCGCTTCTACCGCACGCTCGATTTCATTTCCGGTCTCGGGGGGCAGGGCTCCGAATTGGAGACCGGCGTGGGGGAGTGCGGGGTCGCTTTCGAATTCGACGCCGAGTCGATATTCCCGGCCCGCAGTCGCTTCGAATTCGATGCGATCCTCCAGCGAAGCGCGTCCGAAGAAACCATCGCCCCGGTCGTCTTCCCGGCCGGTGGCGAGGAGGAGTTCTTCATCGATCCGCAGTCGAGCTTCGCCAGCGCTCTGCAGGCCCAGGCAATAGCGCCCGCTTCTCGAGGGTGTCCAGGTGCCCGAGTAGCGGGCGCTGAAGTGGCGTGGATCCACACGTGACGAGAAACGCCCCATCCAGAGCGCCCGGCAGCGTCGGACGACTCTGGACTCCACGCAGGGGCCAGCAGCGATTTCGCCATTCCAATACTCGAGCAGCAGTCCCGGCCCCGCCTCGCTCGCGCCGGGGCAGAGTTCCGCGGGCTCGAAGGCAGGACAGTATTTCTCGATCTCACAGCCCGCTTCATGCAGGATCTCGACCTCGGGGCCCAGTCGTTCGCGCAGGGCCGCCAGGGGATGAACCTCGTAATGGGGTCGCACGACGGAGCTGCCCCCTCCCTGGATCTGGCTCCGCCGGGCGTTGGGGCCGATCAGCGCCAGGCTTCGGAGTTTCGTGGCATCCAGGGGTAGGATATTTTCATTGCGCACGAGTACGATGCTCTCGGCTGCGGCGCGGCGGGCGAGCGCCCTGTGTTCCGGGCGATTCTCCGAGCGCTCTGCGGATTCGTGGAGATCGGAATCCGCTGCCCCGGAGGCGAGTGCGACGCCGAGCAGGCGCCGAACCTTGTCATCGATTTCGGATTCGTCGACGCTTCCCTCGCAGAGGGCGCGGGAGAGTTTTTCTCCCATCACTCGCGGGGGTCCCGGCATTTCGAGGTCGAGCCCGGCCTTCGCACAGGCCACGGTCTCCGTGGCGCCCCCCCAATCGCTGACGACGAGGCCGCGGAAATCCCATTCATCCTTCAGGAGATCGCGGAGCAGGGGAGTATGGCTCGCCGCGAAGGTTCCGTTGATGCGGTTGTAGGCCGACATCAGGCTCCAGGCGTCGGCTTCCTTCACCGCGGCTTCGAAGGGCGGCAGGTAGATCTCCCGCAGCACCTCCTCGCTCACCTCGGAACTGATCGAATGGCGCTCGAATTCCGAGTCGTTGCAGACGAAATGCTTGACGCAGGCGGCGACTCTTCGGCTCTGGACACCTCGGATAAAAGCCACGGCAATGCGAGAACTTAGATGAGGATCCTCGGAGTAACACTCGAAGTGTCGGCCCGCCAGGGGATGCCGCTGCAGGTTGACGGTGGGGCCGAGCAGGACGTGCACTCCCTTGCTCCGGGCCTCCTCGCCGAGGGCACCAGCGACGGCTTCGATCAGTTCGACATTCCAGGTCGCGCCCAATGCGATGCCCACCGGAAAGCAGGCCGAAGTCGTCCCGCTGCGGCCATCGCCGCGAACGCCGTTGGGTCCGTCACTCAACTTCAGGGCCGGGATGCCCAGACGGGGTATTGCGACGCTATGCCAGGCATCCGAGCCCGCACAGAGGGAGACCTTTTCCTCGAGGGTGAGAGCGTCGAGCCAGTCCTCCAGGCGTCCGCGTTCTCTTTCCAGGAGTTCTTCCAGCCGCAAGGCGTGCATGGGATCCCCGCGAAGCTTCCGCTCCCGATCCGTCACTCGGCCGGGTCGAGCAATTCGTTGGCGATCATCTGCTCGAGGCTCTGGCGGCGTCGGATCAGTCGCACTTCTCCCGAGTTCGTGATCAGCAGCTCGGGGGCTTCGGGGAAGGAGTTGTAGTTCTTGCTGGCGAGGGCGGAGCAGTACGCGCCGGCACCGCCGATCAACAAGCTATCTCCCACCACTGGCCGCGGCAGCAGGCGCGGCCCGAGGCCCTCCGGATCTCCGGGTGCCGGGGTGAGGATGTCGCTGCTTTCGCAGCAGTGGCCGACGACAATCACATCGACTTCGTCGCGTTCATCGCCCGCATGCCCCGGGACGATCGCGATCGGATGCTCGGCGCCGTAGAGGGCGGGGCGCAGCACTTCGGTCATTCCGCTGTCGATCTTTGCGAAGAGTCGGCCCTCGCGGCCCGTGTCGACGACGTCGGTGACGTTCGCGAGAATCACGCCCGCGTTGGCGACCAGATACGTACCCGGCTCGATCTCCAATTTCAGTTCACGGCCGTATCGCCGCGCAAATTCTTCGAAGTCGGCACGCAGTACATTCCCGATCTCGGCCAGATCGCAACCGTCTTCTCCGGGCATGCGCGCCACCTTGAAGCCACCCCCCAGGTTCAGGGTCGTGACTTCGGGAAGCCTGGCGGCGATCTCGAGGGAGAGGCGCGCACAGCGTTTCCAGATTTCAGGATCGCCACCGGATCCGATATGGGTATGCATGCGGGTCAGCCGCAACCCCGTACTTTCAGCCACGCCGAGTACCTCGTCCAGGGACTCGTGCCAGATTCCGAAACTCGAGGACGGGCCGCCCACATTCGTTCGGTTGCTATGGCCCGATCCCAATCCCGGATTGATGCGAACAGAGACTTCCCGGCCCGGAAAGAGTTGCCCGAAGGCTTCGAGTTGCGCCAGCGAGCAGGCGTTGAAGAGCACTCCCCTTTCGACCAGGCCTTTCAGGTCCCGGGGCAACTCCTGGGCCGTGAGTTGAATCCGATTCGGCTCCACGCCGGCGAGTAGCGCGCGCTCGACTTCGAAACCGCTGCTGGCGTCGATGTGGAGGCCCGTATCGCTGAGCACGCGAATGATGGCCGCCGTGGGAAGGGCCTTCATCGCGAAGCGGGCCGTCAGCCCGTAAGCATTGGGGAAGGCCAGCACCTCTCGGGCCGCGGCTTCGAGCCTTGCCTGATCATAAACGTAGACGGGTGTGCCAAATTCGGCTCGGATCGCCTGGGTTTTTTCGGATGTGAGGAAATTCATGATCTGCGGGGTGGCTCCGAGATTGGCTCCGAAGCGCCGAGGGAATCGCCGACAGGCGGCATTGGAGTGAAGGAATGCAGGGGCGCGAGAGTAGCAGTCCTCGTCGGTCGACGAATGGCCGAAGCAAGGCCGGGCCCTCGCCGTGGGCTTTGCGCGCTGTTTGAGTTATCGATCTGGGGTCGGAGGAGGGAAGGGTGCAGACAGTGCGCGCGACGTCCGGGCGGGATTCTCGGAATCGGCATGTATCATCGGGGCGGGACTCGCCTTGAGTAGCGCTGGCCTCGAGAGCCGGAATTCTGCGCCGGCATTCGGTAATCCGGAACCGCGGCCGGAAACGGGTTGGCAGGCGGAGCTGAAGCTGCACCTGCGCGATGATGCCGGGACGACCCGTCTGGCCCGGCGCTGGCATCGCGGTCCCCTGCGAATCCAGAAGCCCTTCCACCCCGACCCGGGTCGGCGGGGCGGTGATCTTTCCGGCGGGCAGCAGCAGCAATTGGCCATCGGACGCGCCCTCGTGCTCGAACCGGAACTCCTGATTCTCGATGAACCCACGGAGGGAATTCAGCCGAATGTCGTGCGCGAGATCGGTGATGTCATCCTCGAACTCAATCGCGCCCGGGGGCTGACGGTACTTCTGGTCGAGCAGAAGCTTTCCTTTGCACGACGGGTCGCGGACGGATTCCGCATCATGGAAAAGGGTCGGATCGTCGCTCGGGGTGAGATGGCGGACCTCGATGAGGGGCTCGTCGCCGCGCACCTCAGCGTCTGATCGTCGTCTGCCCACCCCGATCGGACGATGATCCCAGCCCATCCCGGGTCGCCCGCGGGGGCCGATTTCAAATTCGTATTAAATTAGGTTCATTTTCCGGTGTTTAGTATGATGAGGCGCCTCTTGAATCGCGGGATTTTTGTTGATGATTCTATTCCTGCCGCCGCTTCCGACGCCCGAATTTCGTCCCGGGTATTCGCTCCTCATCGGCAGGGGGGGCGGCGTCTGGATGGCCCTGATGATCGCTTTCCTGGCCATCGTTCCGCTCGCCCGGGCCGCGCCGCCGACGGGCTATTACGACTCCGTGGTGGCTTCGAGCAGCGCCGCGCTTCGGGCCAGCCTGCACGAAGTCATCGACGACCATCAGCGCTTCCCCTACACGTCAACGGCCATTGATACCTGGGACATCCTCGATCAGGCGGATGAAAATCCCGCCGATGCCACCGCCATCCTCGACGTTTACAAGAATACGAGTTTCCCCAAATTCGGGGGGGGCGGGGGGGGGTATAACCGCGAACATAGCTGGCCGTCCTCTTACGGTTTCCCGACTGAGAACAGCCAGAATTATCCCTACTCCGACTGCCATCATCTCTTCCTCTCGGATTCGGGCTACAACAGCTCCCGGGGCAACAACGTCTACTCGGAGTGCAATGCCAGTTGCGCGGAGAGGCCCACGGCGCTCAATGGCGGCGTGGGGGGCGGGACGGGGGTCTACCCCGGCCAATCGAATTGGCGCAGTACCGATGTCTGGGAGACCTGGATCGGGCGTCGTGGCGACGTCGCCCGGGCTCTCTTCTACCTGGATACCCGCTACGAGGGAGGTGTCCACGGCACGACCGGATTCTCGGAGCCCGATCTGATCCTGACCGACGACCTCAACCTGATCGCCGTGACGGGCGTCAATGCCAGTACGGCTTATATGGGGCTGCTATCCGTATTGCTCCAGTGGCACCTCCAGGATCCAGTGGATGCGGTCGAGCAGGCTCGCAATGACCTGATCCATTCCTACCAGCAGAATCGTAATCCCTTCATCGATCATCCCGAATGGGTGAGCTGTCTCTACTCCGGCGTCTGCGATAGCAGCGGCGCACCCGCCAGCCCGATGGGGCTGACGGCGTCATGGGGACTCCTCGGGATAGAACTCGACTGGAACGATAACTTCGAGAGCGATCTCGATGGCTACCGGATCGAGCGGGCCCTGACTCCGGGAGGCGGCTCCGTGGCGATTCATCTCGGCCTGCTCGCGGTTAGCGAGTACACGGATACGTCGGCGATTCCGGGCCAGGCCTATTTCTATACGGTGAGAGCCGTCGATCTCGATGGGGATTTTTCTCCGCCGAGCGAGGAGGTGACGACACCGGGCCCGTCGCCTTTCATCAACGAGATCCATTACGATAACGCCGGTGCCGATGAATTCGAGGGTTTCGAAATCGCCGGGGTCGCGGGCACGGATCTCACGGGTTGGCAGGTCGTCACCTATAATGGAAATGGGGGCACGACGACGGCGACGATCAATCTTTCGGGAGTTCTCGCCGACGATGGCAGTGGCTTCGGCTTCCTCTTCTTCTTCCAGGCGGGACTCCAGAACGGCCCGGCGGATGGCCTGGCGTTGGTGAATTCGAGCGGCGAGGTGGTCGAATTCCTGAGCTACGAGGGGGCCCTTCTCGCGACCAATGGGGTCGCCGCGGGGATGACGGCCACGGATATCGGCGTGAGCGAGTCGAGTTCTACACCCGCCGACCACTCGCTCCAACGCCAGGGTAGCGGGAGTGTTGCAGAGGATTTCTCCTGGGCCGCCCCCGCCAGCCAGACCCGGGGTCTCGTGAACTCGGGTCAGTCCATGGTGGTCGCCACCGCCCTGCCGATGCTTTCGAGTCCCGGCCTCCTGCTGCTGGCCCTGACGCTTCTGGGGGTCAGCGGATTCGCGATTTCTCGCGGGAATCGGATTCGGATCCCGGGCTGAGGTCGCAGGGCATGGGAGGGATCGCCCGCCGGAATGCTCGGGCGGTGCGCGCATCTGGCCGCTCCGGAAATGCTACTCTGGCGCGCCATGAAGCCCGCTCTCCAGTCTCGCTCCGGGTATCCGCCCTGCCCGGAATTCTCGAGGGCCGGGGAATCCACGCTGGGAAGTGGGCCCAGGTCATTTCCGCGTCGCTGCCAGAATGGAGTTCAGCTTGTCGTCTGAAGGATCCGAAGAGGTTCGAGATTTCATCCGCAGCATCGTCGCCGAAGACATCGCAGCGGGTCGGCGCGAAGGCCGCGTGGCCACGCGTTTTCCCCCCGAGCCGAATGGCTGCCTGCATATCGGTCACGCCAAGGCAATCGTCCTGAATTTCAGCATTGCCCGGGAATTCGGGGGAACTTGCAACCTGCGCTTCGACGATACGAATCCCGAGGCGGAGGAAAAAGAGCACGTCGATTCGATCATCGAGGATGTGCGCTGGCTCGGCTGCGATTGGGAGGATCGGCTCTTCTTCACGTCGGATTATTTCGAAGACCTCTACGCGCTGGCGGTCAAGCTGATCGAAAAGGGGCTGGCCTATATCGACGACCAGGACGCCGAGGCGATTCGGGCCAATCAGGGCAGCCTGATCGAGGGGGGGACGAATAGTCCCTATCGTGAGCGCGGCGTCGAGGAGAATCTCGATCTCTTCGCCCGAATGCGCGCCGGGGAATTCGAGGAGGGCTCCAGGGTCCTCCGCGCGAAGATCGATATGTCCTCGCCCGTGCTGACCCTGCGCGATCCGCTCATGTATCGGATCCAGAAGGCCCGCCACCATCGCACGAATGACGATTGGTGCATCTATCCGATGTACGATTTCGCCCACGGTCAGTCCGATGCGATCGAGGAGATCACGCATTCCCTATGTAGCCTCGAATTCGAGGGGCATCGCCCCCTCTATGACTGGTTCCTGGAGGCCCTCGAATTCGAGCCCCGGCCACGGCAGATCGAATTCGCTCGCCTGAATCTTACCCATACGGTGATGAGCAAGCGTATGCTCCGGCGGCTGGTGGATGAGGGCCACGTCCAGGGCTGGGACGATCCGCGGCTTCCGACGCTGCGGGGATTGCGACGTCGCGGCTATACCCGTGACGCGATTCTGGAATTCTGCGCGGGAATCGGTCTCGCAAAACGCGAGAATGTAATCGAACTCGCGCGTCTCGAGTACAGCATTCGTCAGGATCTGAATCGGAAGGCGGCGCGGGTGATGGGCGTGCTGCGCCCCCTCAAGGTCGTGATCGAGAACTTTCCCGAGGGCGAGGTAGATGAACTCGAGGCCGTGAACAATCCCGAGGATCCCGGGATGGGAGTTCGCAAGGTTCCCTTCAGCCGGGAACTCTATATCGAGCGAGATGATTTCATGGAGGATCCACCCCGGAAGTTCTTCCGGCTGGCACCGGGCCGCGAAGTTCGGCTCCGCTATGCCTACTTCATCACCTGTGTGGAGGCGATCAAGGATGCTTCGGATGAGATCGTAGAGTTGCGCTGCCGCTACGATCCCGAGACCCGAGGTGGCGATGCCCCGGATGGACGCAAGGTCAAGGGCACCCTGCATTGGGTTTCAGCCCCTCATGCCCTGCGGGCGGAGGCGCGACTCTACGGCCCGCTTTTTGATTGCGAAGATCCCGCCAACCCGCCCGAGGGCGAGAGCTTCGTCGACCATCTGAATCCGGACTCCGTCGAGGTGCTTTCGGATGCCCGCCTGGAGCCGAGTCTGGCCGATGCGCAAGCGGGAGAGACCTACCAACTCGAAAGGCTGGGCTATTTCTGCGTCGATCCGGATTCCCGGGACGGACAGATTGTATTGAATCGAACCGTGACCTTGCGGGATACCTGGGCCAAGCTGGCCAGGAAGGAGAATCGTTGATGGCGCGTTACGGCATGTCCCTTCCCCTGGCCGGAATTCCCCTGCATCAGCATCGGGACTGGCTGAAGGAGATGGTGGATCTCGGCTATACGGACTTCTGGTCATCCGAGGCGAATGGCCACGACGGATTTACGCCCCTGGCGCTTGCGGCCGCCTGGGCGCCCTCCGCCCGCCTGGGCGTCGCCATCATTCCCGCCTATACCCGGGGACCGGCGTTGATGGCCCAGAGCGTCGCTTCGCTGGCTGACGCCGCCCCGGGCCGCTTCGTGATGGGGATCGGATCCTCGTCGGATGTGATCGTCGAGCGCTGGAATGGCATTTCCTTCGAAGAACCCTATCAGCAGGTTCGCGACATGGTGCGCTTTCTGCGCATGGCCCTGGCCGGGCAGAAGGTCGATCAGGAATTCGATCGTTTCCGCGTGCGAGGATTCCGTTTGGGGGTGAAAGTCGAGCAGACGCCGCCGATCCTGATCGCGGCGCTGCGCGAGGGAATGCTGCGCTTGGCCGGGAAGGAAGGGGATGGGGCAATTCTCAACTGGCTCTCGGCGGAGGACGTGAAGCAGGTCGTGCCCCACGTGCACGCAGGGGGTGAGGGAAAGGAAATTGCTGCCCGCATTTTTGTGCTGCCGGTGGAGGATCGAAGTGTGGCCCTGGCCATGGGTCGCCGGGCCGTGGCCGCCTACCTGAATGTCCCCGTCTATGCGGCTTTTCACGAGTGGCTGGGGCGGGGAGACCAACTCGCCGGCATGTGGAAGCATTGGCGTGAAGGGGATCGCAATGCCGCTCTCGAAGCGATTCCCGAAGAGGTGGTCGACGCCGTGATCGTGAATGGATCTCCGGAAGCCTGTCGCGAACACATCCAGCGTTATGTGGAGAATGGAGTGCATACCCCGGCCCTTGCGATTCTTCACTGCGACGATCTGAAAAAGACCATTCGTGATCTGGCGCCGAGGTAGGGCGGGGGCGGCGTTGAAAGCGAGCCTGCTCACTCTTCTCGTATCGGCAATATTCATCCCCGGCATCGCTTCCGCCGCCGAGACGCCCCCGGGCGATTACCAGAACCTCTATGCCGAACTCCTGCTTCAATATACCCGGGCCGTGGATGCGGAAGTGGGGACCCGGGTCGATTACGAGGGATTGCGCGGGGAAAAACGCTGGCGGCAGCTGGTTTCGCGGCTCGGAGCCATTCGACCGGAAGGCCTGCTCCTACGCCAGGAGCGGCTGGCATTCTGGATCAATGCCTACAACATCCTGGTCATCGATCGGGTCGTCGAGAACGATCCCAGGCGCAGCATTCGCGACATCGGCTCCTTCTTCCGTTCCGTCTGGAAGATGGATGCGGGCGAGATCGGGGGCCGCATCTATTCGTTGGACGAAATCGAACACGAGATCCTGCGCCCCATGGGAGAACCCCGGATTCACGCCGCCATCGTCTGCGCGTCGATTTCATGTCCGAACCTCTCTCGAGCCCCCTATCGCGCGGCCCGCCTGGAGGCGGATCTCGATGCGGCGAGCGAAGCCTGGCTGAGGCGTCCGGAGAAGGGACTCTTCATCGATCGAGAAGAGCGCGTGGTCCGGATCAGCCCGATCTTTGACTGGTTCGATGATGATTTCGGGGGTAGCGGGGGTGTCGTCGAATTCCTGATCCGGCACGCGCCGCAATCCGAGGCCCGCTGGCTGCGGGAGAATATCGGGAATTTCCGGATTCGCTATTTCGACTACAACTGGGATTTGAACCGCTAGCAGTTTCCGCGCGCGCGCCTCGGGGCTCGCTTCAGGCGGATTCTTGCGACCATTCCGCGCTGTCGCGGATGCGGGAGACCAGGCGGGTGGGGTTCGTTCCCGCCGGATTGAAGGGGGAGAGCCAGACGTCTAGTCGATACACGCCCGGCTGGATCCGGTACGCGGGCAATGTGTCGGGTCCGCAGGCCCCGGTGCCGACGCCGCGCTGGTGCACGTCGATCTGGACCAGGGTTTCGCTCCGGGCCCGCAAGGCATTGATGTGTTCGGCCTGGTCGAGGTCGTATGCGCTGTAGTGGCTGACGGTGAATTCGAAGGGATCTCTGGCGAGGAAGAGCAGCCCGAGTTCATTCTTGCGACAGAGGCTGAAGAATCGGGTATCCGTCCTGTTTCCGTTTTCCTGGGGGACGACGTAGCGATGGTATTGCTCGTCCACACGGCTCCGATAGCGTCCTAGCGCTGCCCCGGCTTTGCGATCCCAATAGTTCTCATGAGGTCCGCGTCCAAACCATTCGAGGCGTTCAAAGCCTCGTAAGAGGTCCATTCGGATGCCCACGCGCGGCAGATCTTCGAGATTCTCTCCGATCTCGATTTCATTCTGGAGTCGGATCCAGCCCTGGGGAGTGATGAACCAATTCTGTGCGTGGCGGATTCGCCGGCGGGAATCCGCCTTCTCCTCGTCCGCCCCGAGTTCCTGGACCACCGTGAGGCGAAGCCCCCCATCCCTTTCCCGGCGCACATCGCATTCCGTCGTCGTGAGTGCCGGATTCTCGATCCCCTGAGCGCGCCAGCGTTCATATGCCGGTGGTTCCGGGCCGGGGATCGCATTGAAGCGGTCGTTGTCCGTGGGGGCCCTCCATAGATTCAATTGGGGACCGCGAGAAAAGAACTCCTCTCCGCGCCATTTGAATGAGTGAACGACGCCTCGCGTCTTGTCGATCGCGAGGGAGAGATCGCCGCCTGAGACCAGCGCCCGCCGCTCGTTCTGATCCAGCTGAAAGGCTTTTCTGCGACCGGGCCGCTGCTTCTTTCGGATAGCGCGATCGCTCTTCCAGGGAATCTGAAACTGCTCCCAGGCCACCTCGTGTCCCCGGGCCGCCCACTTCGAAGTCCTCGCGCTTCGAAAGCGCAGGGTCAGAAGGCAGACCTGGTCGGGCCCGAGCGAGGGGCGCGTCAGGGGGAGCGTCAGGTTCCGCGCCTCACCCGCCGGGATGTCGAGTCGCGCCAGGCGTCCCCTCTCTTTGACGACGCCATCGACGGATACTTCCCAGACCCCGGCGAGCCAGGACAGGTCGCTGAAATCCTGATCGTTGTGGATGCGGATCCGTCCGCGCCTCAGTTCCCGCCCCGTGACGCGCAGGGGTTGGGCGAGTTTCTTGAATTCCCAGGCCGCGGGATGGGGCTTGCGATCGGGGCTCAGGAGCCCGTTGATGCAGAAATTCCGATCGTTGGGGAAGTCGCCGAAATCCCCACCGTAGGCCCAGAAGGCCCGTCCATGAATATCGTATTCGAGCAGTCCCTGGTCGATCCAATCCCAGATGAAGCCACCCTGGAGGCCCTCATGCTCGTGAAAGGCCTGCCAATACTCCGCGAGCCCCCCGCAGCTATTGCCCATGGCATGGGCGTATTCGCAGAGGATCAGGGGTCGATCTCCACGATTGGATTCGGACCATGCGACGAGTTCGTCGACCGAGGTATACATCGGGCAGACGACGTCGCTCTGTCTCTTCTCCCGCTGCAGATCCCATTGCAATTCGCCCTCGTAATGGATGGGCCGGGTGGGATCGTAGCTCCGCATCCAGCCCGCCATGGCCGCATGGGAAGGGCCGTAGCCGCTTTCGTTGCCCAGGGACCACATGATGATCGAGGCATGGTTCTTGTCGCGAAGGACCATTCGCATGCCCCGATCCAGGAAGGCCTGGGCGTAGCGGACATCCTGGCAGAGGCTTGCGAGGTGGGCGTGGCATTCGAGATTGGCTTCGTCGACGACGTAGAGTCCGTATTCATCGCAGAGTTCGTAGAAATAGGAATCGTTCGGGTAGTGGGCCGTGCGCACGGCATTGAAATTGAATTGCTTCATCAGCAGGACATCCGCCAGCATATCCTCACGCGTCACGGCCTTGCCCCGGACCTCGTGGTGATCGTGGCGGTTGACACCCCGAATCATGATCGGACTTCCATTTACGAGGAACTTCCCCTCGCGCACCTCGACCCGCCTGAAGCCGATCCGAGTGGATACCGTCTCGATGGAGCGATCCTCTGCATCGATCAGGCTGACGATCAATTCGTAGAGGCGCGGAGTCTCCGCCGACCAGGCCTCTACCTTCCTGATCGGGGCGAGGAATTCGGCCCAAGATCCCCGGAAGAGATAGGGGTTGCCCGCCTGGGCGACGGTCGCCTCGAGGGGCTTGGGAAAGACCCGCGCCCCTTTCGGGCCGTAGAGTTGGGCCCGCACCCGGTAGCCGGCGGGAAGTCCGGGATCGCCCCCGATTTCGACGCGTAGGGCGAGGGAACCCCCGCCCTCATCTTCAGCCAGATCGGCGTGGGCTCTGAGATCGGCCATGTGAATCCGGGGTGAGGAGCGGAGATAGACCTCGCGGTGCAGACCCGCCATGAACCAATGGTCCTGATCTTCGAGATAAGTGGCGTCCGACCAGCGCACCACCATGGCGACCAGGAGGTTCTTCCCCTCTCGCAGATGCGGTGTGAGATCAAATTCCGCGGGCAGGCGTGAATCCTTCGAAAGGCCGAGGCTCCGACCATTCAGCCAGGCGTAGAGCACACTCTCGGCCCCGCCGAAGTGGGCGACGACACGCCGGCCGGACCAGTGGCGCGGCAACTCGAAAGAACGGCGGAAAATTCCGGTCGGGTTCTGCTGGGGGACCGCGGGAGGCTCGCCCGGGAAGGGCATCTGGACGTTCGTGTAGTGGGGGCGGTCATAGCCCTGGCGCGTCCAGTTGCCCGGCACCTCGATCTCATCCCAATCCCCGTCGTCGAAGTCGAGGCGGGGAAAGGCCTGGGGGGTATCCTCGGGTCGCTCGAAGAGCCGGAAACGCCAGCGTCCGTTCAGGAGCATGAAGAAGGGCGAGTCTTCCCGTGCCGCCCCACGAGCGGATTCCGCGTCGGGGAAGGAAATCAGCGGGCTGCGCGCGGGCAATTTGCCCACCGCGATGCATTCCGGGTTTTCCCAACTTCTGGCGCCGCCAATCAGCCCGAGCACGTTCTCCCCATCCTCCCGAACGAGTTGAACCGCCGACTCCGGAATTGCCGGGTGATTCGGTCGTGCTCAACCCGGGGCAAGGATACCCCTCCCGCGAGCGCTCGCTGGGAAGCCCCGTCGCCGTCGATTCTGCGAGGGCTGAGCGAATCCCGGGCCACTCCCTTTGCAAGGCGGGGATCGAGGGTCCAACTCAGAGGGGCAGGGCGAATCGCCTGGTTCTCCGCAGGGATTCGGCGCTGCCCGTTGTCGCCGCGGGATCGGAAGAAGTTGGTCGAGCCGGGCAAGTCGCCTACCCAGGGGGCCTCCCGCAACGTCTGGAAAAGCACGAAGTCCCCGGATGAGGTGATATGGACCCATAAAGGAGCTACTGAAGGGGCCGACGAGAGAGTTGGCGAAAAAGTTCTTTTAGTTCTCAGAAGAGGGCATTTGTCCGGATTTTTTGCATACTTGGGGATCTTAAGGAGAGGGCCATGGCAGATCTGCACGGAGATGTCTCCGTGCGCTGTGGTCACAAACGGAGAACAGAAGTTTGGCAGTCGGAACAGTCAAGTGGTTTAGTGAGCAAAAGGGTTACGGATTCATCACCCCTGAGGATGGAGGGAAAGATCTCTTCGTCCACTTTTCAAATATCGTCGGTGAGGGATTCAGAAACCTCCAAGACGGACAGGCAGTCGAGTATGACGCCGCCCAGGGACAGAAGGGCCCAGAAGCCCAGAACGTTCGTGCCATCTGATCTTTGAAACGGATCAGGGGGGTGGGCCCAGGACGCTTCGGGGTCCGCCCCCATGGCAAGTGCCGATGGCTTTTCTCGGCATTTCTCACCTCGACGTTTTAATCATTCCCTCGACGGGGTTTTCGTACCTCGGGCTGGATCCATTGGCCCGGCGGATTCCCTCCCACAGAGTCGAATCCCATCGGCGTTTCCACGCCGTGACGGGCTTGGTACGCCTTCACCATCGCCAGTCGAAGCTCGGCGCCCGCGGTCGTCCATACGAAGAACGCGATCAGGACGAGCAGCCAATTTCCCCCCATCAGTGCGTAGCCGGCCATTCCCGCGGCGAGCACTCTGGCAATCCGGCAGGCGATCCGAGTGGCATCCAGGGCGGGCATTCGCAGGGAGAGGGCGGCCCTCAGGATTCTTCCGCCATCCATGGGCAGGGCGGGCACGAGATTGAAAATTCCCATGATGAGATTGACCTGAATCAACGTGGCCGCCAGTGATCCTCCGGCGAGTGATTCAGCGAGGAGCTGCGTGGGATTCACGCCCAGGAAGAGATGGACGCCGGCAACGCCTGCGGCCAGGGTGAAATTGACGGCGGGGCCCGCCAGCGCGATCCAGAGTTCCTGAAGCCCCTGTTCGGGGATGCGCTCCAATTCGGCGATTCCGCCGATGGGGAGCAGGGTGATCCTACGCGTGCCGATCCCGAAACGGCGCGCCGTCAGGGCGTGGCCGTATTCGTGTAGCGCCACGCAGCCGAAGATGGCCGCCATCGTCGAGAGTATGCCGGTCGCGGCAAGCAGGGAGCCCGTGGCACTGAGGACCGAGAGGCCCATCCAGCCGATGAGGACCAGGAAGGTCCAATGCAATTGCAACTCGATGCCGAAGTATTCTCCGAATAGGAAGGATCCCCTTCGGCCGCGTCGGCTCTCTCCTGCCGGCATATCCGTCATGCCCCTCGCCTGCTTCTTTCGATCATGCCGCTCTCATTCGGGATCTTCTCCCGGCCTGCCCGCGGCAGGGGAGTGATGTGAAGAACCCGCCGCTAGAGGACGAGTTCCGCGACTTTTCGCATGATTTCAACATCCTGGTTGGCCAGCAGCAGAGTCGTGACGGGAGTGTCGCGCCATGCCTGCAATCGTTCCCGGATGCGTTCGGGCGAGCCGCAAAGGGAAATCTCATCCGCGAACTGATCGGGGACGGCAGCCACCGCTTCGGCTCGTTTTCCGGCCAGGAAGAGATCCTGGATCTTATGCGCCTCGGCCTCGAAACCCATGCGCGACATCAACTCCATATGGAAATTTCTCTTCTTGGCTCCCATTCCCCCGATGTAGAAGCCGAGCATGGCCTTGACGGGAGCCAGGGCGGACTCCAGATCGTCGACCATGTTGCAGATGACGAATTGAGTGATCTCGAATCCCGGCTTCAGATCTCCCAGGGATTCCGCGTAGACCTCCTGGCGGAAGGGAGAGTAGTAGAGGGGCAGCCAGCCGTCCGCGATCTCGGCCGTAAGGGCGACGTTCTTGGGTCCCTCGGCTCCCATGAAGATCGGCACATCGGCCCGTAGGGGATGCGTGATCGGTCGTAAGGCCTTGCCGAGTCCCCACGAGCCCTCGCCCGTATAGGGCAGGGGGTAGTGGGGACCATCGCTTTGCACGGGTGCTTCCCGGCGGAGTACCTGGCGAATGATGTCGATGTACTCCCGAGTTCTCGCGAGGGGCTTTGAGAAGGGTTGCCCATACCAGCCCTCCACGACCTGGGGCCCCGAGACGCCGAGCCCCAGGATCATCCGTCCCTGGGAGAGGTGATCGAGGGTGAGTGTCGCCATCGCCGTGGCGGTCGGGGTGCGGGCCGAAAGTTGGACGACCGCTGTTCCCAGGCGAATGCGGGAGGTATGGGCCGCGATATAGGCGAGGGGTGTAAACGCGTCCGAGCCCCAGGCTTCCGCGGTCCAGATCGAGTCGAAGCCGAGACTTTCGGCTTCCTGGGCCAGGCCGACGATATCGGCGGGGGGCTGGGCCCCCCAATAGCCGAGTTGCAAACCGAGGTTGAGTGAGGACATGGTCGGGATCTCCTGGGTGGCCCGGCGCCGCTGCAGCGGGCGGATTTTGGGGTCTCCTGGAAGCGGAGTCGTCTCACTATTCTGGCACAGAAATCCGGGGGTGACCGCCGCCGTCCCCGGACTCGCCCCCCCCGGCGACGGGGCTGCGCGTGCATCAGGAACTTTGGATGCTCCAGCCTCCATCGACCCTCAGGATCTGGCCCGTGACGTAGTCACTGGCGGGGCTCGCGAGGTAGATGATGGCTCCCTTTGCATCGTCTTCGGCGCCGATTCTGCCGAGGGGCATGCGCTTCAGGAAGGCGCTCAGCCGCTCGGGATCGCGCCGGATGTGGTCGAACATCTCGGTATCGAAGGCCCCCGGAGCGATTGCGTTGACGCGAATTCCGTGGGGGGCGAGTTTGATCGCCATGTCGCGGGTCAGCGTATGGAGGGCGCCCTTGCTCGTCGTGTAGGCGATCGAGGGTTCGAGTTCATCGGTCGCACCCCGCAGCGCGGCGACCGAAGTGATGTGAATGATGCGACCGCTTCCCACTTCGATCATATGCTCGGCCACGCCCTGGGAGAGGAAGAAGGCCCCGCGCAGATTCAGGTCGAAGACGCGATCCCAGGCCTCGGGAGTATGTTCCATCATCGGCGCCCCCCAGGCGAAAGCCGCGTTATTGACCAGAATGTCGATGCGGGATGTGGCGGCCAATGTGTTTGCGACGAGTTCCTGGACCTCTTCGACTTTCGAGAGGTCGGCGGTGAACGCCCAGGCGCGGCGACCGAGTCCCTCGATTCGGATCGCCGTTTCCCGGCAGTTCTCGAGGTTTCGGGATGCGACGATCACGTCGGCCCCCGCCTCCGCCAGGCCCAGGGCCAGACTGCGCCCGATTCCGCGCCCCCCCCCGGTCACCAGGGCGACCCGGCCCGAGAGGTCAAAGAGTTGCTGCGCGTTCACGGTATCGCCTCCACGCGATTTCCAGCAGTCTACCATGGCCGCGGGGTCATTTCCGATACGGATTTTCCGAGCGAGACCTTCCGATACACGATTTCAAGCGGGAGGGGCGATGGCCCCTCCCGATATGGGGGAGCGCCCGAAAAAGCTCTGGATCCGAATGCGAAGATCCTCCAGACCGAGGTAGAGGGCCGGGACCGCGAAGAGGGTCAACAGGCTCGAGACGGAGAGTCCGACCACAATGGCCGCCGCAAAGGGACCGAAGACCGTGGAGACCCCCGAGAGCCCCATCGCCATCGGGAGCAGGCCCGCCACCGTCGTCAGGGTGGTCAGCAGGACGGCGCGAAAGCGCCGCTGCCCCGCCACGTACGTCGCCTCAAGGGTTGGCGTTCCCCGGGCGCGCTCCTTGTTGATGAAGTCGATCAGGACCAGCGAATCGTTGACGACCACTCCCGCCAGGCCCACCAGGGCGTAGAGGACGTACATCGAAATCGCATAATCCCAGAGATACATGCCGAGAATGACCCCTATATAGGCGAAGATGATCACGCACATCACCACCAGGGGCTGCAGGTAGGAACGGAATTGGGCGGCGAGAATGCTGTAGATGGCGATCAGCGCCACGATGAAGGCGCGTCCCATATCCTCGAAGGCCCGATTCGTCTCCTGGAATTCGCCTCCGAATTCGAGAGTGACGCCGGGATGCCGCTGGCTGATATCGGCGAAGCGGGCGCGGAGAGTTTCGTTGACGGAGACGGAGGAGGCCGTCTGGTTGTCGACATCGGCGTAGACCATCACGGCGCGTTGGGCGTCGTAGTGGAAGAGGCTCTGGTAGCCCCGTGTCAGGTCGACGGTTCCCACGTCCCCGATCTTGACGAGGTATCTCTCCGGTGTTCGCAGCTCGACGTCGACGAGATTTCCGGAACTTCTGCGCTGTTCCTCGCGCAGCAGGACGCGAATGTCCAGGTCCTCGTCGGAGAAGGGATCCTTGAACGTCGAGGGGACGAGTCCGTCGTTGGCCCCTCGCAGCGCCATGCCGATGCGATCGAAACTCACACCGTGAACCGAGGCTCGATATTCGTCGAGGCCGATGCGGAGTTCCCGGCGCCCGATGGGCATATTGTCTTCGATGTTGTAGACGCCGAGCATGGATCCGAGTTCGAGTTTGAGTTCACCGGCGATCTCTTTGGCGAGGTCGTAGTCCTCGCTGAAGATTCGCACGGCCACGGGCTTGCCGATGGGGGGCCCGTTGCGGGGGGGGACGACGATCAATTTCTGGATACCGAAGGGATGTTCCTCCCGATAGGCATTGAGTTCACGGCGGACCAGCCTGACCATGCGTCCCGGCTCGGCGATATTCTCCGGGGAATTCTTGAAGGAGACGTAGAAAACTCCGTAATTGCTTCCAAAGATGGGGCGTTCTTCCGCCGACATGCCCTGGCCCACATAGGTCGAAACCGAGAGGAATTCATCCGATAGACCGGCGAGGGCGGAGTGCAGGTCCATGATGACCTGATTGGATTGCTCGATGCTGAAGTCGACCGGGGTTTCGATCGATACGAAGAGCTGGTTGAAGTCACTCGGAAAGAGGTCCACCCGAACCCGGGTCGAGAGGCCCTGGGCGAAGATGAAGACCCCGATGCAGGCGAGCAGGAAGGCCCCGCGATGGGGCATGACCCTGCGCAGGAGTCGGCCGTAGCCGCTGCGGAGGGCGGAGATCCAGGCATCCATCTGTCCGCGCACCACGAGGCTCCAACCCCTGATTCCCCGGCCTTTCCGAATTTCCTGGGGGGCCGAGCCGCCCCGGGAAGTGCTCCCCCAGTCGAGGTAATGGGCCGGCAGCACCAGGATGCATTCCACGATCGAAGCCGCCAGGCAGGCGATTACCGTTTTGGGCAGGATCGACATGAATTCGCCGCTGGTTCCGGTGATCAGCAGCATGGGAGTAAAGGCCGCGATGGTGGTGCAGACGGCGGAGATGACGGGCCACATCACTTCCTCGGCACCGTTGATGGTGGCCTCGACCACGGATTCGCCCGCTTCGATATGTTGATAGATATTTTCGATTACGATGATCGCATCGGCGACCAGCATGCCCGAGACCATCACGAATCCGATCAGGCTGAGCAGGTTGATCGTGAGGCCCAATAAGGGGAAGAGAAGTAGCGCCGTCAGATATGAGAAGGGGATCCCCACGATGGCCAATAGCGAATTCCGGAATCCAACCGTCAGCCAGAGGATCAATATCACAAAGCTGATGCCCAGGGCGAGATTGTCGCGCAGGATTCCGATCCTGTTGTCGACGAAGATCGATTCATCCCAGATTACCTCGGCCTGGACACCCTTCGGAAGCAGGGGCTTCTCCTCTTCGACCAATTGCCGCACGCGATGGACGACCTCACCGATATCGGATCCCGAATTTTTCGAGATGCCGATCAACATCGAGGGTCTACCATTCAGGTAGCCGTAGCTGCGGCGTTTTTCGAAGTCCGAGACCACCTCGGCCAATTCGCCGAGGGTGACGTGATTCCCATCCGGATCCTTGCGCACCACCATCTGGGCCAGTTCTTCCGCCGAGCGCAGGTTCCCCAGGCCGCGGACCGTGATTTCCTCTTCTCCCGAGTCGGAGAAACTGCCCCCGGGAAGATTCAGGTTGTTGCGGGCGATGGCCGCACTGATTTCCTCGAGGGTGATGTCGAATTGGAGGGCGCGATCCTTGTCGACGTAGACGCGCAATTCCCGATCTCGAACCCCCATCAGGCTGGCCTTGCGAACGCCTTCGATTCTCTCGGCCTTGCGTTCCATCGAGCGCACGAGTTCACGCAGGGTGTACTCCCCGACCCCGTCCATATCGGTCAAGGTGATCATGCAGACATTCGAAACCTCGGAGACCGAGAGCTCCTTCAGGAAGGTTTCATCCACGTCTTCCGGCAGTTCCGAAACCCGGTCGATGGCCGCTCTCAGTTCATTCAGGGCGGCCTGTTGCTCGAATTCGCTGAGATCTTCCTGCCATTCGATGCTGATATCCGAGAGCCCCTCGGAGGAAGAACTCCGCCATTCCTTGATGCCGATGACATCGCGCACCTCGTCCTCGATCTTGCGCGTGACCAGGCGTTCCACTTCATCCGCCGAGGCCCCGGGCCAGGGCGTGATGAGGATGGCCGAGTTGAAGGAGATGTCTGGAAAGACATCCACGGGAATCCGGCGGCTGATCAATATCCCGGCGAGCATCAGGACGATGAAGGCGAGGTTGACGAGCACCACCTGCCGCACCGAAAAGCGAACGATGCTCATGAAGCGCCCATCCTACGCTCCGTCTTTCCCCCGTCAGAGGGGAGCGGCCGCACAACCATGCCATCGCGCAACTGCTTGATCGATGAGATGGCGATTTGCTCGCCCTCGGCCAGTCCGCTCATGACCTCGACCTGTGTGGGTCGGAATGGAATCGCTCGGACTTTGACCCTGCGCTCGGATGCGACCCAGCCGCCGTCTCCGGAGGCTTCCACGACATAGACGTGTTTGAGCCCAAAGGCTTCGGTCAGGGAATCCAGGGGGATGACCATCATCTGGCGTTTCTCGCCGAGGGGAAGGTCGATGCGGGCCACCATACCCGGGAGCAGGCGCCCCTCGGCATTCTGGATTTCGATCCGGACCGGAAATTTTCGACTCTTCGAATCGACGGCTCCCCCGATCGAGATCACCCGACCCATGAAGCTTTCTCCCGATCGCGCGTCGATCTCGACATCCACTTCGGTCCCGGGCACGATCGCGACGATCTGGCGATCCGTGAGCCCGACCGTAATGCGAACGCGGTCCACGGAGAGGAGTTCTGCGATGCGTTCCCCGGGTCGCACATATTCTCCGACCTCGACGGGAAAGGTGCGAAGCACCCCCGCGAAGGGGGCGCGCACGATCTTCTTCGCCAGCCGATCCCGGGCCTCAGTGAGGGCCGCCTCGGCTTCCATTCCAGCGGCGCGGGCCTGGCGCGAAGCATTCTCGGCTTCGTCGAGGGCGGCCCGGCTCGCCACTTCGACGTCGGCGAGGCCCTGGTTTCGCTTGAGTTGAGCGCGTGCGAGGGCAGACGAACTCGCCGCTCGTTCGATCGCTGCCCGGGCGCGTTCCACCGCCACCTCGGCGAGCAGGGGATCGAGTCGAAGCAGCAGTTGCTCCGCCTCCACCCGCTCGAGTTCTTCGGCTCCTACTTCGATCACCCGACCCTCGCTTTCCGCGAAGAGTTCCACCTCGCGACGGGCCTCGAGCAGACCCGCGATGCTGGTGCGTGGCTGCAGGAGTCGAGCCTCGACGCGGTATGTGTGCAGGGCCTGGGCCTGGGCCGGGGCGGGAGGCAGGGCCTCGGGATCCGGCGCCGTCGCATGCAGGGCCATGCCCGCGAGCAGTCCCGCGCTCGCCACGGCAAGAAAAACGTATTTGAGGGGCTTTCGGGAGTTCATCGTGGATTGTGGCTCGCTCGCATTCATGTACTTCTCCCCCGTCCGACTCTCGCCCGCGTGGATTCGGGGGTCGCGTCCTTCTCTTTTGTACTTGTTCTCATATCCATCTCGTGACTCTCTTCGGAGTCGATCAAGGTTCGTTCGAGCAGCCAGCCGAGTGAGCGCCGCACGGTTTCGGCGCAATAGTCCTGGTTGCCGCTGCCCGTCTCGAAAGCCGCCCGGTAGAGCAGGCCGTCGTAGATCGCGAGCCAGAGGGTGGCCACCATGGGGACGTCGAGATCCGGCTGCAATGAGCCGGATTCGACCCCCACCTGCAGGATCTGCTGCAAATCCTGGGAGTATCCGCCCAGGGTTTCGCGCAGGGCGCCTAGCAATTTTTCGCGCCCCGAAGCCACGCCGAGGATGACGCTCCAGGCCTGGTGGGCGAGGGGCATGCGTTCTGCGATGGCATCGAAGCCAAGGGCAAAGGACTCGATCAATGCCTCCAGGCGCTCGCGGGGCTCGACGGACTCGTCGTAGACCGAGGGGGGAGGGGTCACGAAATCCTGGTAGAGGGCGAGAATCGTGGCGATCAAGAGATCTTCCTTGCTCTCGTAATAGTTGTAGAGGGTGCCCTTGGAAACCCCCGCCACGCGGGCGATCTCCTCCATCCGGGCATGCTCGAAACCCTTTTTGCGACAGACGCTTCCGGCAGCCTCGAGAATGCGTCGTCGTTTTTCGTGGTGTCCGATGGGCAAGGTGGACCCCTCCAGTACTGACCGGTCAGTACTCTAGCAATGCCTGAACAGCTCGCGCAAGCGGAAGAACACCGATTTATGCGGTCCGAAGGTCTCCTTCCGTGGATCCCCGTTCCTTCTTTTCAACCCGCCCCCGTCTCCCTTGTCATCCCCCGGGGGTGTCGGGGGGTGATGA
>CAYTAT010000009.1:0-76285 GCA_964435795.1 uncultured Spirochaetaceae bacterium
ATGAATGGAATGATTCGTTCACTTCTTCTCTTGTCGTTATGCGCGGGGTGTGGCAGCGACCCCCAGATTGGATTCCGAGAAGGCTCGCCCCTCGATACACTCCCCCCGTGGATCAGCCCCCTTTTCGATTCGGGCTTGCGTCCCGACTGGTCGGGGGATGGCCGCAAACTCCTCTATCTCGACGCGCTCGTGGGCGATGTCTTCGAGTTCGATATTTCAAGCGGGAAGAGTCGAGCTCTGACGAAGCATTTCGAACACGATGGATTCAGCCGCGCCCGTTATCTTTCGAGTGGAGACCTGCTCCTCTGCGGACCCGCAGCGGTCGCTGCCACCCGGGAAGAAGCCGGGCGCTGGCATACGGAACTCTTCTTCCTGAGTGCCAGCGGAGACTCGGGGGCCCAGGCCCTGGGTGAGCCCTGTTTCGAGGGGCCGGCCGTCGCCCGCAGCGATATGAAAATAGCCTGGACGCTTTCCGATTATCCGGATCGCCTCTTATTCGGACGCTCGGAGTTGTGGACCGGCCGCATCCTGGTGGAAGGCGGCGAGGCTCGGCTCGTGGATCGTCGGAAGGTGGTCGATCGCGGCGACTTCCAATACCTCGCCTTTCTGGAGACCCAGGACTTCCGCCCACCCGACGAGAAGGAACTCCTCTTCACCGCCTATGCGTATCGCGGTGGCGAGGTGATGGGGGTCGACCTGGACTCCCAAGAGATCAGGAATTATTCCCTCGATTGGGCCTACGATGAGGCCGAAGGCGTCTTTCCGGACGGCCGCAGCATCGCGGTCGAGCGCGAGGTGAATACCTATGGGGCCGTGCCCGAGGGAGATATCGATATCTGGCTTTTGACTCTCGACGGCAGTGGCAACTATCAGCGCCTCACCTACTTCAGCGAGTATGCGGGCTTCGGTGCCAACAATCCCGTGATCAGTCCCGATGGTCGCTACATGGCCTTCGGACTCAGAATCAAGGGCGGCGCGCACGGCAACGCCCAGGGAGTCCTGCTCTTCGACTTCGAGAAGGCGGTCTTACGCTAGGCGCCGCCATATCGATGACTCTTTCGACATTCCTCCCCCCGTATTTCCGGGGTCAGGCGGGAGCAGCAGCCACGGGGTCAGGCAGATCAGGAGATGTTGATCACCCTGCGTTGCGTAAATTCCTCCAGCCCTTCACGTCCGAGTTCGGTGCCAATCCCCGACTGCTTTGCGCCGCCGAAGGGAATGCCGGGGTCGAGGTCCGCATGTTTGTTGACCCAGACGGTTCCGGCATCCATGCGAATGGCCAGATCCCGGGCGGCGTCGGCGTCGGATGACCACACGCTGCCACCGAGCCCCTCGGAAGTCCGGTTGATGCGCGCCAATGCTTCCTCGGGATCGGAGAATTTGATGATGGGCAGGGCGGGACCGAATTGTTCCTCGTCCACCAGGCGTGCTCCTTCCTCGATATCGCGCACGATGGTGGGCTCGATGAAATAGCCCGGGCGATCCGGCACATTGCCCCCGGCGATGATGGTCCCCTTTTCCGCAGCGTCGGCGATGATGGCCTGGACCTTTTCATATTGGGCCCGATTCTGGAGAGGCCCGAGTTCGACGCCCTCTTGCGTGCCGTCCCCGATTTTCTTGGACTTCGCGATGGTGGCGAGTTCGTCACAGAGACTGTCGTAGATATCTTCATGGGCGTAGACCCGCTTCATCGCGATGCAGACCTGGCCGTTATTCGGGAAGGCGGCATCGAAGATTTTGGGCGCGATCTCCCTGGGATCGACATCCCCCAGGATCAGCCCGGCATCATTGCCTCCCATTTCGAGAGTGATGCGCTTGAGCGTACCCGCCGCACCCGCCATCACCTTGGCCCCGGTGGCGGAACTGCCCGTGAAGGAAACCTTGCGGATCTTCGGGTGGCTGGAGATTCTGGATCCGAGATCGTTGGCGTCGGCAATCACGTTCAGGACCCCGGGCGGAAGCGCATCCTTTACGAGTTCCGCCAGGCGCAGGGTGGCAAGGGGTGTCGTCGGTGCGGGCTTGACGACCAGCGTATTGCCCGCCAGCAATGCCGGACCGAGTTTGAAGCCGAGCAGGATGAGCGGGAAGTTCCAGGGGATGATGGCTCCCACGACACCGAGGGGAGCGCGATGGATTTCGACCCTCCGGGCATCACTATCTTCGAGTATTTCTAGCGGCATCTCCATGGTGGCGAAGTGCTGAGTGAATATTGCGAATCCATAGGCTTCGGCGATGCCCTCGGGCAGGGGTTTGCCCTGTTCGCTGGTCAGCAGTGCCCCGAGTTCCGATGCATGAGCGGTTGCGATTTCGGCCACCTTCGCGATTGCCTGGCGGCGCTCTTCGACGGGTGTGGCCGACCAGGCCTGCAGAGCAGCGCTTGCCGCCTCGACGGCTTCGTCGAGTTGGGATTCCGAGGCGCGGGAGCAGGTTCCCGCGAGTCCCTCGGTGGCGGGGTTGATCACGTCCAGAGAGGCCGCGCCGGGCACCAGTTTGCCGTTGATCAGGAGTTGGAAATCGGACATCGCATTTCTCCATGCTTCGGGGGAACTCCGGCATCGGGGCCATCAACCCCGGGGCGGAGCATCGTATTCTCACTCATGTGCGGAAAGTCGCCAGCGTCGGGCGGCCTCGGTTTCGGCTCTCGACATCCCGGGCGGTCCCTGGCTCGCGAAAGCAGCCGATGGGAGGGGCCTGTCGCGCAGAAGAAAGCCGGGAATGCCGCCCCTCGGTGCCAATACCGGAAGCGTGCGGGGGGAGGGAAGCAGATCGCCGCCAGGCGATTCGGAGGCGGGGCCCTTCGCCTCCAAGACTCGAATGGTCGACGTGGCCCTCTCCCGCCCATGATCCCTCCGAGGCCCTTGCCGCCGGATCAGGAAGAGCCTCCCGGAATCGCTTTTCACTCCGGGAGCGCGATCCGTAGCGACGCTTGCGTGGGCGAGTTCTCCGCAGTTTTGGGGCATTGCCCCAATTCTGCCATGCCGCGATTCATCTATGTGCGATCGAGCCCGATCCGGTATCGTCTTCGAGATCGATTCTTCTCGAGGAGGAACTTCGTCGATGAGTATCCTGCAGACCTCTTCCGGCCTTCGAGGGTGTGCAAAAGCAGCGCGCTTCTTCCCGTCTCTGCTGGCAACGGCCTGCCTTCTTGGCGCTTGCACGGCGTCGAATCCCTCGGGCATCTACTATGCGTCGGGTGAGGAAATCTCGACGTCGGACGGATTGCATAGAATCAAGTGGGGCACATATCCAGTGGCTTTCGTTCGCCCCGGTGTGGAGATGGAGGGCTACCGGGAGTTGATCATAGAGCCCCTGACCGTATCCTACGAAAAGACGCCGACGACCCGGGTCGCTGAACGAAGTTTCGGCTCCTATATCGCCCGGGATCCCAACTACGAGTTGCCCGAGGATGCAAGAAAGGCGATGGGGAAATTCTATGCCGATTTCCTGAGGCGCCGCCTGATCGAGAACGGCCGTTTCGATGTGGCTCGAAAGGCAGGGGAGGGTGTGCTCCGCATCCGGGGCCATATTTCCTCGCTCACGATTTCGAGGCCGCCCATCGTAGATCAGCCCCCCGATGGTGTGAGTCTTTTGAGCGGCTCGGGGCATATGATCTTCTCGGTAGAGGTCCTGAATTCTCTGACGGGGCAAGCGCTGCTTCGGATGGCCGATGCCAGGCAGATTCGGGGCGAAACGGATTATTATCTGAGCGATGACTTCTCCGAAGTGGCTGCGATTCGGGCGATTTTCGGGGAATGGGCCGAGGATTTGGGGCGTCAGCTCGACGAATTGAGTGCTCTGCCCCGGATTCCGATTCCCGAGAGCTGAATCGAAGTAGGGCATTTCTCCTTCTCGTCCCCCCCGCCCGGGTTGGGGGCCTGGAGCGGTCTGGAGGATCGCGTATGCGAGTCGAAGACCTGATTATTTCGGCCGACGGTCATGTGGATGAATCGAAGACGATGTGGGAGCGGCTTCCCCGCCACCTGCGGGAACGCGCGATGCCCTATTCCGAGGAGCATGCGGACGGAGTCCTCTTCAATGCGCTCGGGAGGCAGGTCCTGATGTCGCATGACGTGATCGAAGGCCGCACGGAAGAGGATCGTGAGCGTGAATTTCGCAACGATCCGACGGGAGGCGCCGATCTCGAAGTCCGAATCGCCAAACAGGCGGCCGACGGTGTGCACGCGGAGGTGATCTTTCCCAACGAATTGCTGGCCTTGGGCAGTCTCTACGATCCCGAGTTGAACTTTGCCCTCGCCCGTGTCTACAACGAATGGGTGTACGAAATCTTCTCCCCCATGCCCAAGCGTTATCTGCCCGTCGGGCTGATTCCGACGGATGAGATCGGGCGGGCCCTGGCCGAAGCGGAGCGCTGCCTCGCCGAGGGATTTCGCACGCTGATGGTGCCCTGCAGCAACGCCTGGCTCCCCTACGACCGCCCGGTCTACGAGCCTCTCTGGAGCCTGGTGGAGGAGGCCGGCGTCCCCCTGAATTTTCACGTCTTCACGGGGAATGTCTTCTTCGGGACGGACTTCGCGGCCCTGGAGGATATGACGACCGAAGAATTCGAGGCGCGTCGTGCCGCCGCAGCTCGCTACGCGCCCGAGCATGTCGTCGAACGTCTCTCCACGACAGTCCTCGGAATGGTGGCGGGGATGGGGCCGCTCGTCCATCTCACCGGGGGGGGTGTGCTGGAACGTCATCCCGACCTGCGCTTCGTCATCACCGAGGGGGAGGCCGGTTGGCTGGCCTGGGCCCTCTACGCCATGGATGCGATGCAGGAGCGTCGCCAACTCGGACTCGAGAGGCTTGGCATGAAACCGAGTCAGTACTTCCTGCGTCAGGGCGCCCTGACATTCTCCGACGATCCGGTGGCCCTGCGCAATCTCGAGCTGACGGGTAGCGATTGCCTGATGTGGGGCAATGACTATCCCCATGACGAAGGAACGTATCCGCGGAGCGAGAAGTTCCGCGAAGAGGTTCGGGCCAGCGTCGACGAGGAAGAGGCCCACGCGATTTTCGCCGGCAATGCCGCCAGGATCTACGGCTTCGACCTGGATGCTCTCGCGCGGACGCTGACTTCCGAGTCGCAGAACTCGGCTCCTCTCATCGACTGATGCGCTGGGGATGAAGAGGAGTCCGGATCCGGAAGCTGCCGCTCGCGCTGCTTTGATTCGCACTGGGGCGGATTCGGGATGGGGCGGTGGGCTTCGGCCCCGAGCATGGGGGGATCGTATCGGCTGTTGCGACCTCTTTTCGCTGCGGCTGCATTTCGGCTCCATCCCGGCTCCAGCGGAATCTGTCGCTCGGGAAGAACTTCCTCATGCAGTCATTCTCTGCTTGCGACCGCCGCCATAGCCGCCGCCTTCGGGGCGCGAAGGGCTGAAGAAGTCGCAGCCTTTCCTCGCGACATGGCCCGGTTGCTTCGAGAAGGGATTGGCCGAATTCCCTCGAGCTCGATTCGGGGAAAGGTCTGCTTCCGCATCTTCCCGGAGCGGGGTTGCGGGGCGGGGATGGATGGAGCGATGTCCGAGTAGGCAGGGCGTCGTATATGAGCTGCGGAAATTGGCCCCGATCCGATGCGTCCGACGTCTATCCTTGTATTCTTGCAGGGGGGGAGGTCCTGGGCGTGCTGCAAAATCGTCGACAGGAAGCGCTGGCCGTCGCTGTGCTGAGCGCAGCGACCATATTCTTTTTCCTTCCGATGTTTCACAATCTGGCCCAGCAGTACACGGATTTCGGGGCACACCTCGAATTCGTACGATCATTGCTCAGGACCGGCAGCACCGACCTGCCTCATTTCGTCTTCGAAATAGGGGTGGCTTCCATCTATCGGCTTGGCTTTACGCTCGAGGCGAGCTCTACGATCCTGATGGTGCTGGCGATGTTGGCCACTGGGCTCGTTCTTTTCTGGATCTTCCGCAGGGAGACGCAGCCCTGGGTCGCTATGGGCCTGAGCCTTTGCCTGTTGGTGGTGGGTCCTCTCAGCCTCGTCACCTTGCCCAGTCAGGAACTCTATCTCGGCTATATGACACCGAATTCCTACCACAATCCCACGCTCATCCTCCTCAAGCCCACGGCGCTCGGATTGATGCTGGTGGGCTTGCGTTCCCTGGATCCCGGCGTCGTCGCCCCACGCTGGGGACTCATCCTGGCCGGAGCTCTTCTCTCGCTGCTCTCCTGTCTGACCAAGCCGAGCTTTCAGATCTGCTTCTTGCCCGGCCTCGGCGTCTTGACCGCTCTGGCCATCCTGCGAAGAGAGGATGTCGATCTGAGACTTTCGGTCTTCGGCCTTGCCCTGCCTTCCTTCGCGGTATTGGGCTGGCAGTACCTGATCAGTTTCGATGGCAAGAGTGCGGTTGAAATCATCGTTGCACCCCTGCAGGTGATTCGGGGCCTGGATCAGCAGATACTCCTGAAATTGATGCTCTCCTTGAGCTTCCCGGCCGTCTTCTCGACGATCTTCTTTCGCGAAGCTTCCCGGGACCGATTGATGCAGATCGCATGGGCGACGCTGGCTTTCGGCCTCTCCTATGGCTATCTGCTCGCTGAAACCGGCAGGCGCTTCCAGCATGGGAATTTTCTCTGGAGCGGATATATCGCCGTCTTCGTACTCTACGTCGCCTGCATTCCCCTTCTCCTGAGGCAGGAAGACAGTCCTGGGCGGAGGCTATGCTGGGCTCTCTTTGCCCTGCATGTGGTGAGTGGTTTCATCTTCGCTGTGACGCAGATGCTGGGAGAGCGCTACCTTGAGTGGTGGTAGCAGTCTCCCCTCCCTGAATCGGGGGCGGGGTCGATGCAGTCGGCGCATTCCTGCATGCCCGGGGGCCAGAGGCGCGGGTCGTGGGCGGAATTTCCTGGACTTGCATTTCTCGGAATTTCTATTTTTGTTCCGAGGTCTTCTCCTCAGGCTGCCAGCCAGAGGTGATAGGAATTTTCGGTGCAGACGGTTCTGAAAGAGTTCGCTTCGTAGAGTCGGTTGGCGTTGATATTTCGCGCCTGGGTGACCACGCGAATCTGGCTGCAGCCGCGGCCAGCCAGCCAATTCAAGGCCGCCCCGAGCATGCGGCTTCCGTGGCCCCTGCCGGCCTGATCGGATGCGACGGCGACCAGGCCCAGGTCGCCCATGCCGGGTCGAAGAATGTCGCAGCTCACATAGCCCACCGCAGATCCCTCGTGCCGGGCGACAACCACGGCGGAGGTCGGATCTCCATAAGCCTTTTCGATCCAGGCCTGGTAGAGAGCGTCGCAGCGTTCATCCGGGAAATTCGGATCGTGGTAGAAGCGGCTATCCCGATGGCTTTCCCGCGCAATCGCGCGCAATGCGGGGATGTCCTCGTCCCGGCAGAGATCGATTCCGGTCGGGAATTCCTCGGCGCCGGAATCCGGAGCATTGCGCTCCCGCGTAATGCGCACATCCATCAGGCCGAAGCCCATCCCCTCGGCGATTCGCGCCGCCCCGGAGTCCTGGGCGTCGATGAGCAGGTAGAGGCATTCGATGGACATGGATCTGGCTCGCTCCAGGAGCGTTGGAGCCGAGCGGGCGTTGAATGCCGCCGCGTCCACCCGCGCGATACGGCATCCGAAGAAATCCGAATCCCAGTCCAGAATCGTGATGCCATCGTTTCCACTCATTTCGGAAGCGGCTCCGAGCGGATCGTTCTGGCGCATCTGCATGCGGTCGTGGAGTGGGGAGTGGAGTGGGGAGTGGAGTGGGTCGTGGAGTGGGTCGTGGAGTGGGTCGTGGAGTGGGTCGTGGAGTGCGGAGTGGAGGTCGTTCCTCCGATGCCATCGATACCCATCGGGGCAGGATACTCATCGATGATCCCCGGGGCAAAGGGGGGCGTGGGCAAAAGCGGCTCTCCGTGACGGTGATCGCCGCCGGGATCGGGGGCCTCTCAGCTTCTTTCGCCGAGCAGGCGCTGGATTTCCCGGGAAAAGAGCCAGAGACGATCCTGACCCCAGAGGCCAAGCACTTCTTCGCCCCTGGCATCGAGCAGTCGAAAGCTCGGAACCCCCCAGGAACCGAAGTCGTACATGGCCAGGCGATTGGCCTCGAATTCCTTTTCCCAGGCGTCGTTTCCGATCAGGGGCTTCGCGTCTTCCCAGGAGAGTCCACTCCGCTCTACGACCTGCCGAAGTCCACTCTCCCGGTTCGTGTTCAGCCCTTCGAAGAATGCCGCCCGCAGGAAATTGGAAAGGAGTTCGTCGCCCTTTCCCTCTTCGCGAGCCCAGGGGTAGAGGGAATAGATCCTGCGTACCGGATTTCCGATCGGGTCGTAGAAGGGCCCGAATTTCAGACCCAAGGCTGCGGCTTCACGCGACGCATCGAAGAAGATGTACCAGCCCTTCTGGGCGGTGGCGGGAACGCCGCGCATGACCATCGGAAGAACGGGTCGCATGACGCAACGAACCCCGGTTCGTCGCGTGAGTTCGAGCGCGCGATCGAAGATGATGGCAGTGTAGGGGCTGCGCAGGGAAGCATAGATTTCGAGGCTGAGCGATCCGTCATCCTGATGCGGACCATATTCGATCGCCGGGCGTGGACAGATCAGGTCGGGGCCTCCCGCCTTGCGCGCCCCATGGCGGGAGAGGCGCTCTTCAAGGTGATAGAAGCGGTCGGCTCCCCAATACCACTCGCCCCCGTAATGGAACATGGCCGCCGAGTAATGCTTGAGCTCACTGCGGCGCGCCGTGCCGCGAATGAGGGCGGCCTCGGCCTCGGCCTCGCTGGCCTCCCCGTAGCGGGCCAGCAACTTCTCGAAGGCGTTCGGGTCGTCGGACCAGAGGGCCTCCCCCACCTCCACGGCCGCCTCGGGGAAATTTGCGGATTTCACGTGGGCCAGGATCTGCTCGGCCCTCCTGATGCGAAGCGGGTCGGGTGCCGAACTCTCCAAGGGGAAATGGAGCCCGTAATGGGGCGCCAACTTCGAAGCATCGAGGCGGGAGAGGGGCAGCAGCAGATCGGGTTCGGGCAGGTTGCGATCATTCTTTAGCGTGACGAGGTGGCAAACCAATTCTACGTCGTATTGCTCTACGAGCGGGCGTAATAACTGGGCGGCGAGGTGACTGTAGCCATCCTCCACCTGATGGAAGTACTCGATACGATGCGGTATTCCCGCCTTCTCGCGAGCCCGCTCCGCCCGGGCTCGCCGCTTTTCAGTGCTTTGAGGCGACGTCCAATGGCTCATCAGTTTCGAAGTTGCCCAGCGCACGGCTGCCGAGGGATCCATGCTGGAGGCCCCTCCTTGATCTTCGAAATCCTTCGTCACTTCTCTGCTCCTCGTTCGCGTTCGGGGCGGGGTTCCCGGGAGATCGAATTCTATGCCGCCGGATCGGTGTTGTCCCGAGGGTTGATGTTCTTCTTGGAGTTGCGGGCCCCGGTCTCGCCATCGGTCTTGCGCCGCCGGATCGCGCCCCCCCCCTTTTTTTTAGTTGCCAACCCTAAACCCGGGCTGCGGCCGCGCGCAGGGCGTCGGAAGTGCCCTGGCTGATGGCTTCGCCATGGGCCACGCAGAGTGCCTGGAGTCCGGGAATCTCGGCCAGTTCTTCCAGATAGTCGCGATAGGCGGATTTGTTGTGCAGGAAGGTCCAGCGCCCGATCGGGGTGATGCCCAGAGGTCTTACGCTTCCCAGGAGCCTGAGCATCAGACCGCCAAGGCCCGGGGGCGGGGCGGCCCCCAGGTTGAATAGGGCATCCGTGATAAGCAGGGCCCGCCCCCCGTTCGCCAGCGGAATTTCGTAGTGGAGTTCGAAGGGACTCAGCCCGGCCGGAGTGTGCACGCGGATGCCCAGGGCCCCGAGGCTTTCTTCACAGCTGGCGTGGACCTCGACCACCTCGGCAACGGCTTCCCTCGCGCAGGCGGGTGTCAGTAGCTTCGCATTGGGATAGCGCGCGGAAAAGGGAGCGGCATCCGTCCGATGGATTCGGCAGGGCACGATGATATGTGTCAAGGGCCCGAGGGCCTCGAGCGTGGCCATCGCCTCGGGGTCGAGACAGATGGGGCTGTGCAGGAGGAGGCCACCGTCGGGGCGCCGCCAGATCACCATATTCCTCGGACACGGGTTGCGGTCGAGGCTTCCCGTCACCTGCCAGAGATCCCTTGCGAGTTGGACCAGGGGTCCGTGGGGCAGGATATGGTCATCCCAGGTTGCGGTTTTCATTCGCTTCTCTCTCCGGGGAAAAGCTACCCTGGGCCTTTTCCCCCGTCCAGACGGAGTGCCCGAATGCGTCGGCCCGCCGCCGCCCGGCGCGACTCCCGACTTCCGGCCGAGGGGATTCGCGCGAGGATCGGATCCGGCCCCGCATCTCCGGGGCTCTCCAACGGGATCCTTCAGACCGGCCCGGGGAGTCCGACGAACTCGGGCGCTTTTGCGATCGAGGAGAATCCCTTAGTATCGTTTCCATGACCGCTGAAGTCCGCTCCCTCGATACCGGTACGGACGAATTGCTGGCAACCCTCGACGCCGGGGTCGTCACGCTGAAATTCAATCGACCCGAGGTGCGAAATGCTCTCGGCGATATCGTCAGTCCGGCGCTCCGACGCATGATCGCCGAGGTGGCGGACGATCCCGAAGTTCGCTGCCTGGTCCTCACCGGCGCCGGTACGGCCTTTTGTGCCGGGGGCGATGTGAAGGGCATGGGGGGCGGGAATTCCGAGCCCCCTCGCCCGACGGGCAGGGAGGAAGCGGTAGCGGATCTCTACCGCAGACAGATGACTCTGACCGGCGCCCTCTACGCCCTTCCCAAGCCCACCCTCGCAGCCCTTCCCGGGGCGGCTGCCGGGGCGGGGATGTCGATCGCGCTCGCCTGCGATCTTCGGATCGCGGCCGAGAGCGCCTTCATGACCACCGGTTTCGCAAGGATTGCACTCTCGGGAGACTACGGCTGCAGCTTCTTCCTGACCCGCATGGTGGGTACCGCTCGCGCCCGGGAACTCTTCTTCACGGGCGCGAGAATATCCGCTCGCCAATGCGAGGAGTGGGGTCTCGTCAATCGCGTCGTTCCCGATGAGCGACTTGTCGCCGAGACCCTTTCATTGGCGCGACAACTCGCGGCGGGCCCCCCGCTCGCCCTGGCCCAGATGAAGCGGAATCTCGACCATGCCCTGGGGGCCAATCTGCCATCCTGCCTGGAGCAGGAGGCCTCGGGGCTGATTCGCACGGCCCGGACCCGGGACCATCGGGAAGCCGTCCGGGCCTTTATCGAAAAGCGGGATCCGAGTTTCGACGGCCGCTGAAAGGGGGAGCGACCCCCCTGGATTTCTCATTCTCAGCATGAGGTCGAGTTGATGGAATTTCTGCACCGCATTCGGGCCTGGGTGATGCCCTTCTTATTCTGCGCATCCCTGGTTTTCGCGGGCCTGGCCCTCTATGGATGGGGACCCGCGTGGCTGTTGTTGGCCCTCAGTCTCCTCGCTCTCGCCATCGGCGGCTATGACCTGCTCCAGCGCAGCCATAGCATCCTGCGCAATTACCCGGTGCTCGGGCATCTGCGCTTCCTCCTCGAGAGTGCCGGGCCGGAGATTCACCAATACTTCGTTGAAAGCAATACGAGTGGCAGGCCCTTCAATCGCGATGAACGCGATCTGATCTACCGGCGCGCCAAGGGGATCGAAGCCGTGAAGGCCTTCGGCACCGAACTCGATGTCTACGGCTACGGCTATGGCTTCATCGCGCATTCCGCCAGTCCCCGGCCGGCCGTTGAGGATCCCGGCCGGAATCTTCGGGTCCAGGTCGGAGGGCCGGATTGTTCGCAGCCCTATTCGGCTTCCCTTCTCAACATTTCGGCCATGAGTTTCGGTGCGCTGAGCGCCAACGCGGTACTCGCCCTCAACTCCGCCGCGTGTCGGGGCGGATTCGCCCACAATACGGGAGAGGGGGGGCTGAGCATTCACCATCGGGAGCCGGGCGGAGACTTGATCTGGCAGGTGGGCACGGGCTACTTCGGCTGCCGGAGTGATGAGGGAAGCTTTTCCTCCGAACTCTTCGAAGAGGCTTCCCAGCGGCCCCAGGTCAAGATGATCGAGTTGAAACTCTCCCAGGGCGCGAAACCCGGCCATGGCGGCATTCTTCCCGCTGCGAAGGTTTCCGCCGAGATCGCTGCGGCCCGAAAAGTTCCCGTGGGCGAGGACTGCTTCTCGCCTCCAGGACATGGCGCCTTCTCCACCCCCACCGGCCTGCTCGAATTCATCGCCCGCCTGAGGAAGCTTTCGGGTGGGAAACCCGTGGGCTTCAAGCTCTGCGTTGGCGACCCTCGAGAGTTCTACGCGATCTGCAAAGCGATGCTCGAGACCCGTATCAGCCCGGACTTCATCACCGTGGACGGGGGAGAAGGCGGAACGGGAGCCGCCCCTACGGAGTTTTCCGATCATCTCGGCTATCCCCTCCGCGAGGGTCTGCTCCTCGTCCACAATGCCCTGGTGGGCACGAATCTACGCGACCGCATCAGGATTGCCGCCAGCGGGAAACGCTTCGCGAGCTACCAGATGGCCTCGGCCCTGGCGCTGGGCGCGGACTGGTGCAATGTCGCCCGGGGTTTCATGATCTCCCTCGGCTGCATCCAATCTCGACTCTGCGGAACCAATCTCTGTCCCGTGGGCGTGGCCACCCAGAAGAAGCGACTCCAGCGGGCCCTGGTTCCCGGGGAAAAGGCGGAGCGCGCATACCGCTTCCACCGCGCCACCCTGGAGGGCCTGGCGGAGACCGCGGCCGCCTGTGGTCTCGAACATCCGGAGCTCTTCAAGCCCGTCCACCTCTACGAGCGGACGAGCCCCCATGAGGTTCGGCGCTTCGACCAACTCTATTCCTTCGTTGAACCCGGCCAGCTGAGCGCAGGCGATATTCCAGACTCCATGAACCCCTTCTGGGAGAACGCCCGGCCAGATCGCTTCGAGCGTTGATCGTCCGATCTGCCTTGGGAGTCGGAATGGGAATTCGTTTCGGGGTGAGGGGCGACCTACAATCCCGAGGAGGTCAATCGATCGGGAGCGAAGCATGACCGGACGGACGATCCGTTCTGATCTCGGCGTATTGGTCGAGCGTGGGCGCAGGCTCATCTTCCACGATATCTGGCAGATCGAATCGAGAAGGCGCAGCGCCGCAGATTCGCTGCTGCGCCTGCTCCAATTCGGTGTGATGGTGGGCGAGCGCTTCGTGCACGATCGCCTTCTGCTACGGGCGAGTGCGCTCGCCTTCATCACCGCGCTATCCGCCATGCCGCTGATGGTGGTCGTCGTGGCCCTGATCGGCCTGATGGGCGGCCAGAAGTCGTTGGTTGATTTTGCGGTCAATGCCATGACCGCGGTCAGCCCTGAAGCCAATCGCTGGATCATCTCGCGGATTCAGGAGGTGCATATTGGGAGCCTTGGTGCCGTGGGGGGCACCACGCTCTTCTTCTCGGCGATTCTTGCCCTGCGCCATCTGGAGAGCACGCTCGGCGATATCTGGGGAGTCGGACAGAGTCGTAGCTGGCCGCGCCGCTTCGTCCATTATCTCGGACTCTTGGTGGTGGGGCCGATGCTGGCGGGTTTTGCGGTCTCTCTCTGGGCCAGCTTGGGCAATGAGTCCGCGGCTCTCTGGTTGCGTTCTCTTCCCCTCGTGGGCTGGCTGCATGCCCCGCATTTTGTGCAGCTTCCACATCTCCTGATGTGGGCCGCCTTCAGCTTTCTCTACTGGTTCTTCCCGAATACCCGCGTGAACGTGCGCTCGGCGCTGCTGGGGGGGCTCGTGGCGATGCTCCTCTTCACGATTACGAAAGTCGTCTACGTGGGACTCGGCGTGGGAATGGCCCGCTATAGCGTTCTCTTTGGTGGCTTGGTCGCGTTGCCCCTGGTACTGACGTGGCTCTACGTCTGCTGGGTCGTAGCACTCTTCGGGGCTGAGATCGCTTTCGCGCATCAGCATATCGCCGACTATCGCGAGGGGTTGCGCCTCAAACCGACGGGGCCGGCGGAGAGGAAGTTGCTGGCGCTGCGGCTGATCGGCGCCATCGGTGCCGACTTCGAAGCCGGGCAGCGTCCGAAATCCGCCGAGGAGCTTTCCGGTCTCCTGGAGGCGCCCCTGCCCGGGTTGCGTGAGATCTTGGGCAGATTGGAAGCGGCCGAGATCCTCGTCCTGACGGAGATCGAAGGAGGAGGGAGGGGATATCGCCCGGCGAGCCCCCCCTCGCAGACGAGTCTGGCCGATCTGCTGCGGGAATTGGATCGCGTCGGGGAATCCCCCACTGCGGCGGGCATCGCTTCGGAGGCCGGGTCGCAGGTGGCCGGACTCCGGGAGGTGCCGAGCCCGGACGGCCCCGACGCCGTCGATCCGAGCGATCTTTCAGGGGGATCGAGGCCCGCTTGAGGGGAGATCAGCGATGGCTTCCACGACTTCTTCCGGAGCAACTCCGGGGCCGGTCGGAAACTCTTTGACGCCTGGGCCCTGTCGCCGCGGAGAGAACTCGACCCACTGAAAGCGCTCGCCGAGATTCCGGCGGATCGAGTCGAGCCTTCGGTGGCTCCCGGCAGCGCCCCCCGTCGGTACTCCCGGGGGCGCATCCATGGCCCTGGCATCGGGAGGGGCCGTTCCGCCTCGGCCCGCGAGTAGCCCCGGATCGATGCATGGGCGGATGCGAATCGGTGATAACATCTTCTTCGGAGGTCAGCTCATGCTGAATCGAATCGATCGCATTCAATTGGCCGTGCCGGATCGTGCGGCGGCCGCTACGAACTGGTGTGAGTTGTTGGGAGCCGAGCCGGCCGGGGAAGATCGGGTGATCTGCCTCGGCGCACGGCGGACGCGATTGCGCCTGGGCCGGGGCTTTGTCGAATTGCTGGAGCCGGATGGTGCGGGCCCTCTCTCCGATGCCATCAGCAAGCGGGGCGCACATCTCTACGCGGCCGGTGCGGCAACGGATGATCTGGCTCGCCTGGTATCTCATCTGCGGGGCCGCGGGGTGGAGGCCGTGGTCGAGGCCGGCCAGGCCTTCGTGGATCCCGCGGCGGCTGGCCAGGCGGGGTTTCGAACCGTTTTGAGTCCCGATGAGGCACTGGCACCCGTCGGTGCCGTCGACTTCCTCTACGAGACGACGCTTCTCGTATCGGATGCCGATGCCGCCATTCGCAATTGCGCCGAGTTATTCGCCCTCGACCCGGAGGCTTTCGTTCCGATCGATTCATCACATTACGGCTATCGGGGAGCGCTCACTCTCTTTGAGCGCGGGCAGCTGGGACGCTTCGAGGTGATCACGCCCAACTCCGAGAAGAATACGATGGGCCGCTTCTTTGCCCGCTTCGGGGAGGTCTTCTACATGGCATTTGGCGAGTGTCCGATCCTCGATCAAGTCGAGGAGCGGGCTATTGAGCGCGGTCTGGCCTTCACATCCGATCCGGGGCCCGAGGGCAGGAGGGGCTGGCCCGATACCGTATTCCTGCATCCCGCCACGCTCGGTGGGATGATGCTGGGCTTGTCTCGTCCGACGGTTGCCTGGCGCTGGTCGGGAAGTCCCGAGCGGGTGGAGCCGCGGCCGTGAGCGATCAGGACTGCGAGCCCCTTCGCATCGAAGATATCGGCCGAGTACGCCTCCTCACGCTCAACCGCCCCGATGCCCTGAATGCCTTCAACGACGCTCTCTACGACGCCTTTCGCGAAGCTCTGGCCCGAAGCGCGGAATCGGAAGAGGTCGCGGTCGTCGTCGTCACGGGCGCCGGTCGCGCCTTCAGTGCCGGACAGGATCTGGGAGAACTCGAACGACCGAAGCGCTACCCGAAGGGGGAGCGCCGCGGCTTTCCCCCCTTCATCGAGGCCCTCGAGGCTTTTCCGAAGCCGCTCATCGCGGCGGTCAACGGCATCGGTGTCGGCATCGGCCTGACGATGCTGCCCCATTGTGATCTGGTGCTGATGGCCGAGAGCGCACGGCTCCGGGCACCCTTCGTGAGTCTGGGCGTGACGGTCGAGGCCGGAAATTCATACCTGCTTCCGGCGACGATCGGTTGGCAGCGGGCCGCGCATCTCCTCTACACCACGTCCTGGCTGGAAGCGCAGCGCGCGGTGGAGATCGGCCTGGCCTATCGCTCCGTGCCGAGTGAGCGATTGCTGCCGCAAACCCTCGAGATCGCTGCCGAGATCGCCGGGATGCCGATCGCATCCCTGGTGGGAACGAAGAAGTTGCTCCTCGATGCCCGGCTGGCTTCGGTGCGAGAAGCACGCGAGCGGGAGGAGGTTACCTTCGGAAGCCTGGTCCGGGGGCCCGCCAATCGGGAGGCCATCGCCGCCTTTCGGGAGCGCCGCCCCGCGGATTTTACGCGCCTGCCCGGCGCCGACCGCTAGCTCCGCGCTTCGCGCCACACCGCTCCCTGATCGGGGGGGGGATATCTTTCGAGTCGAGGGTATCGGGAACTCTTGCATCCGCGATACGAGTCCTGGCAGCGTCTCGGATGCGGATGAATCCGGCTACCGGAGAGTGCCGGGTCGAGGCAGACTAGCGCTCGAAGAGCATGAGCAGCGAAGAACTCAAGAAGGCAAGGCCCCCCGCGCCCGTCAGCAGCAGGGAAAATCGGATTGACTCGCTCGTGGGGAGCAGGATGGCCATCAATGCGAGGATGGCAGAGCCCATGAAGAGCAGGCATCCCCAGAGGCCGATGACGGTGAGGGAAGATTGCAGAGAGCGCCCGGGCCAGAAGATGATCCGATGATTGAATTCCACGACGCCGGAGAATCCCGAGATCAGGAAGAGTATCGAGCCGAGAATATCGGGGAGCCAGACAGCCAGGAGGTTTTCTTCCATCGTATGGCTGATGAAGCTATCAAAGGTATTGAAGTTGAAGCATAGCGTGCCTACGAGCTGCGTTGTCGTGACCCAGAAGTCCATGCGGTGGGGCTGCCATGCGAACCAACGCCGCGAAAGTTTCTCGGATCCGCCCGCGACTTGTTCACCATTGTTGATGGATTGCAGATATTGAAGGTAGGCGGCCAGCGTAAAGAAGAGTGAGCCGATGAAGAAGAATAGATCCTGCGTGAAGGGAAGGCTGAGATCGAGCAGACTCGATATGCTGGCCCAGAGAAAGAGCGCGGAACCCACGATGAAGAGGCAGGCAATCGCGCGGTTCAGACTCCGGGCGGAGGCGTCGGTATCGGCCCGCTTCTCGTCCGTGAGCGCCCCGAGGCCTTTGCGGTGGCGTCGGGCATTCCAGAGGATGCGTCGCCCGGCTTCATCGATCAATTCCAATTCCGTAATGAAACGACCGATCGCTCTTCTTCCGATGTATTCCCACTCCCACGGATGCTTGGGGAATTCGTAGGAGATGCTCTCTTCTCTTCCCAAGATTTTCCGCTGCTCCGATGGCTGAGGGGAGGTCCCGATCCGATGCCGAAAGCGTCGGCCGCTTGCCTGGATAATGTAGACGGATTTTGGAAAAAAGGGATGACCTTCAGGATCCCGGGTATCGCATATGGGCCTCGGCAGCCGGCCTTGAGATTCGATGAGTCCGAAGTTGAATTCTCGCCAGGGGATATGAATCCAAGCCCGCCAGCTACAGGCAGAAGGCCAGATTCCTGCTTTGCAGCGCGAGGACGGGTACGATAATCTGAGCCGACGCCGCCGCGAGTGGCCTTTTCTGGTGGATATTCCGGCGAAAGGTCGGGACCGAGACAGGGAAATGAACCGCCAACTCTTCGAGTACGATCCGATGCTCGGCTATCGCTTCATCCCGCGTCTCAAGGCTCGCATGGAGCATGAAGACGGCGGCTATCTCGTGCGGACCAACGGTCTCGGTTTTCGCTCTGAGCATGAATTCGACGCTCCTCGGCGGTCGGGCATTCGGCGTGTCCTTCTCTTTGGGGACTCCTTTACCGCGGGCGACGGAGTGAGCAACAAGAAGCGATATGGCGATCAACTCGAAAGCCTCGTCGATGACGTCGAAGTCTGGAACTACGGGTTGCCCGGCTCCGGAACCGACCAGCAATACCTCATCTTTCGCGAACTGGCGGCGAATACCGATCACGACCTTCTGATCATCGCGGTACTGGTCGAGAACATTCGAAGAGTGGCCGCGCGTTATCGCGTGGCCGAGACGGGCGAGGGCGAGTTGCGATGCCTGGCGAAGCCCTACTATTCCCTCGAGGAGGGGCAGTTGGTTCTTCATCACGTTCCGGTTCCGAAGGGCACGGTGGCCGAAGCGGATCTTCCCTCGGAGCAGGTCGATCGGGGAGGGCGATTGCCATGGCTCCGCACGGCCATCAACCGCATGGGCCCCGGGGCGAAGAAGTGGGCCCAGAAAATGACGCAATACGATCCGGTCCCCGATTATGGCGATCCAGACGGGCCGCATTGGCAGCTGATGTCGGCCATCCTGAGGCATTGGATCGGCGAGGCCACGCGCCCTGTCGTCCTGCTTCCGCTGCCGCTCTATCAGCATGTGGAGGAGACCTCTTCGGCGGGGGCCTACCGGGCGCGCTTTCAGGAAGTGGCGGCAGCCTCCGGGGCAATTCTTCACGATCCCCTGGATGATCTCCTCGAATACTCTCCACAGGAACGCCGCAATTTTCGCTTCGAAGTGGATATTCATCCCACCCCGGAGGCTCATCGGGCCCTGGCGGAATCCCTCGCGACGATCGTTCGCTCTTCTCTTCCGGGTGGGGTGGGCGGATGAGTTCGCACGTTCTCGGGATCTCCGCGTTCTACCACGACGCTGCTGCGGCCCTCGTGCGCGACGGCAAGCTCGTCGCCGCAGTTCAGGAGGAGAGGTTCAGCAGGAAGAAACACGATCCCCGGCTGCCGAAGAGCGCGATCAATTATTGCCTCGAAGAAGCCTTTATCGAAGCCGATGATCTCGATGCGGTGGTCTTCTACGACAATAGTCTTCTGACCCTGGAGCGCGCCCTATGCTCCATCGCATCGGGCGCTGCGAATGGTAATGAAGTCTGGATGAAAAGCGCGCCCACTCTCTTGGGAGTAAAACCTTTCATAGCGGATCTGCTGCGCAAGAGGCTGGGCATCGACGTTCCGATCCTCTTTGCGAAGCATCATACTTCTCATGCCGCATCGGCCTTCTATCCCTCGCCATTCGACGAGGCCGCCGTTCTGACCGTGGATGGCGTGGGCGAGTGGGCGACGACGAGTATTCATCGGGGAAGCGATGTGGCGCTCGAAGCGGTCAGCGAGATTCGCTACCCACATTCCCTGGGCCTGCTCTATAGCGCTTTTACATACTTCACAGGTTTCAAGGTCAACTCGGGGGAGTATAAGTTGATGGGCCTCGCTCCCTATGGCGAACCCCGCTACGTGGATCTGATTTGTGACAACCTGATCGAGTTGAACGAGGACGGCTCCTTTCGGCTGAACCTCGAATACTTCGGCTATATCGACTCCAATCGCATGACAAATGCGAAATTCGATGAGCTTTTCGGAGGTCCGCCGCGCACTCCCGAGGCGCGAATCGGTCGACGTGAAATGGATATCGCGGCGTCGATCCAGAAGGTGACCGAGACTGCGGTGCTGGGGCTTGCGCGAAGAGCGCGTGAAACGACGGGCTGCTCGAAGCTATGTCTCGCCGGTGGGGTGGCGCTCAATTGTGTTGCAAATGGTGAACTCCTGCGCGAGGGAATCTTCGAAGAAGTCTGGATTCAGCCGGCGGCGGGGGATGCAGGGGGGGCAGTGGGCGCGGCTTTGCTTGCGTCCTATCAGAAGTTCGGCGGCGTGCGGGCTCTGAATTCCGATGGGCGGGATCGCCAGCAGGGAAGCTATCTGGGTCCTCGCTTCGGGCCTGCCGAGGTCAAGGCTTTTCTCGATCGGGAATCCTATCCCTATCATCTGATATCGAAGGAGAGCGACCTGGCCGCTCGGGCAGCGAAACTGCTGGCGCAAGGCAAGGTCGTCGGCCTTCTCCATGGCAGGATGGAATTCGGCCCCCGCTCCCTCGGTGGCCGGTCGATCCTGGGAGATCCGAGAAGTGCCGATACCCAGACGGTGATGAACCTGAAGATCAAGTATCGCGAGTCCTTTCGACCCTTTGCTCCTTCGGTTCTGCGTGAGCGGATGCTTGACTTCTTCGACCTGGATGTAGAGAGTCCCTATATGCTCCTGGTGGCGCCCGTGAAGAAGGATCGATGTCTGCCCTTCGAGAGGGATCCGGAGTCGGAGGATCTGCTCGCGATGGTGCGTGCGCCGCGGAGCGATATTCCGGCGGTAACGCATATCGACTACAGCGCTCGCGTGCAGTCGGTCGACGGCATCGATCACCCCTTCTATCACCGTATCCTTTCGGATTTTGAGAGCCTCACGGGCTTTGGAGTGCTGGTGAATACCTCCTTCAACGTCCGGGGTGAGCCCATCGTCTGCAGTCCCCAGGATGCATATCGCTGCTTCCAGCGAACGGCAATGGATGCATTGATCCTGGAGAATTGTCTGCTCCTGAAGGACGAGCAGCCCGAAATCCCGGAAGACGACTCCTGGAAGGAAGAATATGAACTCGACTGATGAAAAGAGGCTCAGGAAGTTCTGGCGCAAACGCCTGAATCCGGCGGCGCGGAGTCTTGCGGCTCGGGGAGTGGAGCTTCTCGATCAAGGGGCTTCGGGATCGAGTTGGAACGAGCCCCCCCGCGAGGTTCCGGATCTGGAAGAGTTGTCCTGCGCCGAATTGGAAGGGCTGCTGATCGCCAGATTCGAATCCTCCGGTCTGCATGAGCTCTCCGAACTCGTCCCCGACCTGATGAGGCTCGCCGCTGAATTGCGGCCCTCGCATGAGTCGGAAGATGAATTGGATCCATTCGTCTATGTGATGCATTGAGGATGAATCAGCTCAACTCCAAGAAGCGCCTCCTGGCGAGCCTCTTTAAAAGGACCGGCCTGAACGCAATTCTGGCGGCAGTGCAAAATCGGGCTTTCGGGCCTCATGCACGGGTCATCAACTACCACGATATTTCTTCGGAGATGCTCGAATCATTCGAGCAGCAGCTGCGCTATTTCCGGCAGCGCTATCTGAATGTGGGGCGGAGCGAGTTGGATCGAATTCTCCGCGGCGACTGGAAGGAAGGTCGTCCGGGACTGGTGATCACCTTCGACGATGGACTTCGCTCCCATGCCGAATATGCGGCCCCATTGCTGGAAAAACATGGATTCACGGGCTGGTTCTTCGTGCCCACGAAATTTGTCGATGCTCCGGCCGGGGAACAGCGGGATTTTGCCACCCAACACTCCATTGCGGCACTGGCTCGCGATGACGAGCGGCTGGCGATGACCTGGGATGAGATTCGTGATCTCGACGCCAGGGGGCACGTGATCGGATCCCATACCCTGCATCATGCACGTCTGGGATCGGGATTCAATTCGGAGGCCCTCGAAGCGGAGATCGTCGTCTCGAAAAAGGAGTTGGAGGGGCAACTTCGGCATGAGGTCGATGTCTTCTGCTGGGTTGGGGGAGAGGAGTCGTCGTATAGTCAGGCTGCAGCCAGCGGCATTCGCCAGGCGGGCTATCGCCTGAGTTTTATGACGAATAATTTCCCGATTCGAGCGGGGGACGATGCCCTGCAGATTCAACGCACGAATATCGAGGCGTGGTATCCCGACGAAATCCTCGAATTTCAGCTCAACGGTCTGCTGGACATCCTCTACGCTCCGAAACGTCGGCGCGTGAATCGACTCACGGGCTGAAAGAGCGGCGGGAATTCGCCTGGATGCAATTCAGCGGCAGAAGGCCGATGTCGGGATGGCTTCTCGAGGCCTCGGGATTCGGGGAGGCGTCGAGCGGGCAGAGCCTTTCGGCCGGGGGGCCTTGTCGATTCGAAGCTGATCAGAGGAGAAGTCTTATCACCTGCGCTATTCTACCGATCTGCATAGTTGGCTACGCCCCTCGACTTCATGCCGAGATGGGTCGGGTGAGGCGCTGCAGGGACGAAGCATGATCGAGCAGTACACGGATATTCCCGAAGATCTCGAAGCGGCGATTATCGAATTGAAGCGCGAGCGTCGAGCGCTGCTGCTCGCCCACTACTACCAGGAGGATGAGATCCAGGATCTCGCCGACGTGGTCGGGGATTCCCTGGCCCTGGCGAGGGCCGCCCAAGGGGCGGATTGCGATCTGATCGTCTTCTGCGGCGTACACTTCATGGCCGAGACGGCCGCCATCCTGAATCCCGGGCTGAAGGTCGTGGTGCCGGATATCGAGGCCGGTTGCTCCCTTGCCGACGGCTGTCCGGCCGAGGAATTTGGCGCCTTCGCGGCCCGGCATCCCGAGGCCCGCGTCCTCACGTACATCAATGCCTCCGCCGAGGTCAAGGCGATGAGCGATCTGATCTGCACCTCGTCGAATGCGGTCGCGATGGTGGAATCCTTTTCCGGCGAGCCATTGATCTTTGCCCCGGATCGACATCTGGCTCGCTGGGTGTCGAAGCGAACGGGAAGGGATGATCTGATCGTATGGCAGGGGGCCTGCGTGGTTCATGAACAATTCAGCGCGAAGGGGGTGGCGGCCCTCAAGATCCAATATCCCGACGCCGACGTGCTCGCCCATCCCGAATGCGATCAGGCAGTGCTCGATCAGGCGGATTTAGTGGCCTCCACCACCGGCATCATTCAGCGGGCCATCGAAGCTCCGGATCGGCCCTCGATCGTGGCCACCGAAGAAGGTGTTTTCCATGCCATCCGTCAGAAGGCGCCCGAGAAGCTGTTGATTGCGGCTCCGGGCAGCGATGAGTCCTGCTCCTGCAGCCAATGCCCCTTCATGCGACTCAATACCCTCGAGAAACTCTACCTCTGCATGCGGGATCTCGGTCCCGAGGTCACGGTCGCACCGAAGATTGCCGAGGCCGCGCGAAAGCCGATCGAGCGCATGCTCGAACTCTCCTGAGTCGCCATTTCGGATTTCTTCATCGCCTGCCGCTTTCGGAGCGGAAGGGATGGCCGGAGACTTCTTCAGGAGTGGATGGCGAAGAGGGCCAGGGCTGCGGCCGCGGCCGTCTCGATCCGCAGAATGCCCGAGGAGAGCCGCATCCTCCGGGCACCGGCGCCTTCCAGCTGCGCCAATTCCCGGCTGGAGAATCCGGCCTCGGGTCCGACCAGGATTCGCAGGGGGGAGTCCTCCGCGAGGAGCGCTTCGACGGGTTCTGCCCCGGAGGCATCCATCACCAGGCTGATCTCGTCGGCACTCGCCTTTCGGACCACGTCGAGGGGGGAAGCGGGCGGGTGCAGGGTCGGCCACCAGGGCCGTCGGCTCTGCTTGCAGGCCTCGTGCACGATGCGATACCAGCGCGCGGGCGTCTCCGCCGCGGGTCGAACTACGGCTCGCTCGGATAGCAGTGGTGTGAAGGCGGTCAGCCCGAGCTGGGTGGCCATGGCCAGCAGGGTCGAGAGGCGATCTCCTTTGGGGAGGGCGCTGGCGAGGTGCAGGCCGCGTGCGGGGGGAGGGTGCTGAGTACGCTCGATCACGGTCGCGCTGGCGCGATTCGCCTCGATCTCTCCCAGGACGATTTGCGCCGTGATCCCCGCCCCATCGCTGACGACGGCCTCGCTGCCCGGTCGCAGCCGCCTGGCGCGACTCGCGTGTTGCGTCTCCTCGACGGGAAGCAGCAACTTCTCGCCCCGGTTGGGAATCGCCTCCACGTGAAACCATTTCTCACTCATCGTATGCGTCGCTCCCGGTCTTCGGAATGCCCTTGCGGGATTTCGAGGCGGAGTTCCCAAGGGCCTGATAGACGTCATAGCGCACGAGCTTGCCCGCGTGGCTCGTGGAGCGAGGTCCGGGCAGGGCCGGGGTTCGCAGGGGGCGCTTGACGACCACCCGGCGGGCGCCGATCCCGAGAGCCCGTTCGAGCAGGCTGGCCGCATCCGTGTCGGCTCCCGCCAGGCGTTTCAGCAGCTGGATTTTTAGTGGCGGCAGGGCGGATGGAGTATGGGCCGACTCCGGGTACATGGGATCGATATAGACTGCATCGGGAGTTTCGTCGAGTGTTTCCAGAAGTTCCAGGGAGTCTCCCCGGCGAACTTCGAGGCGCCCGGCGATCTCCCCCAGGCGGGAATCCTGGAGCGCCCGTCGCCGGCCGTCCTCCAGAAGTGCGGCGACGATCGGAGAGCGCTCGAAGGCCAATACGCGATGGCCCAGGCCGGCGAGGGCGATGGCGTCATCCCCAAAACCCGCGGTGGCATCCACCACGAAGCTGGCTTTTCGTCCCACGGCGCGGCGCAGGATTTCTCCGGATCCGGCCCGGCCCGAGCGGCTCGCCAGGGCGCGTCGGGCCAGATCGACTCGCGCGTAGCCGTTCCGGCGCCCGGCCCCGCGTCGCAATTCGAGTCCATCGCTGCCGGCCGCCAGCAGCAACTCATCCCCGCCGGCTTCGTCGGGTCCGCAGAGTGGGAGTTCGAGGCGTGCGGCCCAGTCCCGGGCCGCGCCGGCGTCGATTCCCGATTCCGGATCCAGAAGGATCCGCACCCGCTCCGCGTCCTGGCTCATGACCCCGCGCTGGCAAGTCCGTCCAACCAGCTCGCGATGCCACGACCGATCGCATCCGGGGAATCCTCCTGGACGAAGTGAACCCCCGCGACTTCAATTTCCTCCTGATGGGCCCATTTGCGGCAATTCTCTCGCGCCTTCCCCCGTAAAATGGCGCCCGGTCTGGCGTTGATGAAGAGCTTGGGAACCTCGCATTCCGCCAGCCAATTCGAATAGTCCCGGGCGATTTCGACGACGTCCTCGGGTTCGCCCGCGATCGGGATCTCGCGGGGCCATGTGAGCGTGGGCCGTCGTCCCTCGCCCGGCTCGAGGAAGGGGCGCCGATATTCCGTCATTTCGGCCTGGGAGAGATCTCGTAGAATCGCGCCCGGAAGTACTTTTTCGACGAAGACGTTCTGCTCCAGGACCATCTCTTCTCCCGCCTCGGATCGGAAGCCCTGGAAGACGGGACGAACCGGCGGTGGCCAGTCATCCCAGGAATCGATGGGAGCCACGATTGCCTCCATGTAGGCGATGCCCCGGATGCGATCCCGATGCCGGTTGGCCCAGTCGAAGCCCAGGGCCGATCCCCAGTCGTGGATCACGAGGGTGATCGATTCGCCGAGATCCAGGCTGGAGAGCAGGGCGTCCAGGTATCGTCGGTGCTCGACGAAGCGATAGCGATCGGGGCCCGAATCCTCGAGCTTTTCAGAATCCCCCATGCCGATCAGATCCGGGGCGATACAGCGGCCGTGATTCTCAAGGTGCGGAATCACATTGCGCCATAAATACGAAGAAGTCGGGTTTCCGTGAAGAAAGACGATGGGATCTCCCTCGCCGATGTCCAGGTAGGCCATTCGCTTGCCCAATACATCGATGAACTTCTTTTCGTACGGCATGATTTCGTTCATTCGTTGGTTCTCCTCTTTGTAATTCTTCGGGGCAAGGCCGAAGAATCCGATTCCGGGGCTCGGAAGCAAGCTCTTTCCCCTAGGCATTCTCCCAGAGCGAGAGGACGTGGCCCTTATTCGGGGGCACACGACCCGCGAGCGTCGAGGCATAGGCGCGTTCGACGGCCTCGCGCCCATGGCCCCTCTCGACTTCGAGCCAGTCCCGACTGGATTCGCGGAAAGTTCTCCAGGCGCCGCCCAGGCGTTCCTGGAAGCCATCCCTTCCCCAATCCCGTGTTCTTTTTTCCACCTGGGAGGGCGCAAAGAAGAATTCTCGCGTCGGCCCAGGGGGTTCCTCGTGATCCGATTCTGCATCCCAATGGGTCGCCCCGATTCGTTGGCTATACCTGAGATTCGCGCCGAGATGTCGGTGCACGGCATGGGATACGCCGGAGTTTCCCGCCATGTCGACGAAGATCGCCGGGGAGGTCGCGGGCAGGGAGGTGATGTCGTCATAGCCGAGAACCTCGTCGTAGTATCCGAGGGCGCGGACGAAATCGAGGTGCTTCTTCGAGGTCAGGCCGATTGCCCGGATCTTCGCTCGCCGGGAGATCTGGAATGCCAAGGCGATCGAGGTCTTCGAGGAGGCGCTGGAAATGATTGCCGATTCGGCGTCGAAGAGGTTGTGGTCGGCCAGGAAATCCTCGGCGAGAAAGGAAGTCATGAAGAGGCCCCGCAGGAGCATGGTCTCATCCTCCCAATCGTCGGCATAGAGTTCGTCGCTCCCGGTCGGGAGGTATTGGCTGTAGACCGGGGCCAATCCCTCGCGATGCGCCGCCCCGTCGCTGATCGAAGTATCGCTCGCCGAAGCGGGCTCGATGAGGAGGTATTTCGACATCGGGTAGAAGCCGAAGCAGCGGGTTCCCGTCGCCACGTCGGCGTGCTTCGAGGCGATGATCTCGCCGTAGCCCATCGCGGGCAGCCGTCCCCAACCCTCTGGGGCGGGAAAGAAGCGCCAATATCCGAGCAGATCGCCGGTGGCCGCATAGCTGATGTTGTTGGCCGTCAGGGCGAAGCGATCCACGCGAAAGAGCGCCTGGCCCGGCCCCGGCTCGATCTCCCCGGAGCCCTTGGCGAAGCGTGTCCGCTGCCAATCCCGCCTGCGGACCATGAAATCGAGACCATCCGTGGGGGCCATGTCATCTCCTCTGGGCTGGGTCGAGGGCGGGTGTCGGGGGATCGCGTCCGAAGAGTCGGCAGATCGTATGCCAATAAATCGTATGCCAATCAATAGAGGCTGTCCATTGAAGCGCCCACGGAGAGTTCCGCGCGCGGCCCAGGCGAGGCGGAGAGCGGGCCGGCAGGCATGAATGGATCGTCTGCGTCATAGTCTGCGCGTTTCGATAAAAGGGAGTTGGCGTGACCGAACTCGTCATGAATACACCGAGGGCCCGGGGCCTCTTCGTGCTCACCGCACATCCCGAGGGCTGCCGAATGCTCGTCCGGCGCCAGGGCGAGCGGGCCGCGGCGGCCTTCGAGAAACCGCTGCCCGGCGCCGCGGGCCGAACGGCACTCATCCTCGGCAGCACCAGCTTCGGCTATGGGAGTTCGGCCGCGATCGCCCTGCGCGAGGCGGGTTTCGAGCGAATCATCGGCGTGGGCTACGAGACGGCCCCGACCTTCCGCGGGGAGAAGGTGGCCATGAGTTCGCCGGGCTGGTACCTGACCGAGGCCCTGCACGCCGGCGATTCGGCCTACCGCAGCTATTTCGCGGACGCCTTTTCGGCCGCGACCCGGGATCGCGTGGTGGCCGATTTGCGTCGTGAAGGCCTGAAGGTCGATCTCCTTCTCTACAGCCTCGCGGCCCCCCGTCGTGAGCACCTGGGCCAGAAGTGGACCTCGGCCCTGCACGTTCTCGGCGATCCCCTCGAGGTGGTGGGTCTCGATTTCAGGTCCGGAGAGTTGGGTCCCATCACCATCCCCTCCGCGAGTGAGTTGGAGGTGGAGCATACGCGTCGCGTGATGGGCGGCGACGATCTCGAGATGTGGGTGAACGCTCTCCTCTACTCCGACCTCGCCGCCGAGGGGATGTTCGTGACGGCTCTCTCCTATATCGGCCCGGAGTTGCCCGCCCTGCGCCGCATCTACTGGGACGGCTCCCTGGGAGAGGCGAAGAAACACGTGGATGCGACCACCCGGGCCCTCGATTCCCGCGTGTCTGAGGCAGTCGGGGGCAGGGCGCTCAGCGTGATGAATCCCGCCGTGGTGACCACGGCCTCGGTCGCGATCCCGGCCATGCTCCGCTACATCGCGGATTATCTCGGCTGTGCGGAGACCGGGATCGGGCTATACGCGGATCCGATGGATGTGGGGATCGATTTCGCACGCGCCCTTTACGGCGGCGGCGGAGACGGTGAGGGTGGTGGCGACGATGTGCGGGGGAATTGGCGGGACCGCCTGGATGCCGAGGGCCGTCTGCGTCTCGATGGTCACGAACTCGAGCCGAAACTGCAGCAAGCGATCGCGGAACTCTGGGCGCGGGGCGAGGTGGGCCCCCCCGCTGAGATCACGCGTCTCGGCCTCGAACGTTTCAAACGTGAGCATGCGATGCTCTATGGCTGGCAGGTGGAGGGAGTGGACTACGAGGTCCCCTGCGTGGTGGATCCGGCGGTCGATGAGGCGATGGGAGTCATCCAACTGATCGACTAGCAGCAGGTCCTCGCTTCAGGCGGGCTCGTTGCGCTCGGTATGTCGGGCGAGGGCCTCGACGATGGCCGGCCAGGAGCCGGGGGGCAAGTCGTGCCCCATGCCTTTGATCACCAGCATCTCGGCCCCGGGAATCGCGTCGGCGGTGGCCTGGCCCGCGGCCAGGGGGATCAGGGGATCGGAGCCGCCGTGGATCACCAGGGCGGGCACCCGCAGTCCGGCCAGATCCTCCGCGCGTGAGCCCGAGGCGACGACGGCGGCCATCTGCCGCGCGACCCCGGCCGGATCGAAGGCGCGGTCGTAGACCCGTCCCGCGACTTCGCGTTGCCGCACGGCGTCGTAAGGGAATCCGTCGCCGCTGAAGACTCGGCCGATGCGGACGCTGTAGTCCAGGTAGGCCTCGCGCTCGCTCGGCGGGGCTTCGATCAGGGCCGCCTGGGCCTCGGGAGTCGGCCCGGGAAGCCCCGCTTCACTCGTGCTCGACATGATCGAGGTCATGCTTCGTACCCGCCCGGGATATTGAATCGCCGCCTGCTGAACGATCATCCCGCCCATCGAAATCCCCGCGACGTGGGCCGAGCCGAGGTTCAGGGCGTCCATCAGGCCGATGACATCCGCGGCCATGGCTTCGAGGGTGTAGGGGACATCGGCTTTCTCGCCCGCGGCCCGGGCCTGGAGAATCTCCGCCATCGACGGCGCCCGCTCGTCGTGGAAATGGGTCGACAGGCCCACGTCACGGTTGTCGAAGATGATCAGGCGATGGCCGGCCTCGGCGATCCTCTGGCAGAGGGCGGGATCCCATTGGATCATCTGGGTTCCGAGCCCGCGAAGCAGAAGCAGGGGCCGGGCACCGGATTCGCCGAAGGTTTCGTATTCGAGGGTGATGCCGTTGGCTGTGGTGGAAGGCATATCGGAGTGCATCTCCTCGCTTGTTGGATGCTCGGCTTCGGGAGCAGGGGGGCTTCAGAGAAGGGAGGCTTCCCCGCATCGACTCATCTCGATCTTCTCGAGCGCGCGGCTTCGCGGACTTCCAGAAGTCGGGCCTGGGCCCGGCAAGGGCGATCCATTCGCTAGAACTCGTAGGCCTTGCGGAGTTCCTCGTCGGCCTCGGCGAGCATCTCGGCCAGCCCCACCATCACCCGGCATTGCTTGACGGTGGCGTCGTCCTGCATCTTGCCGTCGATCATCACGGCCCCCGTGCCATCGCCCATCTCCGAGATGACGCGCTTGGCCCAGAGAACTTCGTCGACCGGGGGGCTGAAGACTTTGCGAGCGATGTCGATCTGAACCGGGTGCAGACTCCAGGCCCCGACACAACCCATCAGGAAGGCATTCCGGAACTGGTCCTCGCAGGCCAGCGTATCCTTGATGTCGCCGAAGGGGCCGTAGTAGGCGAGGATGCCGTTGGCCGCGCAGGCATCCACCATGCGGGCCATGGTATAATGCCAGAGATCCTGCTGGGCGGTGGCTCGCGGGGCGTCTGCGTTTTCAGCGTCGGGATCCGTTCGCACCACATAACCCGGATGGCCCCCTCCCACCCGCGTGGTCTTCATGCGTCGGCTGGCGGCGAGGTCGGCGGGGCCGAGGGAGAGGCCCTGCATGCGAGGGCTCGCGGCGCAGATTTCCTCCACGTTGGCCACGCCGAGGGCGGTTTCCAGAATGGCGTGAATCATGAGCGGCCGCTTGAGGCCGGCACGGGCTTCGAGCTGTGCCAATAGCCGATCCATGTAGTGGATATCCCAGGCCCCTTCGACCTTGGGCACCATGATGACGTCGAGTTTATCCCCGATGCTGCCCACGAGTTGGGTGAGGTCGTCGAGCATCCAGGGGCTATCGAGACTATTGATGCGGGTCCAGAGCTGGCAGCTCCCGAAGTCGGTTTCGGAAGCGATCTTGATCAGTCCCTCCCGGGCCTCCAATTTTCGGTCGGCCGCGACGGCATCCTCGAGATTGCCAAGCAGAACGTCGCATTTCGTCGTCATCTGGGGGATTTTTGCGGCCATCTTGGCGTTGCTGGGATCGAAGAAATGGATCATTCGCGAGGGGCGAAAGGGAATCTCTCGCAGGGGTGCGGGGGCACCGAGGGCGAGGGGCTGGAAGAAATCCTTGGGATTGCGCATCGGGCTCTCCTGAGACGAGTGGTGAGGGGATGGATGAGGCGGCGGGGAGGGGCCGCCCGCCGAGCGAGCGTAGCAAATCGAGTGGAGGCGAAGAGCGCCTGTCCCCCGGGCTGTCAGGACTCGTAGAGCTTGATGATCTCGACGCTGCCCTCGGGTGCGGCATTCAGGCAGAGGTCGCAGAGCGTGCACTCGTCGAGGTTGTCGTCGTCGATCTCGACTCCGTCTTCCCGGGCGACGAAGATTCCCACCGGACAGACCTCTTCGAGTTTTCGTGCGATTTCCGCGTCCTTGGATACTTCGGGGTCGACCCGTACATCAATGAATAAACCGGCCACTGGATCAGACCTCCTCGAGTCGCTTGCGGAGCAATGCGGGGATTTCTTCGATGCGTTCCGCGACCGAGATCCCCGCTGCTTCCATGCGTTTGATTTTTTCCGCCGTGGTATCTTCCTTGCCCTCGACGATCGTACCCGCATGGCCGAAGCGCATGCCCTGCATCTCATCCATGAAGCGGCCCGCCATGAAGGCGACGACGGGCAGGCGCGAATCGTGGGCGCGGATCCATTCCGCGAGTTCGGCTTCCATCCGCCCCCCGGGCTCGGAATAGATCGCGATGGCGTGGGTCTCCGGATCCGCTTCGAAGAGGGGCATCAATTCCGCATAGGTGGTGCCGATGATCGCATCCCCGCCGATCGAGACGCAGGTGCTCTGGCCCAAGCCGGCGGCGGTCAGGGTGGAGGCGATTTCGGTCGTCATGCCCCCGGAGCGACTCATGACACCGATATTCCCCTTCTGGTAGGCCTGTCGGGTATTGGCCAGGGGGCCGCCGACCCCCCCCATCTTGGCCTCCTCGGGTGAGATGATTCCGAGGCAGTTGGGGCCGATGATGCGGGCCCCGCGAAGGTTCGCCAATTCCACCATCTGGGCGACTTCCCGGCGCGGAATATTTTCCGTCACGACGACGATCAGACGGATGCCGTTCTCGAGGGCCTCGAAGGCGGCGTCCCGGGCGAAGCGCGGTGGGACCGAGACGACGGATCCCTCGACCGGGCCGAATTCCTTGACGATGTCGCGCACGCAGTCGTAGACGGGAACGCCATAGACGTCGCGCCCGGCACGGCCCGGGGTCACGCCACCGATGATCTGCGCCCCGTAGTCGAGGTTCTCCCGGGTCAGGTTGACGGCCTCCCGGCCCGTGATGCCCTGCACGATGAATCGAGTGTCCTTGCTGATCAGGATCGACATATTCTTCTCCCCGCTGCTCAGGACAGCTTCGCCACGGCGCGGCCCGCGGCGTCGTACATGGAAATGCTGCGATCGCAGTATTCGACCCCATATTTTTCGAGGATCTTGAATCCCTCCTCCTCCCAGGCCCCCGGGATGCGGAAGATGGCGATGGTTTCAGCGGGATCCATGCCGGCTTCGAGGCATCCCTTGACGACGCCCCGAGCGACGATGTCCACCCGGGTATTGGAGACCACATTCATCATGACCGCGATCTTTTCGACGCCGGGCTTGGAGAGGATCAGCTTCGTGAGTTCCCGGGCCTTGGCGACGCTGGGATTTCCGCCGATCTCGCAATAGTTGGCGGGTCTGCCCCCATGCTTGCGGACGGCGTCGAAGAGGGTGAGGGAACCTCCGCCCGCGCCGATCACGAGGCCGAGATTGCCATCGAATTCGACCACGTTGCCCGCCACACCGCGATGATCCACCGCGTTGACGGCCGCTCCCGCCAATTCGAATTCCGTGGGGGGCCGCGCCTGGCGGGTTTCGTCGTCGCCGATTCCCAATTCCTGCAAGAGAGCTCCGTGTTCGCCGCGGGCCTCGGCCTCCATATCGATGTGTCCGTCGAGCACCACGAAACTTCCATCCTCACGTCTCGCGAGGGGATTGATCTCCGCCAGGGTGAGATCGTATTCGAGGAAGATCTTCATCAATTCGAAGACCACCGGGGTCAGGCGATTGAGTGCGCTACCGGTCACGCCCGTGGCGCCGATCGCCTCCTTGGCGATGCGTGGCGAGAGGGGCAGGATCGATGAGAAGTGGGTCTTGGAGACGTGTTCGGGATGTTCTTCGGCCACCTCTTCGATGTCGATTCCACCCATGTCGCTGAATACGAGTACCGGCTGCTTGGCGCGGCCGTCCCAGGTGATCGCCACGAAATACTCCTGGGCGACGGGGCTCTTCTCTTCCACCAGAATGGAGCGGGCCGTTTCGCCCTTGACCACGATGGGCACGATGGCCTCGTAATGGGCCGCCGCCTCATCGGCGCTATCGGCAAATTGCACGGCACCCGCCTTCATGCGCCCGCCCGAAAGGACCTGGCTCTTGAGGACGACGGGGCCGCCGATCTCCTCGAAGGCCCTTCGCGCCGCCTCGACGGATTCGACCACGCGACTCTCGGCGAGGGGCAGGCCGTGTTTGCGGAAGAGGGCCTTGGATTCGTATTCGTAGAATCGCATCGCGGATTTTCTCCGATGTCCGGGCGAAGGCCCGGAATTGCTGGATTCGAAATTTCTGCCTGGCGGGGCACGTGTGGTATCCGCCGGTGCCGCCGCTTTCTTTCAGGGGTCTTTTGTCCACCGACTCATATTTCGTGAGGGTCGCTCATGCGTAGTGGCTGCGCCGCTTGACGGCCAGGGTCCGCTCCAATTCGAAGATGCGAACTTTCTTCCAGCCCGCCGGGGCATCCGGATGTTCCGCCCCCGCATCGGCCACGAATTTATGTCCGAGCAGGCGCACCTCGACGAGACCCAGGTCCGGTCGGCCCGGATAGTCGCGCTTGTCCAGGATCTCCGTGGCTGCGAAGACCGTGTCGCCGGCCTGCAGGGGAGCCGTATGGCGCCCGGTTCGGTACACGACGTCGCCCAGGGAATTGTCGGCGACATCCGGGCCCGAGAGTCCCAGGCAGAGTACGAAGGGGATGCCCCCGAAGACGATCAATTCGCCCCCCACATAACGGTCGGGATCCAAATCGATCATGAACTGGTTGCAGTGGACCTGGCTGGTATTGTCCAGAATGCCCGTGAGGTGGATGTGCTCGTCGGTTACCGTTCGTCCGCGCGAGTGTTCGATCAGGGAATCCGGCTGCAGATCCTCGAAGTAGCTGTCGGCGCTGGAGAGGTGGCTCAGGGCCTTGTAGTCGGTCTCGGGCTGGTAGGCGGGCAGTCCGAGTTCGCAGGCGACCTCGTCGGCTTCGATCTGGAAGCCCTCCACCTCGATGTCCACATCGTCCTTGTAGACCTGGACCTTGCGCTGCCAGGTCATGACGATCGCCTCGTCGGAACTCCCTACGGCCTTGCGCGCCGTGGACTGAACGTGGACGATGCCGAGATCCGGCCGGCTCGCCGAGGGCCGCAGGCCGAGGACCTTGGTTTCGACCTCGAGCGTATCCCCGACGTAGACCGGAGCCCCGAAGCGCATGTCGATGTATTCGAGGTTCGCCCGGGCATTTTCCGAGATGTCCTCGACGGTCTGGCTGAAGGCGACCAGCATCACCAGCCCCGGTGGACAGACGAGTCCCTCGTAGCCATGAGCGTTGGCGTAGCGGGCGTTCTTGCAGAGGGCATTCGTGGCCATCGAAAAGTCGGTGAAGGTCGTGAAGAGGCCCTCGCTGATCGTCTTTCCGCCCTTGTGCCGGAAGAGTTGCCCGGGCCGGAAGTCCTCGAGGAAGTTGCCGGTTTTCTTGCGGATGATGTGGGGTTGTTCACTCATGCCTTCGCTCCTCGCCTGCTGGGGGCCGGGCGGCGAGTCTAGTCGGGTCATTCGAGCTTGCAAATGCCAGGGGGGTCCCCGGGAGGACGAGGGATCGGTCGCTGGCGGCGCTCCATGGCTGGGCCGGGACAGCCGATTCGGGGGCTCCCGGCGCCCGGCTGGTTCCGGATTTTCTCGACGGGCCCCCGGATTTGGGCTGGCATCCGGGCGCGATTGCGCGAATATGCACCCCCGATCGGCGCGCGAGCCCGTCGCAGCCCTGCGATTTTCCGCCGGGCCGAAAATCGCAGAGCCTCGGAGCAGTGAATTGATTGTTGGTGTCCCGAAGGAAACCGCATCGGGTGAGCGCCGGGTGGCCCTGGTGCCGGATGTCGTAAAATCCCTGGTCGGGCTCGGGCCCGAGGTGATCGTTCAATCTGGCGCAGGCCTCCAGGCGGGTTTTGAGGATGCGGCCTACGAGGCGGCGGGGGCGCGGATCGTCGCCGATGCCGCCGAAGCCTTCGGGGCGGATCTGGTTCTCAAGGTGAGCGGTCCCCGGGAATCCGGGGCGGGCCATGAGGTCGACCTGCTGCGCGAGGGGGCGGCGCTGATCAGCTTCCTTAAACCCCTCGACCAGACCGAGACGACCGAACGCCTGGTGGCCCACGGGGTGAGTTCTTTTTCCATGGAGCTCATGCCCCGAATCACCCGCGCACAATCGATGGATGCCCTCTCCAGCCAGAGCACCATTTCGGGTTACCGAGCGGTTCTGCTCGCCGCCACCACTTTGCCCAGGATCTTCCCGATGCTGGTGACCGCGGCGGGTACCCTACAGCCCGCCCGCCTGCTGGTGGTCGGGGTCGGCGTGGCCGGCCTCCAGGCCCTGGGCAGCGCCAAGCGACTGGGCGCGGTGACCTACGGCTACGATACCCGCGCCGTGGTCCGGGAGCAGGTGGAGAGCCTCGGCGCCCGCTTCGTCGAACTCGATCTCGAGACCGGGGATTCCGAGGATGCGGGGGGCTACGCCAAAGCCCAGAGCGATGAATTCTACGAGCGCCAGCGGGAGGAGCTCGGCAAGCATGTGGCGGCTGCGGACGTGGTGATCACGACGGCCCTGGTGCCCGGGCAGCCCGCACCCTTCCTGATCGAAGCCAATGCGGTGAGGAATATGCGGCCCGGGTCGGTGATCGTGGATCTGGCGGCGGAAAAGGGCGGCAACTGCGAGCTCACCCGTGCCGACGAGGATGTCGTGGTGAACGGGGTTACGATTATCGGGCATACGAACCTGCCCGCGGAAGTGCCCGCCCACGCGAGTCAGATGTATGCCAAGAATCTGCTGACCTTTCTCGAGCATCTGCTCGAAGAGGGCGAATTGGTATTCGATTTCGGGGATGAGATCACGGCGGGAACGATCGTTTCCCATCGGGGAAAGCTCGTGAGCGAACGGCTGGGTGGGACACTCCCCCCGGTCGAAAGCGGGACGACAGAAGAAGGAGAAGAGGCCTAGATGCTCGAAGCGCCGGCCGTTGCGGCCCTGACGATTCTGGTTCTTGCCCTATTCGTGGGGGTCGAGGTCATCTCCAAGGTTCCCCCGTTGTTGCATACCCCGCTGATGTCGGGATCGAATGCGATTTCGGGGATTACGGTCGTAGGAGCCATCCTGGCGGCGGGTGGCGATCAGGGTGCCCTGGCCACCTGGCTGGGCTTCGCGGCGATCGTCTTCGCCACGGTGAACGTCGTGGGCGGTTTCCTGGTGACCAATCGCATGCTCGCCATGTTCAAGCAGAATCCGAAGAATAAATCATGACCGGTACGACGTTGATCCAACTCGCCTACCTGGTGGCCGCAGTCCTCTTTATCCTGGGTCTGCGCAATCTCTCCTCGCCGAAGACGGCCGTATTGGGCAACAATATGGCGGCGGTGGGGATGCTGATCGCGATCGTTGCGACCCTGCTCGTGCAGGGGGTCGTCGACTATGGGATCGTCCTCGCCGGAATCGTCGTGGGTGGTCTGATCGGGGCGGTAGCGGCGCTGCGCGTCGAGATGACCGCGATGCCCCAGATGGTGGCCCTATTGAATGGCTTCGGGGGAGCGGCCTCGGTGCTGGTGGCCGGGGGCGAGGTGATGAGTCGCATCACCCGGCAGGAGGAGCCCTCGGGAGTCGTCCCCGTGGCCATTGTGGCCTCGGTGTTGATCGGTGGCGTGACCTTGACGGGCAGCCTGATCGCCTTCGCGAAGCTCCAGGAATTGATGCGGGGTGCCCCGATCCAGTATCCGGGTCAGCAATACCTGAATGCCCTGATCGCCGTGGGAACCCTGGGGGTCTGCGTGATGTTGGGGATGGCGCCCCTGGACGTCTCGCTGCTGGCGCTCCTGACCGGCCTGGCCCTCTTGCTCGGCGTGCTGCTGGTAATTCCGATCGGTGGGGCGGATATGCCCGTGGTGATTGCCCTCTTGAACTCCTACTCGGGGTTGGCGGCGTGTGCGACGGGCTTCGTATTGGATAATAGCGCCCTGGTGATCAGCGGTTCCCTGGTGGGGGCCTCGGGGCTGATCCTCACGAAGATCATGTGCGACGCGATGAATCGCTCCCTGGGCAATGTCCTCTTCGGGGCTTTCGGAGCTCAGACCGAGGCGGTGGAGGGAGGAGCTGCGGCGGTCGATCAGGGCAATGTCACCGCCTATACCCCGATCGATGCCGCCGTGATCTTTTCGAATGCCCGCTCCGTGATCGTGGTGCCCGGCTATGGGATGGCCGTCGCCCAGGCCCAGCACGCCGTTCGGGAACTGACCGATACCCTGGCCGAAAGAGGGATCGAGGTGAATTTTGCCATTCATCCCGTCGCGGGTCGGATGCCGGGCCATATGAATGTCCTGCTCGCCGAGGCCGATGTTTCCTACGAGCGCCTGGTGGAGATGGATCAGATCAATCCCCAATTTCCCGAGACCGACGTGGCATTGGTGCTGGGCGCCAACGATGTCGTCAATCCGGCGGCCCGGGAGGATGAGAGCAGTCCCATCTACGGGATGCCCGTGCTCGAAGTGGATCGAGCCCAGCACGTTTTCGTCATCAAGCGAAGCATGAATCCCGGCTTCGCGGGCATTCAGAACCCGCTCTTCTTCAAAGAAAATACGATGATGATTTTCGGCGATGCGAAGAAGGTCGTGATCGAATTGAACGATGCCGTCAAGAACTATTGATTCGCGCCGAATCCGCGCTTTGCGGAATGCTCATGGGAGTTCTTGAAAGCGTGTCGTGAAGAGAGCGATAGTCGCATTGGATCGGCCGCTCAACTCGACATGCCGACGCGGCTGGCCTCGAAAGGAGCCGGAGTGGGCAAAATCTCGACGGCGTTGACCGAATTGCTCGGAGTCGAGCATCCCATCTGCCTGGGGCCGATGGGGATGATCTCGATTCCCTCCATGGTTTCGGCGGTCTCGAATGCCGGGGGCCTCGGAATCATGGGAACCGCCAACTACGATTCGGAGGGCCTGCGCAAGGCGATCCGGGAAACGCGTGGTCTGACGCAGCGCCCCTTTGGCATCAGCATCATGGCGGGCTTTCCCCTGGCCGAGGGACATGCGAAGGTGGCCATCGAAGAGGAGGTTCCCTTCGTGACCACCAGCGCGGGTTCTCCCAGGGTGCTGGCGCCGCTCTTTCGCGATGCGGGGATCGAGTGCTTTCACGTGGTGCCGACCGTGGCCTTGGCCCTGAAGGCCAAGGAAGCGGGCTGCACGGGCGTCATCGCCGAGGGGGCCGAGGGGGCTTCCTTCAAGAGTCGCGAGGAAGTTTCCACCATCGTGTTGGTGCCCCAGGTCGTGGATGCGACCGACGGCATGCCCGTAATCGCCGCGGGCGGACTCGGTGACGGTCGTGGGCTCGCCGCGGCCCTCTGCCTGGGAGCGGTCGGAATCCAGATGGGTACCCGCTTCATCGCGACCCGGGAGTCTCCGATCCACGAGAACTACAAACGCAAGCTCCTCGAGTTGCGCGAGACCGATACCCGCATGGTGGGCCGGGTAACCGGCCCGCTGCGGGTGGCCATCAATGCCTGCTCGGACGATATGGCCGAGTTCGAGACGCTCACCGATGAGCCGAAGGAATTGCGCAAGAAGATCGGCTACCACAAATTCCCCGCCGCAGCCCTCGAGGGCGATGTCGAGCAGGGCCTGGTGGTGGCGGGCCAGATCGCGGGGATGCTGAAGGACTTGCCCTCGGTCTTCGATCTGATCCCGACGATGGTCGACGAAGCGGCGTCGATCCTCGAAGAGCGCTCCGGCCGGATCGGCGCCTGAGAGGGCCCACCGGATCGCGAGCGGCCCTTGAGCCCGCGTCGCCCCGGATTCCCCTTGCGAAGCCTCCCGCTGCGAGGCGTTCAGTTCAGGGGGATTCGTTGCTCGGGAATGTCTTCGGGCCCCGGCCGCGCGCCGAGGGGTCGACTTCTGCGACCTCGGCCCCGGACCGGGAGGAATTTCCGGTCGACAGGCGGGCGACGATGAGGGCCAGGGTGCGGCTGCGGGTCGAGAAGGCGCTGACGCTGGACTCGATCGAGATCGCCTCGCCCGACACCGCTTTCAGATGTGCTTCGAAGCGTAGACTCTCGTCGCTCTCCGCGATGGCATCGAGTTGGCTCGACCAATACTCCTCTTCGGCGTCGGGTACGAAGGCCATCAGATCGAGGCCGAGCAGGGCATCCCGGGCCACGCCGAGCAGGGCTCCCGCGGCGGGATTGGCGTCCACGATCGTGGCGCCGGAGACGTCGATCGCCAGGAAGGCGTCGGCGACGCGATCGATCGCACCGCTCACCGCGCGTCGAGGTGTGGAGGTTGGCGCCCGGCTGCGTCGACCCGATGACGAGGTGCGAAGGCTGAGGCGAAATTGATCCAAGAGGGGCTTGAGGGTTCGCCGCAACGCGTCGGATTCGGGAGCCGCGAGTTGGGCCGCGCTTTCCACCCAGGCCGAGAGCAGGGACATCACCCTGCGCTCGTTGGGACGCAGGCCGTCGAGGGTTGGCGCCGCGACTTCTCCTCGTATCAGGCTCGTAGCCACGAAGGTGCGAAAGCGGCGCAGGGTCTCGGCCTCGGGGCCCGATGCCCGGGGGGCAGCGGGGCCGAGCCGAGTGTGCAGATTCCTCTCGACGGGGTTGCGGTTCTTCAGCAGCCAGCGGGCCAGTGCCGGATTCGGCTCCATGGTCCCAGTGTAGCTCGCCCTTCGGGCACTGAAATCTCAGGGCGCGTGCGACCGATGGGTCCGGGAATCGCCGAACGCGGTACGAGAGGGTAAGATCCTCGCATTCGGCACGCGAGGAGGGTCGGGTCCTTTCCGAATCCGGAGAGGGTTCTCCGACCCCTGCTCGAGGCTGTTGGCGAAAGCTGTTGGCGAAAGCTGTTGGCGAAAAAGGGAGAGGCCTTGGGCGAGGGCGAGGAAGCGGAGGCGATGCTTTCGGAGGAGGCCTGGCGCGATTTCGATCTCGCTACGCCGACCGCCGTGCACACCCAGCTGGCGGAGACCCTGGGCCAATTCGTTCGGCGCGAGGTGGAGCCCCAGGCGGCCGGGGCGGATCGTGAGGAGCGCTTCAACCTCGATCTTTTCAAACGAGCCGGGGAATTGGGCCTGCTCGGCATCACGATCCCCGAACGCTTCGGCGGGACGGAATTGGATGCGGTCGCGGCCGTCCAATTGCTCGAGGCGATCTCCACCTCGGATCCCGGCTTCGGGCTGGCCCTCCTGGCCCACTCTTTTCTTTTCGCCCACAACCTCGCCGTCAACGGCAGCGAGGAGCAATGTCGTCGGATCTTGCCCTCCGCGGTCAGCGGTGAAAGCGTGGGCGGGATGTGCATGACGGAGCCGGAGGCCGGTACGGACGTGCTCGCGATGCGGACGCGGGCCCAATGGGATGGGCGGGAATGGTGCCTCGAGGGGGTCAAGACCTATATCACCAACGGTGGCGTGGCGGACGAGACCCTGGGAGACGTCTTCATCGTCTATGCCGCGACGGGCGAGCGCTCTCTCAGCGCTTTCCTGGTCGAGAAGGGGATGGAGGGTTTTCGACTCGGTCAGAAATGGGTCGATAAATTGGGCATGCGGGCCTCTTTTACCGCCGAACTCGTATTCGATGGCGTGCGTGTGCCACCCGAAAATCTGATCGGGGAAGCCGGGGAGGGGACGCTGCATATGATGCGGAACCTCGAGATTGAACGCCTCACCCTGGCCGCCCAGGGATTGGGGATCGCCCGGAGAGCCCTGGCCGTGATGATCGACTACGCGGCTCAGCGCCAGAGTTTTGGTCGACCGATTCGGGAGTTCGGACAGATCCAGCGCTACATCGCGGAAACTTTCGCCGAGTATCGTGCGGTCCGGGCCTACGTATACGATACCGCCCGTCGCCTCTCCTTCACCCGTGCGGGACAGCGGGTCGACGCCGACGCGACCAAGCTGCTCGCCTCCCAGGTCGCCAAGCGGGCCGCCGACGCGGCGATCCAGGTACTGGGGGGGGCCGGCTATATGGGTGAAAATGTAGTGGAACGGCTCTGGCGCGACGCGAAATTGCTCGAGATCGGAGGCGGTACCCTCGAGGCGCACCACAAGAATATCTGTAAAGACCTTTCGCGCGATCCGTCCCTGATCGACTGATCGGCTGAGGGGTATCCGGTGACTGAAAAGAAGCGGTCGCATCGCACTCCTTCCCCCGAGCAGATGACCCGGAGACTGCGGGACTTCATTGCGGCTCAGGAGTCCATTTCCAGCGACCAGGTGCGGATCGACAACCTGAAGCGTCTCGCGGGGGGCTCATCGCGTCTGCTCTGGTCGCTCGACGTCGAACTCTGTGGGGGCGCGAGGGTCGGAAAATACGAACTCGTCCTGCGCCAGGACCCGCCCGGCCGCATCCTCGAAGGTGGAATGGCCCTGGAATTCGAATTATTGCAGGCGGCCGGGAAGTCCGGAGTTCCGGTGCCCCGGGTTTATTGGTGCGATCCTGCTTCCGAATGCCTGGGGGCCCCCTTCTTTGCCATGGATCGCCTCGCCGGAGAGGCGATTCCCCGGCGCCTGTTGCGGGATGAACGCTATCGGGAGGCCCGTGGGCGGTTATGCGAGCAACTCGCGGGAACCCTGGCGCGGATTCACGCCATCGATCCCCAGAGCCGGCAATTGGCGGGTCGCTTGCAGGCGCCAGGCGAGGACGTGGCGGCCGGGGAAATCCAGCGCCTCGTCGATGGCTACCGGGGGATGGCCGTTGAACCCCATCCGATACTCGATCTGGCGGAGCGCTGGTTGCGCGCGCATCGGCCCGCGGGCGGAGCCTCGCGGCTGGTGCACGGAGATTATCGCGTGGGCAACTTCATGTTCGACGAGCGGGGCCTGGTCGCCATTCTCGACTGGGAACTCGCCCACCTGGGGGATCCGGTCGAGGATCTGGCCTGGCTCTGCGTTCGCGCCTGGCGCTTCGGGAATGACGATCAGCCGGCCGGTGGGCTGGGCTCCAGGGAGCAGTTCGTGGCCGCCTACGAGGCGGCGGGCGGAGCCAGCGTAGATCTCGAGGCCCTGCGCTTCTGGGAGGTCCTGGGCAATTTCAAGCTGGCCCTCGTCTTCATCACCCAGGCGCGCGCATATCTCGACGGTGCCCATAAAACCGTCGAATTGGCCTCCCTCGGGCGGCGCATCGCGGAGCCCGAAGCCGAATTGCTGGCCCTGATGGAGGGCGAGGCATGAATGATCGACCGGATGCCCGGGAACTCCTGCAGGCGGTGCAGCGTTTCATCGATGACGACATCGTGCCCGCCCTCGAGGGTCATTTGCGCTACCAGGCCCGCGTGGCGGCCAACGTGGTGGGGATCGTGGCCCGGGAGATCGAGGTCGGCGAAGCGGGCCCCCGGGCGGAGTGGCGGCGGCTCGCCTCTCTTTTTTCCGTCGAAAGCGACCCCCCCGCGGATGCGGATTCCCTGCGTGACGAGATTCGGGCCTGGAATCTGGAATTGGTCGAGCGAATTCGCTCCGGGGAGGCCGATGCCGGACCCTGGCGCGAGGCCCTCGTCGAGCATCTGCGGCGGACGACAGCCGACAAACTGGCCGTGGCCCTGGGGCGCGGAGCCTAGCCCGCGACTTCCGGTGGGCTGGCCGGAATCGCTTGGGGCTCTTTCCGGGACCGGCGTCCTGAGGTAATTACGGACGCGAATCCGTGCCATGGGATAGCGGCCGGACGGAGATGCGCATGGTGTCAGGGGCAGCAGGGGGGGAGAATCGGTCGCTCGCGCGGGAGGTCGCGCGGCGGCGCACCTTTGCCATCATCTCGCACCCCGATGCCGGTAAGACCACCCTGACCGAGAAGCTGCTCCTCTACGGGGGGGCCCTGCGCCAGGCCGGGGCGGTGCGCGGCCAGCGCGCCGCGCGTCACGCGACCAGCGATTGGCTCGAACTCGAAAAGCAGCGGGGCATCTCGGTCAGCAGTTCGGCCCTCTACTTCGATTACAAGGACCATCGGGTCAATATCCTCGACACCCCGGGGCATCAGGATTTCAGCGAGGATACCTACCGCACCCTGATGGCGGCGGATTCCGCCGTGATGTTGATGGATGCCGCCAAGGGGGTCGAGGCGCAGACCCGAAAACTCTTCCAGGTCTGCCGCATGCGGCAGATTCCGATCTTCACCTTCGTGAATAAAATGGATCGATTCGGGCGCGACGGTCTGGATCTGATGGATGAGATCGAGTCGTTGCTGGGCATCGACGCCGTGCCGGTGAATTGGCCCGTGGGTTCGGGGTCGGGTTTCCGGGGCGTCTACGATCGGCTCAGGCGCGCCCTGCTTCTCTACTCCGGGGGGGATCATGGCACGACCCGGGTCGAGGAATCGGTCGTGGCGGGGGAGATCGACGATCCCCACCTGCGCGAGATCCTGGGTAGCGACCTCGATACCGTCGGCGAGGAACTCGAACTCCTGGATGGGGCCGGTGCCGAACTCGATCTCGAGGCCATTCGAGCGGGGCTGCAGACGCCAATGTTCTTCGGGAGCGCCCTGACCAACTACGCGGTGGAGCCCTTTCTCGACCGCTTTCTCGAGTTGGCGCCCTGTCCCGGGAGTCGTACTTCGAATCGGGGCGAAATCGATCCGATTCAGGATTCCTTCTCGGGTTTCGTCTTCAAGATCCAGGCCAATATGGACCCCGATCACCGGGATCGGATCGCCTTCATGAGGATCTGTTCCGGCCGTTTCGTGCGGGGGGAAACGACGACCCACGTCGGCAGCGGAAAGCCTTTTCGACTCACGAATTCGACGCTCATCATGGGCAGCGATCGACAGGAGGTCGAGGTCGCCTATCCGGGGGATGTCGTCGGTCTTTTCGATCCCGGTCTATTCCATATCGGGGATACGGTGAGCGATCAGGCGGATCTCTCCTATCTGGGGATCCCCAGCTTTTCTCCGGAGGCCTTCATGCGGGTCGAGGTGGCCGCGGTGACCCGGCGCAAGGCGCTGGAGAAGGGAATCGACCAACTGGTTCAGGAGGGTGCCGTTCAATTCTTCGAAATCCTCGATCGGGGGGCCGCCGGCTGGGTCCTGGGCGCCATGGGGCCGCTGCAATTCGAGGTGATGCGCCATCGGCTGCAGAGCGAGTATCGGGTCGACCTGCAGCTCTCCCCGTTGCCCTTCAAACTCGCGCGTTGGCCCCGGGGCGAATTCGATCCCGAGATATTCAGGCACTCGGAACGCATCGAGGTGGTGCGGGATAGCCAGGGAAGGTTCGTCATCCTGGCCCAGAGCGAGTGGGATGTACAGCGTGCTCTCGAGCGCCACGAGGGTCTCGAACTTTCGGAAACCGCGGATCCGCATCTCTTCGAGGTGCAATGACCCGGGGGATGCGGGCGAAAACTCGCCGACCGGGATGCCCCCCCGAATTGCCTCCCCAGATCGGCCGGGGGGAAGCGGTGAATGGAGCTGGCCGATGGAATTCGGGACGTCGGCGGGAATCCGGGTTAAGCTGAAAGACGGGCTCGATACGCGCATCCGCTTCGCCCCTGGCCGAGGGCTGCCGCGGGATGCCTTCTCGAGAGTGATGGGAAACGATTCTCCTTGAAGGGCTTTTGTAGAGGCCGGGAGCGGGCGGGGAGTTGAAGATCCTCAGAAATGGCATAGTCGCCCTGGTCCTGTGCGCGCTGGGAGTCGCCCTGGCTGCCTGGTGGATCGTGGGACCTCCTCTTCTCGAGGAACCGGATCCGGTCGTGATCGCGGATGTCTCATCGGAGCGGCTCACGACCCTGGGCAGCGTGGTCGGCTTTGCGGTTCCAGGGCAGGGCCATGCCTGGCTGGGAATTCCATTCGCGGCCCCGCCAGTCGGAGGCCTGCGCTGGCGGCCGCCGCAACGGGCGGCCCCCTGGACGGAGCCCCTCGATGCGCTGGCCTATGGCTCGCCCTGTATTCAACTGGCGAGTTCCCTCGGTGGTGTTTCGGATCGACCCGTCGGCAGCCTGGCCGGCGATGAGGATTGCCTGCGTCTCAACGTATGGGCTCCCCGCTTCGAGTTGATCTCGCTGCCCACGCATGCCGAGCGGATGCCCGTAATGGTCTGGATTCATGGTGGGGGCAATACCGTGGGCCACGCGGGAGCCTTCTACGATGGATCGATCCTGGCTGCCCGGCATCGCGTGATCGTCGTAAGCCTCAACTATCGCCTCGGTCCCTTTGGTTTCTTTGCCCATCCCGCCGTACTCGCGGGTGGGCCGGCCGGCGAGGGGGCGAGCGGTAACTTCGCCACCCTCGACCTGATCGCGGGGCTTCGCTGGGTGCAGGAGAATATCGAGTTCTTCGGTGGCGATCCGGGGAATGTGACGATCTTCGGCGAGTCCGCGGGGGGAACGAATGTCATCAGTCTGCTGCTCTCCCCGCTTGCCCAGGGCCTCTTTCATCGTGCGATTGCGCAGAGCGGATCGACGGCCTCAGTATCCGTCGCCGAGGCGGTTCACTATGTGGACGACGCGCTTCCGGGAAGGAAGAAGAGTGCTCGCGAGCAGGTGCTGCGACTCCTGATCGGGGATGGCTCGGCCTCGGATCGCTCCAGTGCCCGACTATTTGCCGATGGCCTCGGGGCTGAAGAATTGGCCGACTTCCTGCGCAGCAGGACTCCGCGGGAGATCATGTCCGTCTATCGCGACGGCGAGACGGGCTCCAGAATATCCGTGCCCGGGCTGATTCGCGATGGAGTGGTATTGCCTGCTTCGCCCCTGCTGGAGGCGCTGAAGGCTGGACGGCCGGGGAGATCCCTCCCCGTGATGCTCGGAAGCAATCGGGATGAACTCAAGCTCTTCCTCTTCCGGGATTCCGATTGGGTGAGTCACCACATGGAGGTCTTCTTTCGAATTCGGGATCGGGACCTCTACGACGTCTACTCACGTCTGGGCAGCGATCTCTGGAAGGCGCGCGGCGTGGATCTGCCGGCTTCGGCCCTGGCGGCCGAGCCGGGTCGAGCCGTCTACGCCTATCGCTTCGATTGGGACGAAGAGCCGACACGGCTGGGGACGGACTATGGCGCGCTCCTCGGGGCCAGTCACGGCATGGAGATTCCGTTCATCTTCGGACATTTCAAATTCGATGATCCAGGGCTGACGCGCCTGCTCTTTAATGAAGAAAACCGATCCGGCCGTCAATACATTTCAGATGCGATGCTTTCCTACTGGGCAGAGTTCGCCTATGCGGGAACCCCGGGTCGCGGCAGGGATGGTTCCTGGCCCGCCTGGCAGCCCTGGCGCGATGAAGACGCCGTTCCGGGCGAAAAGAGAATGGGGAATTTCATCGTTCTCGATACGCCGGAAGACGGCGGTATTCGCATGTCATCGCAAATCATCACCCGGAACGGGATCCTGGCCAGGTTGGATGCGGCGAAGCCCTTTCCGGGCGGCTCGAATTGCGCTCTCTTCAGGGATCCCTTCCAATTTCCCGAGGATTGGCGAGAGAGCCTGAGGCGCAAATTGCTCGACCGGGGTTGTGACGGGCTGCCCGCGATGAAGTTCGACTGAGATCGGTTCGGATTCCGTCCCGGAGCCGAGGGGATCCCGTCGGTCGATCTTCGATCCAGGGCGGTTTCGGCTCCGCCCCTCGGCGGGGTCGACGTTTGACGATCGAGGAAAGTTCGCACTATCGTTGGGACGACCGTCGGCGGGCAACCCCCTCTTCGTGGAAGCCAGGGGAGACCCGCCGGGCAGGCTGCCGCGATGGCTCGTGGCTGGAAGGGATGATCGGAGATGCTGAAGCAGAGGGCGAAATTGGGGGGAAGCGCCGATTCGGGTTCGACCGGCAGACGGGCTTTCGGGTTGTTCTTCCCGCTCTTTCTGGCGGCGACTCTCGTCGGGGCGATGCCCGGCCCGGGGTGGGCCCAGGACAGCATGGGATCGGCCAGTATGGAGAAGATGGTCGACGAACGACTCTCGGAAATTCCGACGGGCGAGGAGGGGGTCCAGCAGGTCCTGAACGAGTTGGATGCTCGCCTGAAGCTCTCGCCCGAGCAGAAGAAGGACGTCCGCGAGCCCGTCGAAATGATGGTGGCCGCGATGGAAAAGCTGCGAGATCGCTTCAAGTCGGGTGAACTCAACGCGATGGCCCTTGCGATGAAACTCCAGATGGAGGGGCAGAAGTCCGCGATGTTGATCGAAAGCCTGCTCAGCGAGGCCCAGCAGGGTGAGTACGCGGCGATGCGCCAGGAGCAGCGCCGCCAGATGATGCAGGCCATGCAGAAAGAGCGGATGGCGGCTCCGAAGTAGTGGGCTGCTCTTCCTCGGAGGCCCGGCCGCGCAGCGTCGGCTCCGAGTTTCAGTTCCCGCTTGGCAGATCCGATGCGGGCTCGCGATTCCAGTTCAGCGATGCTCGGATGAAGCCGGGGGCGCGCGCGTTTCACTCGGGCGGAGCAAGGGGGATCAGGGTCGTGCGGGGACGGTAGATCTCCATGTCGCGAAGCAGTTGGCCGAGGGTGTCCGAGGCCGCTTCGCCCGGATTCGAGCGTCGATTGCAGACGTAGGTGATCAGGACTTCGCCCGGGGGTGAGTATCCCAGATGCCCCTTGGCCGCGTAGCAGTAGATCGCCGGATCCGTGTCGGTCTCGGGGTATTGGTAGACGGCCACTCGCTCGGACCACGGCCCCTCGAGCCGTTCCGCCCGGCGCAGGTAGACGGTATTCGAGGGCGGGGCATCTCCGAGGCTGCCGGCTGTTTTGACTTCCGGCTCCGCAACCTGGATCGGCGAAGCGTAGATCGCGAGCCACTGCCTGGATTCGGGATGAAATTCCACGCTCATTTCCGTCGCATTGTCGGGGAAGAGTGGCCGCGCCCGCTCGGGCAGGAAGCCGGGCCCCCAATGGCCTCCGCGAGTGAGGGTTTCCAGATTTGCCGACAGATCCGCGGGAAAGGGCGTCAGGGCCGAGAGGGGCAGGCGAGCCAGGAAGCGGGGCTGCCGATCGGCTTCGAGTTGGCTGAAGCTGAAGAGGTAGACGGAGTCGTCGTGAACCACCATGCTGGAGCCCGGAAAGGCCTCGTCGCTCGGCGAGAGGCTTGCGATTTGCGGATGCCAGGAGCGGGGATCGGCCAGGGGGTTGTCGATTCGGGCCAGGGACATGCCGCTCAGTCGAAAGGGCAGCCTGAGTGCGCCCTGGGGCTCGGCCGGCCGGACTTCGAGGAGTCCGAGGTAGAGAGAGTCCCGGTAGATGAAGCCGTCGAAGAGCCACCAGTAGCGCTCCGGATCCCCCGTATCGAGCATCGCCTCCGCTGCGCCGTCCTCGTCCCGGCCCCAATGATATCGGATGCTGAAGTTTCCGTCGCGGCATCGGGAGACGCCGATGGAATTGTGCACGAAGGTGGATCCCACGCGATTGCGCGCTTCCGCGTCATCGCTCACGAAAGAGTCGCCGAAGAGCCAGAGCGTGCGTTGGCTCCCCCCCGGCAGATCGACCGAGTAGACGCCATCTCCTCCGAGCCAGCCCCCCGAGTAGGCAAAATCGGGTGAGCAGCCCTGGGGCGGTGGGGAGGGCTGCGGGGCGGGGGATGCGCATGCGAAGGCGAGGACGAGGACGAGGGGGAGGGTGAAGGCTTTGCCGAGCCGGGCGGGCCGCTTCCGGAACAGGTCGAACAAGGGCCTTGACCTCCTCTCGATGCGCCGGCGCTCAGCCCGGCTCTTCTTCGGAACCCGCCCGAATCCGGATCAGGCCGCGATAGGCCTGCAGCGCGGTACGGCCCTCGTGCACGGCCCCGTAGACCTCCTTCATGATCGGCAGTTCGATGCCATAGCGATCCGAGAGGCGCATGACGACCCGGCAGGTCTTGACGCCCTCGGCCACCATATGCATGCCCTGCGTGATCTCGTCGATTCCCCTGCCGCGACCCAATTCCTGTCCCACGTAGCGGTTGCGACTCTGGGGGCTGATGCAGGTCGCGATCAGATCTCCCATCCCGGCCAGGCCCGCGAGCGTCTGCTCGCGTCCCCCCATCGCGATTCCAAGTCGGGTCAACTCGGCCAGACCTCGGGTGATCACCGCCGCCTTCGTATTATCCCCCACGCCGACTCCATCTCCCATCCCCGCGGCGATCGCGATGACGTTCTTGAGGGCCCCGCCGATTTCACAACCGATTACGTCTCGATTCGTGTAGACACGAAAGAGTCCGGTCGTGAAGACCGAACGGATCCGCTGTGCAAGGGATTCATCTTCCATCGCGATTACGCTGGCCGCCGCCTGGCCGCCCATGATCTCCCGGGCGAGGTTGGGGCCCGTGAGGACTCCGACGGGATGCCCGGGCAGGATCTCGGCGATGATCTCCGTCATTCGCAGCAGGCTATCCTCCTCGAGGCCCTTTGCGAGACTGATGATGGGAACGCCGCTTTTCAGGAGGCCGGGCAGTGTCTCCAGCAGGGAACGAAATCCGTGGGAGGGGACGCCCATCACGACCAGTTCCGCCTGCGCGGTGGCCTCTTTGATGTCCGGGGTGGCGTAGAGGTCCGAGGGAAGCGGGCGGTCGGGCAGATAGCGGGGGTTCAGATGATCCCGGTTGATCCCCTCCGCGAGTTCGGGAAGCCGGGCCCAGAGCGTCGTCTGGGCGTTGTGGCTGGCCAGGGTCGCCACGGTAGTGCCCCACGATCCGGCTCCCAGCACCGCCACCCTGATCCCCATCGATTCTCCGGCCCTTTCAAGAGGCGAATGGCCGCAGTGTATCGCGCTCGCGCAGGTCCCGTCCGGGAAATGGGCCATCCTTTTTGCATATCCGGCTACGTACTTTCTGGAGATCCCCGAGCGGACGGGGCGATTCCGGGGCCCGATTTCCCGGATTCCCGGGATCTGAGGCTTTGGTGCACGGATTGGCCCAACTCCGCGCGGGGGGGGAATTCGTCTCTCCGAGTCGCTCCAAAAAAAGTATCATCTGGGGAGCCGATCCGGCTCTGCGGCCCATTCGAGGGATCGAGTCGACTCAGGGGTCGCTGGATGGCTATATCTTACGATTGAAATCGGAAGTCCAGGGTGTTCCACTGGATGCGAGGAGGAAGGCGGCGCGATGCAGAACGTTCAAGTCGAGCAGACCCGGAACTTTGCAATCATCGGACATTCGGGCGATGGCAAGACATCGCTCGGGGAAGCCATTCTGCATCGGGCGGGCGCGACCGCGGAAGCGGGTCGGGTGGACGACGGCACTTCGCGACTCAACTACCTTCCCGAGGAGCGCACGGGGCATCATACGGCTTCCGTGACCTCGCATATCTTCAGCTTCGATCACGAAGAGCATCACTTCACCCTGGTGGATACGCCGGGAGACACCAACTACCACGGTGACGGCGAAGTGGCTCTGCAGGCCCTGGACTCGGCCATCCTGGTGGTGGATTCCGTAGAGGGGGCCAAATCCGGTACCCAACGCATGCTCGCCGAGGCCGCTCAACTGGAGATTCCCGTACTCGCATTCATCAATGGTCTGGATCGCGAGCGGGCGGACGTGGAGGCTGCGCTGAATTCTCTGGAGGCCCTCGAGATCAGGCCCGTTCTGCTCACGATGCCCATCGGTGAAACTTCTTCACTCTCCGGGGTCGTCGACCTCGTTCATATGAAGACCGTGGGCAGCGACGGAAAGAAGAGTGGAATTCCCGCCGAACTCCAGGCCGAAGCGGATAGTCGCAGGGAGCAGTTGGTGGAAGCCGCCGCGGAGTGCGATGACGAATTGATCGAGCGCTATCTGGAAGAGGGTGAACTCGGAGACGAGGACGTGGTGCGGGGGCTGAGTGCGGGAATCCGCTCTCGTGCCATCGTGCCTGTGCTCTGTGGCTCGGCCCTGACCGAAGTGGGAGTGGATAATCTCGTCGTCGCATTGCGGGAAGTGCTCCCCTCTCCCGCGGATCGCGGTGCATGGACGGCCCGGGAAATAGACGATGAGGCGGAGAAGTTGGCCGAACCCGCCCTGGACGCAACTTTTTCCGCAATCGTCTTCAAGACCATCATCGATCGCTATGCGGGCACACTCTCGGTTCTGCGCGTGGTCTCCGGTCGTCTGGAACACGATACTCCCGTCCTGAACGTGAGCCGGGATAAAAAGACCCGGGTCGGAAAGCTACTGACGATTCATGGTGAGGAGCACGCGGATGTTCCCGAGGCGGGACCCGGCGACGTGGTGGCCGTGGCCAAGCTCAAGGATGTGCATACGGGGGATGTCCTGACGGCCGAAAAGGGGGGACTGCGCCTTCCCGAGCCCCGCAAGCCCTCAGGCGTGATTTCCTACGCGGTGGAAGCGGTCGACAAAGCCGCGGAGGAGAAGGTATTCACATCCCTGGGTCGGCTCACGGAAGAGGATCCTGCGCTCCATATCGGGCGCGAGCCCGCGACCGGAGAGTTCCTGCTCACGGGCATGGGGGAACTGCATATTCGGACGACGGTCGCGAAGCTCAAGCGGCTCTTCAGCGTCGATGTCAAGCTGAACAAGCCGAAGGTTCCGTACCGAGAGACGGTGACGAAGCGAGTCGAGCATATCGAGGGCAAGCTGAAGAAGCAGACCGGGGGCGCCGGTATGTATGGCGTCTGCTACGTGAATATCGAACCCATGCCGCGTTCCGAGGGCTTCGAATTCGTGGATAAGATCTCCCAGGGGGCCATCCCCAGGAACCTGATTCCCGCCGTCGAGAAGGGAGTGGTTGAGGCCTGCGCGGCCGGCCCCCTGGCGGGCTATCCCGTGGTGGATGTTCGGATCGAATGCGTCGATGGCAAATATCATTCGGTCGACTCCAACGAAATGGCCTTCAAGCTGGCGGGTTCGTTTGCCCTCAGGGCGGCGGTCGAAAAGGCTGGCCCCGTTCTGCTCGAGCCCTGTATGAACGTGGAAGTGATCGTTCCCGATGAGTTCGTTGGTGATGTGATGGGGGATCTATCGTCCCGGCGTGGCATCGTCCAGACCACCGAGGCCCGGGGGCATGGCGCCGTGGTGATCGCCGTCGTGCCCATGGCCGAGATGCTGGAGTACGCCACCACCTTGACGAGCATCACCGGGGGCAAGGGCGAGTTTCACATGCGCTTCTCCCACTACGATCAACTCGGAGCCAAGCTGGCGGAGAAGGTGATCGAGAATTCGAAGGCCGCTGAATAACCGATCGGGGCCGGATCACTGGCCCCGATCGAAGTATTCCTGGATCTGTTCGAGGGTGAGACCGCGGGTTTCCGGTGCGTAACGCAGCACCAGGATGGCTCCCAGGATGGGCCCGATCGCGACGGCGGCAATCGCCGCCGGAATTCCTCCGAGGGGAACGAGCAGGACCCCGATGGCCATCGGGGTCAGCACCTCCGTGATGCGGCCGAGGAAATTTGTGGTCCAGCCGTAGCCGGTCGCCCGAATCTCCGTGGGGAAGAGTTCCGAGGCGTAGACGTGGGTGGCGGTCATTGCGGCGCCGAAGCAGAAGACGGTCGAAAACATCCAGAAATACTGGCCGAAAAGTGTGGGGTGGTGGTAGAGCCAATAGATCGAGATCGCTGCAGCGATGTAGAATCCGGCGCAGGTTCGCTTGCGACCCAGGCCGTCGATCAGCCAACCGGCTACGAAATGTCCGGCCACGCCTCCCCCGTAGCCCCAGAAGACGATGTCGCCCACCTGCTCGGTGGTGAGGCCGAGATCCTCTCTCGCGTAGATCACCCAGTAGACCACGGAAGGGGCCGTCACGATGTGGACGCAATTCCAGAGCAGGGCCACGATGGCGGTTCGACTGCGGTAGCGGCGTTGCCAGGGCTGCAGCGCATTTTCGAGATGTTCTTTCCAACGGGAACCCGTGGCTCCCGCTTTCTTTTGTCCGCGTTGCTGGGCCTCGAAGCGCCGCGTTTCCCGCACCGTGAATCGGAGTGCGATCACGACGACCAGGGGCAGCAGTCCGAGGGCATAGAGGGATCGCCAGCCCTCGCTGCTATGCTCCAGGCCCAGGAAGTCCTGTCCCCAGGTGACCAGGGTGAGCCCCGTGGCATGCAGCCAGCCTCCCTGGCTGCCCTCTTCGATCAGGATGTGGGGTTGGAGCTTGGCCATCAGCATCACGCCCACCGTGGCGAGGCTGGTCAGGATCGCGATCGCACGGCCGCGCAATCGCGCGGGATATTCCTCTCCGATCATGATGACCGCCAGTGCGTATTCCGCCGTGAGGAAGATGCGGGCGAAGAATTGGGCAATGATGAAGGCCGCCTTGGAGGTGACGAAGGCCGTGATTCCATTGGCCAGGGCGAAGCCGAGGATCGTGAGCATCATCACGTTTCGGCGACCAAAACGATCCGCGGAGAGCAGGAAGACGAAGGAGACCATCACCCCAAGTCGGGTCAGGCCCGAAACCAGGCCCCATTCTTCCCGCGTGATACCAAGGCTCTCCCGGACGTCCGGGGCCGCGAAGCTGAGCATGGCCGAATCGAAGCCATCGAAGAGGGTGGCGGTCGACAGGAGCGCGAAAAGAGAGACCAGATACGGGGTTACCCGATCCGCCTCCAATGCCGATTCCGATCGCCGACTCATTCCCATAAACCCTAGCCCGATCCCGGGAAAGGTGGCCGGGAATTCTATCCGCCCGCAGCCAGAATTCGGAGCCCATTGCGGCGAATATCGGGGAGCATGGGGTTGAATGAGGAATCCCGACCTGAGAGACTAAACGGGGAGGCCATCATGGCGAGTCATGATCCGAGCGTTCGTCATCTCCGCGACTATATCTCCATCCCGTCCGTGAACCCGATGGATCGCGATGATCTTGCGCCGGAGATCGTGCATGAGAAACGATTTGCGGAGCATCTGCGCGAACAACTTCGCCGACTCTCCATCGACGCGGAATTGGTCGGCGAGTCGGAGCGTCCCAGCGTGATCGCGGAAGTCCGTCCCGCCGGGGGGGCGGACACAACGGTGGTTGTGGCCTCTCACCTCGATACGGTGCCGGTAGACGGCATGGAAATTCCCCCCTTCGATCCCGTTGTGGCTTCGGGAAGGCTATACGGCCGGGGCTCCTGCGACACCAAGGGCGGGATGGCGGCGCTGGTAGCGGCCCTCGAGAAATTGCTGCAACGGGGGGGGCTGCGCCGGAACCTGATCCTGGTCGGAGAGGCCGACGAGGAATTCGGGAGTCTCGGCATGGGCGCCGTGCTCTCGGCCCTCGAGGGTCGCCGACCCGATTGGGTATTGGCCACAGAGCCGACGGAGTTGCGGGTCGTGAATCGACATAAGGGCGTCGCTCATGCGAGATTGGAGGCGTCCGGACGAGCCTGTCACGCTTCGAATCCGGCCGAGGGAGAGAATGCCATCCTGAATCTTGCCCGGGCGGCGTTGGGGTTGGAAGCCCTGGCGGAAGAACTCGCGCGCTCCGGGGGGGAATCCGGGGCGGGCTGCGCAACCCTCTCGATCGGAACGATTCAAGGGGGACAGGCCCCCAATGTCGTGCCCGACCAGGCCTTCCTGGTCGCCGATCGCAGATTGCTGCCCGAGGAAACTCTCGCGGGGGCGAGAGCAGAAATCGAATCCGCGTTGTCGAGGGCGGGAATTTCCGAACGCGTGAAATTGGTTTCATTCGATCTGAAGAAGCCAACTCTCTTTACGGAGGATCGACATCCCGCCGTCCGATCCTGCCTTGAGACACTCGCCGGGATGGGTCGCCTCGCGGAGACCGAGGCGGTGGCCTTTGGGACCGATGCCGGGGTCTTCTCCGATGCCGGATTGCCCGGCGTCGTAATGGGCCCGGGCTCGATCGAGCAGGCCCATACCGCGAGAGAATTCGTGGAGTTGGAGCAGGTCGAGGCCATGTCGGATTTCTTCTTCAAATGGCTTTCGAAAGGCTGAGGGATACGAGATTCCACGCGCCGGAAGGCGATCCGCAGCAAAGTTCCTCAAGTCCGGGCTCGGGCGGGCCGATTCATTCTCCAGATCCGGCTGCCAACGCCGGGCCTGAGGGGACTGCATGGGGAATCGATTCCATTCGCCGCGAATGTCTTCGCGCCTCGGAGCGAAGGATCCGGCGGGTAGTTCCGCCCGGGCAGCGCACCTCCCGCATGGGAAGGAAGCCTGATGCTCGAGGGATATGTCCATCCCGCCTTCGGCTCCGTCGTTCAGAGTCTGCGCCGCCTGATTCCGAATCGGGAAGAGGGGGGGGCGGCACTCTGCATCTATCACCGTGGCGAGTGTGTACTCGATATGTGGGGAGGCACTCGGGACGAGGCGGGGAATCCGTGGCGGCAGGATACGGTCTCCCTCTGCTGGTCGACCACGAAGGGGATTCTCTCGACCCTGGTGCATATCCTGATCGATCGTGGCCTGTTGGACTACGACGCGCCGATGCGTCGCTACTGGCCGGAGTTCGGGCGGGCTGGCAAGGGCGAAATCACGCTTCGCCAGGTTCTATGTCATGAGGCTGGCCTCTACGGAATTGGCGCTGAATTGGGGGATGCCCGGGAGATGCTCGACTGGCCGCATATGGTACGGGTGCTCGAGCGAATGCGTCCCGCCCACGAGCCGGGCCGGGCGGTCGGATACCACGGGCTCAGCTTCGGCTGGTTGGTCGGGGAATTGCTCGAGAGGGTCACGGGCGAGGAATTGGGATGTTTGCTGAAGCGGGAATTGGGGGATGCCCTGGGTCTCGACGGCCTCTATCTCGGTCTGCCCGCAACGGCGCGCTCGAGGCGGGCCGATGTCGTTGCGCGAGCGGTTGCGGCGGAGTCCTTGTCGCCGGAGGAGCGGCGATCTCGCATGCTGAATCGCGTCCTCGGCAAGGGGCGAGAAGTGATTTCCTCGGACGAGATTGAATCCGCCCTCCTACCCCCGGGTTTCGAGTTGCTCGATTGGAACTCCGATGAGCTGGTGGGCGCGAAGATTCCGTCCATCTGCGGATTCTTTACTGCGCGCAGCCTGGCTCGAATCTACGCCGCCTTCGCATCGGGAGAAGAATCCGGCGATTCCTCCCTGGTCTCCGACACTACCCTTCGCGCGGCCACCTGCATTCAGAGCCGAGAAGCGGGCCGAGTGATTCCAATCCAGATGAACTGGCGGCTCGGTTACCACAGGATTCCGGCCGTTCGCGTCAAGGCCCCCAACGCGTTTGGACATTTCGGCATCGGCGGTTCCGGCGCCTGGGCGGATCCCGATCGCAGTCTTTCCCTGGCCCTCGTGCTGAACTCCGGCATGGGGACCCCTTTTGGGGACACGCGTATCATTCGCGTGGGCTCGGCGGCCATGAGGGCCGCGGATGCACGAACGCTCGCGGCCTGAAAGAGACATCCGGGGCGGCGCATTCCAGCCGTCCGAGGGCCTCTCGCCCGGAGATTCGCCCCGAGGCCCGATGCCGTGGAAGAAGGGGCATTCCGTCGTATCAGTTGATTGGCGGCGCCGCCTTTGGGAGCCAGCGCTTCAGCACCTCTTGCAGTTGGTTGCTGGCACGCCACTCATCCAATGCGAGATCGAGTTCATCCCGCAATCGGCTGTTGTCGGGCGCCACGGCCCAGGCGAGATTTTCCTCGGTGAGGGGCGGTGAGAGGCCGAAGAGATCCCCCGTTTCCGGGCTGCGGGCCAGCCGCCAGAGGGTGGGTGCGTCGAGGATCATGAAATCGATGCGTCGGCCTCGCAGGCTGCGAATTCCATCCTCGACCCGCTCGAATGCATAGCTCTCCCCCCGGCTCAATTCCCCCTCGACGAAACTCTGCCCCGGACTGCCCCGGATGAATCCGACTCGCGCTCCCTTGCGTCGAATGGAATCCGCATGCCCGAGCAGCGCTCGATCCCTTGAGCGGATCAAGGCCAACTGCCCCGAGCGGGCGTAGGGATGGGTGAAGAGGACGCGCTCCTCGAGTTCCCGGCTGATCGATAGACCGGACATGATGACGTCTATTCTCCCGGCTTCGAGACTGGGGAGGAGTGCGCTTGGTTCCAGGATCACGAAATCGGCCTGACGCTGGAGTCTGGAGGCCGCGAGGCGAGCCAAATCTGGTTCAATGCCCCGCAGTTCCGAGTTTTCCGCCCGGAAGGCGAGGGGGGAGCGCTCAGGCGAGATTCCGATCCTGAGGCGAGTCGGGTCCGAGCGGCTGGAGACTCCTCCGGGCCCACTACAGGCCGCAGCGAGCAACAGCAGGCAGAGCCAGCTTGCCGCATTGGAAGAGTCGGCCCGCAATCTTCTTTCCTCGCTGGGAGTCGTGGCGCGTGTCGAGCGCTGCGTCTCCGAAAGCCTGGGATGAGATGCTTCCCAGGGTGATGAAGGGCTTCGCTCTGGGCCGGGAAGGTGGCCCAGTTCGATCATTCTACCGGGCGGCTGTTCGATTCCAACCGTTCCAGGGGCAGGAATTCGATCCGGAGCCCCCCAGAGCCTCTCCCCGCGCGTCTGAGAAGTGGTATGGAAAATGCATATCAATATGGGAAATCAGTCGAGAATGAAAGCAAGCAATCCGGGGCGCGTCTTGGGCGCCCCATGCCGTATAGGGCCGGAGGTGGAGAGAATGATTGAACAGAGATCTTTTGGGGATCGTATGGGGACGCAGAGTTACCTCCTCATGGGGGAAAATGGGGGTGAGGCCCTGCTCGTCGACCCTACTCTCGAGAACCTGGACCTTTACCAGTCGGTCTTGCAAAAATCGGGTTGCCGGCTGGTCGCGACCCTCGAGACGGGGGCCGTGCCCATTGCCAGGCAATCTGCCATCTGGCTGGCACGCCATTGGGGCTGCGCCAACGTGACGCCTTGCGATCTGGTCATGGATCCCCGGACCGTTCGCGTCGGAAGCGGGGATGTGATCGAATTGGCCGGGCTGGAAATCGTCGTGATCGGCACGGTGGGGGGGGTCAACGACGCCGTCAGCTATTCCGTGGAGGGTCGCGTTTTCGTAGGGGCGCGCAGCGAATTCGAAGATCCGGAGTTGTTGCGCTTGCCCCTGGGCACGCCCTTTTATCGATCGCTGCAGCAGGGGGCGCCGGACATAGACGTTGCCGATCTGCAACTGCAGGGTTGGCCATCGCTTGCAGGGGATGACGTTCTTGCCGGGGATTTCGACTCCACGCTGGAGGCGGCCCGGCTCGCGCTGGAATCGATAGGAAGCCCGATATTCGAATGGGATGAGTTCCCCAAGAGCGAGGGCCTGTGCGGGGAATTCGAGCGGGTCCTCGACGCCCTGGCGCCGTTGCGAATCGCCAATCAACCTCCGGCGCATATCCGAACTCTGCATCTCGCATCCGCGAAGTCGGTGAATTCCGGGCCAAGCGAGGAAAGGGCGGCTCAGCGGCGCGAGGATGCCAAGAATTTTCAGCCCGGAGGTGGGAACGACGTTCGGTCAATCGCGAGCTCGCGCCCCCTCGCCCCCCCTGTCAGCGGGCCCGACTCGGCGAGCGGCTGACGAATACGATTCGGCTTTTCGGAGAAAAGCTGGGCGAGCCAGGACTCGCATCCCCTGGTTCTCCCGGCCTCTCCGCGCGGCATCAAGAGCTTTTGCGAGGAAGGGGTCGGGAGGGCCGGAGGGGGGCTCCCCCGAACCCCCTTGGCATCGGAAGCGATCGAAGTCCTCTGTCGCGGGCTCCCCGGGGCTCGCCCGGATGCGGCAGTGTTTCGGATTTGCCGATCTCTACTATGGGTGCAATGTTCCTGCGAAGCATTATGGAGGAGGCAATCCGATGACGACTTCAGGCCGGGAGATCCGGGAGCGGGACGCAGGGGAACTCGAATTCGATCCGTCCGCCCTGCGCGAGAAATACCGCGAAGAGCGCGATAGAAGGCTTCGCGATGATGGGAACGAGCAATACGTCGAGGTCGAAGGCGAATTTGCGCATTTTCTCGGCGATCCCTATGCGGAGCCGGGTTTCGAGCGTGAGCCCCTGAACGACGAGGTCGAGGTGCTGGTGCTCGGGGGTGGTTTTGGCGGACTGCTGGCCGCGGTCCGCCTGCGACAGGCCGGCATCGAGGATATTCGCATCGTCGATTCCGCGGCGGATTTCGGCGGTACCTGGTATTGGAATCGCTATCCCGGTATCGCCTGTGATGTCGAGTCGTATACCTATCTCCCGCTGCTGGAAGAAGTTGGCTACATGCCGAAGGAAAAGTACGCCTTCGGCCGCGAGATTCTCGACCATAGCCAGGCCATCGCCCGGAAGTTTGATCTATACCGCGACGTCTGCTTTCAGACGCGAATTGAAGAATTTCGCTGGCGGGAAGAGGAGGCGCGTTGGGTCGTGAAGACCCAGCGAAATGATTGCATGAAGGCCCGCTACATCTGTCTCGCGACGGGCCCCCTGAACCGCCCGAAACTTCCCGGGATCCCCGGGATCGAGAGCTTCGAGGGCCATACATTCCACGCCAGTCGCTGGGATTACGGCTATACGGGGGGAGATTCCGATGGGGGTCTCGTGGGATTGCAGGGCAAGCGCGTCGGCATCATCGGAACCGGCGCCACTGCGGTGCAATGCGTTCCCCATGTGGGAGAATGGGCCGATCATCTCTACGTCTTTCAGCGCACGCCCTCGTCGATCGATGTGAAGGTCAACCCGCTTACCGATCCGGAGTGGGCCGGGAGCCTGAAGTCGGGATGGCATCAGCATCGGATGGACAACTTCAATGCCCTGGTCTCGGGAATTCCCCAAGCCGAGGATCTCGTCAACGATGGATGGACCGATCTGATCGGAAAGCTTCTCGTTGGCATGCAGCGGGGAAAGTCGACGGATATGTCTCCCGAGGGAATTGCTCGGGCCGTCGAACTCGCGGATTTCGAGAAGATGGAGGAGATCCGAGCGCGGGTGGATTCCGTGGTCCACGATTCCGCGACGGCGGAGGCCCTGAAACCCTATTATCGCCAATTCTGCAAGCGCCCCTGCTTCCATAACGAATATCTCGAAGCCTTCAATCGATCCAACGTCACCCTTGTGGACACGCATGGCCGGGGCGTCGAGCGGATCGACAAGCGGGGAGTCGTTGCGAATGGCCGTGAATACGAATTGGATTGCCTGATCTACGCCAGCGGTTTCGAGGTGGGAACGGATTACTCGCGGCGTGCGGCTCTGGAGATTCATGGCCGAGAGGGTCTGAGCCTGACGGAGAAATGGGCCGACGGAATCCGTACCCTGCACGGTATGCATGTGAATGGTTTTCCGAACTGCTTCATCATGAGCAATCCCCAGGCCGGCTTTACGGCCAGCTATCCCCATCTGCTGGACGAGCAGGCCAAGCACCTTGCCTACATCATCCGGATCGGAAAAGAGAAGGAACTTCGCAAGGTCGAAGCGAGCCCCGAAGGAGAGGCCGAATGGGTCTCTCAATGCATCAAGAAGGCTCGGGATGCGGGGGACTTCCTGGATAATTGCACCCCGGGCTACTACAACAACGAAGGACAGACCTCGGGGCTGAGTGCGCAGAATGGCTTCTATGGTGGCGGCAGTCTCGAATTCTTCAAGATTCTCGAGGCTTGGAGAGCCGATGGAGAACTCGCTGGCCTGGATCTGAGCTGATTCTCCGCACGCGCTTCCCCCGCTCCTGGGGGATGGAGCTCTTCTTTCAAGCCGCAGGCCGATTGGCCCAGACGCTCGGGTCGGTCGCGATGCGGAGCCATCGCAGTATTTCTCCTCTTCTCTCCTCCCCTCTCCTTTCTCCTTGCCCCGCCCCCGAATTCGCTTGCGATGCGCGCGTCGGCTTCGTAGTTTCACTCCATTCCTATGTGGGAGGAAGCGGGTGATGAGCAGAGAGAAGCCCCAGGTCGTCTACCGAAGTGATTACCGTTCGCCGGATTACCGCATCGAAACGGCGGATCTCGAATTCGAGTTGGAGGATGGGGAGGCGCGGGTTCGAACTCGCCTGGTCATTCATCGAAACCCCGAACTCGTGGGGGATCCGCCGCCCCTGCTCCTGGATGGCGAAGATCTGGAACTGCTGGAAATTCGCCTGGACGGAGAGGAACTCGCCCCCCATCGCTACCGGGTTGATGCGGAGGCTCTGAGCGTCGAGTCACCCCCGCCCCGCTTCGAATTGGAGACCCGGGTACGCATCAAGCCCCAGGAGAATACAGCCCTCTCGGGGCTCTATCGAAGCGCGGGGAATTTCTGCACCCAATGCGAGGCGATGGGATTCCGACGGATCACCTATTTCCTGGATCGCCCCGACGTGATGGCTCGCTTCACCACCAGCATTACGGCGGATCGGAAGAGTTGCCCCGTGATGCTCTCCAACGGCAATCGCGTGCTGGAGGAGGATCTTGGGGGTGGGCGTCATCGCGTACGCTGGGAGGATCCGCACCCCAAGCCCAGCTATCTCTTCGCCCTCGTGGCGGGAGATCTGCGCTGTCATGCCGGGGAGTTCAAAACCCGAGGCGGTCGGCGGGTGAGACTCGAGATCTGGGTCGAAGCCCAGAATATCGACCGCTGTGATCACGCCCTGCAATCCCTGAAGCGGGCGATGACCTGGGATGAGGAGAAATTCGGCCTCGAATACGATCTCGATGTCTACATGGTCGTGGCCGTCAACGATTTCAATATGGGGGCGATGGAGAATAAAGGTCTCAATATCTTCAACTCGAAATACGTTCTGGCCTGTCCGGAAACCGCGACCGATGATGATTACGGGGATATCGAGCGCGTGGTCGCCCATGAATATTTTCATAATTGGACGGGCAATCGCGTGACCTGCCGAGATTGGTTCCAGCTCACGCTGAAGGAGGGATTGACGGTCTTTCGCGATCAGCAATTCGGTTCCGATATATCCTCCTCTGCCGTGACCCGCATCGAGGAGGTCAAGATCCTGCGCACGGCGCAATTCAGCGAGGATGCGGGGCCGATGTCGCATCCGATTCGGCCCGAATCCTATATCTCGATGGATAACTTCTACACGGCGACCGTCTACAACAAGGGAGCCGAGGTGATCCGCATGTACCACAGCCTCCTCGGTCGCGAGGGTTTCCGCAGGGGCATGGATCTCTACTTCGAACGCCATGACGGTGAGGCCGTGACCTGCGACGATTTCCGCTCGGCGATGGCGGATGCGAATGGTCGCGACCTCTCCCAATTCGGCCTCTGGTATTCTCGGGCGGGAACACCCGTTGTGGAAGCGGAGGGGCAATTCGATTCCGAGAGCGGTCGCTATCGCCTGGCCCTGCGGCAGTCCGCCGCCCCGGACTCGGCGAAGGGGGAAGAAGAGCCGGCCCCCCTGCAGATTCCCATTTCGATCGCCTTGTTCGGATCCGACGGATCCGAACTGCCCCTGCGGCTGGCCGGGGAAGGGTCGGGGAGTGCCGAGGGAAGCCGGATCCTGGAACTGACGCGAGCCGAGCAGGAATTCGTATTCGTGGACCTGAAGGAGCCCCCCCACGTCTCATTGCTTCGAGATTTTTCGGCCCCAGTTCGCCTCAGATTCAATCGTTCGCGCGAAGAGTTGGCCTTCCTGATGGGATGCGATTCGGATGCCTTCAATCGCTGGGATGCGGGGCAGGCACTGGCGGGTGAATTATTGCTGGAACTCGCCGCGAAGTCCGCCGCGGGAGACGAGATGGTTCTGGACCATCTCTATAGCGGCGCGTTTGCGCGCATCCTGGCCGATCCGGAACTGAACGCTTCCCTCAAGAGCCTGGCTCTCACGCTGCCGTCTGAGAAGATCGTGGGCCAGGAGATGGAGACGATCGATCCCGACGCCCTGCACCGGGCGCGACAATTCATGCGCGCTCGTCTCGCCGGAGTCCATCTGGAAGAAATCCGGGAGGCCTACCGGGAGCATGCCGGGCCCGGAGCCTATTCGAATGATCGGAGGTCGGCCGATCGCCGACGCCTGAAGAATACGGCGCTGGCCTATTGGGTGGCTGCCGGCGAAGAGGAGGCCATCGAGGCGGCGGAGCGTCAGTTCGAGACGGCCGACAATATGACGGATGCCCAGGCGGCCCTCACGATCCTGGTCGATACGGATTCCGGCGCTCGGGATCGTGGTTTGGCGGCATTCTACGAACGCTGGCGGTCGGATCCCCTGGTGATCGATAAATGGTTCGCCATCCAGGCGAATTCCACGCGCCCGGACACAGTCGAAAGGGTGCTGGAATTGGCCAAGCATCCCGATTTCAGCATTCGAAATCCGAATCGCCTGCGCTCCCTGGTTGGCACCTTCTCTTCCGCGAACCAGGTTTACTTCCATCGCCGGGATGGAGCGGGCTACCGTTTTCTCGCGGATACGGTGATCGAACTCGATCCGATCAATCCCCAGCTGGCGGCCCGCATGGTATCGCTCTTCAATCCCTGGCGGCGCTATGACCTTCACCGCCAGCAGTTCATGCGTGCCGAGTTGGAGCGGATTCGAGACTCGGGGACGCCCTCCAAGGATGTATTCGAAATCGTGGATCGGGCGCTGGCGAACTGATCGCAGCCGATCGGGAATTCTTCCGCGGATTCGTGGCTGTGATTTCACCATCGGCTTCGACGCGGCGCCATGGGCGCGCTACCTATGGTGCGGGCCAGGCATGCGATGCGCTGGCGAAATGCGGGAATAGCGAAAAGGAATGTCTTGGAGATGAAGGGACTCAAAGCGGGTCAACCCGTTCTGAATGTGAGCGGCGTCAGCCGCAAATTCGGGGAGCGGATGATCCTGAAGGATGTGAGTTTCAGTCTCCAGCCCGGGGATCGGGTGGGGGTGCTCGGTGTGAATGGCACCGGAAAATCCTCCCTGATGAAGATCGTGGCGGGCCGCGATCCCGAATTCGAGGGCCAGGTGATCGTCGCCGGAGGGGCATCGGTGGGCTACGTCCCCCAGGAGCCCGAGTTGGATCCGGACAAGACCGTGCGTGAAAACGTCGAGCAGGCGGTGGCGGAAACCCGCTCCTATATCGCCCGCTATGAGGAGATCCTGAAACTCTGGGAAGATCCCGAGGTCCTCGAGAGCGAGGAAAAGACGAATGCCCTGCTCGAGGAGCAGGGTGAGGTGCAGGGGATCCTCGAATATCGCGACGCCATGGATCCCTCGAAGCTCGATGCCAAGATCGAGCAGGCGATGGAGGCGCTGCGTTTGCCGCCCGGCGAGCGGAAGGCCGACCTCCTTTCGGGAGGAGAAGAACGGCGCGTTTCCCTATGCACGGTTCTGCTCGCCCATCCCGATCTGCTGATTCTCGACGAGCCTACGAATCACCTCGATGCGGATACGATTTCCTGGCTCGAGAACTTTCTCGCCAACTACTCGGGTACTTATATGCTGGTGACCCACGATCGATATTTCCTGGATCGTGTGGCCGGACGGATGCTCGAGTTGAATCGCGGTCGCCTCAAGATCTACGAGGGCAATTATTCCGACTTTCTGGCGGCCAAGGAAAAACAGGAGGAGGTGGAGAGCCGTACGGAGGCCAACCTCCTCAAGGCAGTGGCCCGGGAACTCGAGTGGATTCGGTCGACCCCCCAGGCCCGGCGCAGCAAGTCCAAGGCGAGAATTTCCGCCTACGAGGAAATGGTCGAGCGGGTCTCGGAGATCGCCCCCGCGGATGAATTGGATCTGCGGATTCCCTTCGGGCCGCGCTTGGGCAGCAAGGTGCTTTCATTGCGGGGGCTTGGAAAGGGCTACGACGGACGTGTTCTCTTCGAGGATCTGGATTGGGATATGCCTCCCGGTGCAATCGTCGGGATCACGGGGGCGAATGGCCTGGGAAAGACGACCCTGGTCAACCTTGTTACGGGACGTGAAAAAGCCGACTCGGGGGAAGTGGATGTCGGCCAGAATACCCATTTCTGTTACGTCGATCAGATGAGGCAGGAGTTGAACGATCAGAATACCGTCTACGAAGAGGTCGCTCAGGGCTCCGAGGTGATCCGCTACGGGGAGAAGGAGCTTTCCGTTCGTCACTACCTCGCACGTTTTCTCTTCACCGGAGCCATTCAGCAGACACGAGTGGGCCAACTCTCCGGGGGCGAGCGAAACCGCGTTCAACTCGCCAAGAGCCTGCGTGAGTCCTCGAATTTCATCATCCTTGATGAACCGACGAATGACCTCGACCTCATGACCCTCCGTGTTCTCGAGGAAGCGCTGCTCGAATTTCCGGGTTGCGCCATCGTGATCACCCATGACCGCTACTTCCTGGACCGCGTGGCGACGCATATCATCGGCTTCGAGGGGGACGGCCGCGTGGAGTTCTGTACCGGCTCGTGGGAAGTCTACGCAGAGCAGCGCGAGACGCGCGAAGCCGAGCGGGGCAGCGGGCCCTCGAAATCCTTCGTGTACCGGAAGATCGAACGGGCACATTGAGATTTTGAGTCGACCGCCCGCTGCGATCTCCACTGCAGGTCCGGGAAAGCCTTATAGGTTAGGTACTTGAACTCGATTCCTCGCGTGTATTCGAGTTTGCGGGGCGCGCGGAGAGGGAGGCCCGCCGCGGGGCCCGGCCATGGTATTCTCTGCCGGGATTTCGGTAGTGTGCGTGAGAGCGTGAGGACGGATTGGCGATATGTGGATCTTCGGAAGGCGGAAAATCCCCGACGCGATACTGACGTGGGTTCTTGCCCTGCTGCTGCTGGGAATCCCAGGGACTATTTCTTCTGCTTCCTCGGGTCGTCTGGACCGCTGGGGGAGTCAGGCCCTCGACGGAGAAGAGGGCTTCGACTATACGAAGCTGCCGGAGCGGCTCGCAGCTCCCGCTCTGCGCCCGCTCTGGGAGCGGGGGATCGAGTACGAGCGGCAAAGGCAACTTCTCGCGGCCGCGGAAGTCTACGAAGAGATTGCCGGCCGCGTCAGCGAAGAATCCTATATCTGCTGGCGGATCGCCCGGAACTATTGGCGGCATGCCGAGGCTCTTCCCCTCAGCGAGAAGCGCGAGCGATTGCGATACTTCGACCTCTCCGAGCTCTGGGCGGCCAGGGGGCTCGCCGCCGACCCGGATTGTGCTGCATGCATGTTGTGGAAATTCGTTTCGATGGGCCGCCAGGCCACCACGCGGGGATTGCTGACAGCGGTTGCTGACGTGGGAGAGATGGAATATCTGCTGCGCCGGGGAATCGAGTTGCGGCCCGAGCATCGCGATAATGCCGGCAACCTCACCCTGGGCAATCTCTATTACGCGGCATCGGTCTTCTATCGCATTCTGCCTGAATGGCGCTGGCTGAAATGGGTGATCGGAGTGCGAGGGGATCTCGAGAAAGCCAGCGGCTATGCAAAGAATGCCGTCGAGATCGCCGAATTGCGCGTCGATTATCGCGTCGAACTCGGCGCGTCCCTGCTCTGCCTGGGATTGAGTCGGAAGAATCCAGAGATCCTCGCCCAGGGAATGGAGACCCTGCGGGCGGCTCGAAAACTCGAGGACTATCTCATCACCGATGCTCTCGACAAAGAGCATGCCGGCATCCTGATCGAGTCTCCGGGCCGCGCGTGTGGTTATTCCCGGGACGGTTTCATCGATGTCGACCGTCTCGGCCGCCAGGTCAGGATGGGCAAGACGTCGGGCCAATAGACGGAGCGTATGCGCGCGGCCGGCAGGCAAGCCCCCCGGAAGCCGCGAGGACTTTTGGGGCGAGGACCGCTCTTCGCGCCGTCTGCCCGATTTCCGCCCGGGCGCTAGAAGTCGAGTTGGAACCGCATCTGGAAGATGTGGGCGATCCCATCCTTCACCGGGCCTCCCGCCAACGTGGAATTCGACACCTCGGAGTGGATGTAATTCGCCGTCATGCGGACATTCGAGTAGAGGTACCAGTTCAGGCCCAGGGTGATGTCCCGGATATTGCCCGCGTTGGCACCGACTCCATTCTTTAATCTGAGGCGTGAAAAGCGCGCGGCCAGTTGCCAGGCCCCCCAGCCTTCGCCAAGGGGTTTGAGGATCTTGTTGCGGCCGAAGGCTCCCTTCTTGAGGTTGTAGTTGCGATGCTCCCCGGTAAGGAAATAGCTGGCCTGAGCGTAGAGTCCCCAGGATCGCTCCCGGTCGCCCGCGCCCGAGTCCGCCCAGGCGCTGGTGTACTCGCCCTGCAGTGAAAGGGGGCCGTAGACGATCGCAGCTTCGAGATTCAGGAGGTCGGCTCCGTCCGTATTCAGGTTGCCGGTATCGGCCACGGTCTGGGCGAGGTGGGATTCGGGTCTCGCCTTCCAGCGCAGGGTCTCCCCGCCGCCCAGATCCCGGTATTGATGGCTATAGGATAGACCCAGGTGCGCGGCTTCCCGGCCGCCGTCGCGGTAGATCGGAGCCCCGGTCACGCGCCCCGTGACCTGATACGCGGAACTATTGGAGAATCCCATCCCGTCGCTATCCGTCTCGCGAAAGATTCCGAGGGCCCAGGTCATTCGTTTATCGAAGGCCGTGTCGCCGATCTGGATGCCCGTGTTGCGCGAGGGATCGAAGGCGGCTCGCACGCTTCTCTCCATGAATGTCGTGAAGCGAAGACTCGTCAATTCCTCGAGAGAAAAGGGCTCCTTGAAGTGCCCGATCTTGACATCGCCCAGCATGGGAACCCTCTTGATGGAAACCCAGACATCCTTGATCTTATGGCCGACGAAATCGTATTGGGTCTTCCAGGCGATTCGCCCGTAGGCCGTACCCGATACGAAGATCCGGGCCGAGCGAAACTCGACCCCGGTCCCGTTGCCACCCTGAAGGGCGGCTTTCAGGGCATCGTCCTCGGAAATGAATGCGAAATCGGCAAGGGTGCGGCCGCCGATCTGCAACTGATGCGCTCCGTCTTCACTCGAGAACTTGAGGCCGTTCTTCCACTGGATCTTCCAGCCGTCCGAATCGGAAGAATTCCCCGCGGCCGGCCCGGCGAGAATCAAAACGGCGGCCAGGATGAGCGACGAAACTCTTCTGGTCTTGCGAAGATCAGGGAATGAGAACGACATGCACCGACTCCTCGGATGTGAATGTTGGCGACGCCACGCTGGCGATTTCGCGAACGCGACGGGACTCTAGGGACACAATGTCATGAAAGCACGCCCGATAGACTGCAATCGCCTGGAGGCTTCGGGAAGAAGCGCGGGAATTCTCGCCCGGGATCCGTCCTGGCAGGGGAGGGGCGCGGCGACCCGAGCCTAGAAATACGCGTCCACCAGGAGATAGGCGGTGACGGGAACTCCCCCGTATTCCGATGCGTCCTGGCCCACGCCCGCCTGGAGTCCGAGGGTGAGGTCCAGCCAGGCCAGGGGGTTGTAGGTGAGGGAGGGGAAAAACACCGCACTCTCACCCTCCCAATCGTAGATGATGAGCCCATTCACTCCCAACTCGGGAGTGATCTGGTAGCCCGCTTGAAGTCCCGTCAACTGCGAGGAGAACGTGATGACCTGGCTTCCCCCGAAGCGATTCGCGGAAACGGCCTCGTAGTAGGGCGGCGAGTTCGTCCGTTCGAAGAGGGGCAGGAGAGTCCCGGCCTTTCCGGAGCCGAAGCCCAGGGCATTCCCGTTGTAGAGATGTTCGGCGAGGAGGTAGAGACCGCTCCCCCAGTCCACGTTGTAGTCTACGGAGAGCACGATCTGCCAGAAATCCTCCAGGCGCGAAGGTCCCCCTGCGCGCACGGGCCAGATTTCCCGGGTGGGATGGGTGTAGACGATCTCCAGGCGTCCAGCGGCGTCGCCGAGATTGCTGGCCAGATCGAGACCTGCGGTCGTCGCTTTATCGAAGACACCCACCACCAGGCCGTAGTCGACGTCTGCGAGGACGCCCTGGAGGCGGGCTGCATAATCGTGGTCCCCGGCATGACTCTTGGGCGCAAAGACGAGTTCGAGTTGGCTGAAGCCGGAGAAGAGGATTCGGGCGTCGACGGCGTCCACGCCGGGAGACTGGTCGGGTTCAGTGGCCAGGGGACGAATGGCATTGAAGCGATCGATGGGGTTCCAGAGTCGACCGACGCCCCAGGGAATGCGTTGGCGGCCGATCACCGCCTCGACATATTGGGATTCGAAGTTGATATGGGCGCGGTAGAGCGAGTAGTGGAAGCTGGGGCTCTCGCCCACTTCTCCCGATGCGTCCATGAAACTGCTGGCGCGAAACTCGCGGCCGAATTCGGATTCGAAACTGTCGAGATCCCCGGCCCATAATTCGCCATCGGCGCTGATATTCGCCGACCAATGCTCGTCGGCGCGGCCCTCGGCCCGGATCCGAAGCCGGGTGATCGAGGTCATCACGCGCTCGTCGCCGACGACGTCGAAGGCCGGGCAATCCGCGAAGGTATCGGGGCTCGCCGGATCGCCGGTCGGGGTGACCACGCATGCGGGGGTGAAGCCCGCTCCAAAGGCCGCGGCGGAGGTGCCCCTCGTCGTCATGGCGATCTCCCGCAGGCTTCCGCCGGCGTCCAGGTAGGCGTCTCCAGAGCGCCATAATTCCCGCGCCGAAGTCTCGGATCCGACCAGGGTAAAGAGCCAGAGAATCCCGGCGCCGACGGATCGGATCCCGCTCATCAAATCCTCTACCCCTCCTCGGTGGCGTCGATCCGACCGTCCCGGAGCAGTACCCGGCGTCGGGCTTTTTCGAGTACCAGGGGATCGTGACTGGAGAAGAGGAAGGTGATGCCGCGCTTCTGATTGAGTTCGTACATCAATTCGAGCAGCCGCTCGGCGGTCTTGGAATCGAGATTGGCGGTGGGTTCGTCGGCGAGGATCACCCGGGGTCGGCTCGCCAGGGCGCGGGCCACGGCTACGCGTTGTTGCTGGCCCCCGCTCATTTCGAGGGGGCGCTTGTCCCCGAGGCCCTCGAGTTCCACTTCCTTCAGGAGTTCGAGGGTGCGCGCCCGGCGCTCGGTCTTCGACACGCCTTGGAGTTCCATCACGAATTCGATGTTCTCGGCCGCGGAGAATACCGGAATCAGGTTGTAGGCCTGGAAGACGAAGCCCAGCTTGCGGAGCCGGAGTTCCGAGAGTTGCGCCGAGTTGAGATCGGCCAGGCATTCGCCATCGAGAAAAATCCTTCCCTCGCTGGGCTCATCGAGGGCGCCCAGAAGATTCAATAGCGTTGTCTTGCCCGAGCCGCTGGGGCCCGCCAGGGCCGTGAATTCCCCCTCGTCGATGATCAGGTCGATGTGGGCGAGGGCATGCGTTACGACACCACGGGTGGCGTAGACCTTGCTGACATCGATTGCTTCGAGGGTGGACATTCTCAGTTATGCCTCACTGCTTCGGCGGGTCGCAGACGGACAGCGCGGACTGCGGGCCAGGCACTGGCGAGCAGGGCGGTCAATAGAGCGACCCCGGTGGGTATCGTGAAATTCTCCTGAGTGAGGACGGGGACGATCTGGTTCCCGACCTCGAATGCGCTCAGGCCCTCGGAAAAGGCACTCAGGTTGATGCCATCGCCCAGCAGGAAGAGGGTCAGGAGGGCCAATGCGAATCCGGCCAGCAGGCCTACCAGGGTGACCAGGATGGATTCGGTGATCACCATCACCACGAGTCGGGAGCGCGACAAGCCGACGGCGAGTAGGATCCCGATTTCGCGAATACGCTCGAAAATGGCCATCAGCAGGACGTTCGCGATGCCGAAGGACATCGCGACGAAGATCGTCAGATAGAGCCCCCAGGCCATGAAGTCCATCACGGCCATGATGGAATTGAGCATGGGCCGCAATTCGTCCCAGCGGCGGATCTCCAGGTCGGGCAGGGCGGCCGCAAGGCGTGCCTGTAGTTCCGGGCCGCGTTCCCGGGAATCCGCGACCACGACGATTTCGCTGATATCCGATCCGAGTCCGAAGAGTCGGCCGGTTTCGTCGATGCTGAGAAAGAGGGTCCCGCGATCCAGGGCCGCCGAGGGCGTGCGGAAGATTCCGCCCACCCGCACGGCTTCCCCCGTCATATTCCCCGACAGATCCTGGGCCGCGATCACGATCTTGTCGCCGACTTCGACGCCGAGCCGGCGGATGAGTCCCTGGCCCAGGAGCGCCCGGCGTTCCTCGCCCAGGTAGTCGCCCTCGATCACGGAATCGGCCACCATGGAGACCTCGCGTTCGCGTCGCGGATCAACCCCGATGACCCGGATGCCCACGCTCGCGGTCGGCGAGGTCACGAGTCCCTCGCCGCGAATGCGTGGCGCGAAGGCCCGAACGGCTGGATCGCCTTCGAGGCTGCGCAGCGCCTTCTGCCCCCCGTCCTTCAGCAACAGGTCAATGGTGGGGTCTTCAGCGAAACCCCGGGCGTGGATCTGCAGGTGGCCGAGATCGGTTCGGATCGCGTTGTCGACCATCTGGGACATCATGCCGTAAAAGATCGCCACTGAGATCAGGGTGCCCGCCATGCCCACCGCCACGGAGGTCACCACGATGCCCGTTCGGCGGGGATTGCGGCCGACGTTACGCCAGGCCATCCGCATCATGCTCAGCATTCGGATTTCGCTCCCGGCTTGAATCGAATCGAGGAGCGCGACCTTCGCGACATGGCGCACGGGATCTTCCTCATTCGAGAGGCGGTCCTCTTCATATCGCTTTCTTCAGAGGCTGCGAAGCACATCGACGGGTTTGCCCAGGCTGGCGCGGATGGCGGGGTAGAAGGCCGCGATGAGCGCGACCCCCAGGATCGTCAGCGCCGAGAAGAAGGGGTTGGCGGCTCGCAACTTGGCGGCGATCACGGGATCCGCACCCACCATTTCAAAGGCGACGAGGACCTCCGGGTTGTCGGTGGGGACCGGGTTGGCCTGGAGGTAGAGAACCAGGGGAAGGGTGATCAGCAATCCCACGACCAATCCCACCCCGGTCAGCAGAACGGACTCGACGTAGACGATGCGAAAGATCACCCGGGGTCGCAGTCCCAGGGCCAGGACGACCCCGAACTCGCGTTTGCGTTCGAGTACCGCCATCAGGATCGTATTGAAGATCCCGAAGCCGACGACCACCACCAGGATGCCCAGCATGATGTACATCCCCACTTTGTCGATGACGACGGTTTGGGCGAGATCGGGCATCATCTCCTGCCAGGGATGAACCTCGGTTCGCGAAGGGTCGAAAGTCGCGCGCAATGCTTCCGTCAAGTCCCCAGACTCAGCGGTATCCTGGGCCAGAATGGCCACTTCGCTCACGCGATCGCCGTAGACGAAAAAGTCCTGGGCGTCGGCGAGGGAAATCAGCGCGAGGCCACGATCCAATTCCGGATCGGGCAGTCCCATGATGCCCGCCACCCGGAAGAGATCGTAGGCGCTTTCCAGCGAATAGGCGATGGAATAGAGCAGCACCTCGTCCCCGACTTCGACCCCGAGTACGTCGGCCAGGCGCCCCCCGAGTACGATTTCTCCCTTGCGTCCACTTTCCAGGAAGCGGCCCGACTTCACGCGTTTCGGCAGGCTGGAGACCGATTCCTCTCGCTGGGGATCCAGGCCCAGAAGCATGACACCCCGGGTGGCTTCTCCTTCGGATAGGAGTCCAAAAGCACTCAGACGCGGGGCGAAGCCCTTCACGTCGGGATCTTCGTCGAGTTGGGCGATCAGCGGGCCATCGAAATGGGTGAATTGTTCGAGGGTGCGTTCCCGAAGATAATCGGGTCCGGTGAGCGTGACGTGGCCCGAGGCCATTCGCACGCTGTCGTCGATGATCTTATCCCACATGCCGGTGGAGAGGGCGGCGGAAAAGACGACCAGGGAGACGGCGAAGGCCGTAGCGGCCACGGTGAGCCCGGTGCGGCGGGGGTTCCTCCAGACGTTGCGCCAGGCGAGCCTCCACTCGAGGGGCATCAGCGTCGGGCCTTGCGAAGATTTCTCTTGCTGAAGGTCGAGGGATCGATTTCCGCATCGAAGACGATTCGCTCGATCGTGATCGAGGTCTTATGTCCTTCTTTGTCCAGGGGGACCATCGACCAGAGGTGGGGCATATGGCGAGTCCCCTGGATGCGAATATCCGAAAAGTCCATGCGCCTCAGGAGTGCGCCATCCTCGTCGTAGAAATCCTGTCGCAGAGGCGTTCCGTACTCTTTTTCGATCCAGGCCACGATCTTCCCCCAGACCACGGGGGCGTCCTCGTGGGGAATGTATTCGATCACATAGGCGGAGAGTTCTGAGTGGCCTTCGGGCGCGGGGTCTATTCCGAGCAGGCGATGATCGTAATCGTCCAGGGTGCTCGACTCCTTGACGAGATCGTCGTTGGTGAAGTCGCTTCCCATCCAGGATCCGAGCATCATCGAGGGTGGAATTCGGATCGTGCGCTCAACCCTCGGTATGAACATCCATAGATTGGGGTGTAGTTTCAGAAAGCCCGTTCCCGCGTCCTTGGCAGGACTCAGAATGCGGATGAAGGAACGATCCTCGTCCCGGTCCTCCCAGGATTGAAAGCGAACGACCCGTGGCGCGGCGAGGCGGGGCGAGATGACCTTCATCTCGGCATCCATGATCGTGCGTTGACTGCGCATGGTATCCTCGGATCGGCGCGCGATCTCTCCGGCATCCAGACCGGCGGGCGCCGGCAGTAGCTCAGCGCCGTCGGCGGTGGATAGGGCCAGCCCGAGGCAGGCCGCCGTCAGAGCGAAGAATCGTTGGGTTGGCATGGTTCAGATCCAGGGATTCATGAAGAAATGATATTCAGTGGTCGGAAGGATACACGCATGCCCACCGCGGTGCGAGTGGGGAGTTCGGTAGATGGAATGGCAAACTCTTCATGGCTGGCAGGCTTGAAGGGATATCAAAGGCATTCGCCGACCACCTTTCACGATGCTCTCCCAATCCCCGCAACGCTTCGACGTGAATGGCGAATCGGGATTCGGGCGCAAGCGCATATCTCGACGAAACGCCGTGGCTTTCGCATGCCAACCGAAGGCGAATGGGATTCGGAGATGCGGTTTTAGAGCGGAATGTGGTATACCGGGATCACGCCACTCGGCGCTCGGACCTCCTTCGCAGTGGGGACGATCCCACTGCCCATCGGGCATGAAAGCCAGTGGGAATGCGCGGAGAAGGTTCAGCCGGAAGTCCCGAATCGGGGATCCGGAAGCGTGGAGGAAGACGGAGGAAGAGGTGCAGGCACGGCAAGAGGCCATTCACGCGTGCGCGCCCGTGGCATCGCCTCCCGTCGGAGCCCGGGCGGCCCATCGGTTCTTTGCGCCGGCAGTGCCTCCGTTCTGGTATCCATCGCAGATCTTCGTGGCTTCGGATGATTGAGGACGAGGGGGAGAGGCCCGGCGTCGAGCATCTCAGTCAGGACGCAGATCCCGTCGAAACCGCGGAATGGCTCGACGCCCTCGATTCGGTGCTGGAAGAGGAGGGCGTGGAGCGCGCCCACTACCTGGTGGGCCGCCTGATTCGCCGCGCCAGGCGCCGGGGGGCCTATCTGCCCTACAGCGCCAATACCGCGTATATCAATTCCATCCATGAATCGCGCCAGGATCCCAGGCCGGGAGATCCCGGCCTGGAACATCGGATCCGTTCGATCATTCGCTGGAATGCCATGGCGATGGTCGTGCAGGCCAATCGGCTCGACCCCTCCCTGGGCGGGCATATTTCGAGTTTCGCTTCGGCGGCCACCCTCTACGACGTCGGCTTCAATCATTTCTTCCACGCACCGGACGATCACCACGGTGGCGACCTGATCTACATCCAGGGGCATTCGGCGCCCGGCATCTACGCCCGGGCCTTCCTCGAGGGACGCATCGACGAGGTGGCGTTGCATCACTTCCGCCGCGAAGTGGACGGGCGCGGACTCTCCTCCTATCCCCATCCGCGATTGATGCCCGACTTCTGGCAATTTCCCACCGTTTCGATGGGGCTCGGTCCGCTGACCGCGATCTACCAGGCGCGTTTCATGAAATATCTGCAAGACCGCGAGATCGTCGACACCCGGGGCCGCAAGGTCTGGGCATTCCTGGGGGATGGGGAGACCGACGAATGCGAGAGCCTGGGCGCCATTTCCCTGGCGGGTCGGGAACGCCTGGACAACCTGATCTTCGTCGTCAATTGTAATCTCCAGCGCCTCGACGGCCCGGTGCGCGGCAATGGGAAGATCATCCAGGAACTCGAGGCGAGTTTTCGCGGTGCGGGCTGGCGCGTCATCAAGGTGATTTGGGGCAGTTATTGGGATCCGCTATTGGCGCGGGATAAGACGGGCATCCTGCGCAAGCGCATGGAAGAGACCGTCGATGGCGAGTATCAGGCCTACCAGGTTCGCGGGGGCGCCTATACGCGTGAACATTTCTTCGGCAAATATCCCGAACTCAATGAACTGGTCGCCAATATGAGTGATGAGGACATCTGGCGATTGAATCGGGGCGGGCATGATCCCGCCAAGGTCTACGCCGCCTACGCGGAGGCGGTGGCCCATAGCGGACAGCCCGTCGTCATCCTGGCGAAGACCGTGAAGGGATATGGGACGGGTGAAGCGGGAGAAGGACAGAATATCACGCATCAGATCCATGATCTGCACGTTGCGGCCCTGAAGGCTTTTCGGGATCGCTTCAATATTCCCGTATCCGATGAGGCCATCGCCGAGGCGCCCTTTTATCGCCCCTCGGAGGACAGTCCGGAAATTCGCTATCTGCGAGAGCGGCGCGAAGCTCTCGGAGGTTATCTGCCGACCCGGCGGAGCGATGCCGAACCCCTCGAGATCCCGGAACTCAGCGCTTTCAAGAGCCTGCTCAAGGGCAGTGCCGGTCGCGAAGTCTCCACGACCATGGCCGCGGTGCGCCTGCTGCAATTGTTGACGCGGGATGAACGTATCGGTTCCCGGATCGTTCCCATCGTACCCGATGAATCCCGCACCTTCGGGATGGAGGCGATGTTCCGTCGCCTGGCCATCTACTCATCCGTCGGCCAGCTCTACGAGCCGGTGGATTCGGATCAGATTTCCTACTATCGCGAGGATAAGAGCGGGCAGATTCTGCAGGAGGGCATCACGGAGGCGGGGGCCTTCTCCTCCTGGCTGGCCGCGGGAACCGCGTATAGCAATCACGGCAGCAATATGATCCCCTTCTACATCTACTATTCGATGTTTGGTTTTCAGCGCATCGGGGACCTGGCCTGGCTGGCCGGGGATGCGGGTGCCCGGGGCTTCCTGCTGGGCGGCACATCCGGTCGTACCACGTTGAATGGCGAGGGACTCCAACATCAGGATGGCCATAGTCACGTCCAGGCGGCGTTGATTCCGAGTTGCATCGCCTACGACCCCGCCTACGCGTACGAGTTGACGGTGATCATGCAGGACGGTTTGCGCCGGATGTTCCACGAGCAGGAAAACGTCTTCTACTACATCACGCTGATGAATGAGAAATATTCTCAGCCCGCATTGCCCCCGGATGCCGAAGAGGAAATTCTGCGCGGCATCTACCTGCTGCGCGAGAGTGAGGGCGATGGAATTCCGGTGCAGCTCTTCGGGAGCGGAGCCATCCTCGGCGAGGTCCTGGCAGCGGCCGAATTATTGGCCCGGGATTTCTCGATTCGATCCGATATCTGGAGCGTCACGAGCTATAGCGAATTGGGTCGGGAGGGAGCCGCGGTCGAGCGCTGGAATCGATTGCATCCCGGTGAGACACCCCGTCAGACTTTTATCGCGAGCCAACTCGAAGGATATGAGGGCCCCGTCGTGGCGGCGAGCGATTATGTGCGGGCTCATCCGGAGCAGATCCGCGCCCATCTCGAGCGGCCCTATGTGGTGCTGGGAACCGACGGGTGGGGGCGTAGCGATCGGCGCGCTCGCTTGAGAAATTTTTTCGAGATCGATCGCTTCTTCATCGCGCTGGCCGCCCTCAAGGCCCTCAGCGATCAGGGGGAGATCGGTTGCGAGCGAGTCCAGGAGGCGATCGCCCTCTACGGACTCGATCCCGAGAAGACCAATCCCTTGAACGCCTGAAGCCGGGAGGCCCGGAGACTTTCTTGTCGGGACAACAGGAAATCCGCGTTCCGGATATCGGCGACTTCGAAGAGGTCGAAGTCGTCGAGATCATGGTCGCCAAGGGGGATCGGGTCGCTCTCGAAGATCCCGTCGTCTGTATCGAGAGCGACAAGGCGACCCTGGAGGTTCCGACTCCCGTGGCGGGAAGGGTGGGGGCCATTCTCGTGAGCCTGGGCGACCGGGTTTCCGAGGGCACTCCGTTGCTGGTGATCGCTTCAGAGGGCATCCCGGATAGCCCGGCCGAGGGCGCTCGGGAAGAGGGCGCTCGGGAAGAGGGCGCTCGGGAAGAGGGGGCTCGGGAAGAGGGGGCTC
>CAYTAT010000009.1:76385-77542 GCA_964435795.1 uncultured Spirochaetaceae bacterium
GCTCGGGAAGAGGGGGCTCGGGAAGAGGGGGCTCCGATCTCCGAGGGCGCCGCCCCGGAATCCGAATCCGACGCGCAGCGCTCCCAGGCCCCGCCGCCGCAGGATTTCGTCCATTCCGTTCCCCGGGAAAAGGCTTCCGGCGGCCCGCACGCGGGCCCGGGCGCGCGGCGTTACGCGAGGGAATTGGGCGTCGATCTCGCCGGGGCGGAGGGCAGCGGGCGCCGGGGCCGAATCCTCCGAGAGGACATCACGCGTCACGTGCGCGAGCAAATGTCCGCTGGGCCGAGGCGGGGCCAGGAGTCCGTCGCATTGCCGCCCGTACCGATCGTCGACGCCTCGCGCTTCGGGCCGGTTCGCGAAGAGGCCCTGTCCAGGATTCGCCGGGCCTCTGCGAGGAACCTCAGTCGCAGCTGGTTGAACGTTCCCCACGTGACCCAACACGACGATGCCGACGTCACGCTGCTGGAGGCCTTCCGTCGAAGTTGTCGGGAGCGGGCCCGGGATGGGAATCTCAAGCTCTCCCCCCTTCATTTCATCCTCAAGAGCGTCGCCTTCGTCCTGAGGGATTTCCCGGATTTTCGCTCCTCGTTGTCGCCGACGGGGGATGCCCTGGTCGTCAAGGACTACTTTCACCTGGGCGTGGCGGTGGATACCGACGCGGGCCTGGTGGTGCCGGTGCTGAGGGATGTGGATCGCAAGGGGATCTTTGAACTGGCGGAAGAACTGGCGGAACTCTCCCAGCGCGCGCGCGCGCGTCGTCTCGAGCCGGCGGATATGCAGGGGGCCTGTTTCACCGTCTCCAGCCTCGGGGGAATCGGCGGCAGGAAATTTACCCCGATCGTGAACGCGCCCGAGGTCGCGATTCTGGGCCTATCGAAGCTCCGGGTGGAGCCGCGTTGGACCGGTGGCATGGATCCCGTCGCGGGGGGCGAATTCGAGGCCCGAGTCATGCTTCCCCTCTCCCTCTCCTACGACCATCGGGTGATCGACGGGGCCGCTGCGGCTCGTTTTACGACGAGGCTCTCGAGGGTTCTCGCCGAGCCCGCCCATCTCCTGCTCTGATCGGCGTGCCGTGATCCCGCCGATGCTCTCGGGAAGCCTCCGATTCCCCGCGCTGCTTTCGATCCCCGATCCCCGATCCCCGATCCCCGATCCCC
>CAYTAT010000009.1:77642-115635 GCA_964435795.1 uncultured Spirochaetaceae bacterium
CGATTCCCCGCGCTGCTTTCGATCCCCGATCCCCGATCCCCGATCCCCGATCCCCCGCACCGCTTCCGATATCGCTGGGCTACTCGGGATCGCTGAAGTCCGGGGCGCGCTTTTCCAGGTTGGCCTTCACCGACTCGACCTGATTCGGCTTGCCGATCAGCCCGGCCTGAAGCTTCGCCTCGAGTTGAAGTCCCTCTTCGAGACTGACCAGGGATGAGGCGTTCAGCAGCCGCTTGTCGGCGCGGATCGCATCCGGGGATTTGGCGGCGATTTCCAGGGCGAGGTCGTAGGCGGCCTTTTGGGGGTCGGCATCGCATCGGGTTGCCAGGCCCAGGGCCACCGCTTCCTCACCCGAGACGATTCTTCCCGTATAGGTGAGTTCCCGGGCGACATCGTCGCGAACGAGGTGGCGCAAACTCTGGGTGCCGCTCATGTCGGGCACCAGCCCCCATTTGATTTCCATCACCGAGAGCCGGGCGTCGGGCGCTACGATTCGCAGGTCGGCTCCGAGCGCGACCTGAAGACCGGCCCCATACGCGACTCCGTGGATTGCGGCAATCACCGGCACCGGGAGTTCCCGCCAGACCCAGGCCGCGCTTTGGGCGAAATTCGCCGGTCCATCGGGCTGGGAAGCCAATAGCCCGCCCGTCGACCTCCTCTCGGAGTCATTCTCCCGACGCCCGCCGTCAGCCATGGCGCCAAAACTGCCCACGTCGAGGCCGGCACAGAACCCACGGCCCTCGCCCGAGAGCACGACGGCGCGAACGCTCTTCTCCTCGGCGAGTTGTCGCCCCGCAGTGATCAGGCCCTCGAACATCGCGTTGTCCAGGGCGTTCATCTTTTCCGGGCGATTCAATCGGACGTCGGCGACCCCGGCCTTGAGATCGATCGTGATGCGGTCGGACATGGCTGCTATCTCCTACTACAAGCTTCTGATTTGGAGTTCCTGATGCAAAGCCGGATTCCGCTGGAGGATCCCGGCGCTCGGGGCGCAGTCTCGGTCGCATTCGCCCCGCATTCGAGCCCCCTGAAGTCTAACGAAAAGGCAGCGCCATTCCCCTGCGTGCGTTGTGGGGTCAAGGGAGTTCGATTTCCGCTCGCAGGAAGGAGAGGACGGCTTCGCTGAAGAGGTCATTGCGATCTCCGGCCACCATATGTCCGGCTCCCGAGACGTCCACGAAATGAGCGTGGGGAACCTGCTCGAGAAAATCCTGGGCTCCCTGCTCCGAGAGCAGGTCGCTCATTCGCCCCCGAACGAGAAGCGTTGGAATCGAGAGGCCACGCGCCGCAGCGTCGAGATTTCCGAGATCGCCAACGGATGCCGGAGTCATCCGGCCCTCGAGAAAGGCGGGGTCCCAATGCCAGAGGTAGCGGCCATCTTCCTGCAGCCGAAGATTCTTCTTCAATCCCTCCAGGCCCGGGGGCCGAGGGCGATGGGGGTTGTAGGCCGAAATTGCATCCGCGGCTTCCTCGAGGCTCAGGAAGCCGTCGCGATGATTGCGCATGAAGGCCAGGATGCGTTCCGCACCCCGAATTTCCATTCGCGTCGCAATGTCGACGAGAACGAGTCCCGATGCGAGGGGAGGGCGATCCTGTCGCTGGGCTTCACCGAGGGCGAAGAGGGAGGAGAGGCCGCCGAGGGAAGCCCCGATGAGGATGGGAGGATTCCGGAAGCAGGATGCGACCGCCGTCACGTCGGCACAGAAAGCGATGTGGCGGTAGTCACCGTCGGGAGACCAGTCGCTCTCCCCATGCCCCCTCAAATCCAGGGAGATCGCATACCAGCCCTCGGCCGCGAGTTTCTCCGCGGTCTCCGACCAGGCGTGGCGGGTCTGACCGCCTCCATGCAGGAAGAGGGCGGGCGGATCGGAAGGCGAACCCCAGGCATCGCCTCTGAGTTTCAGCCCGTCCGGGGTATCGAAGGAAATTTCCTGACTCATGGGCTCGTCTCGAATCGAAGTTCAGCGGCTGGGGGATCAGAGAATCGCGGCGATGGCTTCGCAGCGATTGAGATCGAGATAGAGATCGTCGAGTTGGCCACGACTCGTGGCCGTGAAACGAAAGGTGAAGGAAATGTATTTTCCGCTGCGACTGGCCCTTCGTTCCACCTCGCAGGCCTCGAGGTCGGGGACGTGGCGCCCGACGATTTCAAAGGCCAGGCGCTCGAAGCTCGGCCCCGCGATTCCCATCACCTTCAGGGGATACTCGCACGGAAATTTCAGAAGACTTTCATGCTCGAGCGCTGGGCTATTCCCTTCCATGTTCTTAATGGACCCTATAGCGGGCCCCCTTCTTTGCCCGATCCGCGTTGATTTCCTTCAAGGTCTCGGTGGCCTCCGCCGCAACATCCATTCCGGCGACTTCGTCGCTCTCGGCCGCGAGTTCATCCATATCCACCCATCGGGCATAGACGTGCCGCGTGCGATCCGTGATGATTCCGGCCTTCAGCAGGGTCTTGATCAGAACCCGGAAGATATTCGTATTCGAAGTCATATCCTCACGTCGGTCCGCATCGCTGAAGCTCTCGAGGACGGCGGATCGGACCCATCGCCAGTCGAGGTCGAATTCCCGATAAATCTCCTGCTTTTGTTCGGCGTTGACGAGATTGAAGAGCAGGACTTCGAAACACTCAGCGGCCCAGGCCTCGACGTGCTCATGTTCTTCGTTGTCGAGTTCAGGAATCGTTCGATCGGCCCAGATCTTTCCGAATCTATGGTGAGCGGCCTCGTCGGTCATCGTGAAGCGGATCAGCTGTTTCAACATGGGGTCGTGGGTTTCGCGCTGAATCGTCGCGAAGGCCCCCATCGCCAATCCTTCGATCAGCATCTGCATACCCACCAATTTCTTGTAGACCGCGCCAGAGCGAACGATGTCGCCGAGGAGATTGCGCAGGGTGGGGCCCGAAGTCAGGGGCGTCTTCCAGCGTGTGCCGATGTAATTCGAGAAGCCCGTGACGTGGCGCGCCTCTTCACGGGCCTGGTTGGAGGCGTACTCCTGGGCGCCGGGGTCGCGGAGGATGGAGGTGAGACTCGCCGAGAGCGAGAGGGCTCCCTGTTCGCCGTGCAGGATGCTGGAGAGGATGAATCGCGTATTCTGGTTGGCGAGTCGAATCTTCTGGGATTCATCCAGTCGATCGGCCACCGCGGTATGGAGTTCGATACAGAACTCTCGCGGCATGATGGTCTGCTCGTTCAGATCCAGGGGATGGGCCTCGAAGTCGATGTAGCGAGGGTCCTGGGGATCCCAGAAATGATCCTCGGTTGCGGAGATGATCGAGTCGAAGGCATCGCTGCGGTCCGCGTAGCGCTCTACCTCTACCAGGGCTTCGAAGTTGTCGCGGTCGACGGTATTGTAGACGGGGTCGTAGTTGATGATGCGTTCAGACATAGGGGTCTCCTGTGGCGGGGTTTCATGCTCCCTCGGGTCGCGGATGAGAGCCTTGCAACTGAATTCGGGTCAGGGTTCCGATCACCCGATCCCGGGGAAGTCGATTCGGATCTTCAGCCCACCAGGTCACGACCCGCGTCCACATGCCCACCAACGCCTGGGCGAGGACATCCGCGTCGATTTCGGCGGGCATCTCGCCGGTGGCGATGGACTGGCGCCGGGTCTCCGCAATCCGATTTGCGAGTTCCAACAACACGTCGGCCTCGACGGCAGCGGCACCGCTCTCGCGGCTGAAGAGAATTCGAATCCATTCCCGATGGTCCTCGGCGAAGCTGATCAGGGCTTCGGCCTGGGGGTGAACCGTATCGCGACGGGCCGCCCCGCTCGGCGAGGCCTCGTCGAGTCGACGCGTCAACTCCGATAGTGCCTCGTTGGTGATTTCCCGGAAGAGGGCGCTCTTGTCGGGAAAGTGGTTGTAGAAGGTTCCGGCGGCCACCCCGGCGTGGGCGGCGATATCGTGGGTCGTGATTTTGTGCAGGCCCTTTTCCGCAAAGAGGGCCTGCCCACTCTCAAGGAGTCGGGCGCGGGTGAGAGTGGGCGAGCGGGTGCCCCCGCGGGGTTTTTCGGAAGAACTCATAGTGGCACTCCGGGCTTAAACTGACAGAGATGTCAGCTTCGGACACTAACGCCATCCCGGCATGAAAGCAATCAAAATTACCCCTTGGAGGGGATCGGTCCGAGTGGAAGAATTGAGCCCAGAGCCCCGGGGGCCAACCCCGCTGGCGGAAAATCACGAGGGGGAAATGCTCATGGCCAGGCGGGGGATTCGAATCGCTGTGCGGGCGCTGATCCTGCGAGAGGGTCGACTTCTGCTGACCCGCTGTCGGGATCGCGAGGGCGACTGGTATTGCCTTCCCGGTGGGGGCCAGGGGGAGGGGGAGACCCTGCCCGCGGCATTGATTCGTGAATGCCGAGAGGAGATCGGAGCCGAGGTGGAGGTTGGTTCGCTTCGCTTCGTGCGCGACTACATCGCCGCGAATCACGATTTTTCATACCTCGAGGAAGCGACTCATCAACTGGAACTCTTCTTCGACTGCGCGGTCCCCGGCGACTACGTGGTCGGCAACGGCCCGGAACCGGATTCGAATCAGGTCGGCGTTGCCTGGCTCGACGCCCGGGCCCTCGCAGACAGCCGCGTCTATCCCCGTCGCCTGCGGGAAGTCGTGGATCCCCGCACTGCGGCCCGGCTTCCCCTTTATTGGGGGGATGAGAACTGATGGCTTCGGGCGGCCCCGCCTTCCGGATCCGGGAGGGAGAACGGGTTTTCCCGGCTAAGCGGGAGTGGCGACGGCCACTTGCATCCTCTCGATGATTTGAGTCAGAATCTCGCGCGAGGTCGCAAAATTGAGGCGTACGAAATCCCCGTATGCAGATCCGAAATGAGCGCCATTGGAGAGGGCGAGTTTTCCCTGCTCGAGAAAATGGGTATAGGGGGAGGTATTCCATCCGAGGCGGCTGCAATCCAGCCAGGCCAGATAGGTGCTCTGGGGAGCGTGACAGCGAATCTCGGGAAAGCGCTCCGAGAGGGCTTTCATCAGGTGGTCCCGATTGTCCTGCAGGTAGGGGACGACCTCATCCAGCCAGGCCTGGGAGTCGCGCCAGGCCGCGATGGACGCGTAGAGTCCCGGCATGCCGAGTCCTCCCCGGATGTGGCGCGGAAAGCGGGCGTTGAAGGCTTTTCGCAATTCGGCACTTCCGAAATAGGCCACGGCACAGCGCAGCCCGGCGATGTTGAAGGCCTTGCTCGGGGACGCGAGCGTCACGGTGCGCGCCTCGATTTCCGGCGCGAGTTTCGCGAAGGGGATGTGCTTGCGCCCGTCGAAGGTGAGGTCGGCATGGATCTCGTCGGAAACCACGATCAGGTCATTGCGGAGTGCGATCTCCGCCAGCGCCTCCAACTCGGGGCGAGTGAATACCCGACCCGAGGGATTGTGGGGGTTGCAGAGGAGCAGGATGCGGGTTTCGGAATCCCCGGCTGCCGCGAGGCCGTCGAAGTCGATTTCCCAGCGATCCTCTCCCGGCAGCAGGGGGTTCTCGATGCGTCTTCGTCCCGTTTCCTCGATGGCCGATAGGAAGGGCGGATAGATGGGGGGCTGGACGATGACTCCCTGCCCGGGTTGGCTCAAAGCTTCGAGGGCCAGATAGATGCCCTGGACGACCTCGCTCAGGATTTCGACCCGATGGGGATCGATCTGCCAATCCCAGCGCTCGCTCATGCGGTCCGCGAAGACCTCGCAGAGTCCGGTTTGCCGCGGTGCGACGGGATAGCCGACATCCCAGAGTTCCAGCGCCTGCTCGAGATTCCGCCGGATTTCCGCTGCGATGGGGAAGTCCATCTCGGCCACCCAGGCCGGCAGGACGTCGCTGGCGTAGGTATGCCATTTCTCGCTCTTGCGCCGTTGCAGGGTCGCCAGGTCGAGGCCGTCGAGTTGAGCCTTGGTCATTGGAGTCCTCTGGATTTCCGGGTCTGCGTCGGGGGCGAAAGATTCCCCACAACTGGCGGAATGGCTCGGCCGATCCAAAAAAGCGCGCTCGTGCGAGGGCGCGGGCTGAGGCCCGATGCTACGCAGTGTATCGAATTCCTCGTGGGTGGGGAATTCAGCAGCAGCGGGGTCTGGGGGGCGGGTCGAAAAATGGCGGATGCAATTCACGACGTGGTGGTGGTCGGTGGTGGGCCCGGCGGCTATCCGGCCGCGATTCGCGCCCGGCAACTCGGATTGAGCGTCGCCCTGGTCGAATGTGAGCATCTGGGCGGGATCTGCCTGAATTGGGGATGCATCCCCACCAAGGCATTGCTGCGCTCGAGCGAGGTCGGACATCTGCTCTCGCGACTCGATGAGTTCGGCTATTCGGCCCGGGATATCCAATTCGATCTGCCGGCGGTGGTCAAGCGTTCTCGCAAGGTGGCCCAGCGCCTGGCCACGGGAGTCAAGGCCCTGCTGAAGAAGAATGGGGTGGAGGTTTTTGAGGGCCGGGCGCGGCTGGCTGTGAGGGGGGGCGTGGAGGTCGAGGGGTCGGATGGAACTCGGTTCGAACTCGAAGCGCGCAACATCATCCTGGCGACGGGCGCCCACCCCCGGGCCCTGCCCGGACTGGATCCAGACGGCGAGACGGTCTGGACCTATCGGGAGGCGATGGTGCCCGAGAGCGTGCCGGCTTCCCTGCTGGTCGTGGGGGCGGGGGCTATCGGCATGGAATTCGCCAGCTTCTACGCCGATCTCGGTGCGGATGTGACGGTTGTCGAGGCGCTGCCCCGGATTCTGCCGACGGAGGACGAGGAGATTTCGGCCCTCGCCCACAAGCGCTTCGAACGCCGGGGAATACACTTGATCCCCGGGGCGCGGGTGATGAGCCTGGATCGTTCCAATTCGCCTGCCGTCGCAGGAGTCGAAACGGATGCGGGAGAAAGCCTCTCCCTGGAAGCGGATCGGATCATCCTCGCGGTGGGGATCGAGGGAAATGTGGCAGACCTCGGGCTGGAGGAAAGGGGGGTCGAGACCGACCGCGGGCATATCCGAACCAATGCCTTCTGCGAGACCACGGCAGCGGGAATCTTCGCCGTGGGCGATGTGACGGGCCCACCCTGGCTGGCCCATAAGGCGACTCATGAGGGCGTATTGGCCGCCGAGCGCATCGCCGGGGTGTCCGAGATTCACCCCCTGAATCCGAATCGGATTCCGGGTTGCACATATTGTCGCCCCCAGATCGCCAGCGTGGGGCTGAGCGAAGCGGAGGCGCGGGAACGCGGCCATGGCGTGCGGGTGGGACGTTTCCCCTTCGTGGGCAATGGCAAAGCGATCGCAATGGGGGAATCCGAAGGTCTCGTGAAGACGATCTTCGACGAGGAAACCGGCGAGCTCCTGGGTGCGCATATGATCGGAGCGGAGGTGACGGAGATGATTCAGGGCTTCGTATTGGCCATGAATCTCGAGACCACCGAGGCCGAGATCATGCGGACGGTCTTCGCCCATCCGACGCTCTCGGAGACGATGCATGAGTCCGTGCTGGCGGCCTTCGATCGCGCGATCCACATCTGAGGTCCGGGAGATCCCTTCGCAGTGCAGCATCGGGAAAAGGAAAACGCTGCGGGGGCCAGGCCCCCCTGGCTCAAGATTCGCCTCGAGGCGTCCCCGGGCATGTCCGAAGTGCGCGACTTGGTGCGCAGGAGCGAGCTCAATACCGTCTGTGAGAAGGCTGCCTGCCCCAATCTCAATGCCTGCTGGTCGAAGAAACACGCGACGGTAATGATTCTGGGCAGCGTCTGCACCCGGGCCTGCGCCTTCTGCAACGTCGCCACCGGAAGGCCGGATCCATTGGATCCCGATGAGCCCCGGCGTCTGGCCGAAGCGGTGGCGGAGTTGGGATTGGCCCACGTGGTGGTCACGTCGGTGGATCGCGATGATCTGCACGATGGGGGGGCCGGCCACTTCGTGGCCTGTGTCGAGGCTCTGCATTCCCGATCTTCTGACACGACGATCGAAATTCTCACCCCGGACTTTCGCCACAAGCCGGGCGCCCTGGAAAAGGTGATGGCAGCGCGTCCCGACGTCTTCAATCACAATCTCGAGACCGTTCCCTCCCTCTATCGCCGCATCCGACCGGGTGCCGACTACGCCCATTCGCTCTCGTTGCTCGCGCAGGCGAAGCTTCTCGATCCCAATGGCTTCACGAAATCGGGGATCATGCTCGGATTGGGAGAAGGCGAAGGGGAAGTCCTGGCCTTGATGGATGATCTGCGCGGGGCGGAGGTGGACTTCATCACCCTGGGGCAGTATCTGCGGCCGAGTTCGCGCCATGCCGCCGTCGAGGAGTGGATTTCGCCGCAGGCCTTCGAGGCCTATGGCGAAGCGGCCCGGGAGAAGGGCTTCCTCCTGGTTTCCTCTTCTCCGCTGACCCGTTCATCCTTCCACGCCGGAGAGGATTTCCGCAGACTCCAGATCGCGCGACAGTCGTCGGGCAATCTGGAGTTGAAGCCTTTGTCTAGCTCCCGGATTTGAGGGCACTGCGCGCGCGGTACCAGTCGATGGTTTCCACCACCTCGTTTCGTTCGGCTTCGAGGAATCGTTTTACGGCATGGCTGAGGCGGGGATCGCGCAGGAAGTGGGCGCTGCGGGTCGGGTGGGGGTCGAAGCCTCGGAGTTGCTTGTAGTTCCCCCCCGCACCGGGTTCGAACCGCTCCAGCCCTCTTTCGATGCAATATTCGATGGCCGCGTAATAACAGACGTTGAAATGCAGATGGCGCAGGGGTCGGATCGCACCCCAATAGCGACCGTAGAGCGCCTCCCCCTTCGCGATGTTGAAGGTGCCTGCGATCCACTCCCGGCCCTGGCGGGCCATGATGAAGACCAGGCGCTCCCGGAAATGATCGCGCAGCAGTTCGAAGAGCGGGAAATTCAGGTATTGCCGCCCCCAATAATGACCCTGAACCGTGGCTTCGTAGAAGCGATACATGGGTTCGAAGAGTTGATCGGGGATGTCTCGTCCCACGAAGGTTTCGACTTCCACTCCCTGGCGTTGTAGTTCCCGGCGCTCCCTTCGGATCTGGTTGCGTCGTTTGCTGCGAAAACGACTCAGGTATTCCTCGAAGGAAGCGTAGCCCTCGTTGACCCATTGGTATTGGAATCCGATCCGAACCTGGTAGCCCAGGGCTTCCAGGGCATCGAGTTCGTCATCGCGACAGAAGTTGATGTGGATGCCCGAGAAATCATTTGCGACACAGGTGTCTCGAAGTGCGCCGCCGAGCAGGGCGAGCCAGTGCGCGCGTTTCTCTCCCGGGGCGACCAGCAGGCGCGGGCCCGTCACCGGGGTGAAGGGAACGGCGACCAGCATCTTCGGGTAGTACTCGATGCCCGCGCGTTCGGAGGCGTCGGCCCAACTCCAATCGAATACGAACTCGCCCTCGCTATGTTGTTTGAGATAGAGGGGGCAGGCGGCGAGAATCCGATCTCCCTCTCTTGCAATCACGGGCCGAGGTTGCCAGCCCGTTCTGCCACCGACAGCTCCCGCTCTTTCGAGGGAGGCGAGCCATCCCCATTCCAGGAAGGGCGAGGCGTCGCCCACCAGGGCATTCCACTCCTCTGCGGGAATCGACGCGACGCCATCCGCCAGTTCGAGTTCGGTCATATGCCCAGTCTAACGCCTTGCCCGAGCCGGGGTGGGGCCGAAATTCATCTACAAAGCTAGACTGGGGTGAGCCATGTGGGATCGGGAAAGAATCGTGAGCGTCGCGAGTGCGGCCGGCGGCGGTGGGGGCGAGGGTCCCGACCGGCAGGGGGAGCTTGCGACCCAGACTCGGAAGAAGGTGTCGCGCCCCGACAAGTTCAAGGTCCTGCTCTATAACGACGACTTTACTCCGATGGAATTCGTGGTGGCGATCCTGGAGAAGATCTTCGGCAAGGGCCCTGCGGCGGCTACGCATATCATGTTGCAGATCCATCGTTCCGGCCTCGGGGTTGCGGGGGTCTATATGCTGGAAGTTGCCGAGACCAAGATCGTGGCGGTTCATCGTGCGGCGGAACAGAGGGGCTATCCCCTGCGAGCGGGATTGGAGAAGGAATGAGCCGGATCGGACGCGAGCTTCAATTGACCCTGCAGGCGGCCCATAACGAAGCCGTAGCGCGCAGGCATGGCTATCTCACGGTCGAACATCTCCTCTACGCGTTGCTCTTCTCCGAGCAGGGGATCGATATTCTTCGTCACTCGGGGGCGAACGTAGAGGCGTTGATCAATGATCTCGAGAGATTCTTTCGGGAGGATCTGGATCGAGTGCCGGGAGATGAGCCGGTCGAGGTGCTTCAGACCCTGGCTTTTCATCGGGTCGTGGAGCACGCGATCAGCCACGCCGAAAGTGCCGAAAAGGAAGAGGTCGAGGTGGCGGATCTGCTGGTTTCCCTCTTCCAGGAACCGGAGGCCTACGCGATGACCCTGCTGCGGGGCCAGGATGTCAGCCGCCTGGACCTGATGCGATATATCGCCCACGGCGAAGCCAAGGTCTCCAACCCCTCCCAGAGCAGCGGCCTCGCCGGAGCGGGGGCGGCGATCGAGGAAGGGGAGGGACCACCCGCCGACCCCCTCGAGGCTTTTGCGAGCAATCTGACCCAGAGGGCGGCTGCGGGACAACTCGATCCCATGATCGGCCGCGGAAGCGAACTCGATCGCACGGTTCATATCCTGGCGCGTCGACGTAAGAATAATCCGATCTTCGTGGGCGAGACGGGCGTCGGCAAGACGGCTATCGCCGAGGGCCTGGCGGCGCGTATTCACGAGGGCCGAGTTCCCGAGGATCTGATCGGGGCCCAGATATTCTCCCTCGATGTAGGCTCCCTGCTGGCCGGGACGCGCTATCGCGGAGATTTCGAGGCGCGCTTCAAGGCGCTGCTGGCCGCCCTGGTGGAAATGGAGAAGGGGATCCTCTTCATCGACGAGATTCATACGATCCTCGGTGCGGGTTCCGCTCAGGGGACGACCGTCGACGCCTCGAATATGTTGAAGCCGGGCCTGGCGGATGGCTCCCTGCGCTGTATGGGATCGACGACCTACCAGGAGTATCGACATTTCGAGCGTGATCGGGCCCTGGCGAGGCGTTTCCAGAAGGTGGATATCGAGGAACCGTCGGCGGAGGAATCCATACGAATCCTCAAGGGGTTGGCGGCGCGTTACGGGGATCATCATGGCGTGCGCTACACCTCCGGTGCCCTGAAGGCGTGCGTGGATCTCTCGACGCGTTATATTGGAGAGCGTTTTCTGCCCGACAAGGCCATCGACGTGATGGATGAGACGGGGGCTGCCGTGAGGTTGAGACCGACCTCGAAGCCGCGAAAGACCGTGGGCGTGCGCGATGTGGAGATGGTCGTGGCCCGCATGGCACGGGTCCCCCTGGAGCGCACGGCGAACCGGGAGAGCCAGCAACTGGCCCATCTCGACGAAGAACTCCTGAAGGTCGTTTTTGGCCAGGATGCGGCGGTGCATGCGGTGGCGCGGGCGGTCAAGCGGGCCCGGGCCGGATTGGCAGGTCTCGACCGCCCGATCGGATGCTTCCTCTTCACGGGCCCGACGGGGGTGGGGAAGACGGAGTTGAGCAAGCAATTGGCCCAGGCCCTGGGCGTACCCTTCCTGCGCTTCGACATGAGTGAGTATATGGAAAAGCACGCCGTCTCCCGGCTGATCGGTGCGCCTCCGGGCTACGTGGGTTACGACCAGGGAGGCGTCCTGATCGAGCAGGTCCGCAAGCATCCCTACGCGGTGCTTCTCCTGGACGAGATCGAAAAGGCCCATCCGGATATTTTCGACATCCTGCTTCAGGTCATGGATCACGCCACACTGACGGATAATCAGGGCAGGGAGGCGGACTTCAGGCACGTGACGCTGATCATGACTTCGAATGCGGGGGCCCGCGAAATGGCCTCCCAGGCCATCGGTTTCAGTGGAGACCGCGCGGGGGATGGCGGCCAGGCGGTCGAAAGACTCTTCAGCCCGGAGTTCCGGAATCGACTCGATGAGATCGTGCATTTTCTCAACCTGGCCCCGGAGGTGATGGGGAAGATCGTAGAAAAATTCATCCGGGAGATGGAAGTCCAGTTGCGCGAGCGCAAAATCGAAGTCGAATTCAGCCCGGCGGCCCGGGCTCATCTGGCCGAAAAAGGCTACGACCGGGATTTCGGCGCCCGCCCCCTCGCCCGCCTGATCGAGAAGGAGATCAAGGATCTGCTTTCCGACGAGGTTCTCTTCGGGCGATTGACACGCGGAGGACGCGTGACGATCGATTTCGCGGGGGATGCGTTTTGCCTGGGATTTCCGGAAAGGGTGTCGGCCTGACGGGCATCGCCCGCCGCCGCGAGGTGCTGCCGACTCTGCGATGACTGCTACGAGGGAGCGTTTCCGGACCCGATTTCCGATGCGAATGGCGATACGACTCCAATTCGCGAAGAGGGCGCCCAGCCGCGTCCCAGGGCCGGGCAAACCCTGGGTCCAGCCCGGGGTCGGATTCTTTCAGAAGCGTTTTTCCAATAGCGTCAATAGTTTGGACGCATGCGGAGGGGTCGGGTACCATGCCGTTCTTCCATCGGGGTCGATTGGGGCGCTCAATGCGCGCGGGCGAGGGATTGGGCCCGCCGAATGTGGGTGTGGGTGATCGGTTCCCGGGCGAAGCGGCTGCGGGGCTGGCTTGGGGTCGGCTCCGTCATCAGGAGGGAACCAGAGCTATGGAACCCGGGCGAATTTTGCTGGCGGTGACCGGGGGGATCGCGGCCTATAAGGCGCCGGAGGTGGTTCGCGCCCTGCAGCGCGATGGCCACGAAGTTCGTTGTGTACTGACCTCGGCAGCGACTCGTTTCGTGGCCCCGCTGACGCTTCAGACCCTGACCGGAGAAGCTGTTCGCTGCGATCTTTTCGACCCCTCGGAAGAGGGGGAGATCGATCACATCCGTCTCGCCGATTGGGCGGATCTCGTGATCGTGGCCCCCGCGACGGCGGATATGCTGGCGAAATTGAGCCATGGGCTGGCCGATGATCTGGTGAGCGCCGTGTTGCTTGCGACCCGGGCACCCGTATTGGTGGCCCCCGCCATGAACGTAAATATGTGGAAGCATCCGGCGACCCAGGCGAACCTCGAAGTGCTTCGGGGACGCGGTGTCGATTTCGTGGGCCCCGAAGTTGGCGAACTCGCCTGCGGTTGGGAGGGCGAGGGGAGAATGAGCGAGGCTGGGACCATTGCGGAGGCGGCATCCCTCGCGCTGGGTTCGGGAAGCCTGGTCGGCGAGGTGATCCTGATCACCGCCGGTGGGACCGTCGAGGATATCGATTCGGTTCGGAGTATCACGAATCGCTCCTCCGGGAAGATGGGCTTCGCTCTCGCCGAGGAGGCCGCTCTCCGCGGCGCCGAGGTGCGGCTGATTGCGGGGGTGACGGATCTGTCCACGCCGCGTGGTGTCGAGCGACGCAATATTCGCTCGGCCCTTGAGATGCGCGATGCGGTGATGGAAGAGTTCGCAGACGCCACCATCGTCATCAAGGCGGCCGCCGTGGCGGATTTTCGTCCCGAGGTTCGTGAGGAGCAGAAGATCAAGAAGGAAACCCTCGAATCCCAGGATGGCATTACGCTTCGGCTCGTCACCAATCCCGACATATTGCAGGAAGTGTCTCGGCGAAAGGGGGAGCGAATCGTAGTGGGATTTGCGGCGGAGAGCCGAGACGTGGTCGAATCGGCGCGGCGCAAATTGGCTCGAAAGGGTTGTGATCTGCTCGTCGCCAATGACATTTCGAGATCCGATGCCGGCTTCAACGTGGATTCGAATACCGTTCACCTGCTCACTCCCGACGGGGAGGTGGAGGAGATCCCTCTTCTCAGCAAGCGGGAGGTCGCGGCACAGATTCTCGACCGGATCGAGAAGCTGAGAGGAGAGAGACGGACTTGAGGGATTCAATCCATCGCGACCCTCGATGGGGCGCGATCCCAAGTGTTGGACTCTGGCTCCTGGTCCTGCTCATGCCTGGCCTTGGAGTCGCGGCTCCCCAACTCAACACGATTACCATCGACGGATCCATCAACCCGGCTTCGGCCGCCTATCTGATGGAGGCGATCGAGATCAGCGAGTCCGAGGGAGCGAGCGCTCTCCTGATTGAACTCGACACCCCCGGCGGTCTCGTCGCATCGAGCCAGGACATCATCAAGGCGATGCTGAATGCCGAGATTCCAACCATCGTCTACGTAACGCCCCGCGGTGCCTGGGCGGCCTCGGCGGGAATGTTCGTAACGATTGCCGCCAATGTGGCCGCGATGTCTCCCGGCAGTTCCATCGGAGCCGCCCATCCCGTGTCGATCGGCGGGGGTGGAGGAGGCGGCGGGGATGGCGACGGCGAAAAGCCCGCCCAGGACGTCTCGATGGAAAAGGCCGAGAACCTGCTCGCTTCCTATGTGGAATCCATTGCCAAGCTCCGTCAGCGCAACGTCGAGTGGGTGGTGGATGCCGTTCGTGATTCGGTGGCGGTGGATGCCGAGAAAGCACTCGAATTGGGGGTGATCGACTTCGTGGCGTCGAGTCGGCAGGAGCTCCTCGAACTGATCGAAGGCCGGGAAGTCGAGGTGGCGGGGGAGCCCATGATCCTCGAATTGAAGAACGCATCCGTGCGGCGGATCGAGATGACTCTCGTGCAGAGCATATTCAACTTTCTGGCGGACCCGAATGTCGCCGTGATCCTGCTGATGGCCGGATTGATGGGGCTCTACATCGAATTCAACAATCCAGGTCTCATCGTGCCGGGTGTGGCCGGAGCCGTATGCCTGGTCCTGACGGGATTCGCCCTGCAGATCCTGCCTTTCGATTGGGTGGGATTGGTGCTGATCTTCGTGGGCCTCGGCTTGTTGGTGGCGGAGATCTTCATTCCATCCCTGGGCCTGCTATTCGCGGCCGGCATCGGCTGCTTTCTGCTCGGCGGAGTACTCGTTTTCGATCAGCCGGATTTGAGCAATCTGACCGTTTCCTTCTGGTCGGTACTCCTGCCGGCGGTATTGGGTTTGGGGAGCTTTGGCGGCCTGATCGTCCTGATGTTGGGCCGCAGCCTGAGGGCCGAGCAGCAATCGGGAATCGACGAGATGATCGGGCTCGTGGGCCGGGCCGCCACGGATCTTACGCCCGCTGGCAAGGTCTTCATTCGTGGCGAATACTGGAATGTGGAGGCGCCGGAATCCGTTCAGGAGGGCGACCCCGTCGAAGTGGTATCCGTGGAGGGATTGATCCTTCACGTCAAGAAAGTCTGGACTCCAAAATGATCTTTGGAGCGAAATTCCAGCTGGAGGACTGATTGATGTTGTTCTGGTTGATCCTACTTGGTGTGGTGGCCGCCCTGGCAATTGCGGGTGTGCGAATTCTGCCGGAATACGAGCGAGGCGTGGTTTTCAGGTTGGGTCGCTTCGTGGCCATTCGGACCGCGGGTCTACGTTGGATCATCCCCGGGATCGATCGCATGGTTCGTATCGGCTTGCGCGAAATCGTGATGGATATTCCCTCCCAGGAGGTCATCACGCGGGACAACGTTTCCGTCAAGGTCAATGCCGTGCTCTATTTTCGCGTACTGCATCCCGAAAAAGCGGTGATCCAGGTCGAAAATTATCTCTACGGAACGTCGCAACTGGCCCAGACCACCCTGCGAAGTGTTTGCGGTCAGGCGGAACTCGACAAGCTGTTATCCGATCGCGATCGCATCAACCAGCAGCTTCAGGAGATCATCGATCTGCAGACGGAGCCCTGGGGCGTGAAGGTGAGGGCCGTTGAAGTCAAGCAGATCGATCTCCCCCAGGAGATGCAGCGCGTGATGGCCAAACAAGCCGAAGCCGAGAGGCAGAAAAGGGCGAAGGTCACCCTGGCCGAGGGCGAGTTCCAGGCGGCGCAGCGGTTGGCGGATGCGGCGCGGACCCTTTCCACCGAGCCTGCCGGCATCCAGCTTCGCTACCTCCAGACGCTTTCCGAGATCGCCGGCACCAATAGTTCGACGACCATATTTCCGCTGCCCATCGATCTGATTCGCCCCTTCATAGCGGCTTCCGACGCCCTGTCCCGCCGGGCCATCGGCGAGGAAACCGAGGAGGGCTAGTTGGCGAAGAAGGTGGAGGGTCGTGAAACAAAGCAGCAGCGGATTCGCCGCGGGGCGGCGAGGACGCTCACGAATCTGCTCCTATTTCTGGTGGCGGCCGGTGTCAGTCTCGCCTGGTTGGGCACGGGTTTCTACAAACTGGAATTGGGAGAGGAAGCGATCATCCTGAGGCTCGGAAAGAACGTGCGGACGGAGTCCCGTGAGGGCTGGAATTGGCATTGGCCGGTGCCCTTGGAGGAAGACGTTCGGATCAATACCCAGGGACAGCGAACCGAGGTCTTCGGAATTCGACGGCAAGACGCCGAGGAGGCGGATTCCGAGGGCATCCTGATCCAGACCGCCGATCAGAATGTTGTCAGCGTGAGCTTCGAGTTGCAGTATACGGTCGGCAATCCCTACTCGTTCAGATTCGGCATGCTCAAAGCGGGCAAGATCCTTTATGAATCCACCCAATCAGCGATTCGGCAGGCTATCGGGGGGATGACCGTGGATGAGGTTCTGATCAAGCGTAAGCATGAAGTCGAGATATTGGGTCAGCAGTTGTTGGATGGGATTCTGGAGATCTATTTCCCGGGATCGACGGATCAGCTGCCCTTCATGCTCGACAAGATCAACCTCCAGGAAGTGAATCCTCCCGCGAGCGTGCGCGGGGCCTTCAATGAAGTCGCGGCGGCCCAGCAGGACGAGGAGCGCTACGCCAATCAGGCTCGCGGGGAGGCGGCGGAGATCCTTGAACGCGCCGCCGCCGAGGCCGCGGAAATTCGCGAGGGATCCCAGGCCTATCGAGAGGCGAAGATCCTGAATTCGAAGGGCGAAAGCGAACGATTCGAGGCCCTGGTCGTGGAGTATCGACTCGCTCCCCAGGTCACGCGTCGGCGACTCTACCTCGAGACCATGGAAGTCATATTGCCCGCGATCGACAAGGTGATCGTCGAGGAAGATGCCGCACAAATCATACCCCTGATCCCCATATCCTCACTTCAAGGGGGGGGCGGCGGAAGGCGGAGCGTGCCCCAGGAGGCGCCAAGAGAATGAGATTTCTTTTCGTTCTGCTGATGTCTTTCGCGACCGCAGCGGGTGTCATCTGGGCGGGTTCAGTCGGGATCGGTCCGATCGTCATCGTCAAGGAATGGGAGCATCAGATTCCCCTGCTGCTCGGCGCTCCCTGGCGTGAGACGATCAGCGACCCGGGCCTGCATTGGCGAATTCCCATCATCGAGGAGATGGTGGTCCTCGACAAGCGCCTGCGGATCCTGGATGCCGAGCCGGTGGAAATGCAGATCGAGTCCGAGCGATTGGAGGTCGACTATTACGCGGTATGGAGAATCCGGGACCCCCTGGTCTTTCGTCGCAGCTTCCCGACCGGAGCCGGAAGTGCGGAGATGGTGATCCGGCGCCAGTTGAAGTCCGCCGTGGGTGCGGCGGTCGGAAAGATGTCGCTCCAGCAATTGCTTTCCCGTTCCGAGTTGACCGACGAGTTGGGCGAAAAAGTGAGCAAGAACCTCGCGGCGAAGGGGGTGGAGGTGCTCGACGTTCGAATCAATCGCACGGAATTGCCCCAGGAGGCGAAGACCGCCGCATACGATCAGATGCGGGAGCAGCGGCGCGCGATTTCTCGTCAGTATCGAGCCAGCGGAAAGCGTGAGGCACGAGAGATCCTCGCCTCCGCAGAGAGGGAGTCGCGGACCCTGCTTGCCCGGGCACATTCCGAGGCGGAAGTCGTGCGGGGGGAGGGGGATGCGAAAGCGGCTGCCATTTACGCGGCGGCCTTCGGAGAGGATCCGGAGTTCTACGGCTTCGTGAGAAGTCTTGAGGCCTATCGAAATACGCTCGGCGATCGAACGACCCTCGTGCTGCCCCCGGACCATGATTTCTTTCGCTACTTCGATCCGCGAATTCAAGATGGGGATCGGATTCGATCCAATGGGGAGACGAAGTCCCATCCATGAAGTAGCCGGGTCGCCCTTCGCATGGTCTCGATCCGAATCGAGACCGATGGGATCATTCCCGGCCCCGCGTCGCATCTGGGATCGACGTACCGAATCGAAAAAGTGTATTGCGATGTAATTGGCATCGCGGGAGATCTGGCATTGGACGTGGTTCAGGGAATAGAAGATCTGAGGCGTCGGCTCGTACGCCCGGTGCTGACCATCGGGAACTTCGATGGTGTGCACCTGGGACATCGGGCCATCCTCCAGACGGTGACCGAGAGAGCCCGCTCCCTCGCTGGGGAAGCGGTCCTCTACACCTTTGACCCTCACCCGCGGAAGGTCCTGAGGCCGGATCGGGCTCCGAGCCTGATCGCGACCCTGGATCAGAAGATCGAATTGCTCGAAGCCGCGGGTATCGACGTGCTCATCGTGGAAAATTTCGATCTGGATTTCGCGAAGACCGAGCCGGAGGCTTTCGTTCGGGAGTATATCCATCACCGAATCACGCCCGTTGAGGTCTATGTGGGATACGACTTTCATTTTGGCAGAGATCGCGAAGGATCGATGCGTCTGCTTACGGAAACGGGGCCTCGCCTGGGCTTTTCCGTCACCATCATCCCAGAGGTCACGATGGAAGATCGGGATGTGAATTCGACCCGCATTCGCCAGCTGTTGGCCGCCGGCCAGACCGCCGAGGCCGCTCGCCTGCTCGGCCGCCCCTTTAGCGCCCGGGGTTCGATCGTGGAGGGGATGCGGAGGGGGCGGGAAATAGGCTTTCCCACCGCGAATCTCGCACATGAAAACGAAATTCTTCCCAAGCCGGGTGTCTACGTCTGCGAAATGCGATTCCTGGACGAGGGCGACCCCCCCGCAGGCAGTTTCTGGCCCGCCGTGACGAATCTCGGCTATCGCCCCACCTACGACGATCAGCGGGATCTCGTCGCCGAGGCGCATCTCCTGGATTTTTCGGGAGATCTCTACGGCCGCCGGGTGGATCTGAATTTTTTGAAGCGTTTGCGGGAGGAAGAGAAATTTTCCTCTCCCCAGGCACTGGCCGGACAGATTCGGCGAGACGTGGAGGCCGGGCGGAAATGGTTCGCTGAGCGGAACCCGATGACGGAGTTTCCGGGAAGCGAGACCGAGTTGACATGACGGGCGGGTTCGAGGGGCAGGAGCCCGAGTCGGAGGACGGAGTGGGGGGGGCGATTTCCAGTCCCGCCTCCCGCTCCCCACTCGCCCGGAGGCCGCAATTCTGGCTCGCCCTCGTCGTTACGGTGCTCTCGGTGCTCTTCGCGATCCGGGGAATTCCCTTTGAATCGGTGATCGATGCGGTGCGCGAAGCCGACTTTATGATGCTCTTCGTGGCCTCGGCTCCCTTCTACATCGCGAGCCTTTATATTCGGGCGCTGCGCTGGCGTCATCTCGCGGGCTCCGTGGTGGATCTTCCCCGTTCGAGCTTCTTCCGTTCCACCGCATTGGGCTTCATGGCCAACAACCTGCTTCCCTTCCGCATTGGGGAGGTGATTCGCTCCTGGACGCTGGCCCGGGATGCCGAGGCTTCGCTCGGGAGCGTCGTGGGAACGGTTGTGCTGGAACGGGTGGTCGATCTGGTCGTGGTACTCGCGATGTCTCTTACGGCCCTGGCCTTCGTGGGCAAGTCGAGTGCCGTCAGCGAACTCCTGCAACAGGGCTCCCTGCTGCTGCTGCCGATTGCCGCGACTCCGATTCTGGTATTGATCGCCATGCGCTTCGCACCGGATCACATGATTCGTTTCGTGGGATTCTGCACGCAACCCCTGGACAGCCAGCTGAGTGATCGGGTGGAGTCGGCCCTCAGGAGTTTCATCCAGGGCCTGGCGGCTCTGAGCGGCGGATCCCATCTGATCTGGATCTTCTGGCATTCGATCCTGATCTGGTTGGTGACTTCCACGGCTCCGATTCTGGTGGGCTTCTGGGCCTTCGGGGTCGATCTCGGAGGGCCCGTGGAGAGTCTCCTGCATGCCTGGATTCTGCTGGGAGCCGTGGGCGTTGCGGTCGCGATGCCCTCCGCTCCGGGATTCATCGGGCCCTATCAGCTTGCTTTTACAGTGGTTCTGGTACCATTCGGGGTTGCGAAGGCCACCGCCCTGGCCATGGGGATTCTGGTCTGGTTCGTTTTCTGGCTGACGGTCACCGTTCAGGGGCTCTATTTTATGCGCCTGAGCGGTATGAACGTCTTTGAGTTGGCGGGCAGGTCGGAGTAAAGTTTGGAAGTTGCAAACCGATGAAAATTTGAACGAGCAGAGGCCTCCCACCTTGCGGATCCCATGCGATAGGGCTTACTCGGAAAGTCCACCCCTCGAATATGTCCCCTCGGGGAATTTCGAATGGGTAGAGCATAAGGGGCAACGGGCGTGAACGAACGCATCGGTGAATTGCTCGTCAAGGAAAACCTGCTCTCCGCGGATCAGCTTACGCGAGCCCGAGAGGAGGCGGCGCAGAAGGGTCAGCGCCTGGGCGCCCAGATTACCCAATTGGGTTTCCTCGACGAAGCCGAATTGACCGAGTTCGTCGCCAAGCAATACGGCGTGCCCTCCATCGAACTCGAGGGTCTCGAAATCGATCCCGAGGTGACGCAGTTGATTCCCCAGGAAGTGGCCGTGAAGCATACGGTCGTGCCCGTCAATCGCGCCGGCTCCACCCTGATTCTCGCCACTGCGGATCCCTCCGACATCTTCGCCCTGGACGACATCAAATTTCTGACCGGCTACAACATTCAACCCGTTGTGGCCTCCGAGGAATCGATTCGGCGTTGCCTGGAAAGAAGTCACGATCAGTCCGACATGCTCGAAGAGGTGATGGCGGGCTTCGACGATGCGGGTATTGACTTCATTACGGATGACGACGATTTCGATCCCACCAGCGCCACGAATGAGGCCGAGGATGCGCCCGTCGTCAAGCTCGTAAACCTGATCCTGACCGATGCGATCAAGCAATCCGCTTCCGATATTCACGTCGAGCCCTACGAGAAGAGCTTTCGCGTTCGCTATCGGATTGATGGGATCCTCTACGAGGTAATGAAGCCTCCGATCAAGCTTCGGAATGCGATCACGTCTCGAATCAAGATCATGTCCGAACTCGATATCGCGGAGCGTCGCCTACCCCAGGATGGTCGTATCAAGCTGAAACTCGGTCGGGGCAAGGAGATGGATTTTCGCGTCTCTGTTCTGCCCACCCTCTTCGGGGAGAAGCTCGTACTTCGCCTGCTCGACAAGAGCAACCTCCAGCTGGATATGACCAAACTCGGCTTCGAAGTGGATCAGCTGGGCGATTTCAAGGAGAGTATCCACCAGCCCTTTGGAATGGTCCTGGTCACGGGCCCGACGGGTTCCGGCAAGACGACGACCCTCTACTCGGCGCTTTCCGAGCTGAATGGCGTGGGTGAAAATCTTTCGACCGCCGAGGATCCCGTCGAGTTCAATCTTCCCGGGATCAACCAGGTGCAGATGCACGACGATATCGGCTTGAATTTTGCCGCGGCCCTGCGTTCCTTTCTGCGGCAGGATCCCGACATCATCATGGTGGGCGAGATTCGAGACTTCGAGACTGCCGAAATCGGGGTCAAAGCTGCGCTCACCGGTCATATGGTGCTTTCGACCCTGCATACCAACGATGCTTCCTCGACCATCAACCGGCTGCTGAATATGGGAATCGAGCCCTTTCTCGTCGCCTCCGCGGTGAATTGCATCGTGGCCCAGCGACTCGCTCGGCGAATTTGTGGCGAATGCGTCGAAATCGATCATGAAGTGACAAAGGATGAAATCGTGGCTGCGGGTCTCGAAGAGAGTCGTTGCGAGGGATTTCAGCCCCGGCGGGGGAAGGGCTGTTCGAATTGCTCCGATACGGGCTTTCGGGGAAGAGTGGCGATCTACGAGGTGCTGCTCCTGACGGAGGAGATTCGCGAGTTCGTATTGAATGGCGCTTCCTCGGCTGAAGTCAAGCAGGAGGCGATTCGAGGTGGAATGCGAACGCTGCGTCAGAGTGCGCTGAATAAATTGTTGGAAGGGACGACGACGCTCAGCGAGGTTTTCAGGGTATCGACGGCCGATCGTCTCTGATCGGGACCGGCTCATAGCAGATATGGAAATGACAATTCAATGGCCAGCATGCATCAACTCCTCAAGGCAATGATCGAGCAGGGCGCCAGCGATATGCACATCACGACGGGGACTCCCCCCCAACTGCGGATCGATGGCAAATTGCATCCGCTCAAGATTCCGCCGCTGAATGCGGACGATACGAAGAAGCTCTGCTACTCGGTGCTGACGGATTCCCAGAAGCATAAATTCGAGGAGGAGAGCGAACTCGATCTTTCCTTCGGGGTCCAGGATCTTTCCCGCTTTCGGGGAAACGTCTTCGTGCAGCGGGGAAACGTAGCGGCGGCCTTTCGAGCGATTCCCTTCGAGATCCTGAGCTTCGAGCAATTGGGCCTGCCTCCGGTTGTGGCCGAATTGGCCGAAAGACCCAGGGGACTCGTATTGGTCACGGGGCCCACGGGTTCGGGCAAGTCGACCACGCTGGCCTCGATCATCGACCGCATCAACGTGGACAGGCACGAGCATATCGTTACGATCGAGGATCCAATCGAATATCTGCACAACCACAAGGCCTGCGTGGTCAATCAACGCGAAATCGGGGCCGACACACCGAGCTTCAAATCGGCCCTGAAATATATTTTGCGCCAGGATCCGGACGTCTGCCTGATTGGAGAGTTGCGGGATCTCGAGACCATCGAGGCCGCCCTGACGGTGGCGGAAACGGGTCATCTGGCGTTTGCGACGCTTCATACAAATTCCGCCGTTCAGACCATCAACCGGATCGTCGATGTATTCCCCTCCTATCAGCAATCCCAGATTCGACAACAGCTCTCCTTTGTGCTCGAGGGAGTGCTCTGCCAGACCCTGATGCCCCGGGCCGACGGCAAGGGGCGTGCGATGGCTCTGGAGGCGATGGTGCCCAATGCGGCCATTCGCAATCAGATTCGTGAGGATAAGATCCACCAGATCTACTCGTCCATGCAGGTGGGCCAGGGGAAATTTGGTATGCAGACGATGAACCAGGCCCTGGCCGACCTGGTTCACCAGCGGACCGTTGGCATGGACGATGCGATGGGGCGTAGCCCGGATACCGAAGAGTTGCAGAAACTGATCGCCAGTGGCCCCTCGGCGGGCCGATCGGCGCAGCGCTGAGGGAAGGGTGAGTCCGGCCGGGGAATCGAAGCGGCGAACGTGGATGGGGCCAGATAGGTCGGGGAGGATTTGAAATGCCTGTATATGTCTGGTCGGGCAAGACCCGAGAGGGCAAGAGTCGCAAGGGGGATCTCGAAGCGAATACGTTGGATGCCGCCACGGCCCAACTGCGCGCCCAGGGTATCGTCCCCGCCAAGCTCAAGGAGAAACCCAAGGATCTCGGGGAGTATCTCCCCTTTCTCCAGCCGAAGGTCACCGTCAATGATCTGGTGATCTTTACGCGACAATTTTCCGTGATGGTGGATGCCGGACTGCCCCTGGTTCAGTGTCTGCATATCCTGGCCGATCAGCAGGAAAATGCGACTTTCAAGAGGACCTTGAGACAGATCCGGGGGGATGTGGAATCGGGCTCGACCTTCGCGGAGGCCCTCTCCAAGCATCCGAAGGTCTTCGATTCCCTTTTCGTGAATCTGGTGGCAGCTGGCGAAATGGGCGGGATTCTCGATACGATCCTGAATCGCCTGGCCGTTCAGTTGGAGAAGCAGGATAAGCTGGCGAAGCAGTTGAAGGGGGCGATGACATATCCCGCCACGGTAAGCGTGATCGCCGTGGCCTGTATCGCCCTTTTGTTGATCGAGGTGATTCCCGTCTTCCAGAAGATGTTTGCCGATTTCGGTGGAACCCTGCCGGGCCCGACGCAGATGGTCATCGACTTGAGCGAGTGGCTCCAAGCCTATATTCAATACCTGATCGGAGGCATCGTCGCCGTCTTCGTGGCCTTCAGCCAGGCGCGTCAGCGCAGCGAAAAATTCCATTATTGGACGGATGCGCTGGCGCTGGAACTGCCCATTTTTGGAAATGTCATCAAGAAGGTGGCGGTGGCGCGGTTTACCCGAACCCTCGGAACGATGATTTCCAGCGGTGTTCCCATTCTCGACGGCTTGGAAATTGTGGCTCGAACGGCGGGAAATCGAATCATCGAGGAGGAGATCGAGGCGACACGCAGTTCGATCTCGGAGGGCAAAACCATCGCGGAGCCGCTTCAGGATTCGAAGGTATTTCCCGGCATGATGGTGCAGATGGTCGCGGTTGGGGAAGAGACGGGATCGATGGAGATCATGTTGACCAAGATTGCCGATTTCTACGACGACGAGGTCGACGTGGCTGTCGGGGCGTTGACCTCCATGCTGGAGCCGATCATGATGGTCTTCATGGGAGGCTCGATCGGAACCATCCTGATCGCGATGTATCTCCCGATCTTTACGATTGCCGACACGATCGGCTGAGCCCCTTCGCGTTCTTTGATGCTTGACTCCGTTTCGAAGAGGGGGGAAATCATGCCCGCGGCTTCCCCGGCCGACGGAGACACTCTTCACCTCGTCCGGCTGCTCGTGGCCCGCATCTTCCTGGCCCTGCTCGGACTTCTGATCACTCTGGGCCTCGATGTATTGATTGTCGAGATCCAGCCCAGATCTCTTCAGGGTCTCTATGGGACGCTGGTAGTGGCTTTTGGGAGCGCCCTCTTGAGTGCGCTCTGGCTTCCAAGAGTTCGGCGCGTGGGGCGATTTTCGCTGCTGCAGATCATGCTGGATGTGGGCCTGGTGACTTCCCTCGTCTACTTTTCCGGCGCCCAGGAATCGGTTTTCAATTTTCTCTACCTGATCGTGATCCTCTACGGTGCGATTCTCTACGAGCGTCGCGGCGCTCTCTGGGCGGCCACGCTGAGTACGCTCGCCTACGGGGCCTTGCTCGCCACTTCGGTCCATGGCGCCGCTCTTGGAGTTCAGGAGAGCTTCTCGTCGCTCGGTGGGCCGCTCCAGAATTGGCTTGTCCAGGCCGGGGCCTTCTACCTGACGGGAGCCCTGGGGAGTTTTCTCTCCCGAGAGGCGAGTCGAACGGGTCGGGCGCTGGATCGCAGCAAGAGTGATCTGGAGAGGCTTCGGGAGTTGCACGAGCAGACGGTTACGAGCCTGGGGAGCGGCATCCTGACGACGGATGAAGAGGGCAGGGTGACTTCCTGGAATCCCGAGGCCGTTCGCATCACCGGCACCGAGAGCGGTTGGGCGATGGGTCGGGATGTGGAGAGCCTGCTGCCCGGCGCTCGGGAATTTCTCGCGGAATCGGGCCATAGGGGGGAAAGCCAGCGGGAGTCGCCGCGCCGGCGCATCGCCTATATGAGGCCAGGGGGGGAGGAGGTCTTCCTGGGAGCGAGAGCCTGGGATCTGGAGAGTCGCGACGGGCGTTCACGCGGCTACGTCTTGATCTTTCAGGATGTGACTCGCGTCGTCGCCATGGAGCAGGAATTGAGGGCTTCCGAGCGCCTGGCCGCCGTGGGCGAAATGGCGGCGCGAATTGCGCACGAGGTGCGCAATCCATTGGCTTCGATATCGGGCTCGATCCAACTCCTGGGAGCAGAGGGCGAGGGGGTGGGCAGAGAGGAATCCGCGCGCCTGATGGAAATCGTGCTCGGGGAGACGGATCGCTTGAACGTTCTGATCACGGATTTTCTCCAATACTCCCGTCCCGCGCCGCCCCGATTCGAAGAGGTGAATTTGCACGAATGCCTGCAGGACATGCTGAATCTGCTCCGGGGGGGAATCTCCTCCGACGTGCGGTTGAGCATCGATTGCCCCGTGGGGCTGCAGCTATCCGCCGATTCGGACCAACTGCGACAGGTCTTCTGGAATCTTGCCCAGAATGCCCTCCAGGCCATGCCCGGAGGCGGAGGATTGGAATTCCGAGTTGCGAAAATCTCATCGGAATCCTCTCAAGGGATGACGGATTTCGGCCGTAGAAGGCAGAAGAAGGTCAATTTGGGGCACTCCGAGTCACGGGGTTTCGTCGAGGTGATCGTGACGGATACCGGCGCCGGAATTCGGGCGGAGGATCGGGAGCGAATTTTCGAGCCCTTTTTCACGACCAAGAGCGAAGGGACCGGGCTCGGCTTGGCAACTGTTCATAGGATCGTGGAGGCCCACGGAGGTTCCATCCGCGTCGCTGCCCCGGCCGCCGGAGGTACGAGTTTTCGCATTCGCCTGCCCGGCGGGTGGAAGTAAAGGGGCAGGGCAGTGGAGGAAAGAACGATGAGCACATCGGATCATATACTGGTCGTAGACGACGAACGCAGCATGCGTGACTTCCTGGAAATTTTCTTCAAGAAGGAGGGATTTTCCGTTTCGACCGCCGTCGGCGTCGACCAGGCGATTCTCTCATTGGAGAATCTGGAGATCGATCTCGTGATTACGGATATGCAGATGCCGGATCGCGATGGTTTGGACATGCTCCGAGCGGTCAACGAGCATTCGCCTCAGACGACGGTCATCGTGATGACCGCGTATGCGAGCGCCGAAAGTGCGATCGCGGCAATGAAAGAGGGCGCGTATGATTACATCACCAAGCCATTCAAACTCGATGAGATTCGACTGGTGGTCGAAAAGGCCCTCGAAAAGAAACAGCTATCCCAGGAGAACGCGCGACTGAAGAGCGAACTTCGCTCCCATGCCGGACATCGCACGATCATCGGCAAGAGTCGGGTGATCCAGGAGGTCTTCGACCTGATCGACCAGGTGGCGAAGACCCGGGCCAGCGTCCTGATTTCCGGCGAGAGTGGAACGGGCAAGGAATTGGTGGCTCGGGCACTTCACGATCAGAGCGATCGCTGCGATCAGCCCTTCGTGGCCCTGAACTGCGGGGCGATACCGGAGAATCTCCTCGAAAGCGAGCTATTCGGGCATATCAGGGGATCGTTCACCGGCGCGATCGGGGACAAGGAAGGACTCTTCGAGGTCGCCCGCGGTGGTACGCTCTTCCTCGACGAAGTAGGGGAACTCCCCTTATCCCTGCAGGTCAAACTTCTTCGGGTCATTCAGGAGAAGAGTCTGCGCCGGGTGGGAGGGACGAAGGATGTCGATGTGGATGTCCGGGTCGTATCGGCAACCAATCGGGAACTCGAGCAATTGATTTCCGAGGGGAGTTTCCGGAACGATCTCTTCTATCGGCTCAACGTGATACAGATCCCGATTCCGCCCCTGCGAGAGAGACGCGAGGATATTCCCCTGCTGATTCGTCATTTCGTGGACAAATTGTCGATGGAATCCGGTCGTGTGGTCGAATCCATGAGCGGTGAGGCGCTGAAGAGGCTGATCGCCTACGACTACCCGGGCAATGTGCGGGAACTCGAAAACATCGTGGAGAGATCTGTTGCCCTATCCCGGGGTGAGGAAATCCAGGTCGAAATGCTGCCGCCTTCCGTCCTGGGCAGACGATCTCTCTCGACGCCTCCGCTGATTCCACCCTCGGGAGTCAAGCTCGAGGAATTGTTGGGCGATTACGAACGGACTCTGCTGGCCGAGGCCTTGAGATTGTCCGGCGGCGTCAAGAAACAGGCGTCCCGTCTGCTCGGAGTGAGCTTCCGCTCCTTCCGATATCGGCTCGAGAAGCTCGGAATCGATGACGAGCGGGGCGGCGTCGGATCCGCGGTATAGATAGATAGATAGATAGATAGAAGAGGGGAGGGCCCGCCGTATGCGGGCGCTCGCCTTTGGGGGTCCCGCTTGGCCTTTCGACTGCTCCCGCATCCGGATCTCGCAGCGGGAAGGACGGCACGTATTGTGCCCGGAATTCTTTGCGCGAGAGGACTGGGATCTTTACGTGAGGACGAGAGGAAAGGGCGCTCTCCCTCGGCTGCATGATCCCCCCTCACTCTCCGGGGGGGGGGGTGTCCTCAATCGCGAATTTCGTAGGCTTTGATTTTATAGAGCAGGGCCCGATGGCTGATCTCGAGCAGGCGGGCCGCATGCGTTCGATTGCCCTGCGTTGCTTCGAGGGCACGGCGGATGATGAGGGCTTCGAATTCCTGCCGAGCCTTCTTCAGCGAAAAGTCCTCACCGCAGACCGTGAATGAATTTCGGTAGGCCTCTGTGATCTCCCGGGGTAGTTCGGCCGGCGTAATCAGATCCGTTGTGGCAGCCAGCGCGGCTTTTTCGACCGTATTCTCCAGTTCACGGAGATTTCCTGGCCAGCCGTATTCGATCAGTCGGTCCCGGGCCAAATCCGAGATCTTCAATCCCGGCCTGCCGATTTTCCGACCGAAGTCGGCGAAGAAATGGTCCACCAGGAGGGGGATGTCCTCGCGGCGATATCGCAAGGCGGGCACCTCGACTCGACTCGCTGAGAAGAGGTCGAAGAGTTCCGAAGAGAAACGCCCCTCCCGGGTCGCTTCTTCCAGGTCGATATCCGTGCCCGCGATGACCCGAATGTCGATGGGGCGGGGCTTTCTGCCCCCCAAGGGCCAGATTTCCTCGGATTTCAGTGCCCGGACGAGTTCTCCCTGGGTTTCGTGTGGAAGTGCCTCCACGCGGCCCAGGTACACGGTTCCCCCCTCCGCTTGGACAAATAGGCCCGTCCGATTTCTCGTCGGGCCGGGAATAGTTTGCTTTTCGGACCCGAAAAGCTCCGAAGTGATTCCCCCTGGGCAGCCCGCCGCAGAGTCGACCTGGACGAAGGATCGGCTCCTGCGGGAGGATTGGCTGTGGATGGCTCGAGCGAGCAACTCCTTCCGGGTTCCGGTTTCGCCCATCAGCAGCGTGGCGTTCTTGAACTCCGAGGTGCGTTCCAGGGACTCCAGCAGATGGATCATGGCCTCCGAGGCCGCGACGATCGGTGTTCTCGGCGAGGCATGGTCGAGTTCTCGTTCGAGGAGCCTGTTCTTCCGGGTCACGTCGGCATGGATCTGGAGCCTGTGGATGGCCAGTCGCAGTTCGGGTAGGTCGAGCGGCTTGGACAGGGCGTCGTAGGCTCCGCGCTTCAGGGCTTCTGCCGCAAACCCCGTCAGGGGTTCGTCTGAAGTGAGGATCAGCGGGATCTCGGGGAAACGCCTGGCCAACTGAGCGGCTAGATCGAAGCCGTCGATGCCGGGAATTCTACGGTCGCAGAGGATCAGATCGATCGCTTCCGCAGCGAGGAATTCCAGGGCGGCGGCTGCTGTCGCAACGCCCGGGAAATTGAGTCCGCGTTCGGACAAGCCGAGATCCAGTTGCTCCCGGACGCTCGTATCCGTGTCGATGATCAGGATGCGTTCGATCAATGAACTGGTCCCCCACGCGGTCAGCCAGAATTCTCGCTGCAGTGCGCGTCGTGCAACAAGAGCAGAAATTCCCCAACTGGGGTATTTCCCCAATACCGACCCTATCGGCCTGTCCACGGGATCGGATAAGTAAAATCGACCCGACACCGGCGACCTCCGACGCCGGATCCCCGCGATTCATCCCGCCGGAATTTGGACTCATCGCTCGCCCTTAAGCCCCTTCGGTCACGGTCGATAATCTGGCCCGGGCGATCGAATTGAGCCGCTGGGCGGCTATGCTTGGGAAAGAGCGAAAAGTCGGCGCATGGGGAGGCGCGTGAGGGGGTGTGGCATGCCCTTCCTATGGTCATGAGGCTCAAAGGGGATGTGTGTTGCCAGAGGCCTCCGGGAAGGACTCGATTCGATGAATCTCCGACTGCCGGGAATCGGGAAGCGGGTCTCTCTGGGAGTGGATATCGGCGCGGGGTCGGTCAAGGCGCTGGAAATTGCCGTCCAGGGCAAGGAAAAGGGATTTGCCCTGAAAGGTGCGGGTGTGTGCACGATGCCCCACGAAGCGATTGTCCAGGGGGCCTTTCTCGACTCGGGTGCAATCGTCGAGACGATCCAAGAGGCGGTTCGCGCTACCGGGAGCAGGACCAAGGATGTCGTGGTGGCCGTCTCGGGGCATTCGGTGATCGTCAAGAAGGTCAGCCTTCCCTCGATGAGCCGGGCGGAATTGGAGCAGCAGATCCAATGGGAAGCCGAGCAGTACATTCCCTTCGATGTGAACGAGGTGAACCTCGAGTTCGAAATTCTTGAAAGCCCCGGGGATGAAGCCCAGATGGAAGTCCTTCTGGTTGCCGCAAAGAAGGATCTGATCGACGACTATATGCAGGTAGTCGCGGACGCTGGACTGAATCTGCTGGCGATCGATGTGGCCTCTTTTGCGTTGGCCAATGCCTATGAAATCAATTACGAGGTGCGGCCCGAGAGCGTGGTCGCCTTGGTGAATATCGGGGCTCAGGGGGTGAACATCAATGTCCTGCAGGGAGGGGTTCCGTCTTTTACCCGGGATATCGCCACCGGGGGAGGAGAATACACCCAGGAGATTCAAAAGGCGCTCTCGGTCAGTTTCGAGGAAGCCGAACGGATCAAGAGGGGAGAGAACGTGACCGCCGAGGGGCAGGAAATCGTTCCCCAGGAAGTGGAGCATGCCATGCGATCCGTGACGGATACCCTGGTGAATGAGATCACGCGATCCCTGGATTTCTTTGCCGCGACCGAGGCCGATAGCCAGATCGGAAAGATTCTCCTGAGCGGGGGGGGCGCCAGGGTGGTCGGTCTGGCACGCGCATTCGAAGAGAAGACGGGCTTGGAGGTTGAAATCCTGAACCCCCTTTCGCGGATGCTCCCGACCGAAAAATTCGAGGCGGGTTTTCTCGAAGAACTCGCTCCTTCGCTTGGAGTGGGAATCGGGCTGGCGGCGCGGAGAGTGAACCTCTGATGATCGAGATCAATCTTCTACCTCATCGAGAAGCACGCCGCGCCGCAGAGCTTCGCGAGACCCTTTTTGCGTTCGTTGCGGGCCTCGTCGCCGTGGGCCTGGGGATCTTCTTCTTTGATAGTCGGCTCAATCAAGAGCTCGAAACCGAGCAGGCTACGGCTGACCGATTGCAGCGCGAAATCGCGGAGTACCGGAGCCGGGAAAAACAGGTTGCCGACTTCAAGAGGAGGAAGGCGGAGGTCGAGACCAAGCTCGATGTCATCCGGGGCCTGGAAGTCGCCCGCTCGGGACCGGTGAGGATACTCGACGAGTTGGCGAAGGAAACCCCGGAGCGGCTCTGGCTCACTCATTTCGCCCTTTCCAACGGGGTGCTCGAAATGAGGGGCTCGAGTCTCGATAATGTGGTCGTGGCCGATTTTTTGCGGGCCCTGGGGCGGTCCGAGTTCTTCGAGAATGTCAATCTGATCAAGACTGAGCGGGGATCTCCGATCAACGGCGTTCGCCTGGTGCAATTCGAACTCAAGGCCAATTTCACTTCCCCGGATGGGCAGGAAAAAGCCAAGAGCAGCCCTCCGGCTGGCGCCTAGGAGCGATCCATGGAGTTGGGTTTCGACCTCAACGAGCAGATCGACAGATTGGGCAAGATCTCGCGAACCATTCGCCTCGGGGTCGTGTCGCTGCTTCTTATCGGGGTTGGGGTCGCCTATTGGCACTTCATCTATCAGGAAAAAGTCGTACGGGTCGTGGCCCTGGAGGCGAGCAACCAGGAACTTCAGCGTAAGCTCTCGAATATTCGCGCCGTGGTGGCCAACCTGCCCGCATTCGAGGAGGAGCTGAAGAGCCTGGAAGTGCAGCTGAAGCAGGCTCTCAGACAATTGCCCGATGATGAAAAATTCGACGACCTTCTAAGTGAGATCACCACGGCAGGCAAGAAGGAGGGTGTGCGCATCAAGTCCATCGAGCCCGAGCCCGAGATTCCCCACGATTTCTACGCGGAAGTCCCCTTCCTGATTTCCCTCGACGGTTCGTATCATGATATTGCGCGTTTCTTCGAGCGGGTCGGGAATTTTGAGCGGATCGTGAACCTCGGAGAATTTGAACTCGATCTCGAGAAGGAAAGCCGGGAAATCACGAATCTGCGGATGCATGGAACGGCGACGACCTTTCGCTTCCTGAAGACGGATGGAGAGGTATAGAAGAAGACCGTGAAGCTCATTGCCACCTGCATGCTCATGGCTCTCGTCACCGCTCTTGCGGCTTGTGAGGATCCGCCCGTCCCGCCGCCGGCAGCGACTCGTCGAGCACCTCCGCCACCTCCGCCACCTCCGGTGATCGAGGCAGAGGGGGAGATTGCGCAAGAAGCCTACGTCTATCGATCCGAGGGAAAGAGGGATCCTTTCCGCTCGTTTCAGCTGCAGCAGGAAGAGGAACCAGAGATTTCTTTCGGTCCACTTGGCGACTATGACCTGAGTCAGCTTTCAGTCGTCGCCGTGATCTGGGACACCCGGAATCCGCGCGCGCTGGTCACGGATCCCGGGGGTCGCTCCTTCATGATCACGACGGGTTCCCGGATAGGCAAGAATGACGGACGCGTGCTCCAGATCGAGGACGATCTCGTACTGGTACAAGAGCGATTCATCGATTTCGAGGGCAATCGCACTACCGCGGAAGTCGAGATGAGAATGCACCGGAGCCGAGGAGGATGAGTTTGATGGCGTTTCCGATCAAGGGGAGACCCCGCGGTGTCGCCGGGGTTTTTCTGACCTCTGCGATGGCGATCGGTTTGATATTTCCAGGGGGGGCTTCAGCGTCTCCCGGGGAGGTGACTTCTCCGGGCCCGCTTCCCCTGGCGGTTGTGCAGAACCTGGATTCGTTGAGTGGCTCCGGGATGGATCCCGTCCTCGATCCGATGGGTCGGGTTCTGACTTCGATCGACGTGGAACCGCTGCAGGCGGGTGCCGTGATTCGTCTCCGATCTGATGGCGCATTGGAATCGACTCGAACCTTCTTCCTCGAGTCTCCTGATCGGCTGGTCATGGATCTTCCGGGCGTAGAGAGTGATCTTTCGGGCGGCCGCATCGACTTGGGGGGCAATTGGGTCGATGCCGTTCGTGTCGGTCGTCATCCCGACAAGCTTCGGGTGGTAATCGATGCCGGGGATCGCGCGGATCAATTCCGGGATCGCAGGGTGGAGACGGTATCGGATGGGCTTTTTGTATTTCTCGGCGAGGGCCGGGAAGCTCCGACGGATGGGCGAGGGGACGGGGCATTTCGACTGGCCCAGAATGAAGTGGGGAAGTCGGGGGCCACGGGAAGTCATACGGCCCTGGATCCCTGGGAAGAGGCCGAAGAGCAGGCGACGAAAGGCGGCGCAGAGGCGGATCCGGACGACGAAGCGGAGAGTCCGCCCCCGGGCGACGATGCGCGAGCAGTCATGGGATCATCCCCGAAGCCGGCGACCGCCAGGGAGATTTTCGGAGTCCAATTCGATCGCAGTCCGGCGCGTGATCGCATCGCGATTCTCGGGGATACCCCTCTCGATTATCACCTCTTCGAGCCCAATGATGAAACGTTGATCGTGATCCTCTCGGATGCCGTACTCTCCGGTGATAGCGGTGAGAGGCTGACGCCTGAATTGGGTGGACCCGTATCCCAGGTGACGATTTTTGAACAACCCGACCTCTCGGGCGATGAAGTTCGTGTCGTGATCCGTCGGGCCAGCGGCCTGGACCCGGAAGTTCGGTCGCGGGGTTCTCTCGTCCTGGTGGACTTCGAGAATGCGGGAGCAAAAGCGACCCTGCCGCCGGCGCTTTTGCCCGATCCCCCCAGCAGCGGAGTTGAGGCTTCGGCTGGCGCTGGCGCGGGGGAACCCGAGATCCACGAGGTCATTTCGGCCACCGGGTCATCGGAGACGCGATCGGCGGATCGGTCGGTCGAGGATGTTTTCGCCGCAGGGGCACCCGGAACTGCATCGCCCGGCGGTCTGGAAGAGTCATCGTTCGAGATGCTCGGTGATGGACTGCAACTCGAGGGCAAGGAATATCGCGGACGCAAGATTTCCCTCGACATGAAAGATGTTCCGATCACGGACGTTCTGCGCCTGATCGCGGATGTCAGCGAACTCAATATCATCGCGGGTGATGAAGTCCAGGGGAGCATTACACTGCGTTTGCTGGATGTACCCTGGGATCAGGCCCTCGACGTCATCCTGGTTGCCAAGCAGCTGGGCTTCGTTCGGGTCGGCAATGTATTGAGAATCGCCCCGGCAGAGAACCTCAAGGCCGAAGAGGCGGTTCGATTGCAGGAGCGTCGGGAAAAGGAGCAGCTCGAAGATCTGGAGGTCAAGCTGCAGCCCATCAATTACGCGTCGGTCTCGGACGTCAGCAATCTGCTGAGCCGCCTCTTGAGTCCTCGGGGCACGGTGAATACCGATGAGCGGACGAATACGGTCATCATCAAGGACATCCCCAATGTTCTTGCGGAGGCGGCGGCCCTGATCGAGGCCCTGGATACTCCCACCCCCCAGGTCATGATCGAGGCGAAGATCGTCGAGGCCAGCCTGGACTTCGGCCGCGATTTGGGAAGCCGATGGAGCGTTGGAGTGGCCCCGGGCCCGCCGCCCAAGACCGGGGGGATCACCTGGAATGGGGCCAATAGCGTGGCGATAGAGAATTTGCCCACGAGCAGTGCTACCGGCGCTCTCAATATGGGTTTCCTGCTGCTCAATGATCAGCTCAGCGTCGACCTGACCGTGAATGCGATGGAACAGAGTGGCCAGGGAAAGGTCATTTCCAGCCCGCGAATCGTCACCTTGGACAATAAGGAGGCGATCATCGAGCAGGGTGTGACGATTCCCTTCCAGACCTTTGAAGGTGGCGATGCGGCCCTCGAGTTCGTGGACGCCGTATTGAGCTTGAAGGTGACGCCGCATATCACTCCCGACCAGAGCATCATCATGTCGGTCGAGGTGACCCGGAACGCTCCCGATGCCTCGGTATCCACGCCGACGGGCTCCCCCGCCATCGCCAAAAACCAGGCGAAGACGGAAACCCTCGTGATGAACGGCCAGACCCTCGTGATTGGAGGGATCTACACCATCGACACGAATGATACCCAGACGAGGGTGCCCTATCTGCACCGGATTCCGGTGCTGGGGGCCGCTTTTCGTTCCCGAGCGCGATCGGATAGCCGCAAGGAGTTGCTGATCTTTGTGACGCCGAGAGTCGTAGAGGTGCCTGGGCTGAGCGACCGCTGAGCTACCTGATGTTGGTGATGAAGAGCGTGGCCTTGCTGTCACGGCTCATATATTGGGAAGGATGAAAGATCTCGACGATGCTGATCCTGGTTCTGCACGGGCCAAATCTCAATCTGCTGGGGACCCGCGAGCCCGAGGTCTACGGCCGCAAGACCCTGTCGGAGATCAACGCCGACCTCGCCGCCCGGGCCAAGGCCGCGGATTGCGAGCTCGAGACTTTTCAATCGAATCATGAGGGCGAGTTGATCGACCGTATCCAGGCGGCAAAAGACGCGGTCGACGCGATTCTGATCAATCCCGCGGGCTTGACGCATACCAGCGTATCCTTGCGCGATGCCCTGGTGGCCAGTGGGCTGCCGATCATTGAAGTTCATATATCGAATGTCTTCGCGAGGGAGTCGTTCCGCCATCATTCCTATATCTCTGGTGTAGCCGTCGGCGTGATCGCCGGGCTTGGAACTCGGGGCTACGAGGTGGGATTGGAGGCACTGCTGGTCCACCTGGATCGCTGAAGCGGAGCTGGCTGGGAGCCGGTTTTGCGGACTTCGGCCGGAGGCAATAGGATCTCCCTCCCGTCCTCCGGAGAGGGCATGAGATCCACGCCGGGGAACCCTGTATAATTCGATTCGGATTCAATTCGATGTCGGTTGACCCGCCGGAAGTTCGGTGGGGAATCCGGACGCGCGGTCGTATTTTTTTTGAGAGGGATCAATGGCTCCTGTGAGTCGGAAAGAGCTCGAAGCGGTTCGTCGCCTGGTCCAAAAGGGCTCGCGGCAGAAGGCGCTCGCCGCGTATGCGAGGTTGATCGAGCTCAGCCCCGAGGACCCCAAGCTCCTGCTCGAAGTGGGAGATGTTCATCGGCGCTGGGATCAGGTCGAGGAAGCGGTGAATACGTACACCGAAGTGGCGCGTCTCTATCAGTCCGAAGGCTTCGAAATGCGTGCGATCGCGATGCTGAAGAAGGTGGTAGAACTCGACGCCGAGCGCTTGGGCGCTCATCTCGTATTGGCGGATCTATACCAGAAATCGGGCTTCAAGGGCGAGGCGGTGGCTACCCTCAGAGTGGTTTCGGATCTCTATTCCAAGAAGGGCCGAGAAAAGGAGGCTCTCGAGAGCCTGCGGAAGATGGCGGCGGCGGATGTTTCGCTGACCGCCAACCGCATCGAGGCCGCTGAGAAATTGGCTCGGGCCGGAAAAAATGACGAGGCGGTCTCGGAGTATCGGGAAGCGATATCCGTTCTGCTGGCTCGAGAGGCCCCGGAAGAGGTCGCTGAAATTCGCAAGAGGATTCTCTCCATCAATCCAGATGATGCGGAAGCTGCCATCGGGATTGCACGGGATCTCTTCGAGCGCGGCCAGGCCGATCAGGCCGAGCCCTATGCCTTGAGGGGCCTGGAGGCTGAGCCCAGGCCCGAGTATTTCGAGTTGCTTTGCGATATCTACACGAGCCGGGGTGACGAAGAACGCCTGGCCCGGGTATTGAGGAATCTGGCGAATTTTCATCGCGAAAGGGGCGATGACTCGAAGGCGCGGGAGGTATTGCAGCGGCTTCCGCAGTCCGCTGCAGCCGATTCGGCCGAGGAAGTCGCGGGCGAGGAGGCCACCGCGGAGGATCTATTCGGAAGTCTCGAGGATCTGGACGATTCCGTCGCCGACGTGGAAGAGGTGGAAGACGCTGGAGGCAAAGTGGATCCGCAGGGGCTAGCGGGGGCCGAGAGTGAACTCCCAGGCGATGAATCTCCGTTGGAACTCGAGCGGGAAATCGGGGGATCCGATTCCGGCCCGCAGACTTCCCAGGGGCCGGTTTCGGGGGAGGGCTCTGCCGGGGCCGATGAAGATTTGGAGGAGGCCGACTTCTATTTTCAGCAGGGTCTTTTCGAAGAAGCCGAACCGATTTATCGCCGGGTGCTCGAGAAAGAGCCCGATCATCCCGTGGCCCTGCAGAAGATCGCCGAGATGCGAGCGGGTCGAGGAGGGGCCGAGCCCTTGCCCGGGGGCAGGGGGGCCGAAGATCCCGGGCGGGCCCTGGAGATCGACCTGGACCTGGACCTCGGGGCGGGGACGAATGAAGGTGAAGGAGAGGGATCTATCGAGATCGACCTTGAATTGGGGGGAGGAGGGGGCGAGGATGAGGAGTCCCCGATCGATCAGGGGGGTGGCTTCAACGTCGATTTTGGCGCCGAAGAGGGCATAGAACTCGAACTCGGTTCGCCCGGAGAAGTGACTGAGCCCTCGGCGGAGGTGGCCATTCTTGGCCAGCAGAAGCTTTCAGACGCGGATGAGTTCGAGCGGCACTTTGATCTGGGCGTCGGTTATCGGGACATGAAGTTGTTCGAGAATGCGATGGAGGAATTTGGACGCTGCGTCTCTGACCCGGAATGGCGCGGCCGCAGTCTCCATATGATGGGGCTCTGTGCGCTGGATCTCGGTCGTCATGACGATGCGATTCAGAACCTGGAAGAGGCCCTGAGTCATTTGGAGCAGGATTCTGCCGAGTGGGCCGATCTTCATTTCGCCCTTGGAAGCGCCCGGGCGGCGTTGGGAGAGGTCGAGGGCGCACGCGAGAGTTTTGCGATAGTTCGCGCCAATGACCCGTCTCATGCGGGTCTCGACGAGGCGTTGGCGGGACTCGATGCGGTTGGCGATGAGGCGAATCTGGATTCGCTCGAGGATCTGATCGCCGAGATTACGCCCGAAGACCTGAAGGAAGGGTAGCGGGCTGGCCCCATCGCCAGAGGCTCGCAAGAAACTCCCATCGCGCTAATCTTGTTTGCCCACGCGCGAGTAGCTCAGTTGGTAGAGCATCAGCTTCCCAAGCTGAGGGTCGCCGGTTCGAACCCGGTCTCGCGCTCCACATTTTGATAACGCCCTCGGCTAGTTACGTCGGGGGCGTTTTCGTTGGGTGTAGTGGGTCCGTTGCTCGGAGCCGGATAGAGCCGTTTGGAGCCGTCGCCGAGCCCGAAATTGGCAAAGGAG
>CAYTAT010000010.1:0-5527 GCA_964435795.1 uncultured Spirochaetaceae bacterium
TGGAGGAATATGGTGACCCGGGCGCGATTCGAACGCGCGACCCCCAGCTTCGGAGGCTGGTGCTCTATCCAGCTGAGCTACCGGGCCACTCTTCCCGGCCGCTGATCCGCGGGATTCTCAAGCACGAAAATCCTGTGGCGATCGACCGGGGTGGCGAATTCTGTGGTGGGGCGTAGTGGACTCGAACCACCGACCTCCGCGGTGTGAACACGGCGCTCTAGCCAGCTGAGCTAACGCCCCACGTGGACAGCAGTTTTTAGCGATCCGTGCCCCGGGCGCAAGGCCGGGGCCGAAGAATCACTTTTCCCTGGCCCAAAACCCCCGGAAAAGCCGCCCTGCCCCGCCTCATACCGGATCTCCTCCACCCCCCGGCCCGGCATGAACAGCCGCCGCCTGGATGAAGGCCTTGAAGAGGGGATGCGGATCAAAGGGCTTGGAGGCAAATTCCGGGTGGAATTGCGAGGCCAGGAAAAAGGGGTGATCGGGCAATTCGATGATCTCCGCCAGGCGGCCGTCCGGGGACATGCCCGGAAAGCGCAACCCCGCCGCCTCGAGACGCTCGCGATAGTCGGCGTTGAATTCGTAGCGGTGACGGTGGCGCTCAGCGATCTCATGCTCACCGTAGATCGCATGGGCACGACTGCCCGACTCGATCACGCATGGATAGTCGCCCAGGCGCATCGTCGCACCCTTATGCTCCACCTCAACCTGCCCCGGCATCAGATCGATCACGGGATGCGGGGTCTCGGGATCGACTTCGCGGGAGTTCGCACCCTCGCAATCCGCTACGTGGCGGGCGAATTCACAACACGCCAGCTGCATGCCAAAACAAATGCCCAGGAAGGGAATTTCATTTTCACGCGCATAGCGAACGGCACGGATCTTGCCCTCGGCACCCCGGGATCCGAAGCCATGCGGAACCAGCACTCCGTCGGCCGACTCCAGAAGGCTCACATCCTCTAGCTTTTCGCTGTCCACGTACTCGATCTTGACCTTCGCGCGCTCGGCCATGCCCCCGTGAACCAAGGCCTCGTTGAGGCTTTTATAGCTCTCGGTCAGATCGACATATTTCCCGACCATGACGATCGTGACTTCACTCTCGGGATTCTTCTGGGCTTCGATCAAGCGTTCCCATTCGCGCAGATCGGGCTGGCCGGTCCAGATATTCAGCACCTGGGTAATTTTCTCGTCGAGCCCCTCGTCGCGAAAGGCCAGGGGAACCTCGTAGATGCTGCTCACATCCCGTGCCGTGATCACGGCGTCGTCGTCCACGTTGCAGAAGAGCGCAATCTTGGCCTTGATCCCCTTTTCGAGAAAACGCTCCGTGCGGCAGAGGATGATATCCGGCGAAAGACCCACCGTCTGCAATTCCTTCACCGAGTGCTGCACGGGCTTGGTCTTCATCTCTCCCGCAGTTGCCTGGTAGAGAACCGGGGCCACGTGGATGAAACAAGTATGTTCTCGCCCCACATCACTGCGGAATTGCCGGATGGCCTCGAGGAAGGGCAGCGATTCGATGTCGCCCACGGTGCCCCCGATTTCCACCAGGATGACGTCCACGCCCTCGCCCGCGCGGCGAATACTATTCTTGATCTCGTCGGTCACATGGGGAATCACCTGGACCGTCCCGCCCAGGTAATCGCCGTGCCGCTCCTTCGAAAGTACGGAGTCGTAAATCCGACCCGCCGTCATATTGTTGACCTGGCTCATACGCGAACGGGTAAAGCGCTCATAGTGCCCGAGATCGAGATCCGTCTCCGCCCCATCCTCGGTCACATAAACCTCTCCGTGCTGGAGGGGATTCATGGTGCCAGGATCGACATTGAGATACGGATCGAGCTTCAAGAAGGTCACCTTCAACCCCCGAGCCTCGAGTAGTGTGCCCACTGACGCAGCCGCCAATCCCTTGCCGAGTGAAGACATCACCCCACCGGTCACGAAGATGTACTTGGTCGTCCTGGTCCTCATGCGTCTCTTATCTCCAGCCTCAACTCGCGTAATGGGAACGGCACTCGAATACGATTCGTACCGGGGGGGCGGGGATCGGCGAAGACATTCTCGGGCCCTCGCTTCCAACGCGATAGAATCCGCGCGGAATCCGTCGACGTCGAAGCGCCGAGCACAGGAGGCCCCGTTGGCCGTGCAGCAGCCGTGCAAGGAGGGCGATCACCTGGGGGAACCCCGCCCCTGGCATCCGCTGGATGCCAGGCCGGCAACAGCTTGCCAGCTAAACGCGATTCCCTGCCGTAAGCCCGATCGGCCAACACACCCCCGAGTCGAAGTCCGCTCGGAACCACTATATAGCCCGCCCTTCGCGGGGAATCAAACACGTCTGCCTCTCGACCTCGGGGGGTCGCGCAGCCCCGGGATAGGCGCTCCTCGGCGATACTCCCGGGTACCCCTGCCCATTCTCGTTTTCCTCGGCCGCGGGGATCCGATTCGACCCCGGTTGACGACTTGCCCCGGGGAGATGCGTTCGCAGGCGGGAATCGGAATCGATACAGGGCTCGCGCCGGGCTCCAGGAGCGGATTTCGCAGGCTCGCGGCACCCTGGCGGGAGCCGCCTGGGAGGATATCGGGATTGAGAAGCAACGGGAATCTTCGCAGAATAGGATATGAGAGTTCGGCTCAGAATCAGAGGGCCTGGCGTATGGGGGCGACCCTGCTGGGAATCGGAACGGCACTCGGATTCCTGATGCTCCCCGCTCTGGCCTCGGGTCAGGGAGGCGCCGGAGCTATTTTCCTGGTCAGTGGGGGGGCACCGGGCAATGCGACGGGTTTCTTCTCGGGCGATGACGATGCGCCGGGAATCCAGAGTGCCATCGATGCGGCCATCGCCTGGCTCGAGAATCCCGCCAATGCCGGGGCCGGCCCGGCCTCAGTGATTTTCGAAGCTGGAGGCAGCTACCATCTGGAAACGACCCTGCCCAACGACCCCGTCTTCGCATTGTTGATCAAACAACTCCAGAACCATAGTGATCGCCTGCAACTGATGGGGAATGGCGCGACTCTCGTTCATAAGCAGAAATTGAATCAGACCCTGGGGATTCGGTCCTCCAGCCAGGTGCTGGTTCGGGATCTCTTCTTCGACCGCGACCCGCTTCCCTACATGGATGGAATCGTGGAAACCGTGAACGGAAACCTCGTCACCATTCGACACGTGCGCGGATTGAGCCCCCTCGACTTTCCTCCGATCGGATCCTCCGGGGGCAATATTCGACATTGGGGCTGGCTCCTCGATCCCGAGGTTCCCGGCCGCCCCAAGACGGGAACGGCCACCTTCTACGAAGCCTCGTCGGTGAGCCAGCAGAGCACCGATCCGGATCTATACGACTTCGTCTTCGGAGCCATGGGAGGCGTACCGATTCCAGAGGATTTCACAGCGGGGGATCGCTTCAGCTACCACTACCGGGAGGGAGGCAACAATCTGCATATCCGCAACGCGGCGGAAATCGAAATTCGCAACGTCACGAGCTATGCGGCCAGCGCGATGTTCCTGAACGCCTCGGATACGGACGGCCTCAGCGTCGTCGACTCCCACGTCGTGATTCCGCCGGGGCATTGGCGCTCCACGAACGGAGATGGGGTACACGTCAAACGGAGCACCCAGTTGAATATCGAGGATTGTTCATTTGCCGGCGTCAGCGACGATGCCATCAACATCACAGAGGTCGGCGGCTTCTCGGTTCTGAACAACTTCTTCTGGAATAAACGGCGCCACGCCATCCTCTTTGATGCAGACGATCAGGGCGGCAACCCTCCCAATTCGACCGACGGCGTGGTGCAGGGCAATCGCGCAACCTTCAACGGCGGCTCCTTCATCTCGCATAAAGGAGGGGACTACTCATCCGTAACGATCGGCCCCAACCACGCGAGGAATAACAACACCACTCGAGCCTACGGGGCCAACCACCACCTGCGCCTGATGGCGCGCTCCGGCGGCCTCGCGGTGGCCGGAGCCATCGGCGGCGACGGCATCTGGTCGGATGGGGACAACGTGGAGGCGGCAGCGGATCTATTCGAGACGGATCGGGCCTGGCACGTGCAGGAGGTGGCCGGCGGAAACGTCGTGATCATCCATCGCGCCGCCCGGGATCAGAACGCCTGGCTCTACCTGGCTTCGGCTTCGGCCTCCTCGATTGGCCCCGGAGAAAACGTGCTGCTGCGCCCTCCCCAAGGCCAGAACAATGCATCCGAGGCCTACTGGTCCCTGCAAAGCATCGGTGAAACCGATTTCGTCCGCATTCGACATAGCCTTTCGGGGCTCTACCTGACGCTGAATCCTTCGGCCTCCGGCCCCACCGCGGGCGACAACCTGCTGCTGGAATCCCTCGACACCTCGAATCTCAACCAGGCCTGGCAGATGCGGGATCTCGAGGATTCCGGATCCGGTGTGCCGGTCCCCGCATTGGGGGGAGTCGGAGTTTCGCTTCTCATCACGGCGCTCGGCACGCTCGGGATGCGTCGGTCGCGAGCGGGCCGCCGGCAGGAAGGCGGATCCCGTCGCGCCGGAAGCGCGCGATCAATTGGGGAAAGTTGCGGATAGGGGAAAGTCCGCCCTCAAGCCCGGCTTCCGATTTGGGGAGCGATCGGCGTTCATGCCGATGCGATGCCCGTTCATGCCTGGACCAGCGCTCCCCTATTCCAAGAGCATCCAAGAGCATCCCAGAGCATTCCAGAGCATTCCAGCCCCCCTAGACCAGCGTCCGACGTCTTCCGAACTTTTGCCTGCGACGTCCCGCGAGGCCGACGAGTCCGATTCCGAGCAGGGTGGCGGTTCCGGGTTCCGGCGCTTCCGTGATGAACGCGGAGCCAAAGGCGCTTCCGAGCCCCTGTCCCGCGTAATCCACGTTTACCGAGGAAGCCCCCGTCAGGGGATCGATGCTGAGCACCGTCGTCCCCGCAACGCCGTAGAGGTCCGAATTATTGTCGGTCGCCAATCCATATACCACGGGAAAACCAATTGCGCCGATCAGCGTTCCGACGCCACTATTCGTATCCAGCTGAACCAGATTGTCGCCGGGCGATGCGGCCGAACTCAGAAATAGATTCCCGCCGACAAAGGCCAGATCCCCGGAAGAACTGTAGGGGAAGCCTCCGCTCCCGATCGATGTGGCGGCCCCGGTATTTTTGTCGATGCTGAATAGCGCTCCTTGGGCTCCGTAGAGCACACCCGAAGGACTGAAAGTCAGGGAACTCACGCTTGTACCGAGACTCCCAATCACCGTCGACACTGCTGTCGTGGGATCGATTGAATGGAGCAGGTTACCGGATACGCCATAGAGATCCTGATTGGTGTCGAAGGCGATGTCGGTCATTACAGTGCCCATCGTACCGATCACGGTCACGGCCCCGGTTGTCGCATCGACGGTGCCGAGCCTGCCCGCGAAATCACTCACCCACAGGATGGGCGCAGCCGCGGCGCTGCCCCCCATCACCAGAGGAATTGCCAGGAGCAGACACGTCACTGGCAAGAACAAGAGTCCGACGCTCGCGCGACTCCTTCCACTTCTATTTCCACTTCTAC
>CAYTAT010000010.1:5627-59413 GCA_964435795.1 uncultured Spirochaetaceae bacterium
ACTTCTACGCATCGTCATGCTCCTTCTTTCAGGCTCCCTGCGGTCTCCCGCGAGTGCGCGGGGGGAAGATCTCAGCGTGAAAACGGCCAGAAGACATCCGGCTTCCCTCTACCAGTCGTCGAAACCCCGAGGATTGGTTCAAAAAAGCCGCAGTCCGAGCGCCGAAAAATCTTCAAAGCTTCGCGGGCAAGCCGCATCCGCCCCGGGGCAAAGCGGTCGCGAGGGCCCAGCCATGCCCTTGAAAGAGTTCCTTGGCGAGTTCCGGACAAGGTCGGAGAACCCCCTGCCCGAGCGTTCAGGTCAATCTCGTTGGGAACTGGGAATGCGGGCCCAAAGACCCCGCGAATCGGCCCCTGGGAAGGATCGCTTCGCTACGCCCCATCGGGGATTCCCGGCCGGCCGCCGAAGATCAGGCGAAACCACGAGGTCCCGATGCCGACTCCTGAGCCCCGCTGGAAGAATGGGCAGCTTGGGTATCCGCCAGGCCAAAGAGCCTTCGAGCATGGGGGGCATAGAGCATTCGGGAAAAAGGCGATCTCCGAATGAGACCCATCGAGAATCGAAGGACACTCAAGAAGATGAATTTGCCCGCGGCATGGAAGCGGGCCAGCAAAGAGTCGAAGCATGCGGCAAGCTCGCCGGGAATGCCCAGGAACAACCCCCCGGCATCAATCGAGAGCGGACATCAATCCCCGGCCATTCGGGGCGGATGAGTCATTTCCCACGAGCACTCAAAGGGCCAGCAGACCCCACGAATCCCACTCCTGGAAGCCGCTGCCAATTAGCGCTTGGAAAATTGGAAACGTGCCCGAGCACCCTTCTGGCCGTACTTCTTGCGTTCCTTGCGCCGCGGATCCCGGGTCAGGAAACCCGCCCGCTTGAGCGAGAGGCGCTGGGTCGAATCGAGTTTCTCGATGGCCCGGGCGATCCCGTGGCGCAGGGCGCCCGCCTGGCCTGCGACGCCGCCACCGTGAATCGTGGCCTTGATATCGTATCGGCCCATGGAGTCCGTCACCTCGAGGGGTCTCCGCACCAGGATCTGGAGTGCTTCGCGGGGAAAATACTCATCGGCCTCTCGGCCGTTGACGAGAATCGATCCGCTTCCGAGCGAAAGACGAACTCGGGCCACTGCGCTCTTGCGCTTCCCCGTCGCGACGGTGATGGTGCTGAGATCAGGCACTGGGCAATTCCTCCGGTTGCTGGGCCGCGTGGGGATGATCGGGGCCCGCATAGACCTTCAGCTTGGACAGCATCTTCCGGCCCAGGCTATTCTTCGGCAACATTCCGCGCACCGCGGAATGAACCACCCGGTCCGCATGCGCGGAAGCCAACAACTTCTCGGCGGTAATCGAGCGAATTCCGCCCGGATAACCCGTATGGCGGTGATAGATCTTCTGAGTGAGCTTGCGGCCGGTGAGCTTCACCTTCTCGGCATTCACCACGATCACGTACTCCCCCGTATCCACATGAGGCGTGAAACTCGGACGATGTTTCCCGCGCAAGATGCTCGCCACTCGAGTCGCCAGACGTCCGAGAACCTCCCCCTCGGCATCCACGACGTACCATTTGCGTGAAACCTCTTCGGCCTTCACGCTGCGGGTCGCACGATGCGCCTGCACTCCCATGCCGAATCCCCTGAATCGCTCGCTCGTCTGTGAATAATATGAAATCGAAAAATCCGAAATCGCAAAGCCCCGGGCTTCGTATGCTGCGGGGCCCGACGTCCCCGGTCGAATCGACGCGTCGAGGGCGCCGTCTCGACCCACTCGCGATCGCTTACGGACCGGGCACTTAGGTAGGCGATCGCACACGGCCAGTCAAGCCTGGCCACCCCCGGAAACCTGTGTTTTTCCATTGGAATGTCTCGATTCATGGGTTTCATCCCGGTACCGAACCCATTCCAATACGAGCCCGTGAGCCGGGGCCGTGGGCCCCGCCAAATCCCGGTTTCGGGCTTCCAGCAGGCTCAGCATGGACTCCGGGGAACGCCTGCCCCGCCCCACCTCCAACAACGTGCCCACCAGGTTGCGGACCATGTGACGAAGAAAACCCGATCCCTCCGCGGAGACCAGGATCTCCCCCCCGGGTACCTCGTCGACATCCAGGCGAAATAGGGTCCGGACCGTGGTTTTCACCTCGGATCCGGCTGCCTGAAACGAGCGAAAGTCATGTTCGCCCACCAGGATGCGGGCTGCCGCGCACATCGCGAGCCGATCCAGCGGCGTGGCCACGTGCAGAGTCCGGCCGGCACGCAAGGGCGAACGCCAGGGCCGATTCCAGATTCGGTACGCATAGGCCTTGCGGACGGCGTCGCGAAGCGCGTCGAAATCATCGTTGACCCGGGCCACCTCGCGAACGCCGATATCCCGGGGCAGAACACCGTTCAGCGCCCGCTGAAACCGCTCGGGAGACAACGATCTCTCGAGCCCTACGCTGGCCACCTGCCCCTGGGCATGGGCACCCGCGTCGGTTCGTCCCGATCCCCGGGGCGTCACGGATTCGCCGGTGATCTTCTCGATCGCCTCGGCAAGGCTGCCCTGCACGGTCCGCGCCCCGCCGGGCTGCACCTGCCAACCCGAGAAATCCCGGCCATCGTATTCCATCACCAGGCGGTAGGTGGGCATCGAGCGACCGGATCAGGCCAGGGAGAAGCGTGCGCGCAGCAGCTTCACAGCGTTGAGGGCCGCGAGCCGCACGGGATCCGCGGCCAGCCAGAATAGGAGCGAGCATTCGAAGCGCTCCGCCGAGGGATCGGCTCGAAGTCGTGTCAGGAGGATGTCGGGGCTTCCCACTGCGCTCCGGGTGCTGGCCTCGGCGACGTCCTCGAGCAGCGAGATCCCCGCGGTCGCCGAGAAGACTCGACGAGCTTCTTCTGGGGAGAGGGGCCTTTCCGTTTCGACCCGAAGCGCCCCTCCCTGTCCGGCAAAACTCGGCACGTGGACGCTGGTAACCGCCACTCGCACCCCGGGCCCCAGCAATCGGTAGAGCGAGGCCATCAGATCCCCTTCGGCCGGCGCGGCACCATCCTTGGCTCCTTCCCCGCCGCCCTCCCCCGCTGCGTGGACCAGCGTGTCGAAGGCCATGGGCCCCGGGAAGGGATCGGAGTCGGCGGGTAGACGCTGGTTGAGCAGAGAGAGGGTCTGCTCCGAGAGCGCCTCGATCCCCGCACGTCCCAATGAAGAAGCCGAGTGCAGGACGGTACCGACGATGGAGACCAGTCCAGCCTCGCGCTGCAGGGCCGAAAGCACTGGGCCCCAGACCAGTGTCGGGCCTCCTGGACCCGAGATCAGGGGAGCTCCCTGGACCCCATCGTGGGCCCCGAGATCCGCGATCACGAGGGGAACTTCATTCGAACCCAGAAGCGCGCCCGAGCAGTCGATACACGGCACCTCGACCCGCAATGCCTGGCGGACCAGATCCAGCGCCACGGAGGCCGGCGTGCATAGCAGCACCGCGTCCAGGCCTTGAAATTCCGGCTGGCCGGACTCGATTGGAAGCGATCGTCCATTCAATTCGACCTCTTCACCGAGGGATCGCTCCCCGGCAAAGACCCGCAACTCCTGGATGGGAAATCCCTCTTCCTCGAGGACGAGGATCACCTCGCGGCCCAGAGTTCCCGTCGCCCCCACCAACCCCAATCGAAGCGAAGAAGTCATGACGCCACCACTCCCGCAGCTACGAGTTCCAGCACTCGCCAGACCGGCGATCCACCACCTGTTCCGATCCCGCCTCGGGTCGGAATGAGATCGACTTCAACTTCCACTCTTCTGCGTTGCCTCTCTTTCAAGCCTTCAAGCCTCTCGCGCTTCCGCGCTCCTTTGATCCCGCACTCCCAATTCCCGGCCATATCCGGTTCTCAGATTCCGCGAGGCTCGTTCGCACCACGTCGCCGTCGATGCCATTCGAGCTTATTGATGGCGCTCACGTAGGCCTTGCCGCTGGCCACCATCACATCCTCGTGCACCCCGTTGCCGATCACGCGGCGGCCGCCTTCCTCGATCGTCACCGTGACTTCTCCCTGGGCATCCAGCCCCGCTGTCACGGCATGTACCTGATAGCGAATCAATTCGCTTCGGGTCTTCGTCAACTCGGCAACGGCCTTGAAGATCGCGTCCACCGGCCCCACACCACTGGCCACGGTTTCGCGCAGGACACCATCCACCTCAAGGGAGACGTTCGCCTTGGGGACGATCGTATTGCCACTGGCGATGCTGAGCTCCACCAATTGGTAGCGTTCATCCGTCAGCGTGACTGAATCCGAGACGATCACCTCGATATCCTCGTTGTAGATCGTCTTCTTCGCGTCGGCGAGATCCTTGAAGCGCCGAAAGGCCCTTTCGAAATCGTCTTCCTGGATGTCGAGCCCCAATTCTTCGAGACGGGAACGGAAAGCGTGGCGTCCCGAGTGTTTGCCGAGTACCAGCTCATTTGAAGCGCGGCCGATCGAGGCCGGGGTCATGATCTCGTAGGTGATGGCCGCCTTGAGGACGCCATCCTGATGAATCCCGGCTTCGTGGGCAAAGGCATTATCTCCCACGATTGCCTTATTGGGCTGCACCTGGACCCCCGTGATCGAGGAGAGCAGCCGGCTCGAGGAATAGATTTCGGAGCTGTTGATGCCGATCTGAAAATCGCTGTAGACATCGGGGCGCGTCCGGGTCGCCATCACCAATTCCTCGAGAGAGGTATTGCCGGCGCGTTCCCCAATTCCATTGACCGTACACTCCACCTGCCGCGCACCAGCCTGGACCGCCGCCAGGCTATTGGCCACCGCCAGGCCGAGATCATTGTGGCAATGCACGGAAAAGATCGCCTTCGAACTCCCCGGGATCCGCTCGAGCAGGGCTCGGATCAGATCCGCGTACTCGTCGGGAGTCGTGTAGCCCACCGTATCCGGCACGTTGAGCGTCCCGGCACCGGCTTCCAGGGCGACCGAAAAGACCTGCACGAGAAAATCGAGATCCGATCGGGTGGCATCCTCGGCCGAGAATTCCACATCGTCTACATAGCTCCCGGCCTGGCTCACGGCTCGACCCACCTCGTCGATCAATTGCTCGCGGCTCATGCGCAATTTATATTCGAGGTGAATATCACTGGTGGCGATGAAGGTGTGAATCCGGGCCCTCTCGGCCTTCTGAAGCGCTTCGGCGGCGCGTTCCACATCCGCCACACCCGTCCGGGCCAGGCCGCAGATGGTCGCCCCCCGAAGCTCCTGGGCGATCTGGCGTACGGATTCGAAATCGCCTTCGCTCGCGATCGGAAAGCCCGCCTCGATGACGTCCACCCCGAGGCGCACCAATTGCCGGGCCAGCCGCAGCTTCTCCTTCAGATTCATGCTGCAGCCCGGGGATTGCTCCCCATCCCGCAGCGTCGTATCAAAAATCCGAACTACATCACTCATCGTTCGACCTCTTCAGACTCACCGGCCCCTTTGCCATCCTTTTCCGATCCGGCGGGCGACGAATCGACTTTCGAGGAATCAGTCCCGGCCTCGGGTCGGGTTTCGAGCAGCCCCCCCGTTCTTCTGCGCCACCACCAGCCGATCGGTCCGGACAATACATAGGCGAGACCGATCAGGAAGAAATTCAGCCCGGGTTCGACGATCAGGATCAGCGTAATGATCACCATCAGGACCGTCGCGGAATAGGAACCGCGAACATTCACTTCCTTGAAACTGCGGTAGGGAATCGGCGAAACCATCAGAACGGCCAGGAGCACCAGGGCCACGGCAGTCAGGCGCGGCGCCGGAGGCAAATCGAGCCCATTGGCCGCCAGGAAACCTCCGAACCAAACGGTGGACACGACCATTCCGGCCGCGGCGGGCGTCGGAAGCCCGTCGAAGCGATCCAGATAGCGTCCCGCCGTCACGTTGAAACGCGCCAGGCGCAGGGAAGCGCACGCCGTGTAGACGAAGGCCATCACCCAGCCGGCCCAATTCAGCTCACCGAGTCCTCCCGAATGAAAAGCGATCACCGCCGGGGCGACTCCGAACGAGACGGTATCGGCGATGGAATCGTATTCGGCCCCGAAGCGACTCTCGCTTCCCGTCATCCGAGCCGCTCGCCCGTCCAGGATATCGAAGATCGCTGCGATGAATATCGCGTAGGAGGCCGTCAGGGGATCCCCGGTGCTGGCCTTCACGATCGCGAAAAAACCGGCGGCGAGATTCCCGGTGGTCAGGAAGGAGGGCAGCAAGCTGCCGAAGGTGCCCACCCGACTGGCCCGCCGCCGCCGACCATGCCTACGTCGGCGGGAGCGCCGGGGCGCTTCGTTGCTCTTCCTCACGGCTTCGAGTGACACCGGCACTCTCCTCCGGCGCTGGGCTCCAGCCCCGAATCGATCAATTCTTGGATCGGTCCACCAGTTGGCGTTCCTTCAACCACGGCATCAGACCTCGCAGGCGTGCTCCAACCTCCTCCATCGGATGTTCCGCGGCCCGGCGGCGCATGGCCTTGAAGGCAACTCCCCCGGATTTATTCTCGAGAATGAAGTCACGCGCAAAACGGCCCGACTGGATGTCGGACAGGATCTCCTTCATGCGCGCCTTGGTATCGGCGTCGATCACCCGGGGACCGCTGACGAAATCCCCGTATTCGGCCGTATTCGACACCGAGTAGCGCATATTTGCAATGCCATCCTGGTAGACGAGATCCACGATGAGCTTGACCTCGTGAATACACTCGAAATAGGCCATTTCGGGCGCGTAGCCCGCCTCGACCAGGGTCTCGAAGCCCGCCTTCATCAGCGCCGTCAGGCCCCCGCAGAGCACGGCCTGCTCGCCGAAAAGATCCGTCTCCGTCTCCTCTCGGAAAGTCGTCTCGATGATGCCGGCCCGGCCTCCCCCAATTGCACTCGCGTAGGCGAGCGCCACCTGGAGTGAATCTCCGCTGGGATCCTGGTGCACGGCAACCAGGCAGGGAACGCCCCGGCCCGCCTCGTAATGATCGCGCACCGTATGTCCCGGCCCCTTCGGAGCCACCATGAAAACATTGACGTCGGCCGGCGCCGTAATGGCTTCGAAGTGAAAGTTGAAGCCATGGGCCACGGCCAGGGAATTGCCCGCCTCGAGTTGTCCAGCGATCTCCTCGCGATAGACGTCCGCGGCCAGTTCATCGGGAAGCGTCAACATGATGATATCGGCCTGATTCGCCGCATCGCTGACGCTGGCTGCCGCGAGGCCCGCGGCCTCCGCCTTGGCCCAACTCGGCGAATCCTTTCGGAGTCCGACGACCACGTCCACCCCCGAGTGGTGCAGGTTCTGGGCGTGGGCATGGCCCTGGCTCCCATAGCCGATGATCGCCACTTTCCTGCCCTGGAGTCGGCCCAGGTCGGCGTCCTTGTCGTAGTAGATATTCAATGCCATCGCTTATCTGCTCGCTCTTCCCTTTTGTGGACCCGGCACTCGGGGGCGATCCTTCGCCACCTCGCCGCCCGCAGCCCCTGCGCCCATGAGAAACAACCGCTGATGAAGTCGTCGGTCAACCTGTGGGATGCGCTAAACCCGCGACATTAAGGGAACTTTCGGGCCATGTCAAAACACCCGGAGCGCCCCGACCGTCGCCACGCCGGCCCCTCGAACTACTCGAGGCGACGGCCGTCCCGGCTGACCTCGGCCTCGGCGCGGCGCACGTAGCGGGGCACGAGTTCTTCTGCCTGCCGGCCGCGGCCGGCCCCGAGGGCGAGCCACCCGAGCCTTCCTGCACAGGCCGCACTCGGGGCCGTGATGCCGTTGGACTCGGCACTCCAAGAAGAGTCTCTCGCCCCGCTGCCGGGCGCGGCGGGCCCGTCGAGAAGTGACTCCAGCAGCGGAACCCCCTCCCCCACCAACCGGCCGCCCGTGGGAAGTGCGAGGGCCAACTCCCCGGCATCGTAGACGGATTCGGGGATCACGGCCTCGGCCGAATCCGCGTCGGCCGCCAGTTCAGCGATCCGGTAGGCAGTGGCGTAGACCTCGCCACGTTGAGCGTTCAGTACCGGAACGATCAGTTCCGCGTCCGGGGGACGATCCCCTGCCAGGGCCGAAAGGGCGAGGACCCGCAAGGTCGAAACCGCCGCCACCGGATGCGGGTTCCCGAAGGCCAGGCCCTTCAGGGTGGCCAGCCCGATCCGCAAACTCGTGAAGGCGCCCGGCCCGATCGAAACCGCGAAGGCATCGACCTCCGCCAGTCGTTGGCCGCTCTCGTGCAGGAGCCCGTCCACCAGGGGCAGCAGCGTCTCACAGTGGTGCCGCCCAGCGACACTGCGCCGCTCGGCGAGCAGGGCGCCCCCGCGCAGGAGCGCCACGCTCGCCGTCGAGGTGGCCGATTCGATCGCCAGGCATAGAGCCTCTTCTTTCAGAGTTCGTTGCTCAGCCATTCGATGAATTTCGCCCACTGGCCGGAAAGATCATTCCAGAAGGCCAGCCCGACCATCATCGCCAATACGACGAAGCCGATCTGCTGAACAAACTCCTGGGTCGCCAGGGAAAGTGGGGAACGCTTGATGCCCTCGATGAAATAGAGGAGAAGTTGCCCGCCGTCCAGGATCGGGATCGGAAGCAGATTCAGGATTCCCAGGTTGATGCTGATGAAGATCATCATTCCCAGGTAGGTCTGCCAACCCATATCCAGGGACTTACGGGCGATCTGCACGATGGTGATCGGCCCCCTCAATTGATCGGAGTCGGCTTGCCCGCTGATCAACTTGCCCAGGCCCCGGAGAAGCAGCGTGATGTTGTCCAGCGTCATCGAAACGGCCCGGGGCAGAGCGATCAGGGGATTTCGTTCCCGATCCAGCCCGACGACCCCGGGCAGACTCGCCATCGCATGGACGATTCCGACCAGGTAGGCGTTCTCCTCCATCCCGTCGATCTCAAAGGGCCCCGGGACCTCCCGCAGGACGGGAGTCACGGCCACCCGAGAAACCTCCCCGTCGCGCGCGTAGGCGATCTCCAGGCTTCGGCCTTCGCTCGAGCGAACCGTATCCGCAAAGGTTCGAAAACTCCCGACCGCCTTCCCATCGACTTCCAGAATCAGGTCTCCGCGCCGAAGCCCCGCGTTCGCAGCGGGCATCCCCTCCTGCACCGTGCGAACCAGGACCGTTGCGGAAAGCACGCCCAGGGCCTCCACATCTCCCAGGGCGGGCACGACTACCTCCCGCTCGGGCCCCTCCTCTCCCATCCCGCCTTCGCGCACGCGCAGGCTCACCTCTTCGCCGATGGGCACGGCGCTATAGGCCTCGGCGAACTCTCTCCAATCCTCCACTTCACGATCCCCCACCGCGACCACCCAGTCGCCGGATCGCAGTCCGGCCGCGCCCGCCCCCGAAGCCATATCGGCGACACCGAGCAGCGCCGGCAGGCGACGACTGTCCAGCCCCACCCAGCCGACCTCCTTCACATCTCCGAGCAGATCGAGGGCCGATCGCGAACCGAGGGGAACCGTGATTGCGAGCGGCTCACCCGCCCTCTCCAAAAGGAATTCGACGCTGCCCGCATCGTGAAGCTGAATGCGCTGGTGGACATCCGACCACCAATGGATCGGCTCGCCTGCTACCTCGAGAATCCGATCCCCGATTTCGACGCCGGCATGGGCCGCAGGGGAATCGCGCTCCACCATGCCCACCACGGCAAGCGTCTTGGGGATGCCACTCCAGAGCATCAACATGAAGATCACGACCGGGAGCAGGAGGTTGGTGGCCGGCCCCGCGAAAGTGATGGCGATTTTCTGCCAGATTGGTTTTGTATTCAGGAATTCATGGGGCTGGGCATCGTCGGGAATCAGCGAGGACTGCGATTCGTCGCCGGGCAGCATCTCGCCCAGCAGACGCACGAAGCCTCCCAGGGGGATCCAGGCGATCACATATTCCGTACCTCCCCGCTCCCAACGCAGGCGATGGGATCCGAATCCGATCGCGGGCCCGAAGCCCAGGGAGAATTTCAGCACCCGAACCCCACAGAGTTTCGCCAGCGCGAAGTGTCCGAATTCATGCACGAAGATCAGGATGCCCAGCATTGGGATCGCCGCGAAGAGATAATCGAAGACCACCATCAGCACACCTCTTTCATCTGTCCCGAATCGCCTGGAAGCGCCTCGGAATCCGGCAGGCCCAGCCTTTCCCGGGCCAGTTGGCGGGCCCAGCGATCGGCCTCCAGAACCTCTGAGAGAGCGTTCAGCGTGGCCCCCTTATGGGCTGCAAGGTGGCTTTCGAGTACCGCCGCATTGGTTTCGGCAATCGCTCCCAGGGGAATCTGCCGTTCCAGGAATGCCGCTACGGCGACTTCGTTGGCCGCGTTGAGCACCGCGGGCCCGAGTTCGCTGCCCGCCAGGGCACGGTAGGCGAGATCCAGGCAGGGGAAACGCTTGCGATCCGGGGCCTCGAATTCCAGGGGACCGGAGGCGGCGAGATCCAGGCGAGGCAACTCCAATTCCAGGCGCTCGGGATGCGCGAGGGCGACGGCAATGGGCACCCTCATATCCGGCAGGCCCAGTTGGGCGATGACCGAAGTATCCCGGTATTCCACCAGACTGTGGACGATCGATTGGGGATGAACGACGACGTCGATGCGCTGAGGCGGAATGTCGAATAGCCAGCGTGCCTCGATGACCTCGAGGCCCTTGTTCATGAGCGTCGCCGAGTCGATGCTGATCTTGGCTCCCATTTCCCAGTTGGGATGGGCCAGGGCCTCCTCGACCCCGGCACTGGCCACGCGCTCGGAGGGCCAGAGCGCGGCATCTCGAAACGGCCCGCCGGAGCAGGTCAATACCAGGCGTTCGACATCCTCGTGTCGCTGCCCGGCGAGCGACTGGAAGATCGCACTATGCTCGCTATCCACGGGCAGCAATCGCGTGCCCCGAGACGAGACTTCCCGGCGCAGCAGGGCCCCCGCCATCACCATCACTTCCTTGTTGGCCAGGGCCACGTCGCGCCCGGATTCTACAGCCGCCAGGGTGGGGGCCAGGCCCACGGCTCCGACGAGAGCCGCCACCACGAGATCCGAGGGATGGCGGGCCACCGCATCCAGGCCCGTCGATCCCGCGACGACCTCCACGCGATCTCCGGAGACATCTCCGAGAAGTTCGCGCAGGCGAACCGCACCCTCGGCATCGGCGACGGAGACCAGTCGCGGTCGAAAAAGCAGAACCTGCTCGGCCAGGCGTTCGAGGTTCTGCCCCGCCGCCAGGGCCACGACCTCGAAGCGATCGGAATTGGCGGCCACCACCGAGAGGGTCTGCTCGCCGATGCTGCCGGTACTGCCGAGGACAACCAGGCGTTTCATTTACCCGGGGTACCCGGGGCCTCTCCCCCCCCTTTGACCTGGGCGCTCGTCAGGCCAAAACGGCGCTCTCGAGCCTGGTAGTCGATGATCGCCTCCCACAGGTGTTCCCTGCGAAAATCCGGCCACATCCGCGAAGACATATGGATCTCCGCGTAGGCGATCTGCCAGAGCAGGAAGTTCGAGATCCGGGACTCCGCTCCGGTGCGGATCAGGAGATCCGGATCCGGCACATCCGGGGCATATAGTTGGGATTGGAAGACCTTCTCGTCAATGCGAGCAGGATCCACGACCCCTTCTTCCACGGCTCTTACCAGCCGCCGGACGGCGTCCACGATTTCGGTCCGCCCCCCGTAGGAGAGAGCCAGAAGAAGTTCTCGATCCCGATTATGGCGAGTTGCGTTCGCGGCTTTTTCCACTGCGGCGCGAGTACTCGGGGGAAGCTTGTCCAGGCGTCCGACCGCCCGCACCCGAACCCCCTCCTCCAGCACCTCGGGGAGATCTTCTTCGAGGTAGTGCTCGAGCAGGTGCATCAATTCATCGACCTCGCTCCGGGGTCGATTCCAATTCTCACTCGAGAAGGCGTAGAGCGTCAGGTATTCTACGCCGAATTCCCCGGCCCCTCGCACCACGTCACGAACAGCCTCCAGCCCCGCGCGATGGCCGGCGTTGCGCTCGAGTCCTCGGGCCTGGGCCCAACGACCGTTTCCATCCATGATGATGGCGACATGGCGGGGAATCCCATCCCTGGAGAGATCGGCAGCCGGCATGCTCAGACCTCGAGAACTTCCGTTTCCTTTTGCGCCGTCAACTCATCGATCTTCTTGACGTGCTCGTCGGTCAGATCCTGCACGCTCTTCTCCGCGCGACGACAGTCATCCTTCGGAAGAGTCCCTTCCTTCTCCAGATCCTTCAATAGCGAGAGCGCTTCCCGGCGACTCTCGCGCACGCCGACCCGATAGCCCTCCGCAGTCCTTCGCACCTGCTTCACCAGATCCTTGCGTCGCTCCTCCGTCAGGGGTGGGATGCCGATGCGAATCACCTTGCCGTCATTGCTCGGGGTCAGTCCCAGATTGGCACCCTGGATGGCCTTCTCGACATTCTTGATGCAGGACTTGTCGAAGGGCGAAACCACGATCGCCCGGGGATCCGGAATCGACAGGCTCGCGAGTTGCTTGAGAGGCGTAGGAGTTTCAAAATAGTCGACCATCACCCCATCGAGCAGGGCGGTACTGGCGCGCCCCGTTCTCACCTTCAGCAATTCCCGCCGATAGGTCTCCAGGGTTTTTTCCATGGCTTCCCGACTCTCTCCGAGAACCAATTCCACCTCTTCCTCACCCGCCATTCGCACCTCCTGCTACGCGCTGACGATCGTCCCCACGCTCTCGCCAAGTACGACCTTCTCGACATTCCCAGCCACGCCCATATCGAAGACGACGATGGGCAGGTCATTCTCGCGGCATAGCGCAATCGCGGCCTGATCCATGAACTTGAGATTCCTCTCGATCACCTCCTGGAAGCCGAGTCGATCATATCGCTGGGCAGAGGAATCGCGATTCGGATCCGCGCTGTAGACGCCGTCGACCTGGGTGGCCTTGAGGATGACCTCGGCATGAATCTCCGCCGCCCTCAGGGCCGCGGCGGTATCGGTGGTAAAATAGGGATTGCCGGTGCCCCCCCCGAAGATGACGACTCTCCCCTTCTCGAGGTGGCGAATCGCCCGTCTGCGGATATAGGTCTCGGCCACCTCTCTGATTTCCAGGGCGGTCAGAACCCGGGTATCCACCCCGGCTTTTTCCAGGGAGTCCTGCAGGGCCATGGAGTTGATGATACTGCCCAACATGCCCATATAGTCTGCATTGGCGCGATCCATACCCTGGGACGCAGCCGTCATGCCCCGGATGATATTCCCGCCTCCGATCACAATGCTGACCTGGACACCCAGTCGATGTACGGTCCGAATCTGCTCGGCAACGGCCGCGATGACGGTCGGATTGATTCCCGTTCCCTCCGACCCGGCCAGGCCCTCACCGGAGAGTTTCAGCAGGATCCGACCATAAACGCTTTTCACTGAGTGGATTCTCCCAATTTGAAGCGAATGAAATCGCCGACACGCGCCCCATTCGCCTCTGCCAGGACATCGCCCACCTTCTTGTCGGGATCCTTCACGAAGGGCTGCTCCATCAGGCAATGCTCGGCGAAGAATTTATTGAGTCGCCCCTTCACGATATTGTCGACGATATTCTCGGGCTTGCCGCTCTCGAGCGCCTGGTTGCGAAGAACCTTTTCCTCGCGTTCGATCACCTCGGCGGCAATCCCATCGCGATCCACCGCCAGGGGCGTGGGATCGGCTGCGGCGACGTGCATCGCGACATCCTTCGCGACAAGCGCCGAAGCTTCCGCTGTCTCCGTGATCACGCCCACGAGCACTCCGAGCTTTCCGCCCCCATGGACGTATCCGCCCACCGTGCCGCCGACTTTCACCGTCCCCACCCGCTTGAGCTGGATATTTTCTCCCACCCGGCCCACGGCGGCCTTGATATAGGCGTCTACCGTCTCGTCTCCCATCGAAACAGCCAGGGCTGCATCGACGTCGGCAGCGCCTCCGGCGGAGCGCAACGCGTCGGCGACGTCCTGGACGAGACCCTGGAATTGATCGTTCTTCGCCACGAAATCCGTTTCGCAGCCCAATTCGAGGATCACGCCGAATCCGCCGTCGATCGACACTCCCACGGCACCTTCACTGGTTTCCCGTCCCGAACGCTTGCCCGCCTTCGAGAGCCCCCGCTCGCGCAGGAGATCCACGGCGCGTTCGACATTGCCCTCGGCTTCCTTGAGCGCCTGCTTGCAATCCATCATGCCCGCGCCGGTCTGATCGCGCAGCGCCTTGACATCCTTCGCAGAGATCTCCGCCACTTCTCTTCTCTCCTGCCTCTCACGGCCAGCATCTGGCCTGAATCCGGTCCTGCCCCCCGCTTCCCGGGAGGAAGGTGCTCAGCTCTCGCTCTTTTCCCCAGCGTCCGCCGGAGCCGCCTCTTTCTCTCCAGCGGGTGCGGGAGTCGCTTCTGCTTCGCGCTTTTCCGCCCAACCCCCCGCACTCTGGGTGCGACCTCCGCCGCCCGCTCCACCACGCCCTCGGCGCGGCGGCTGGTTGATCTCGACCACGCGGCGCCCCGTTCCCGGGAGTGACTTCTTCTCCTCGGAATCGGGTGCGGCTTCCTTTTCAGCCACCAGCTTGTCCTGGCGAAGCGACTCGCCCTCCACGCAGGCATCGGCCACGCACTTGCAATAGAGCTCGATGGCGCGAGTGGCATCGTCATTGCCGGGCACCACGAAATCGATGCCTCGGGGATCGCGGTTGCTATCCACGACGCCGATGATCGCGATCCCGAGACGCCTGGCTTCGCTGATCGCGATCGCCTCCTTGCCGACGTCGACGATGAAAATGACGGCTGGAATCCGCGTCATATCCTTGATCCCGGCCAGGGACTTCTGGTACTTCTCGCAGAGGCGATTGACCCGCGCGAGTTCCTTCTTCGAATGCGCGGCCCGCTTCTCGTCATCCGCCTGGATCTCGAGCAGGTTCTTGTAGGTATCGATCGATTTCTTGACCGTCTTCCAATTCGTGAGCATGCCCCCGAGCCAGCGATTGTTGACGTAGTACTGATTGCAACGCTCGGCCTGGGTCATGATCGCGGCGGCGGCCTGCCGTTTCGTTCCTACAAAGAGCACACCCTTGCCATCGGCAACCGCTTCGCGAACGCAATCGAGACCCGCGCGGAACGCCGGCAGGGTCTGATCGAGGTCCAGGATATGCGTCCCATTCCTCGAGCCGAAGATATGGGGCCGCATGAGGGGATTCCAACGGTGGGTCTGGTGGCCGAAGTGGGCCCCGACTTCGAGCAGGGAACGAATACTGAGGTCGGTCTTCTCCAGGGTCCCGGCCAGGCTCTCGGCGGCCGGCGATTCGGGATTGGCGGCAGGGGCATCGCCCCCGGTCGCCGACGGCGTCGCCGTCGTCTCGGACATTCCTGATTCTCCTTTGCGGTTGATCCTCCGCCCCGGATCCCTTCCTCCCCAACCGGACTCGGGCCGGCACCGCAGGGGTGGATCGGGGCGCGCATCGTATCGATCCGCTCGGATCGATCGCGGGCGTTGGTAGCAAAATCCCCCTCGTATCACCATTCTGACCCCGGGGGAAATTCAATTCGAGGGCTCGCTGCCGGCCGTGGCGGCGGATGGCTTCAGGTCGTGTATTCGGCGTTGATGCGCACGTATTCGCCGCTCAGATCACAGGTCCACATCCGCGCGGAGTGGCGGCCCACCCCGAGATCCACGGCGATCTCCACTTCGGCGGCCGCCAGCTTGGCCTCCGCCCGGCGCCGCGCGGCAGCGCCGCTGGGGGCCCCGTTGCGGAAGACGGTGATGCCGCAGAGTCTGATCCGGGTCCGAGCCAGATCCAGGCGAATGCGCTCGGCCCCGATCGTCTGCAGGATACGGCCCCAATTCGGATCCCCCCCAAAGATCGCCGTCTTGACGAGCATCGAATTCGCGACTCGGCGAGCCGCCGCCCGGGCCTCGGCGGCGTTCCTCGCTCCTTCGATCCGCACGGTCACCAGGCGCGTCGCCCCCTCCCCATCCCGGGCGAGATCCCGAGCCAGGGATTCCGCGATCCCGTGCAGGGCCTCTTCGAAGCGCTCCGCGTCCGGATCGCCGCGAACCCGCAACTTCGGGGCTTCCGCGGCCCCATTCGCCAGCAGGAATACGCTGTCACTGGTACTGGTCTCGCCATCCACCGTCACGCGGTTGAAGGTATCGTCGCTCACCCGGCGAAGAACCCCGCGCAGGAAGGCCGGCGATGCGGTGGCATCCGTCATCAGGAAGGCCAGCATTGTCGCCATGTCGGGCTCGATCATGCCCGAGCCCTTGGCGATTCCGGCCAGCGTGATCGAACGCCCCCCAAGCACCAGGCGCCGACTCGCGATCTTCGCAAAAGTATCCGTCGTGCGGATGGCTTCCGCGGCATCGCCGAGACCGGTCGCGGAGAGATTCGCGGCCGCGCTCTTCACGCCCCGGGCGATCGCCGCCATCGGAAGCGGTTCGCCGATGACCCCGGTGGAGGCCACGAGCACCTCCTCCGCATCGCATCCGAGAGCCCCCCCGGCCAGCCGGGTCATGCGCAGTGCATCGCGAATGCCCCGCTCCCCCATCGCGACATTCGAGACTCCGCTATTGACGATCACCGCCCGGGCCATACCCGAACGAATCCGCTGCCGACTCACCTCGACCGGCGCACCCACCACGCTCGAGCGGGTAAAGACGGCGGCCGCGCTGGCCGGAGCGTCACTGACGATCAGGGCGAGGTCCTTCTGCTTCGCCTTGATTCCGCAGTGAATACCGCTGAAACGAAAGCCCGGCACGGCGGACGATGGCCCGGCCATCAAGGCCTCGGCCGCCGCGAACTCGCTCGCAAGGGCGCCCTGCGCTCGGCCGCCAGCGCCGATTCCTCCGTCGGGCAACTTCGGCTCCCCACTGCCCTTCGCGAAGACATCAGGCTCCGTGGCACTTCTTGTACTTCTTGGCGCTGCCACAGGGGCACGGCTCATTGCGGCCGACCTTCGCGACCTCCTGCCCCGTCGAGCCGCCGGGGCCGGCTGCAAAAGCCCCACCCGCGGAAGCGCCCATGGGCGGAGCCTTCCTCGCGCCCGCCGGCGCATTTCCGGATTGTTTCGCCGCCTCGGCAGTACTTTCCAGGCGCGGGCGCGGGAAACCGAATTTGAAGACCGTTTCGACCACCTGCTGATCGACGCGATCTTCCATCTCGCCGAAAAAGGCGAAGCCCTCGCGCTGGTATTCCACCTTTGGATCGCGTTGGGCATAACCGCGCAGGCCCACGGCTTCGCGCAATGCATCCATCGAATGCAGATGATCCTTCCATTGCGTATCGAGAATCCGCAGGATGATATCCCTCTCAAACCACTCGAAGGTCGGATACTCGATGACCTCCTTGTATTCCTCGGCGAACCTTCCGCGCTCCGCCTGCTTGTCTTCGAGGAATCGGCCAAGGGCCTCCAGCAGATCGTGCCCCAGCGCATCGCGATCGGTGGGCAGTGCTCCGTCCTGCAGCAACGGGGCCTCATCGACGGAAAGGACGACCCCGAATTGATGCTCGATGAGGGAGCCGAGTTGGGCCAGGTCTTCGGCCTCGGGATCCCCTTTTTCCGGCCAGATTTCCGCCAGGAAATTGACCAGCTGTCCCTCCACGGTCAGCAGGACCTCTTCGTGAATATTCTCGTGCAGGAGCGCCTCGACGCGACGTCCATAGAAGGCCTGACGCTGCTTGTTCATCACATCGTCGTAGTCGAGCAGATGCTTGCGGATGTCGAAATTGCGAGCCTCGACCTTCTTCTGCGCCCCCTCGATCACCCGGGTCAGCATCTTGTTCTCGATGGCTTCACCCTCCTCGACGCCGACCCGATCCCACCATTGGGCGACCCGATCGGCTTCGAAGATGCGCAGCAGATCGTCTTCGAGGGAAAGGAAGAACTGACTGGATCCGGGATCGCCCTGGCGGCCCGCCCGGCCGCGCAACTGATTGTCGATCCGACGGCTCTCATGGCGCTCTGTGCCCAGGATATGCAGGCCCCCGGCCGCCAATACCTCTGCCTGTTCAGCGCTGCATTGGGATTCGAATTGGGCGAGCATTCTCGGGTAGTCGGCATGCTCCTTGTCATGACCGCAACGCGTCAGCGCCATGATCTCCGGATTGCCCCCCAGGAGGATATCCGTGCCGCGACCCGCCATATTCGTGGAAATGGTGATCGCTCCCTTGCGCCCCGCCTGGGCCACGATCTCCGACTCGCGATGGTGCTGCTTGGCATTCAGGACATCGTGCTTGACGCCCCGCTTCTTCAACTTTTTCGAGAGCATCTCCGACGTCTCGATGGAAATCGTTCCCACGAGAACCGGCTGTCCCTTTTCGTGGCGCTCCCTGATCTCTTCGATGACGGCGGTGAATTTTTCCCGCTTGGTCTTGAAGACGACATCCGCGAGATCATCCCGATCCAGGGGGCGATTCGTGGGAATCAGGGTCACATCGAGATCGTAAATATTCGCGAATTCCTGGGCTTCCGTATCGGCTGTTCCCGTCATGCCCGCAAGGCGATCGTACATGCGGAAAAAATTCTGAAAGGTGACTGAGGCCAGGGTCTGGTTCTCGCTGCGGACGCTGATCCCCTCCTTGGCCTCGACGGCCTGATGGAGTCCGTCGGACCAGCGCCGCCCGGGCATCAGTCGACCGGTATGCTCATCGACGATGACGACTTCCTTGCGACCGTCATCCCCGCGGCGAACCACATAATCGACATCGATTCGCTTCAGGGTATGGGCGGTCAGCGCCTGATTCATGGCGTGGATGACCGGCAGCATCGAGGGGTCGAAGAGATTGTCGATGCGCAGCGCCTTCTCGATCTTATGAACCCCTTTTTCGGTCAGGGTGGCGTTATGACTCTTCTCGTCCAACCAATAGTCGCCCGTCTCCTCGATCCCCTTCGAATGCTCCCCCTGGGTTCCCTCCTTGAGGCTGGGGATGACTCGATTCGCAATTTCGTAGATCCGAGTATTCTCCTCCGACGGACCCGAGATGATCAGGGGCGTGCGGGCTTCGTCGATGAGGATCGAATCGACCTCATCGACGATCGCGAAGTGGAGTTCACGCTGTACGAACTGCTCGACGGAGTACTTCATATTGTCGCGCAGGTAGTCGAATCCGAGCTCATTATTGGTGCAGTAGGTGACATCGGCCTCGTAGGCCTCTCGACGCTGCACGTCATCGAGCCCGTGCACGATGGCCCCCACCGAGAGGTCGAGGAATCGGTGTACCTCGCCCATCCACTCCGCATCGCGCTGGGCCAGGAAGTCGTTGACGGTGACGACGTGGACCCCGCGCCCCGTCAAACCGTTGAGATAGCACGGCAGGGTCGCGACCAGGGTCTTGCCCTCGCCCGTCTTCATCTCGGAGATCTCGCCGCGGTGAAGAATCACGCCCCCGACCATCTGGACGTCGTAATGCCGCTGCCCCAGGGTGCGTTTGGCGGCCTCGCGAACGGTCCCGAATGCCTCGGGGAGCAGATCGTCCAGGGGTTCGCCGTTTTCCAGGCGCTGGCGGTACTCGGCCGTACAGGCCTGCAGAGCCTGATCCGAAAGTGCCGAGAAGCGGGGCTCAAGGGCGTTGATCTGTTCCACCAGGGGCATGATGCCCTTGATCACACGATCATTGCGAGTGCCAAAGACCTTGCTCAGGATGCGCTGCATGAAGGGCCCAACGTGCTCCCTGGGGGATGGAATGGGTTGCGAAGTTAGGAGAAGCCGGGGCGGGCGGCAAATGCCGCCGGGATCGGAAGTGCGCGCTCCCTCACCTCCAAATATTTCGCCGCCGGTGCATACCGACTTCGGCCGCGAGTCTCAGGGGCTTCCGATGCCCGCCCCGGCCGCGGCCAGGAGCTCCCGGGCGTGCTGCCGCGTGCCTTCCGAGATCGCCTCTCCACCCGCCATGCGCGCGATTTCCTCCACCCGGCCCTCGGCGTCGAGTTGGGCGATCTCGGCGCGACTGCGCCCCCTAGAGGTCTTCTTTTCGACTCGAAAATGGCGATCGGCGAAGACCGCGATCTGGGGCAGATGAGTGATGCAGAGCACCTGATGGCGTTCGGCCAGATCGGCCAGGGCTCGCCCCACCCGCTCGGCCGTACGCCCCCCGATGCCCGCATCCACTTCGTCGAAGACCAGCACCATGCCCGCCCCGCTGCGACGCAATGCGTTCTTGAGGGCCAGAAATATCCGGGACAACTCCCCCCCCGACGCCACCTTGCGCAGGGGACGCGTGGGCTCGCCGGGATTTGCGCCGAAGCGAAACTCCGGGGACTCGCTGCCGCCCGGGCCACAGGGCGCTCCCTCGGGCCAACTCGATGCTGCGGGGGAAGCTTCGAGACCGACTTCGAAGCGTGCGTCGGGCATGCCCAGGGATCCCAGGGACTGCTCGACCTCCTCGCAGAGTTGAAGGGCAGCACGCTTCCGGCCCCGGCTCAAGCGCCGGGCCGCCTTCGCGAGGGCCGCGATCTTCTCAGCGCGCTCCGCTTCGATCTCGTCGATGCGGGAGTCGGCCCCCTCGGCCCGGCTCAGTTCGGCTCGCAGTTCGTCGCGGCGCGCCAGGATCTCCGCCTCGCCGCGACCGTATTTTCCGCGCAGGCGCTCGAATTGAGCGATTCTTTCCTCGAGGGCGGCCAGGCGGAGGGGATCCGCTTCCACGGCATCGAGATAGCGCTCGAGATCCGCGGCCAGGTCTCGCAACTCGGAGTCGGCTCCCCGCACGCGCTCGAGCAGGGGATCCAGGCGGCCGTCGTGTCGGGCCATCGCCTCCAGGCTGCGCGCCACGAGTTGAAGCATGTCGCCAACTCCCCGGGAGAGACCTCCACTCTCGTCGCCGAGCAGTTGCAGCAGCGCATCGCTTGCCTCGGCCCGCAGACTCTCGGCATGCGCGAGGCGATCATGCTCCGCTTCGACGGCTTCCAACTCTCCACTCTTCAGATCGACCTCATCGATTTCCGCCAACTGGAAGACCAGGAAGTCTCGCTGGCGCCTTCGCTCCTCGAGATTCCCACGCAGCAGCGTGAGTTCCGAATCGAGGGCTCGCAGGGCTTCGAAATCCGAGCGCACGCGCTCCCGATCCGCGATCAGGCCTCCGGCCTCATCGAGAAAGCGTCCGTGGGAAAGGGGGCGCAGGAGGGCCTGGGAACTGTGCTGGCTCGAGATCTCCACGCGCTCCCCAAAGAGTTCGCCCAGGGTGGCCGCCGGAACCAATTGCCCGCCGATGCGCGCCCTGCCCCGGCCGTTTGCCCCCAGGGTTCGCCGCACCACCAGTTCGTGGGTCCCCTCCGCTCCCTCGTGATCGAGGGCGGGGGCGAGCAGATCCCGAAGTTCCAGTTCGCGTTCCAGGTCGGGCAACTGCTCGGTGCGAAAGAGTGCCTCCACGGCCCCCCGCTCGGCCCCTTTGCGCAGACGGTCGGCTCTTCCCGGACCACCCGCCAGCAGCGAGAGCGCCCCCAGTACAATCGATTTTCCCGCTCCCGTCTCCCCCGTCAGCACGTTGAGACCGGGGCCGAATTCCAGTTCCGAGCGATCGACGATGGCGATGTTCTCGATCCGCAGGTTCTCGATCATCGCTCTCCCCAACGCAACTTGGCGTGGAGAATCTCGTAGCGATCGCGAAAGGGCGAAGTCACGAATTCGGCCGGATGGATCGATCGGCTGATCGCGATCCGATCGCCCTCGGCGAGCGTCGCGAATCCCTCCTGGCCGTCCACCGTCAGGGCCACCTCTTCGCCGCGAACCCGGGGGACGATCTCCAATTCGACCGTCTCGGGCAGCACGATGGGTCTCTGGGTCAGCGAATGCGGGCAGATCGGAGTCAGCACGATGGCCTCGAGGTCCGGGGCCAGCAATGGGCCTCCAGCGGAAAGCGAATAAGCCGTGGAGCCGGTTGGGGTGGCGACGATCAGGCCGTCGGCGTGGTAGGTGGTCACCTTTGCCCCGTTCGCGTAGGCATCGACATCGATCATGCGAGAGATCTGGGTCTTGGTGATGACCGCGTCGTTGAGGGCCTGGAAGGCACCGACTTCATCCTGCCCCCGCCGCACGCGCACATCCAGGCGCATCCGGGAAACCACGGGTATCGCGCCCGCGAGGAGTTTCTCAAGGGCCGGCAGCAATTCATCGCTGCTCAACTCCGCCAGGAAACCCAGCCGCCCGAGATTCACGCCGAGGATCGGCACCGGGCGGGTCCCCGTCGCGCGGGCGACCGACAGCAACGTGCCATCCCCACCCAGGGCGACGATCAGATCGGATTGTCGCGCCAATTCTTCCCGGGAAATTCCCTCTTCGCCCAGCCACTGCGAGCATTGGGTGTCGGCGCGCAGCCCGTAGCCACGCTCCCTCAGCCAGGCGCCGAGTTCGAAAATGGTCCCCTCGGCCTGGGGCTGATTTTCCTTCAGACAGATTCCAACGGTTTCGACCTTCATGAACTCCCTCGCGACGCCCCTGCCATGATCCCCCGAGTTGGGCTCGGACTCAAGGGTTCTCCGGGATTCGTTCCGAGCGCGATCGGGCTAATATGATGAGATCGTGTCCAACAACGAAAATCTCGATCTATTCCCGGCTTCGGCGCAGCGCAAGCTGGATCCCCGCGCGCCCCTGGCGGATCGAATGAGACCTCGTTGTTTCGACGATATGATCGGACAGGAGGCCCTCGTGGGCGAGGGCAGCGCCCTGCGCTCGATGATGGAGAGCGGAGAAATGCCCTCCGTGATTCTGTGGGGCCCACCGGGGAGCGGCAAAACCACCCTCGCCTGGCTGCTCGCGGAGGCCCCCAATACGCGGATGGATGCCCTCTCCGCCGTCGTCGCGGGAGTCAAAGAAATTCGGGAGGCCGTCGACCGGGCCAGGCGGACGACCCTGCGCAGCCTGCTCTTCATCGACGAGATTCACCGCCTGAACCGCGCCCAGCAGGATGTACTGCTGCCGCACGTCGAGGCGGGCACGGTCAGCCTGGTGGGCGCCACGACCGAAAATCCATCCTTCAGCATCAACGCCCCCCTGCTCTCCCGCAGCCGCGTCCTCACCCTCCAGAGCCTGGATGCCGAGGGCGTCCACCACGTGCTTGAGGCCGCGCTGCTCGACGACGAGCGCGGGCTCGGCAAGCTGAATCTCGAGGTCCCCGAGAAGAGCCGCTACGCGATCATCGAGTACGCGGCGGGTGATGCCCGCAAGGCCCTGGGACTGCTGGAGGCCGCCAGCGCGATTCACCTGCGGGGTAAAAAGCCCGAGGACCCCCTGCCCCTCGATACCGTTCGACGGGCCGCTGGAAAGCGGCTGCTCCTCTACGATCGCGACCGCGATGAGCACTACAATATCGTCTCGGCGTTCATCAAAAGCCTCAGGGCCAGCGATCCGGATGCGGGCATCTACTACCTGGCCCGGATGCTGGCTTCGGGCGAAGATCCGCTTTTCCTGGCCCGGCGGCTACTGATATTCGCCTCAGAAGACATCGGCAACGCCGATCCCTCGGCCCTCGGCCTCGCCACCGCAACCCACCAGGCCGTCGAGAGGCTGGGGCTGCCCGAGTGCCGGATCGCCCTCGCCCAGGCGACCACCTACCTGGCCTGCGCGGTCAAGAGCAATGCCGCCTATGCGGCCCTGGGAAGAGCCGAGCAGGTGGTGGAGCGAAGCGGTTCGCCGCCCATCCCCATGCACCTGTGCAACGCCCCCACGAACCTGATGAAGGAAATGGGATACGGTGCGGGATACCTCTATCCCCACGACCAGGAGGATCAATTCGTGGCGGCCCGCAACCTGCCCGACGAAATCCAGGAGGATCATCTCTACGAGCCCAGCGAGCGAGGCGCCGAAGCCGAGATCGCAATTCGGCTCGAGACCTGGAGAAAGCGACGCAAATCCTCCCGCTGAGGCGGAGGATCTGCGGGTGGGGGCGGAGGTGGGGGGGCAGGTGGAGGTGGACCGGCCGCGCCCAGGGAGAGGCAGCGGCCGATCCGGGGGGAGTACTCCTCCTCGCGCATTTTCGGCGCGCAACGCCAGATTCGGTCGAAACGGCAAATTCGATCAGCGTCGGATCACGCGACGAAAACCGAGCGCCGCAGCGCCTTCTGCAGCCGGCGACTCGGGGTGTCGGCCGGCGCCGAAGTGCATCAATCCGTCACCCCGTCAGGGCCGGCAGTTCCCCGGACTGCGGAAAAACTCGCGAAGCCGATGCGATCCGGACTTTTTCCCGGGAAGCGGCCAAATTCCCACAGCCTGGAGTCCATTCGGGATTTCCGGAAATGAGCCGCATCAGAACCCCGGGCGGCGGCCGATGCGGAGGACTGGCGGGACGGACGGGAATCGAACCCGCAACTTCTGGCGTGACAGGCCAGTGCTCTAACCTATTGAACTACCGCCCCGCGCGGTTTCAACCGCGCATTATCTAGCCAACTCCATGGCGCTTCGCAAAGCCCCGGAAGGTGTAAGAACATCGGAACGTCGCGATGGCTTCCCGACGCGATGCAGGAGCGGTGCCCAGAGCAGCGACCCGCACGGCGATCTCCCTCGGGGTGTACCGAGCCCGGGGGCCCAACTTCCAGCCACTTCTAACTGTCCTACGGGAGCCTTTTCATGACATAATGAGCCGATGCCTGGCTCGAACTCTGCGAACGCTGCGACTCCCTCCCGGCAAGATCCCCCGACCCCGCGCCGGAACTCCGAGAAGAGATCCCGATGCGCCTCGCGCATCTCCGCGGGTTTCGTCGTGGCGATGATCCTGCTGGCGACGCCCGGCCTCTCCGCTCGAGGGGCCGCCGCCACACCGCGGCCGGGAATCGTGGTGCGTTTCGCGGAGGCCGGTCCCCACGCCCTGGCGGAATGCGCGGAGACGCTCTTCCGGGGGCGACTAGACTTCGCGACGAAAACCGCCGACGGCTCCGATTCTCTCGACTCTCTCCAGCGAGAAATCGGCGTCACGGGGATTCGGGCCCTCTTTCGTCGGCCCGACGGCCGACCCCTGGCCGAGCAGGCCACCCGACTGAAGACTTCCCTCGCGCGCGGGAAATCGCGGAGCAGCGGCGGGAGCACGGGCAAGAAGCCTGCGGACCTGCCCGATCTCTCGCATATCTACCGGGTCGAGATCGGCCTCGCGACGAAGGTCGAAGAGGCCATCGCCCGCTTCGCGAACGATCCCCACGTGATCTGGGCCCAGCGGGACCATCGCCAGCGACTGGACCAACTCCCCGACGATCCCTTTCTGCACTCGAGTGGTTCCTGGGGGCAGAGCTACGGAGATCTCTGGGGACTCGAACGGATCCGCGCTCCCGAGGCCTGGGCCATCTCCCGAGGCGAGGGCGTCGTGGTCGCCGTCGTCGATACGGGGCTCGACTACGATCATCCGGACATCGCCGAAAATGTCTGGGTCAACCCCGGGGAAGACCTCAACCATAATGGCGCAGTCGATGACTCGGATTGGAATGGGATCGACGACGATGGCAATGGTTTCATCGACGATCTCCGGGGCTTCGACTTCGCGAATTCCGTCGACGCAGATCAGGACGGTTTCTACGACGGTCCAGACGACGTCAATGACCCGGATCCCTTCGACGATAGCGGCCATGGAACGCACGTATCCGGCACCATCGCCGCCCTGGCGGACAACGGCATCGGAATCGCCGGAGTCGCACCGCGGGCGCGCATCATGGCCCTGAAGGGATTCCCCGCGGAGGGCGAAGGGCTCGATTCCGTGCTCTGGCGCGCCGTCCTCTACGCGGCCCGACACGGGGCCGGAGTCATCAACAATAGTTGGTCCTGCGACCCGCTCTGCCCGGACAACCCCCTGGCCGAAGAAGTGATCCGGACCGTACACGGCATGGGCGCGGTGGTCGTCACCTCGGCGGGCAATCGCTCGACCGATATGTTCATCAACAGCCCGGAGAATATGCGCGAGACCCTCACCGTCGCCTCCACGGGCGAGGACGACCGCCCCTCCGCCACCTTCACGAACCGGGGCTGGCTGCTGGATGTCTCGGCCCCGGGAGGTGGTCCGAGCGTTGCACCGAACGTCTACGTCGCCCGGCGCAACATCCTCTCCCTGCGCTCTTCTGGCGACACCGACTCCGCCCCCTTCGCCGTGGGAGACGGCTACTACCGGTCGGCCGGCACTTCGATGTCCGCCCCCCACGTGAGCGGGGTCGTGGCCCTGCTGCTCTCCGCCCATCCGGAACTCGATTACGAGAGCATCCGCCGAGCCATCCGCCAGGGAGCCGTCGATCTCGGTCCCCCGGGCCATGACCTCCATATGGGAGCGGGTCGACTCGACGCCCTCGCCGCCCTCGAGACGCTGCCCCTGCCCGATCTCGACGCCGCAATTCTATCGCCCCGGGTCGGAAGCGTCTTTCGCCCGGGAGCCCCCTCCGAAGGGCCGCACGAAAGGCATTCGGGAGAGGACGACGACGATGGCGGCGATCGGGAAGAATCGGAAGGGGAGCCCGAGAACCCGCCCCCCGGGCCCCCGATCATCGAGATTCGCGGCACGGCGGCGGGCCTCGATCTCGCGGATTTCAATCTCAGCTACGGGCTCGGAAGCGAACCCGCGCTCTGGCATCCCATCGTTGCCCCCTCCGCTTCGGAGGTCCGCAACGGGTTGCTGGGGCGCTGGGATATCTCCGATCGGGAGCAGGGCGCCTACCTCTTGAGGCTCGAAGTCCGAGCGGTCGGCGGAGAGATCTACCGGGAATTTCTGCCCCTGAGTCTCGAGCGAAATCGATTCGTCGCCATTTCGGAGCCCGGACCGCCGGCCCAGCGCCCGGACATCAGCGGACGCTTCGTGGCCTGGCAATCCCTGCGCGATGGGGAATCCCCCGCCGCCAAGGCCGATGACTCCAACCTCTTCGCCAGCGATTTCCTCGGCAAAAAGCATTGGACGATCGAAATTGCCGATGGGGGCCAGGAGAATGTGTCGATCACGGGGCCGAAACGGCGACCGCGGCGAGGCGCTCGACGCCCCCATGCCGGGAAGCTACTGGCCGTCTGGCATGCGAGACCCCCCGAAGGCGGGCAGAAACGCGCCCATGCCTGCTGGCTGGATCCGCTGCGCAACCTCTGTCCGACCCTTCCCGTCGGCCCCAACAGTCTGAGCAGCATGCCCCCTGTCGCCGTTGCGGGGCACGTCTTCTGGATCGGTGTCGAAAATGGTCAGCAGCGCTTGCGCGCCTGCAGGCCCGACCCACAGGGAAGCGAGTGCCTGGAATACGATCTCGGCCTGGAGGAGGGCCTGCCCAGTTTCCTGAGCAGCGATGGCAGGAGCCTCGTCTGGACGCAACGGGTGGGCTTCGAACAACGCGCGGCGGTCTGTGAAGTCGATCCCGCCAGCGGTGCCTGCCCGGCCCGCATCCTGCCCTTTGCGATCGCCCCCTTATCGGGCTTGACCCTCTCGGGTCGACTCCTCTCGTGGGTAGAATTCGTGCCTCGCCAGGGCAACTCTCTCATGATCTGCGAATTCGACCCCGAAAGCGGCGAGTGCCCAACCATCGAAGTGGCGAATCCCGTCTCCGACCTGAGCCCCGCACTCTCGGGAAGGCGCCTGGTCTGGGACGGAAGCGTCGGAGACCAGGCCAACGATGTCTTCTTCTGTGAATTCGATGCGATTCGCCAGCGTTGCCCCGTGCAACGCCTGACCGCGGAGTGGAGCGATCAACACGAGTCCACCCTCGACGGAAGCCGGGTGGTATGGCGGGACGAAAGGCAGGGCTCGTCCCGAATCTTTGGGATCGAATTGCCAAGCCTCTCGCCACTGCGGGATCGGAGCGTTCGGGGCGGCCGGGAACTCCGCATCCCCCTGCGAATCCGGCGCCCCCAACAGCGGGGCGACGCGACCTTCGCGCTCGAGGTCAGCATCGAAGAGGCGGGAGTCTCCACGCCCCGAGACCCCCGGGCACTCGGCATTCGCGTGGAGTCGCGCGATCGCGGGCGGGGCAGACTGCGCTGGCGACCCCGCCGCAGCCACGAGGGCTCCTACATATTCACGATCTCGGCCACGACCGAGGCCGGATTGCTGACGCGCCAAAGCCTTCGCGTAGAGGTGCTCCCCTGGCCTGCCAGGCCCCATCGGGGCGGAAGACACGCCGGCGGGCGGCGGGGCCACTGAACTGCCGGGAGCGGCCGGCACTAAGCGGCAACGCCCCGCCCCGCCTCTTTCAACCGGCCGCGGCGGCCTGCATCGAAATGGCCTGAATCTGCATGATCAGCGCCATATCACCGATCACCTGGATCTTGCCCGACATGAAGGCCTGCATGGCGTCGAGGCTTCCATCCTGCAGGGCCCGGGCATCGGCACTGGCAATCACGATCTTCGTGGTGGGCTCGGCGGGAATTTCGCCGGGACCGAGCTTGAAGGCCAGGCTCCAGTCGCCGCCCTCATCGGCCGTCACCGCGATCTCCACGAGGGCGTCGAGGGCCGCGAGTTGTTCGATGACTGCGGGGTTCGGAGGCGGCGACTCCGCGTTGCCTCCGGCGGTCAGAAGATTCGCTGCCTGCTCGCCAAAGACGCCTCCCCTGCCCTCCCAGAGGGCTCCGCGCCAATCGTCCACGCTCTGCACCAGGGTGAAGGCGGCCTCGTCGCGAGGGCTCGCCGCGACTGAAAAACTTCCAGCGGCGAGTTCCACTACCCACTCTCCGCCATCGGGACCAACCAATTGCACGCCCAACTTGAGATCGACCCCTTCATCGAGATCCGCCTCACCGAGCGCGGCCGTCACGAATCCCTCCATGAATTCCTTGGGCAATACGGGTTTGTCGGGAAAATCGGCCATGGGTATCTGCTCCTGATTCAGTCTTGGAAGTTTCCTGGGTGGCGCGTGGAGAACCAGTCTAACCCAACCAGCGGGCCCCGGAGCGGAGCGACCCGCATAGGGGGGCTTGCGGGCGAATCCTCCCATGACCCGCGCCGAAGCTCCCAGCGCCCTGCGCGTGGGGATGTGGGGGGGAAACGGGAACCCGCCTCACGGCCGGGGATCGCCTGGCCGCCCATCGGGAACTGGCCCGGAGTTCGAGAGCGCCTCGACCGCTCCAGCCGCGCGACAATGCGGGCCTGGGTACTGGGAGCAATCGAGGCCCCGGCGGGCGAAAGGACAGGCAATCCCCGAGGAAGAAGCGGGGAGTGGTGGGCGTGCACGGATTCGAACCGCGGACCCTCTCGGTGTAAACGAGATGCTCTAACCAACTGAGCTACACGCCCGCTCCGGATCGCCCCTGCCTCGGAACTTTCCCCCGGGCGTTCAGTTTACCCCGGCGGGATGCGGTACGTCAGTCGGAGAACCCGATGTATTTCGTGGCAACTCGTAGATTTCTTCGAGATCGTGCACACCCGACTGGAGGAAGGCACTCGGATCCTTGACCGCCAGGGAATGAGCGAGAACCTCGTCCATATGATCGACCGGGACGATCTCCAGGCTCTTCTTGATGGTCGACGGCAGATCCTTCAGATCCTTCTCATTCTCCTTGGGGATGATCACCATCTTTACGCCGCCCCGATGAGCCGCGATCAATTTCTCCTTCAGGCCGCCAATGGGCAGCACCCGACCTCTCAGGGTGATCTCGCCCGTCATTGCCACATTGGATTTCACCGGTACCCGGGTCAGCGCCGAGGCGATCGTCGTCGCCAGGGTAATCCCCGCCGAAGGGCCGTCCTTGGGGGTTCCGCCTTCGGGTACGTGAATGTGGATGTCGACCTTGGTGTAGAAGTCTCGCTTCAGACCCAATTGCTTGGCCCGGGACCGGATATAGGACATGGCCGCACCCGCCGACTCCTGCATAACCTCGCCCAGGCGGCCCGTAATCTGGAGTTTCCCCTGGCCGGCAGAGACGGCCACTTCGGTCTGGAGGAGTTCACCCCCCACCTCGGTATACGCCAATCCGGTCGTCACGCCGATACGATCCTCGTCCTCGGTATGGCCCACGCGATAACGGGGCACGCCGAGATATTTCTTGATCAGACGCGGGGTAACCCGCTTCTTCTTCCAAACACCCCCGGCCCCCACCACCTCTCGGGCCACCTTCCGAGTGACCGACGCCAGCTCACGCTCGAGATTTCGGACACCCGACTCCCGCGTGTAGTGCCGAATCACTTCCAGCACCGCATTGTCGGTGAATTCCAGGTGTTCGTCGCCCAGACCATTGGCCTCGCGGACCTTGTCCAGAAGATGGCGTCGCGCGATCTCCAATTTCTCCGTTTCCACGTAGCCCGGGATCTGGATGACTTCCATCCGATCCTGCAAGGGCCTCGGGATCTCGCTCAAGACGTTGGCCGTGCATAGGAAGATCACCCTCGACAGGTCGTAGTCCACGTCGAGATAATGATCGCTGAAGGTATGATTCTGCTCGGGATCGAGAACTTCGAGCAGCGCGGAGGAAGGGTCGCCCCTGAAATCCACCGACATCTTGTCGACCTCATCCAGGAGAAAAACGGGGTTGCTGGTGCCAGCCTTCTTGAGCCCCTGAATCACCTTGCCGGGCAGAGCACCGACATAGGTGCGACGATGGCCTCGAATTTCCGCTTCGTCGCGAACCCCACCCAGGCTGATGCGCACGAAATCGCGGCCTGTGGCTCGAGCGATCGACTTGCCCAGAGAGGTCTTGCCCACGCCGGGGGGACCCACCAGGCAGAGAATCGGCCCCTTCATGCGGTCGACGAGGGTCTGCACCGCCAGGTATTCGAGGATCCGATCCTTGGGTTTCGCGAGCCCGTAGTGATCCGCGTCGAGAATCGACTGGGCCTCGTCGATATCCTCGAGTTCGTCGCAATATTCCTCCCACGGCAGATCGAGCATCCAATCGATGTAGTTGCGAACGACCGTCGCCTCGGCACTCATGGGCGACATCATCTTCAGCTTCTTGATTTCCTTCTCGACCCGCTCGCGTGCGTCGTCGGGCATCAGCTTCGCGCTCAGCAACTCGTCGAGTTCATCGAGTTCGCCCTTGCTTTCGTCGCGCTCGCCGAGTTCCTTCTGGATGGCCCTCATCTGCTCGTTGAGGTAGTACTCCTTCTGGGAGCGCTCCATCTGCTTCTTGACTCGACCGCGAATCTTCCGCTCGACCTCGAGAACTTCGATTTCGGCCTGCATCCGCGAATACACGCCCTCGAGCCGCTGCATGATATCGGTCATCTCGAGCAGTTCCTGCCGCTCCTCGAGCTTCAGGTTGAGGTGGGCCACGATGCTGTCGGCCAGACGTCCGGGTTCATCGATGGATGCGATGCTGCTGAGCAGTTCCGGCGGGGCCTTCTTGTTCAGCTTCGCATAATTCTCGAAAGTCGTATGGACCGTGCGAACCAATCCCTCGCTCTCGGCATTCTCGATGCTTTCATCGGGAAGTTCCGTCACCCGCACCGAAAAGTAGGGATCCCGGCTCTGGAAGGATTGAATCTGGGCCCGATGGATGCCTTCCACCAATACCTTCACGGTTCCGTCGGGCAGGCGCAGCAACTGAATGATCTTCCCGAGCGTCCCCATGGGATAGATGTCTTCCGAGGAGGGTTCCTCCTGGCCCGCCTGGCGCTGAGCAGCCAGCATCAGGTCGCGTGATCCCTCCATCGCGTCTTCGAGCGCCTGGATCGATTTGGCCCGACCCACAAAGAGCGGAACCACCATATGGGGAAAGACGACGATATCCCTCAAGGGAAGCAACGGAATCACCCGAGCATCCCCCGAATCTTCGTCCCCACCCTCTCCTTTTCCGTGGATCCTGACCATCTCGAATCTCCGTCTACCCCGCGTCAATCTTCAGGCGGATTCCGCTTCTCCCTTGAAGACCACCAAAGGCTCTGCTCCCTGCTGGATGACCTCCCGATTCACGACGCATTCAGCGACGTCATCTCTCGAGGGAATTTCGTACATCAGGTTCAGCATCGCGTTTTCGAGAATGGCACGAAGACCCCGGGCACCCGACTTCTGCACCAGGGCCTTGGCGGCCACGGCCTCCAGGGCCCCATCCGTGAAACGAAGGTGGACATCTTCGAATTCGAAGAGCTTTTCGTATTGCTTCACGAGAGCGTTCTTGGGCTTTGTCAAGATCTCGAGCAATGCCTGCTGCCCCAATTCGGATAGGGTCGCCGTCACCGGCAAACGGCCGATGAACTCCGGGATCAATCCAAAGTGCAGCAAATCCTCTGCCTCCACGCTCTGCAACAATTCGGCCCTGCGCCGATCATTCTCAGTCCTTATATCGGCCGTAAATCCCATTCCCTTCACGCCGATTCTGTGCTCGATCACCTTTTCGAGGCCCACGAAAGCGCCGCCACAGATAAAGAGGATATTCGAGGTGTCTACCTGCAGGAATTCCTGCTGGGGATGCTTGCGGCCTCCCTTCGGGGGCACGCTGGCCCGGGTCCCCTCGATGATCTTCAGCAGCGCCTGCTGGACGCCTTCGCCGGAGACATCTCGCGTAATCGAAGGATTTTCGCTCTTGCGCGCGATCTTGTCGATTTCATCGATGTAAATAATCCCCTGCTGGGCACGCTCTACGTCGTAGTTGGCCGCCTGGAGCAGGTTGAGGATGATGTTCTCCACATCTTCGCCGACGTAGCCGGCCTCCGTCAGGGTCGTCGCATCGGCGATGGTGAATGGAACGTCCAATACCCTGGCGAGCGTCTGGGCCAGGAGCGTCTTCCCGCATCCCGTCGGGCCGAGCAGCAGAATGTTGGCTTTCTGCAACTCGACGTCGCCCACGGTCTCCGAACTCTCGATGCGTCGATAGTGGTTGTGAACCGCCACCGACAGGACCTTCTTCGCCTCATCCTGGCCGATCACGTACTCATCGAGGGCCGCCTTGATATCCTTGGGCTTGAGGACCTTCGAAACCGGAGATTGAGGCTCTTCCTGGCCGTACTCCTCGGCGATGATGTCGTTGCAGAGTTCAATGCACTCATCGCAGATATAGACCGTAGGGCCAGCGATCAGCTTCTTGACTTCCTTCTGGCTCTTGCCACAGAACGAGCAGGAAAGATTCGAATTTTCATCCCTCTTCTTCAAAACTCCGCGCTCCTTGCTTCGGAGGATGTTCGGGGGTTCATCCCGTCTTCAATCCTCTGATTCCAACCGACTTGTCACAACCTGATCGACGATCCCGTATTCGAGTGCCTCCTGGGAACTCATATAATAGTCTCGCTCGGTATCCACCGCGATGCGCTCGACTTTCTGCCCCGTAAGGTCGGCGAGGATCTCGTTCATCCGTTCCCGCAGGGTAAGAATCTCCTTCGCCTGGATGTCGATATCCGAGGCCTGCCCTCGGGCGCCTCCCATCGGTTGATGCACCATGACCCTCGCATTCCCCAATGCAACACGTTTTTCCGGCTGGCCAGCCGCCAGGAGCCAGGCCGCCATGGACGCCGCCTGGCCGATACACGTCGTACTGATATGTGGTCGAATGAAGCGCATCGTGTCGTAGATTGCGAGGCCGGCCGTAATCGATCCCCCGGGAGAATTGATGTAGAGGTGAATATCTCGATCCGGGTCTTCCGCCTCCAAAAAAAGAAGTTGAGCGACCACGACATTCGCCACGTCATCGTTGATCTCGGTACCCAGAAAGATCACGCGATCTCTCAGGAGTCTCGAATAGATGTCAAAAACCCGCTCGCCCCGCTGGCTCTGTTCGACCACATAGGGGATCACCATTGTTCAGCCTCACCCATTGCGTTTTCATCCTCTCGGTCCTGCTCGCCCTATTCAGCGATTGCGGGTGGCGAGTTGCCACAGTGTCGCAACCCCGTTGCCTACCCTGCTCCGTCTCGGGACTGGGCCACATCCTCGTACGGGGTGTGGCCGAGAAGATCCCGATCCGGACCATTCCATGAATTCTCGTCAGGATCGTTCAGACCGAGGGGGTTGGCAAGCAGTTCGAGTCATGCGGATTCCAGGCACTCGTGACCTCGAACTGAAACTGACAAATCCGCCATACCCGGCGACCGCCGAATTCGGAGCCGCTATTCGGACACCCGTTTCGATCCTCGCCTCCTTCGGATACACAACTCCCGGAATATCGAGTGCACCGCGAGGGGGGGAAGTTCGATGCAGCCGGCCGGAAGGTTACTGCATTATTTTAGTTCGGATGACGCTTCGAAGCCAGCCGCACGTCGCCCGAGAAGAGCCCGCGCTCAGCGCATCTCCCGCCGCGGAACGGCCGGCCGGCAGTTCTCCCTCTCAACTTACATGAAGCACGCGCCCCAGGTCTCTGAATCCCCTGGGCCATCCCAAACCCAATCCGCATCCGCAATCCGCATCTCGAATCGTCCGATCCGTCGAGTCCCGGCCGTGCAAGGGGGATCGACGGGGAGGCCGACCCACTGCGAGCTGAAGCGACTCGCGGGAAGAATGCGACCGGGCCATTCAGCCCATGCGTGATTGGAGCCGGACTCAGGGCGCGCTCTCGGTTTGCTCCGGATCGGGTTCGACGTCGACGATCGTCGCCTGCTCGGCCAGCACAGCGTAGACCCTTCGTTCGCGCAATTCGGCCTCGATCTGCGGCAACCAATTTTCCTTTTCCGCCTCGGAGCGCAACTCATCCAGCCCCCGGCCCTGGGCTTCGGCCAATTCCGCGAGCCGGGCCTCCACATCTTCCGAACTCACTTCCAATCCATGTGCCGAGGCGACGGCGTCGAGGAGGAGGAGTTCGCGAACCCGTTTCTCGGCGATCGGGAGGCCTTCTTCCCCCATTCGTTCCAGTTGTTCCTGGAGCACTTCGTCGGGAACGCGGCCGTGAAATTGCTGGTGCATCGACTGCATCTGGTGCATCAGCTGATTTCGTACGGTGCCGGGCGGGACCTCGAACTCAGAGGCCCCGATCAGGGAATCCATCAAGGAGCGATGCAGGGATCGACGAGCCTCCTCGTCCCGTCGCTTCTCCATATCGTCATGGATGCGGGTCCGGACTTCGTCCAGGGATTCAAAATCGCCCAGATCCCTTGCGAATTCAGCGTCGAGTTCGGGCAGCACCCGGGTGCGCACGGCCGTAATATGGCAATCGAAGACCGCCGCTTTTCCGTTGAGTTCATCCGGCCCATAGTCTTCGGGAAACGTCACTTCCAACTGACGATCATCACCCGCCATTACGCCGATGAGCTGATCCTCGAAACCGGGAATCATCGCGCCCTTTCCGAGTTCGAGATCGACGCCCTGGGCGCTGCCGCCGTCAAAAAGCGCACCGTCGATTCGCCCCTCGAAGTCGAGGGTGAGGGTATGGCCCTCCGCGGCGGCGGTCCCTTCCTTTTCCTCGGCGAGGGCAGCGCGAGCTTGCCGCATTCGCTCGAGTTCGGCCTCCACTTCATCGTCTCCGACCAGGACGATCGGCTTGCGTCCCTCGAGCACGGAGAGATCCGGCAATTCGATCTCCGGCTTGACCTCGACCTCCGCGGTATATCGGAAATCCACACCCGCCTGAGGGGGCTCGGCGTCGATCCCCGGTTCGCAGAGGGGAACAACCTGGGCGGTCTCGATCGCCGAACTGAGGGTCTCACCGACCAGTCGACGCTCGACTTCCTCCGGCAAGCTGGCACCGTACATCCGCTCGAGCACCGAACGGGGCACCTTCCCCGGGCGAAAACCCTTGACGCGGGCGGTCTTCTGCAATTGCGCGTAGGCGCCGTCGAAGGCCCGATCGACCCGGGTCGAATCGACCTCGACTCGAATGCTTCGCAGCACGGAGCTCGTCTCGCTGCATTCGACTCGGATATCCTTGTTCAGATTTTCTGTCTCCACCATCCACTCTTCCTCCACGGGGCTTTCGCACGATCCCCAGGGCCCAGAATCGTTGGGGCCGGGCACGATAGCGCCGGCCCTGCAGCGGCGCACGCCGCCATGCGCATCCGTGCGCATCCGTGCGTGTCCGTGCGTGTTGGTGCCGGGGACAGGACTCGAACCTGCACGTCCAAGGACGGTGGCTCCTAAAGCCACTGCGTCTACCAATTCCGCCACCCCGGCGACCCGATCCCGACCCTCATTCGATCCGAATCGAAGCCTTGATAGGATAGCTCGCTTCGGACACTTTCCGCTCGATCCCGGGGCCCGGCCCCGGAGCGGCAGCCGAAGCCGAAGCCGAAAACTCCTCGCCGCATCTCGGGCGGCCGATTGCGAACTCGCCTCGACAGGCTTGGGCCCAGCCCGCGATACGCCGCAAGCGGAACGCTCCCCATGCGAATGCAGGCGCTCGCCTCGGGGGCCTCGGCTGGAAGTGCGACCCGGGGAGGCTGGTGAGCGCGCAGGGAATCGAACCCTGAACCTAGGGATTAAGAGTCCCTTGCTCTGCCAATTGAGCTACGCGCCCGGGCCGACAGTAGCGGCCCTGCCCATGAGGGCAAGGGCGCTCGGGGTCAGCCATCCGATCCGGCGCCTCTTCCCATGCCTCCACCACCGGGGGTCTCGACGACGAGGCGCTCACCGACCTGGACCGAACGGCTGCACTTCGCCTTCAGGGCTACTCGGCGGCCATCGTTTAGAATCAAAGTATTGCGACCCGGCTCTCCGGCTTCGCCACCTTCAAGACCCCACGGAGCGTGGCTCCGTCTTTCGGTGAGCAGGCTCACGGTCACGGGCTCCAGGAAGCGGTAGCAGCGAACCAGGCCATCCCCCCCGCGATGAAGCCCCCGACCCCCGGAATCCTTGCGCAGGGAAAAGCGCTCCAAGCGGATCGGATAGCGGGATTCGAGCACCTCCGCGTCGGTGATCCGGGTATTGGTCATATGTGTATGCACGCCCGAAGCCCCATCGAAATCCGGGCCCGCCCCCGCGCCCCCTCCGATCGTCTCGTAATAGCCGAAACTCTCGTTGCCGAAGGTGACGTTGTTCATGCTGCCCTGACTGGCCGCAGTTCGTCCGAGGGCACCCAGGAGAACGTCCACAATTCGTTGGGAGGTTTCCACATTGCCGCCCACCACGGCGGAACCGCGCGGGGGATCGAGAATCGAGCCGGGAGGAATCCGCAGATCCACCGGTGCGAGGCAGCCGCCGTTCAGGGGCAATGCCTCGGAGACCAGGCAGCGCAGTACGTAGAGCAGCGCCGCCTGAACCACGGCCGGCGGCGCATTCAGATTCTGTCGATGGGCCGATGCGCTGCCCGAGAAATCGACGGACATGCGCTCTCCCCGTACCCCGACACACACGCGTATCGGGGCCCCGTCGTCCATGGCATCCTCGAAGACGCGCTCGCCGTCCGGCATCTGGCCGATGGCCTCGGCGACGCGGGCAGCGGAGATCCTCTGCAATTCCTCCATCGTGGTCGCCACCATCCGCGCACCGCGCTCCGCCACGAATTCAGCCAGCAGTGCGGCTCCCGCACGATTGGCCGCCACCATTGCGACCAGGTCCGCGACATTATCATCCGGGCGCCGAGCCGGATGGCGGGCATCCGATAGCAGGGAACGAATCCCGGATTCGTCGAAAAGACCGGACTGCACCAGCTTGAAGGGCGGAATCACCACCCCCTCCTCGTCCAGTCGCTGGGAATCCGGCGGCATCGAACCCGGGGTCCTGCCCCCGAGATCCGCGTGATGCCCACGACTGGCCACGAAGAAATCCGGCCTCGGCCCCACGCCGGTGAATACGGGCGTCACCACCGTGACGTCGGGGAGATGGGAGCCGCCTTCGAAGGGGTCGTTGGTCACGATCACGTCGCCGTCCTGAAGTTCTCGGAAGCGCTCTCGCACGGCTCGTACCGTGGCCCCCATGGCCCCGAGGTGAACGGGAATATGCGGCGCGTTGGCGACCAGCCCCCCCTCGACATCAAAAACCGCGCAGGAATAATCCAGCCTTTCCTTGATATTCGTGGAGAAGGCCGTGTTGCGCAGTACGGCACCCATCTGTTCGGCCATCGACATGAAGCGATTGGCGAAGACCTCGAGCCGAATCGGATCCGAGGAGTGCCTCCGCGCGGCCACCGCTTCAGAGGGCTCTTCGACTCTTCGCTCCCTTTGATCGTGGAGACGGAGCACACCCTCCCCGTCGACTTCGAGTCCGAATTCATCTTCGAGGACGACCGTGCCCGCCGCCTCGAGGATCAGGGCCGGCCCCTTCAAATTCGTGCCGGCCACCAGATCCTCGCGGCGATAGACGGGAACCTCCAGGCGACCCCGCCCCGGGAAGTACACCGAGGCGCGGCGCAGGCAGTGCGGGGGCGCCAATCCCCTCGCGGTCGGCTCCCGCGCAGCCGCGGAACTCGACGCCTCGGAGACCGCTTCGACCCTCACCCGGGCCGTCGTGATTTCCACCGCGCTCGCGGGACGGTCGTAACCGAAGCGATCCCGATGCTCCAGCGCAAAGGCCTCGAGCCAACTCTGCGGGCTCTCGCCATGGGAATCCGGCTCCGGAATCGAGAGGGCGCTCTCCGTGCCTCGATAACGAAGATCGAGCCAGCGACGCGTCTCTACCGCCTCGGACGCGATGCCCTCGCGAATCAATTCGTCCCGGGCCCGCTCTTCGAGTTCCAGCCAGATCGCCTCGACGCAGAGCGGCAGGACCTCGCCCGCCTCGAGGAGAACGCGACCGGCATCGGCCTGGCGATCCGAACTCGGGCGAGCCACGCCGATCCCATAGGCCGAGAGCAGCCCCGCCAGTGGGTGCAGGAGAATCGTTCGAATCCCGAGAATCCGCGCGATGCCACAGACGTGCTGTCCCCCGGCCCCGCCGAAGCCCACCAGGGCGTGATCCCGGGGATCGGCTCCCCGGGCAACTGAAACCTGGGCGATCGCCTGGGCCATGCTCGCATTCGCGATTTCGACGAAGCCCGCCGCGAGTTCGTCTCGAGTCATCTCGATCCCGTCCCCACGGAGCGCCCCGCGAAGGGCATCGAGGGCCTCTTCCACGCGCCGAGACGACAACTCGAAGGGAAAACGATCCGCCTGCACGCGGCCGAGCGCCAGGTTCACATCCGTCAACGCGAGTTCCCCCGCCTTCGCGACACCCCGTTCATCCGTCAGCCCATAACAGAGGGGCCCGGGATCCGAGCCCGCGCTCTCGGGCCCGACGCTGAGTTGATATCCATCGTAACGACAAAGCGATCCACCGCCGGCGGCCACGGTATGGATCCGCAGCATCGGGGCCCTGACGCGGATGCCCCCAACCTGGGTTTCGAAAGCCCGCTCGACCTCGCCATCCGCGATCAGGGAGACATCGCTGGAGGTCCCTCCCATATCGAAGCCGATCGCCCGCTCGAAGCCGGCCCTTCCCGCGACCCGGGCCGCCGCCAGGGCCCCTCCGGCCGGCCCGGAGAGCAGGGCGTTGGGCCCCCGGAAGCGACCCGCATCGGTGAGCCCCCCGGATGATTGCATGAATCGCAGCCGGGATGCCGGCAGCCGCTCGGCGAGTTCGGCGACGTGATTCCTCAGCAGGGGTGTCAGATACGCATCCGCGAGTGCGGTCTCTCCCCGGGCCAGAAGTCCCATTTCCCTGGCGATCTCATGGGAACAGACCACGTGTGTGAAATCGAGTTCAAGCGCGAGCGCGGCGATTCGGCGCTCGAATTCCGGATGCGCATAGGCGTGGATCAAAGAGATGGCCAGAGAGGCGATGCCGCGCTCGCGGGCGGCCCGCAACTGGCCGCGAAGTTCGGATAGATCGAGTTCTTCGACGACTTCTCCCCGCGCCGAGATCCGGCCGCGGCATTCGATGACCTCCCGATGAAGTGGCGGCGAAAGCCGAATCTCGAGTTCGAAGAGGGAGGGTCTCTGCTGCGTCCCGATGGTCGGCACATCCCCCAATCCGCGATTGGTCACGAATGCGCTGGCTACGCCACGCCGCTCGAGCAGGGCATTGGTAGCGACCGTCGAACCGAGGCGAACGGAGACCGCCGGAATTTCCCCGCCCGGCGCAATCACCCCCTCCCCCTCCAGCAGGCGGCGAATGCCGTCTACGGGGGCCGAATCGGAGGAGAGCAGTTTATGACTGAGGAGGCGGCCATCGGGACTCCTGGCGATGCAATCCGTGAAGGTTCCCCCGCGATCGATGAAGAATTCCCAGATTCGCTCGGAACCCGGGTCGGCGACGTCCGCGCCCCTCATCGGATCGGCCCAACCCGGCGGGCAGAACGCCCCGGAGCCAGCGGCGCCGCGACGAGAGGATGTCTAGGCCGTCTCATCTTGGGGCGCCTTTCGAAAACGAGCCACGAGTTTCGCCTCGAGAGCGCGCCAGGTGTCGCGCATGGCACCATCGCCCAGCCAACGAATGCCCGCGACGACGAGCAGTCCGTAGCTTCCCGCGGCCAGCCCGAAGCGCCAGAACTCGGAGAGGCTCCCGCCCGCAGCCTGCGCGCTCTCCGACGCGGGGGCCAGATTTGCGACGAGCAGGCGACAAAGCCCGACCGCGAGACCCGCGACGATCAGACTCCTGAGCCCCGTCGAAGCCAGCGGGGCCAGGGGAGGACCGCCGAAACGCAGCCGGGTCCAGACCAATGTCAGTATCGCGTTGGCGCTGATTGCGAGCACACCGGCGAGGACCAGACCCTCCACGCCCCGGGCCTCGCCGAGACGGATATAAAGGGGAATCGCGAGCAGGGCGACCGCTGTCCCGAGCGCCATCGGCCGCCACATTTCACCTCGGGCGAAGAAGGCTCGCACGGCGATCTGCTGGGTCACCCAGCCCGGAATCGCGAAAGCCATCCAGGCCAGTAGCGACGCGACGCGAACGGCATCCTCGGCCCCGAAGGCCCCGTGCCGGTAGACGAGGACGACGATCGGAGACGATAGGAGGTAGCAAGCGCCGCCCGCCACGATTGCGAGCAGCAGCGTCGCCCGCAGTGTCGAGAGGAGTCGCAGATCCAGTTCCCGGGAACGACCCTCGGCGTGGAGGCTGGATAACGTGGGCAGAGCGGCGGTGGCCACCGCCTGGCCGATCACGGCCACGGGCGCCATCATCAGCCGCCGCGCAAAGGCCAGGCTCGCGACAGCACCCACCCCCAGGCGCGCGCCGAGGATTCGCTCATACCACTCGTCGACCGTCGTGAGCGAAAGGCCGAGCATCAGGGGCAGCGCGCCCCAGAGATAGACGCGAAAGCGGGGATCCCAGGGAACGCAGCGAAAACCGATCCCGCCCAGGTGTCGCATGTCGTAAACCGGAAAAGCCCAATTCCCCAGAGCGGCGCCCAGCAACGCCCCCCAGGCAAATCCCTCGACGCTGCCCGTCAGGAGTCCCCCGGCGATGATCGCCCCGTTGTAGATGAGGGGCGCGGCCGCCTGGGCGGCGAAGCGCCCACGGGCCATCAGGACCGCCCGCACGATTCCCCCCGAAATGAAGAAGATCTGGCCCGGAAGAACGATCCGGGTCAACCAGACGGTTTGGGCCCGGGTCTCGGCGTCGAAGAGCGGAAATTGGAGATCCACCAATTCTTCGGCGTAAATCCAGAGGCCCAGGGTCGCCAGACAGGAAACGCCCGCGAGACTTCCGAGCACGGTCTCGAAGAGTTCGCGGGCAGCATCCTCCCCCTCCCGCCCCAGCGTCTGCAAGTAGAGGGGCGTGAAGGCGATGGCCAGAGCCCCACCCGCCAGCAGGTAATTGAGCAGGTCGGGAATCTGGAAGGCCGCGTAATAGGCATCGGTCTGGGGACCCACTCCGATGCGCGCCGCGAGGACCATCTCTCGCACGAAACCCAGGATGCGGGAGAGGAAGACGCTCAGCGCCAGCAGGAGTGCGACAGCACCCAGGCGCCGGGCGCCGAGGGCCCCCACCCCAGCTACGCGATTTTCCTCTGGCGCCAACTATGCCCCCGCCACGGCCTCTGGAATTGGGCGCAAAGAGCGGGCCGGCCGCTGCACCCACCCGCCCACCTCGGTCGCTTCCCCCTGGCGACTCGGCCGGAGCGTCGAGGCGTTCAAAAGCGACTTCATGACTCCCTTCTCGCGCGCCGGAACGAGCGCCTGGGGGCGCTGATGCGGGATTCCCTTTTCTCTCGCGGCCATTCCCTGCACCCCCCTTCCTTTTCGAATCCGGGCATCCGGCGCCGACCCGCCGGACTCCTTGCCATCGGAGCCTTCAAGTCCGGGGGTTGGGCTCGCGCCAGACCCCACCGTTCCAGGCTTCGACCACCACATCATCGCCCTCCCGGCCCCGGACCCAACTGCGATCGAGGGGGACCTTGCCGTGGGGAGTGTCGAGTACGTAGAGCGGAATCGCAAAGCCGCTGGTGCGGCCACGCAGGGCCCGGAAGATCTCGATCCCCCTTTCGATGGGCACCCGGAAGTGACCGGTGCCCTCCAGCAACTGCGCCTGGTAGCAGTAGTAGGGGCGAACTCGCATGCGGACGAGGCCCTCGCAGAGTTCCTTCATGACCTCCGCATCGTCGTTGATTCCGCGCATCAGCACACTCTGATTCCCCAGCGGAATTCCGGCCCCGAGCAGGCGTCCACAGGCTTCCGCAGCGGGGGCCGTGAGTTCCCGGGGATGATTGAAATGGGTATTCACCCAGATCGGGTGGTAGCGCTCCAGGATGCGGCAGAGGGCATCGCTGATCCGGTAGGGGAGCGTCACGGGCAGTCGGGTTCCCAGTCGAATGATTTCCACGTGGGGGATCGCACGCAACCGCTGCAGGAGCCACTCCAGGCGAGCATCCGAAAAGATCAGGGGGTCGCCGCCGGTGAGGAGTACATCCCGGATTTCGCTGTGGTCGGCGATCCAGGCCAGGCCGGCTTCGAGTTCCCGTTTCTGCATCGACCCGCCCACTTCTCCCACCATGCGCTTGCGCAGGCAGAAACGGCAGTACAGAGCGCACTCGTTATTGACACAGAAGGCGATGCGATCGGGATAGACGCGGATGATATTCTTGATCGGCGAGTGGAGAACTTCGTCCAGGGGATCGGCCAATCCCGATTCATCCTCGGCTTCCCTCGGGCTCGGGACGACCTGGCGCCGAATCGGACAGTCCGGATCCTCGGGATCCATCAGGGAAGCGTAGTAGGGAGTGATGACGAATCGGAAACGCCGCTCGAGGTCTCCGAGCGCGCGTACCTCGTCCGCGCTCGGAGAGATCCAGGCTTCGAGATCTCGCTGGCTGCGAATGCGATGCTGCATCTGCCAGGCAAAACTCTCCCAATCCTCCCGCCGGATCCCGGCCGGCGGCAGGGGATGGCGCGACGATTCCTGCGACATCCGATTCAGGGTGGAAGATTCCAAGCGTCTACTCCCCGGGCCTTCATCCCGACCCGCAAATCCGACCCGCTATCGGCCCCGCCGGGCCGGACTCTCCGGCCGGGAGGGCTGCCCTCCCCCCCCTCCCAGACCCAGGCGGTGCAATCCCGAATCCAAGACTTCTGCCAATAGCACTTCGGGGGACTGCCCGGCCAACTCCGCGAGTATGCCGAAGCTGCCATCGACTGCGAAGGTTGGCAGGGGGTTGATCTCGAGAAAAAAAGGCTTGCCCATCGCGTCGAGGCGAAAGTCGACCCGCGCGAAATCCAGGCAGGCGAAAAGATCGAAAGCCGCCAGAGCGAGGTCGGCCAGATCCCCCTCCAATGCATTTTCCAATTTTCCCGGCAGCGAGTACTCGAGGACACTGTCCGCGGCATTCCCCGGCGACTCCTCAAGGGCGTGAAGACCGATCTGCGACTGCTTCTCCAGGGCGCGCTGCAGAATCGGCAGCGCCCGGGGAGGGTCGTGACCGACCACCGTCACCGTGAACTCGGCTCCCGGCAAAAAGGCCTCCACCAGGGCGGGTTGCCGATAGTCGCGCACGATGCGCGCCACCTCTGCGACCAGGGCGGGACGATCTTCTACCCGGGAAGTGCGGCGAATTCCCTTGGAGGTGCCCTCCCAGCGCGGCTTTACGAAGAGGGGGAAAGGCGCGGGGAGTTCTCCGCGAGCGGCATCCTTCTGGTGGGCAAAGCACGACTGCGGGGCCACCGGAAGACCACCGGCCCCGGCCATTCGATTCGCCCAGGCCTTGTCGAGGGTCAGCGAGAGCGTCAACCCATCCGAGCCCAGGCAGGGCACCCCCGCCATCTCGAGCAGATTGGGCACCCAGGCCTCGCGATTTCGGGAGCCGTAGCCCTCGGCGATATTCAGCACCGCGTCGGGTGCCTTCCCGGGCTCGAGGAGCGACGGGGCCAGCAGGGCGTGCGGGGGGCCGAGCCTGCGCGGTCTATGCCCCAGCGACGAGATGGCCTCCTCGAGAATTTCCACCGTGGCCATGGGCTCGTATTCCACGTGGGCGTCGGGGGGCGCGTCCGGCCGGCGGGGGTAGGTGTCGAATGTCTCGAAGACCAGGCCGATTTCGAGGCTGTCAGAAGCGGGGTGCTGCGGTTTCAAGTCGTCCCCCCCGAGCGGCCTTTCCATCGCGCCATCCCATCCCATAGCCGGATGGCCGGACCACTCGATGACCATCTCGGCTTGAAAATCGATTCGTCGGCCACGCATCGAGAATACTGCAGATCCATGCCACGGAAATCGGGGCCGGCGAGAAGGGGAGATCGCGAAGGGGAAGACGGCGACAGGAAAAATGGCGACCGGCGATGTGGTGACCGGCGATGTGGTGACCGGCGAAGTAGTGACCGGCGAAGTAGTGACCGGCGAAGTAGCGACCGGGGGCGACCGGGAGAGACCGCTTGAGGCCCCCCGGGCCAGCGCCATGGCGGGGGGCGAAGAACTCCGGAGCATGGGATCGGCACAGCGGCGAATGCGGGAAGCGCGATCCTGGTGCCGGGGGGGGGAACTGGCGGCGGCCCGCTCACGACGCTTTTTCGCCTCGACCTTTCTTTCCACCGGCGTTCAGTTGGTGGATAATCGCCCGCGATCGCGACACGCTCCGGGGAGCGCATGGGCATGGCCGTGGGCGTGGGTGTGGGCATGGAAGACATGACGACGTGGGTCGGATATCGGTCGGGCATGAGTGGGTCATGAGTGGAGCATGAGCGCAGTATGAGTTCGGATCGCCGCAAACGAAGCCGCCGCCTCGCCGCCTGGTGGCCCGCCCTGCTCTGGGCCCTCGGGATCTGGCTGCTGGGCTCGGACCTCTTCAGCGCCAATGAAACCTCCCGTATTCTCGACCCCCTCATCGGTCGGCTATGGCCGGAACTCGATCCCGAGAGCCGGGCCGTCTGGGTGGCGGCAATCCGCAAACTCGCCCATCCCAGCGTCTACGGCGTGCAGGCCCTGCTCTGCCTCCGGGCCCTGGAACTGGATTCCGCATCCCCGGCGATCCGACTCTTCGCCCGCTCCCTCATCCCCCTGGCCCTGCTCGCCGCGGCCGACGAATTGCGCCAGGCCTTCTCCGCAGGGCGAACGGGGGCGCTCGCGGACGTCGGATTGGATCTCCTCGGCGGCCTGGCGACGTGGGTCGCAGTGGCACTCATCGAAGCCGGGCTCGGACGCCCCCTCTTCCGCAGCTCCCCCGAGGACTGACCCGATATACTTTCGATCGCAGGCCCGGGGAATCGGATCGATTCTCCGGCCGCCCCATGCGATTCTCCCGCTATATTGCGGATGTGCTCATCCTCGACGCGCGTAAAACCATGACGATCGGAGCACCATGAACGCCGCCGTTCTCGCCGGTCTCGTCTTTGTTGCCTTCGCCCTCGGCTATCGCTTCTATTCGAATTTTCTGGCGCGGCGGATCTTTGCCCTGTCTGAGGACGAAGCCGTTCCATCGCGGGAATTCGAGGATGGGGTCGACTACGTACCCACGCGCAAGAGCGTGCTCTGGGGACATCATTTCGCCTCGATCGCGGGAGCCGCCCCGATCGTGGGCCCGGCCATCGCCGTCATCTGGGGTTGGCTGCCGGCCCTGATCTGGGTCTCGGTGGGAACGATCTTCATGGGGGCCGTCCACGATTTCGGCGCCCTGGTCATCAGCGCCCGCCACCGCGGACGCTCGATGGGAGAAATCGCCGGGGAGGTGGTGGGACCGAGGGTGCGAACGCTCTTCCTGATCGTGATCAGCCTGCTGATCTGGGTCGTGCTCGCGGTTTTCGCCTTCATCATCGGCACCCTCTTCGTATCGACACCGAGTTCGATCTTTCCCATCAACGTCCAGATCCTGATCGCCATGGGGATCGGCTGGGGGATCTATCGGCGCGGCATCCCGCTGCTGATTCCCTCCCTGCTCGGCTACGCGGTCCTGCTAATCGCCATCTTCTACGGGGAGGCCTTCGCGACTCGCTTCCCCGCCATCCAGGAGATCTCCGTCCTGACCTGGGTCTGGCTCCTGCTCCTCTACTCCTTCGTCGCCTCTGTGCTGCCCGTATGGCTGCTGCTCCAACCCCGGGACTACCTGAATTCCCACCAACTGGTGACGGGACTTCTGCTGCTGGGATTGGGGCTCCTCGTCCTGCAGCCGGCGATCGTCGCCCCCGCCGTGAACCCGCATCCGGAAGGAGCCCCTCCCCTCTTCCCCTTCCTCTTCGTCACCATCGCCTGTGGCGCCATCTCGGGCTTTCACGGCCTGGTTTCCTCGGGTACGACCTCGAAGCAATTGGGGCGGATGACCGATGCCCGGCCCATCGGCTACGGGGGCATGCTCGCCGAGGGGATGCTCGGCCTGCTGGCCGTACTCGCCGCCACGGCGGGTTTTGCCAGCAGCGAAGAGTGGTGGAACCACTACTCAAGCTGGGGGGCCGCCAACGGGCTTGCGGCAAAACTCGACGCCTTCGTGCACGGCGGGGCCACCTTCGTCGCGAGTCTCGGAATTCCCAACCAGACCGCCCGCACTTTCATGGCCGTGATCGTGATCGCTTTCGCGGCCACTTCCCTGGACACGGGGGCTCGCATCCAGCGCCTGGTGATCGCGGAACTCGCGGACTCCTACGGCATTCGGAGTCTCAGCAACCGCTTTGCGGCGAGCGCCCTGGGGATTGCCGCCGCGCTCGCATTGGCGATTACCCAGGGCGGTGGCACGGGGGGGCTCGCTCTCTGGCCCCTCTTCGGCACCACCAATCAACTCGTGGCCGGCGTGACCCTGCTGATCATTTCGATCTGGCTCCGGCGACGCGGAAAACCCGTGATCTACACGCTGATTCCGATGTTCGCGGTGGCCTCGGTCACCCTCTGGGCGATGACGGGCAACCTGATCCAATACTATTCGAATTTCGCAGAGCTATGGCTGCTGGCCCTCTCGGGAACCGTGATCCTCGCCCTCGACATCTGGATCATGCTCGAGGGTCTGCGCATCCTGCTGGCCGGGGGGGAGGGCGAAGAGGGTCCGCCCGCCGAATCCGCGGCGCTCGACACCCGGAACTGACTCGATGGGGCAATAGGAACCGCCGCCAGAGGCGAGCGAATCCCAGAAGAATCAGAGGGGCTGGAATTCCCCGGCCCCGTTCTCTGCACCCCCAGCCGCCCCGGCCAATCGTTCGCGCCGCGTCAGGGCATCCGTCGCCAGCACTCGAAGGAATTCGGCGTTGCCGAGATCCTGGTCGGGCAGCAATGCCCGGATGAAGCCGAGATGCGAAACCAGGACGATTCGTTCGCCCGGGGCGTCGGATGCAATGCGTCGGATCGCTTCGCGGGCCCGCACTCGGATCTCGCTTCGAGTCTCTCCTCCCGGTGGCCTGACGTCGGGATCCCCGGCCTCGAAAGCCGCGAGCAGGCGAGGATCTCTTGCAGCGATCTCTGCGCGAGTCAGCCCCGACCAGCTTCCGACGTCCAACTCGCGCAGAGTGGCATCCGGCTGAGCTTCGAGTCCCCAGTCGTCGCCCAGCGCCCGAGCGGTCTGGCGAGTGCGCATCAGGTCGCTGCAAACCAGGCGGTCGACCCGAGTTTCACCGAGGGCTTCTGCGAAGCTCCTCACCAGGGCCCCCAATTGTTCTCGCCCCGCCGCGCTCAGGCAGGGATCCGCCTGCCCCTGCCAGCGACCACTCGCATTCCATTCGCTCTGGGCGTGACGCAGCAGCCATAATTCGCAATCCGGAGCCGGGGATCGGGATCTGTCCATCAGCTTCCGGCCCCGTCGGGCCCGGAGCGTATGCGACCGATGACACTCCGACTCTCGACGACTCTGCCCACGCCCATGCTCCCGCCAACTTCAGAATCCATGACCTGCATCGAAATCGATGGCCTTCAAATCCCGCCGCTTCAGCGCGACGAGAAGGTCTCCAGGGAGAGTTCATCTTCGCTGCGAGCCACGATACACGTTACCGTGGCGTCTCCCGTGACATTCACCGCCGTGCGAACCATATCGAGAAGTCGGTCCACCCCGAGAACGAGACCGATCCCCTCGACGGGAAGATTCACCTGGTCGAGAACCAGCGCCAACATCACGAGGCCCACGCCGGGGACGCCCGCCGTACCGATCGAGGCCAGGGTGGCGGTGAGCACGACCGCGAGATAGTCACCCAGGGCCAGATCGATACCATACGCCTGGGCGATGAATCCGGTAGCCACCCCCTGCATGATGGCCGTGCCATCCATATTGATGGTGGCGCCGAGGGGAATCGTGAACGAAGCCACGGGACTGCCGACACCGAGACGATCGCGTACGGCTTCGAGAGTAACGGGAATGGTCGCATTGCTGCTGGCAGTGCTGAACGCGAAGGTGATGGGCGCCCTCATCTTGGCCAGGAAGATCCGGGGATCGAGACGCCCCAGGGCCATCAGGAGCAGCGGATAGACGAGAAATGCGTGTGCGAGGAGCACGCCCAGAACCACGAAGAAATATTTCGCCAACTGCAGAATGGGAGCCACGCCCTGGACGGCAAAAATCTTCGCCAGCAGGCAGAATACTCCGTAGGGGGCGATCTCCATCACGATCGACACCAGCCGCAGGATCACTGAATTCAGATCCTCGAAGACCGAGAGCAGGCGGCGTCCCGGCTGGCCGGCCAGAGTCACCGCAAAACCGAAGAGCAATGCGAAGACGATGATCTGCAGCATATTGCCCTCGACCATCGCCCGCACGGGATTCGTGGGGAAGAGATTGATCAGGGTATCCGCCAGACCGGGAGCCTCTTTGGGCACGTAGTCGAGGGTCGTCGGCAGTTCGAGTCCCTCCCCCGGCCGAAGCAGAACCGAGGTGGTCAGGGCCAGCGTCACCGCCAATCCCGTCGTGCCCAGATAGAGGACGAGTGTTTTGCCTCCAATGCGACCGAGTCGTGACACGTCCTCGAGTGCGGCGGTCCCACAGACGAGGGAAACAAAAACCAGGGGCACCACCAGGAGTTTCAAGCTGGCCATGAAGACCGAGCTTCCGACCCGGAAGACGCCCTCCACGAGAAAAACATCGAGGATCTGGCTCCCGAATCCCTCCTCGCCGAGGCCCGTCGACCGCAGCAGATTGAGCAGGATGCCCGTCGCCAGGCCCGCCGCCATTCCGACGAGAATCCGATACGTCAGACTCCGACGTTCGCGCCGCTCTTCCGTCATGCGCCCCCCCCGGCCAATCCCGGAGTGCAGTTTCCTCCACCTCTCGAAGAATCCGCAACCCTCAGCTTAGTCGAGCCTGCCGCCGGGGCCACGAACGAGCCACCGACTCCCCATCACGCCCCCAGCCAATCCGGGGCCAGCAGACCCTGGCGAAGTCGCGCAAAGGCCCGTCCGCGATGAGAGATCCGATCCTTGAGTGCGGCCGGGATTTCCGCCATCGTGCTCTCGTAGCCATCCGGCAGGAAGACCGGGTCGTAGCCGAAACCGCCCCCTCCACGGCGCTCATCCAGGATCTTTCCCGGGCATTCGCCGCGAGCGATCAGGATTTCCCCCGACGGCTTGGTGATCACCGCGACACAGACAAAAGAAGCCCGACGTTCCGGGGCTCGCTTTTCGTCGAGGCTCTTCAGGAGATGGTCCACGCGCTCCTCATCGTCGAGACCCGGTCCACCGAATCGAGCCGAGAAAGGGCCCGGCCCGCCGTCGAGTCCGACCACTTCGAGACCGGAATCGTCCGCGAGTCCCCAGACGCCGAGTTGCTCGCTGACGGCGCGAGCCTTGGCCACGGCGTTGGCCTCGTAGGCATCACCCTCCTCGGGAAATTCAACTCCCGCACCCTCCTCAAGGGAAACGATGCGAAGGGGAAGATCTCGGAGCAGATTGCGAAATTCCCGCAACTTGCCGGGATTCGAAGTACCCGCAGCGATTTCCCGCGCTTCCATCAGGAGCGGCGCTGAGTCCCGACATCCGCCCCTTCGACACCGGCGGCGCTCAGGATCTTGCTTTGAAGAAGCGTCAACTCTTCGACGCCCCCCATCGCCATGGCGATCAATTCGTCGAGTTGATTCGATGAAAAACTTCCACCCTCGCCCGTCCCCTGGACCTCGACAAAGCGGCCGGAACCCGTGGCCACCACATTCATATCGACTTCGGCCCTGGCATCCTCCTCGTAGGGGAGGTCCAATCGAATCTCCCCGTCGATGATTCCCACCGAGATGGCGGCCACACTGTCACGCAGCGGATTGCTCGCCAGATCGCCCCGCGCCCGGATGCGAGCGCAGGCCAGGGCGAGGGCCACGTAGGCACCCGTGATGGAAGTCGTGCGAGTTCCGCCGTCGGCCTGCAGCACATCGCAGTCGACCCAGAGCGATCGTTCCCCGAGCGCCCGCAAGTCGACCACCGCGCGCAGGCTGCGGCCGATCAGGCGCTGAATTTCCATCGTTCGCCCCGAGGGCCTGCCCCGGGAAACCTCGCGCGTATTGCGGGAATCCGTCGCAGCGGGCAGCATCGAATATTCCGCGCTCACCCATCCTTCCCCTCTGCCCCTCAGCCATCTCGGAACCGAATTCTCCTCGGAAACCGTGCACAGCACCCGAGTCCTCCCGATACTGCAGAGCACCGAGGCCAGGGGATTATCGGTAAAATCCAGGACCCACTCGACGGATCGCAATTCATCGTTCGCCCTCCCGTCTCTGCGCATCATGAATCCCGTATTCTCCCCTCTTGATTTCATGGGCCTCCGGTCGCGCCGGTCGAGAACCGGATCGACTGCCCATTTACCATCTCTTACCGGCCGACCGTGGGGCGATTACGACCCCGGGGAAGAGATCCACCCGGGACGATCTGCGTGAGAACGTCTCTGGGAAGGGCCTCAAATTGCGATCCCCTGCTCGCCCGAGGGCGCGAAGCTACCACGGCCTCGGCGAATCGCCCATCTTTCGCAGGCACTCGGAATTCGCATGGAAAAATCGTGTGGAAGAGGTGAAGCGATGACTCGACGCTGCGATCGGCCGCGGGGCCCAGAGGAATGGGGGAAAACGTTCAGGGTGCGGAGGAAGGGAGTTCGATCATTGGCGAAGGATTGCCGGCCAGAACCAGCTGGCCCTCGACTTCGAACGCCGGAAGCACGGTATGCTCGCTCGTTGCGGTGAATAGCTTGATCGGAACCCAACCGGGCAAGTCCGACATGCGGGGCATTCCAGAAGCCATCACGCCGGTCGGATCGATCACCCAGGGATCGCCCTCCTCTTCGAACCAGAGCGTGACCATATGGTGCTGCTCGTCGGATGCCCGGTAGACGATCGCCCTGAAAACTTCAGCGGCGCCGAAACCGAGGTCGCGCAGGGCGTGATAGGTCAACAATTCCAAACCGTCACAATCATCCCCGCCCCGCGCCAAGGTCTCTTCCAGGGTCGCCCAATGGTCGATCGGGCCATCCGCGAAGTAGTGGTCCAGGGCGCGAGCCTGAACCCACTCGGCAACGGAACGGGCCAGGGATCGCTTCTGTTCCAACTTGAAATCCGAATATCGCGAGCGCAGATCAAGAGCGACGGAATTCGACTCGGCCGACGGATTCTCCCACCCCTCCCCATCCGCTTCCAGGAGCGGGCCCTTTTCGGCTGACGAAGATTCGACGTCGATGGTCTCCCGACGCTGCCAGGCTGCGATCTTGGGGCTCCAGGCATCGCTGCTCGAGGGGGGCGTGAAATAGAAGTAGCGGGCGGGACCAGCCGAGACCTGGGCGCAGCCCCCGCCCAGCAGGAGCGCCAGCGAAATGCCCAGGGGAAACCCGGCTTCGAACCACTTTCTCGGCCGATACGTCATGGGGAGACTATCGGCTCCAAGGCGGCGCATATTGAGCCGCGGCCCGGCGTGAACGACCCGCGGGACACCGGTCGCTTCAGGGGGCTGCCGGAGCGGCTGCGGGCGGTTTTCTCGGCGGCAGACTCAGCCGTGAACCATGACGTTGGCGCCGTCGCAACTCCCGATCACACCGAAGAAGACCAGAAAGAAGAGAATCATGCAGGGGATGCCCAGGAGAACGTAGAGCCAGGAACCCAGATCGCCGTTGGGCTTGGCACCCTTCTCGAGTTCCTCGGGGGACATCACATATTCTTCTTTGTCCGCCATTCTGCGTTCCTCCACTTTTCCCGTCTCTCGTCCGTCTCTCGTCCGTCTCTCGTCCCGTCTCTCGTCCCGTCGCATCTCGGCTCTGCAACTCGCCGCCCTAGCCGCGTTTTGCCCCGGTTGACGCCGAGAACCGAGTCGAAAGCGCAGGCAGTGTAGCCGCGGCCCTACCACCCGCAAGACAAATGGCGAGCAACCCGGAGTTGCACGCCTCGGCGGCTGGGAGATCTGCCGGAAGAGGAAACCCGACTCTCACCAGGACTCGGGAGAGACTTGCTCTGGCCTGACCCGCTTATCGCGGGGAGTCCAAAGCCGTATCCCGGGTGGTCGAATCCGGAGTCCCGCGCCAGGAAATCGGAACATCGGCCAGATCCGCCTGGATCGTCAGGGCGCGCTGGCCTCGCCGGGCGTTCTCGACACGCTCCCTGCCCTTCCGGATCTGCTCCCGATGCTTGAAGCTGAGGGGCGTCAACTCCGTCTGGGCTGCACCCGGGGGGGCGATCTGCCATTGTCCCCCCGCGCCCGTCTCCCCCGCGATGGCGTTCAATTCTCCCCGTGCCGACTCGAGTTCCGCCTGGGCCTCCCGCAACTCGCGGTTCACCTCTGCGAATCGATCGCGCCATTGAAACTCCGTCAGTCCCAGCCGCTTCTCGACCCCCGCCCCCCAGCCCGAGGGCAACTTCAGCAACAGGTCCAGGGCCACCGCCTCCACGGGCGGCTCCGTCGGAGCCGCTTTCTCGGAATCCGGGGGCGAGTGCCCCGTCACGGTCAATTCCCGACCCGATTCCGCGAATACGGTCAACGCGCCTTGCGTCACTGCCACGACCAGTAGCGAAGCCGCGATCCAAATCCCTCTGGGACGCATCCCCCGAGATCGGACTCCCGGCTTTCCGCTGCTGGAATTTGAAGCCACCCAGATCTCCGGCTAAGCCACAACCCCGAGGGAAATCCTCACTCTGGCCAGCACGACGCCAGAATAGCCGACCGGGCGAGTCGAAAGAAGTGAAAATCGCGGCCCGGGCTCATACGCCCAATAATGCCTTCGCACGGGCCAATAGTCGGGTCGGGAGCGAAATCAACCACTCCAGGGATACGCTGAGCGCCCCTGGGGCTTACTCAAGAGCTTGCTCAAGGGCTTACTCAAGAGCTTGCAAGGGCTTACTCAAGGGCTTACTCGAGAGCTTGCTCGAGGGCTTACTCAGGTGTCGCGAGGGCCGTCGGCGGGAGTCTCTTCTTCATCGCTCACGGCGGTATCGATGACGGCTTCATCCGGCAGATTCGAGACGATTTCGTCCTCGCCCTCCGTCTCGACGACCACTTCACCCGGCGTCACATGGCCGGCGGCGATCTCGCGAAGAGCGGCCACGACGACCTTGTTTCCCTCCCCGGAAACCAGAGAATTGGAGCCGCGTTTGAGCTGTTTGGCGCGAACCGAGGCCATTTGCACCAGTTGAAAGCGGTTCGGAACCTTCTCGATGCAATCTTCAACCGTAATGCGTGCCATGGGGCTCTCCCGATCAACTCGTGGGGTTTTCGGATCGCGGGATCCGGATCCTGGAGGCCGGACGGTAGGCCAGGGATTCCAAGAAAGAAACCCCGGCCGACATGAGGTCGGCCGGGGTCCTTCGATCCTCCAAACAAGGAAGACCTCTCAGCGGAAGATGGTGCTACTTCTTCTTCCGGCGAGCGGCCTTCTTCTTCTTGGCGGCCTTCTTCTT
>CAYTAT010000010.1:59513-113352 GCA_964435795.1 uncultured Spirochaetaceae bacterium
TTGCGCTTGCCAGCCTTCTTCTTGGCTGCCTTGCGCTTGCCGGCCTTCTTCTTGGCTGCCTTGCGCTTGCCAGCCTTCTTCTTGGTGGCCTTCTTACGAGCTGCCATTACTTGGGTCACCCCCCTCGTTGGTCAAGTACCCGCCTAGCGACCCCTGACAACCCGAACGATTTGAACGGGAATCGATCATTGAATTCATCGATTCGCGGCTTCGACCGATCATTTGCAATGGCCTCTACCGGTCATCAAGGGCGTAGCCAAAAGACTTCGAAGCTGCCTTCCGCCTACAATTCGCAGTAGTCGAGCACTTGTTGCGGTTGATGCTAGAGCAAGTTTTTCGAGCGCGTCAAGTAATTTGGTCAAAAAAATCAACAACCTGCTCGACAAATTTGCGATTAAAGAGACAGAAACCCCTCAAACACAACAATCCAGGTTCACTCGCGCATTCAAAGAAAGCATTCCGCCCGAAAGGAAGAAGACTGCTGGAATGATTTCGCCAAAAAAAAGCCATCCATCGAATTGCGATGGATGGCCTTTTGAACGACTCGAGTCGAATGATCGCGGTCGACTCTCTTGATCGCGTCAACTATTTCTTATGCCGCTGACGCCTCAAAAGCTTACGCTGCTTGTGCTTTCGCATCTTCTTACGACGTTTCTTGACTACACTGCCCACGCGTTCTCCTCGCTCAATCCTATTGCTGGCCCTGCTCTTGATTCGCCCCGATTGACCCCATCGACCCGGCTCTCAAGACCCATCGGCTCTTTTGCAGTGGGTCTCTTTCAGTACAACGAACTGGGACCCGACTGCCGACCGCCTCGAAGTTCCGGCCAAAAGGGGATCGCCGATCAAATTCAATCGGCATCCAGCGGCCAAATTTGCTGCTTGAAACGGATACTCGCTCTGCGGCTTCACGTCAAGAGAAAGCTGATCCCGCGGGGTGTGCGCCTTCAGGGCAGTCGATCCGCTCGATCTCTCTGGACTGCGAGCGCGAGCGGCGAGATCCGACATGCCCCCGCGACGAGTTCTGCTTCGGTTGTGGAGTTCCGAGCCGACTGCCGCCTGCGATGGACCTCGTGCACACCCAAACGAAAAATTCAGTCTTCGATGATTTCCAGGATGTAGCGCTTCTTTTCCTTGCCACTGGCCGCGGACATGAGCGTCCGAATTGCCGAGGCATGGGCGCCGCCCTTCCCGATGACTTTTCCCAGATCTCGCTTGGCCACTCTCAACTCAAGGAGATGCGCGTGGTCCCCTACCACTTCCTTGATCTGCACTTCGCCGGGTTCGTCCACCAAGGCCCGAACGATGTCCTCCACGAGTTGCTTCATGGAACCTCCCCTTCCCTGCCCACCCTGGGCGCACCTACTTCGAGTCGCTCAACAAATCCTCTATTTCACATCCACCAGCTCTGACATTTTCCGCATCGCCGCTCGAACAAATCATCGAAGAGAGTCCGAAGACACGCAGTACGAAAGGGCGCCTTCCATCGTTTGTTCCGATGCGCTGGCCGCGCGTTCGATCCGCCGACGGCGACCCCTAGAGCACGCTCTAGCATCCTACCTTGGGCGCACCCACGCAAGCACTAATCATCAGATCCGACCCATCCGGCCGGAAAACGAGTCGAGTAGGGTCTCGAGCGCGTTCGTCTGATCGGGAGAGCCCCCACTAATGCTCCCGGGTGACCTGATAGGTCATGATGACCGATACGTTTTCCACCCACTCCGGACGTTTCCGCGATCCGATCCAAGTCGGAAGATTGCGTCCTCAGGCAAGCGGCAGCGCGAAGGCGAGCGCGGCTCGAGCGCGGCCCCAGACGAAGGGTACGACCCTCTGCTCTTCCGGCTGGCCCAGTCGCATGATGGAGATGCTCCCGGTCAACTCCGAGATCAGATCCATCAGCCGATCCGTCTGTTCGGGAGCGTGGACCGGAGCATAGACGTGCTGTAGCAACTCCCCCATCGCAACTTCACGATCCATCTTTTCAATCAGGACGGTCTCGGACGGTCCAACGATGTGAATGGACCGAAGGGGGCCCTGAACATCCAATCCCGCCGTCGTTCCGATTCCGGGAAGCCCGTGGACCCGGGCTTGACCCTCCGCGATCCGGATCGCGAAGCGATCTCCAGGAGTCGTCGCGACATCTTCCAGACCCGCCTCGCTCGCATAGGTGTTCAGTGAGTCTCCGGATGCAAGGGCTCCGAGAAGCGCACAGGCGCGTCCCTTCTCAACAATGGCCGTACCGGACACGACCAGGCCGCCCTGATCGATGATCCGATGGGTCAGCAGGATGTCGAGCAAAGGCCCCTCCATCGGGTGGGTGATCGAATCGAGGGCTGCGGGGGAGACCCATACTTCGCCCTCGGAGAAGCGCGAATTAAAACGGGCCAGCCGTTCGAATCGGCGCTTCGCCCCGTGGACTGCCACCCACCATTCATCAGCGACCCGACCGATATCAAAAGTGCCACGATCAAACGCATAGGTAATGGGATCCCAGCAGGGAACCGGGAAATCGGCAACCGAGACACCGATATAGACTTCCGCCTCGAGCGATGCGCACGAGAGTTCGCCCAGACCTTCCGCGGGCCAATCCCATGTCAGCGCGGGAGGAGACTCCACGGCAATGGAGATTCCTGCCAGCTTGATTCCACGGAGTCTGGTTCGGGCCATCTGGACACCCTCCAACTAAATGTTTTGTGCTGAGTTCCCCTGAAATGTCTGCTCTGTCCGCAGGCAACTCATCGGCATCCAGGGGCCAACTTCTTGAATCCAAATTCGGATGGGGCAAAACCACCTCGACCGTGAAATCGAAACGGGGATCTCCCATTCATCGACGGGAAGAAGAGTTGGCATCCCCGGGCCCGAGGAAGGTCGAGACGCAGCGCGCTGGAAGTGACTCCCCGGTCGCAGTTGCCGGGAGTCGGAACTCCCCGCATGAAACCGAGGAAATCCGGGCCCGCCCGAACCGGGTCAGCCGCTGGCCCGAGCGGCCCCAGGGACGTCAAAGGGCCTTCCCGAACTGCCCTGGCCCCGGGGATCCGAGCCTTCGTTCCACCTGCCATCGCCCTGCCATCGCTTCCGGAGACCCGATGGATCGCCCGGGAGGAAGGGTCGCCGGCAGCAACCGGGCCTGCCGGTCCCACGCCATTGGGGGCGGCGAAGTGTCGCGCGATAGCCTTTTTCCGCAGCACAATCCCCCGGGTGATGAGGGGAAGGGTCCGATCTGAACTTCTCGGGAGAGACGGGAAAAGCCGAAGCTGCGGGTAGAGAATCCCGCCCATCTGGGGTAACGAATGGCGTCCGGCAGGAGCAGGCGCCGGATGCACCACTCCCGAATCCCCCGAGCCCCGAAGCGGAACGCCCCGGCTCGAGGCTTCAGCACTCCGACCGAGGCAGATGCAGCTATGGCGAATCCGGTCGTCACCACTCGAATTCTCAGGCGTCTCCTGGAGAGCGGCGTTCAGAGCCGTACGGAGAGACTGCTGGCACGCATCCACCCCGCCGACCTCGGCCCCCTGCTCGCCGACCTGACCCCGGATGAAATTCGGAGCGTGATCGACCTGCTCTTCGCCCAGCACCGTGCCGCCTCCATGCTCGCGGAGTTGCCCCGGGAACTCCTGCCACAGATCTTCGCGGCGATTCCGAATCGGCGCCTGGCCGAATTGCTGGCGAGGCTCGAGATCGATGACATGTTGCTGCTGGTCGAGCACCTCCCGGACGGGCAACGCGAGGGTGTATTCGAATGTCTGCCAGCCTCCAAGCGAACAGAACTCCATAACGCGGAACTCTACGCGCCGGAGAGCGCCGGACGGGCAATGACCACCCACTTCATCGCCCTGGCACCCTCCATGTGCGCCCAGGAAGCCATCGATACGATCCGGGCCGCCGGCGACTCCAGGGATGCGATCTTCTACCTCTACGTCGTCGACGAGGAAGAGCGATTGATCGGCGTCGTCCCCATCCGGCGCCTCGTTTCCAGCCCTCCGGACACGACGATTCAAGACATGATGACCCGGCAATCGATCTCGGTGGCGGCCGAAGCCGACCGGGAGGAGGCCGCCAAACTGGTGGCGCGTTACGACCTGCTGGCGATTCCGGTCACCGATGCCGACGGGCGAATGCTCGGGATCATCACGGTGGACGATGTGATCGACGTGATTACCGAGGAGGCCACCGAGGACATCTACCACCTCGCTGGCCTGTCCGAAGAGGATCGCGTCTTTACCTCACCCCAGATCTCCATCCGCAAGCGGCTGCCCTGGATGCTCCTCAACCTGGGCACCGCTTTCACGGCAGCATCCGTCGTCGGGCTCTTCGAATCCACTCTCGATCAGTTGGTAAGCCTCGCCATTTTCCTGCCCGTCGTGGCGGGGATGGGGGGCAACGGGGGAATCCAGACCCTGACGGTGATCACCCGTTCGATCGCCCTGGGCGAAATCGAGTTCTCGAGCGGGTTGCGCGCAGTTGGCAAGGAGATGTTTGTCGGGCTCATGATCGGCCTGGTCGCCGGAATTCTCTCCGGGATCATCGCCTATTTATGGCAGGGCAATCCCGTGCTCGGACTCGTACTGCTTCTCGCCATGCTGATCACCATGACCGTCGCCAGCCTGCTGGGAGCCGCCGTTCCCCTGCTCCTGAAGACTTTCGGCAAGGACCCCGCATTGGGCGCTGGCGTTCTGGTGACCTTCTGCACCGATGCCCTGGGATTCTTCTCCTTCCTGGGAATCGCCACCTTCTTCCTGCAGGAATTGGTCTAAGCCGTAGAGAAATCCTTCCGAGCCAGGGCCCGAGCGCGGCTCAAGGGGAGGCCTCGGGGGCGCCCTTCCGACTCGGCACTCGACTGATGCGATTCCGCTGCCAGCCATCCGGCCCGCGAATCAGTTCCCACGTCGGCCAATATTCGAGATCCAACTTCAGGGTGATCACGCGCTCGCGACCCTCCAAATCGAGGGTCTTGAGCCGAACCGAGCCCCGGTCCGCGGCATCCGCCACGGCCGCGAGGAGATGATCCAGATCGGGTGTCGGTTGACCATTGACCTCGACGATCCGGCTGGTGGCCCGGATGCCATAGCGATTGGCGGGGGATCCGTACCAGTAGCGAGAGACGTAGACCCCTTCCCGCTCGAGGGAACGATCCCGGGCCAGGGCGCGGATGGGTTTCTGAAGCAGCGTTCCCGCCCAGAGCACCACCCGGTCGGTGCCCTGCCCGTCCAGGGACTCCGTGGGCACCTCGAGATCCATTTCTTCACCGTCTCGCACGATTTTCAGGGCCACGAGGTCTCGATTCGACGCCTCTTCGACATCCGAAAAGCGTGTCACAGGTCTGCCATCGATCGAGACCAGGAGATCCCCGGGACGCAGGAGGCTCGCGGAAGGAGTTCCCGCGGAGACATAACGAATCGAGAGAACCCAGCGGCCCTCGGGATCGTGGTCTTCGAGAATTCGCGCACGGGACTCGGAGAGTCCGCGATTGCGTGCCTCAGCGAGGGAAAGAGTCTGGAATTCCACCGAAAGCGTACGCCAATCGACACTCCGACCCTCCCGAATCCGATCGGTCACGCGCCGGATCGAGTGGATGGGGATTCCAGCAAAAAAGGTCTCCGGACTTTTACTCTCCCCGGACGTAAAGGAAGCCCAGAGCGCCTGCACCCTTCCCTTCTTATCCGCCAGCACGCCGCCCACTGTGGCCGACATATCCTCCAACATCACGAGTTCGAGGTTGCTCTCGCGGAAGCGGGGCGGAAAGGTCGATGACAATTCGACGGGCTCGCGACGCGCAATCCGGGTTTCGCGAGAAACGATCCGATGATCGCTCGACAGACCCACGAGCCAGCTTCGGTCGCCTACGGCAATCTCGTCCTCGCGAAAACGAGCACTCCGCACCGGGGTCTCGCCCAGCAGCGCGGGATCGTATTCAACAACTGCAAAATTGTGTTCCGGATGGATATAGAGAACCTTCCCGGGCACTTCCACCGAACCGGAGAAGATCAGGGATAGATCGCCCAGGGCCACGGGAACCGTCTCTCGATCGACCAGGACCAGGCCCTTTTCGGCGTCAATCACGAGTCCACTCCCGACGAAGCGATCGAAATGAACCCCGTCGATCAGGTAGGGGATATCGTAAGTGACGAGTACGAGGGAAGACGCCAGGGCCCGCGCGACCCGAGATTCACTGGCCTGAAGTTGGGTACTCGCGGGCTTCGGATCGACCGCCGCGGGGGGCGGCGGGGAGAGCTCGCAGGGCCAACTCCCGCGGGCATCATCCCGAACGCAATGCTGCATGGAGAACCAATGCCGATCGGCCCGAATCACGGCCACCCCCGATGTCCGGGGATTGTCGAGCCGATAGAAGCGCAGGGGAATACGCTCCCGATCGGGAAAGCCGGCCATCTCATCCTCAAAATCCCGCAGGGTCTCAGTCGGCTTCCCGTCCACGTGGGTGATGACGGCGCCCGGGGGCAGGCCCGCGCGAGAGAACATGAATCCCGGATTCGAGAGATACACACCCGATGCCGGCACCGAATAATTGCGAGCCTGGTGGTAGGAGAGGGGGTTCACGACGGCACCGCCCATTTCCAGGTATCGGTCGGGAATCAGGCCGTGGAGATCCGCCACCGCGAGCTCGAGTTCCAACTCCTGCCCACCCCTTTCGACCCGCAGAGAGACGCTCTCGCCCACCGAATCATCCAGGATCTCCTCGAGTCTCAAAAAGCCGCCGAGGAACTGATCGTTCACCGCAACAACCACATCACCGGGTTCCAATACCCCGTCCCCAGGCCCTCCCGGGACGACTTCGCTGACGATGATCATCCCCGTTCCGTCGGGAAAGGCGGCCCGAGCAGCGGACTCGCTCTCCCGCCGAACCCCGAGCCGTCGGACTTCATCGTAGGGCTGGTAGGTAAAGACGGTCTGGAGCGTTCCGCGAGCAACGGGCTTCCCCTGCCGAAGCAATCCCAGCGCCCTCTGGACGCGATCGAGGGGCAGAAAGAAACTCGAAGAGGCCCCCCGACTGCCCGCGGCATTCATGGCGACGACCTTGCCCTCGATATCAATCACCGGCGAGCCCGAGGAGCCGCCCGACGTTCCCGAGGCCGCCTGGATGTAGAACGTATTGAAATCATTCCAGGACTGCGGGCCGTATTCGGGCGCCTTTCTATCCAGGCGAGCGATCGTTCCGGGCAGGATGGACAACTTCTCCCCGGCATCGTTGCCCACGACCCGGATCTCGCGTCCGACCCGAGCTCGCTCGGGCGCCAGCTCGAGTTCGGGGATCTCCATGAACTCCACGTCATCGGGATCAAATCGATAGAAGCCGAAATCGTGGACGGGATCTCGATAGATCGCTCGGATGGGTATCTCTTCGTTGTCGAGGAGCACCGCTTCCGCAACCACGGGGCCCGTGGTCACCACGTGCCGATTGGTCAGGATCAATCCCCTCTCCGCATCCACGACGAAACCGGTCGCCGTGCTATAGCCGGGATTGAGCCCATCGAAGGCCCGGGGAGAACTGACCCGCAAGACCACCACTGCGGGAACCACGGCGTCGAGGGTTTCCTGCCAACCGTTCACAGGTTGCGCGAGCGCAACGGCCGCCAGAACAGCAGCGAGACTTGAAATCATGAATCCCTCAACCTCGGAAGCGGGTGTCGATTTCGCGAAGCATGCGGTCCCTCACCTGATCGTAACGCGCGGGCAATTCAATCGGTGGATTCGGATTCTCCGGCACGATTTCTTCCAGCTTCATTTCATGATAACGGAGCTTGAAATCCGTGAACTTCAGGCCGTGAGCGGTCGAGATCACGACGACGCGATCGTTCTTCTTGATCAGTCCCCGGGCCAACAATTTCTTCATGGCGACCAGAGCAACGCCCGTATGAGGACAACTAAAGAGCCCCGTGCGATCCGCCGCCGCGCAAGCTTCCATGATCTCCTCCTCGCTGGCCTCCTCGACTACTCCGTCATAGCGACGCACGGCATCCTCCGCCTTGGCCAGGGAAACGGGATTCCCAATCTGAATCGCCGAGGCAACGGTCGAGCGAGCGGCGATGGGTTCGAAGGACTCAAACCCCCTTTGGTACGCCAGGTAGAAGGGATTGGCCGCGGCCGCCTGCCCCACGCAGATCCGGGGCTTGCGATCGACCAACCCCAAGTCGATCAGCATATCGAGGCCCTTGGCAAGCGCCGAAACATTCCCCAGATTTCCACCTGGGATGATCAGCCAATCCGGCACTTCCCAATCGAATTGCTCCGCGATCTCGATCCCGACGGTCTTCTGCCCTTCTATTCTCAGACTATTCATCGAGTTGGCCAGATAAATTCCGTCCTTCTCCGAAACCTGCTTGACGATCTCCATGCAGCCGTCGAAATCGGTATCCAGGGCGAAAACGATGGCTCCATTCGCCACGGGCTGAATCAACTGCGCCAGGGAAATCTTTCCCCGGGGCAGGAAGACTACCGCCGGAATTCCCGCGGCTGCCGCGTAGGCGGATAGGGCCGCCGACGTATCCCCCGTGGACGCACAGGCAACGGCGGGAATCTGCCGGCCGTTGGAAATCATCTGCTTGACCTGGGAGACGAGAGCCGTCATCCCCAGATCCTTGAAGCTCCCCGTATGGGAATTTCCGCAGAGCTTGATCCAGAGGTCATTGAGACCGAGTTCCCTGCCATAACGCTCAGCCCAGAAGAGATTCGAATATCCCTCGTACATCGAAACCACATTATGGTCTTCGACGCCCGGTAGAACCCACTCCCTCTTGCCCCATACCCCGGAACCATAAGGCCACTCATTCCGGCGCTTGCGTCGTCGTTCGAAAATTTCCTTCCATTCATCGCCGGAGGTCTTCTTCAACTCCTTCAGATCGTGGACCACGTGCAGCAGACCCTGATTGCGATCCGTGTAGACGATTTCATCGAGTTCGTAGCGTTCGTTCGGATTCTCCAGGCTTTCGAACCAGGCCGAGTACTTCGTCTGAGGCGACTGATTCATAGATCCTCCTCGATCCGAATGCGAACGGTGGGAGCCGTCAGATCGCTGCTCTCCTCTATCTCCAGAAGTGCCCGATCCAGCGCCGCCTCGCCGGCGAGGTGGGTCAGGACGATTACGGGCACCGCCTCCCCCGCTTCCGTACCCGCCTTCTGAACCACGGACTCGATCCCCACCCCCTGCTCCCCCAGAGCGCCGGCGAGCATGGCCAATACGCCCGGCCGATCCAGCACCGTAAAGCGCAGGTAGAAGCGACCCCTGAGTTCCGAGGCTTCGATCAGGGGTTTCGGACTCAGTTGATCGGGCATGAAGGAGAGTGGAGCCACGGCACCCGCCCCCCCCCGCTGGAGCTCACGAGCGATCTCCATCAGATCCCCGACGACTGCACTCGCGGTCGGCAACTCCCCGGCCCCCGCCCCGTAGTAGAGAGTCGGACCGACGGCATCCCCCTTGACCTCGATGGCGTTCATGGCCGCATCGACGTTGGCCAACAAGCTGCCGGACGGCACCATCGTCGGGCTCACCCGAACCTCGATCCTTTCTCCGCCTTCGCCATCGCGATGGCATTTACTGATCCCCAGCAACTTGATTCGGTAGCCGAATTCCGCGGCCAATTCGAAGTCCATGGGGGTCATCTGACGAATTCCCTCGGTGGGAATCTCTTCGAAGGTCAACTCCGCACCGAAGGCCATTCCGGTCAGCAGTGCCAGCTTATGCGCGGCATCGATTCCATCGACGTCGAAAGTGGGGTCGGCTTCCGCGTAGCCGAGGTCCTGGGCGCGCTTCAACACGACTTCAAAGGGCTCTTCTGTACGCTCCATCTCCGTCAGCACATAGTTGGTCGTGCCATTGAGGATGCCCAGAATCCGATCGATATGATTCGCCGCCAATCCCTCACGCAGGGAACGCAGGATGGGAATGCCACCCCCAACCGCCGCTTCGAAGGCCACGTCGACATTGGCTCCCCGGGCGGCGGCAAAAATCTCCTTGCCATGCAGGGCCAGCAGGGCCTTGTTGGCGGTCACCACCGCCTTGCCGGCCGAGATGGCCGCGAGCATGAAGCGCTTGGCGATATCGTAGCCTCCGACCAATTCGATCACGATATCGACCTCGGGATCCGCGATCAGCCCCTCGGCATCCGCATCCAGCTGGATGCCCGAAAGATCGACTCCACGATCCGTCTCGGTGTCGATGTCCGCGATCCGAACGAGGCGCAGGGGGAATCCGAGCCTCTGCTCGATCACCCGCGCATTATCGGCCAGGACTTTGACCACTCCGGTCCCGATGGTCCCAAAACCGATCAGCCCGACACCCACACCCCCTGAACTCCCCTGCTGCGTCATTTCTCGACCTATACCTCTCTCGCATCCCTCAGAAATCGCCGGATCCCCCGGGCGGCCTGCCGAATTCGATTCTTGTTTTCGACCAGTGCAAAGCGAACAAAGCCCTCGCCACTTTCTCCAAATCCGATCCCAGGGGAGACCGCCACCTTCGCCTCCTTCAGCAGCCTCTTCGAGAACTCCAGGGAGCCGATTTCCCGAAAGGGTTCGGGGATGCGGGCCCAGACGAACATCGTCGCACGCGGTTTTTCGATCTCCCAGCTTCCCGGACCGTGTTGGCCCAAGCCATCGATCAGGGCGTCGCGTCTTTCCCGGTAGACGTCGACGTTTTCCTGTACGCAATCCTGGGGGCCGCGCAGCGCCGTGATCGCCGCAATCTGGATCGCCTGGGGCATGCCGTAATCGAGATAACTCTTGATGCGCCGAAGGGCGTGGATCATCTCGGGGTTGCCACATGCGAATCCGACCCGCCAGCCGGCCATCGAATGGCTCTTCGAGAGGGAAACGAATTCGATGGCGACCTCCTTCGCACCGGGAACCTCGAGAATGCTGGGAGGTTTGTATCCGTCGAAGGCCACTTCCGCGTAGGCAAAATCGTGGAGGACCATCAGGCTATGGGCGCGAGCGAATTCCACCACCTGCTCGAAGAAGTCTCTTTCGACCACGTGGGTCGTGGGATTGGCGGGGAAGGAGAGGATCAGCATCTTGGGCCGGGGCCAGGTATGGCTCACGGCATCTTCCAGGTTGGCGAAAAAATCTGCTTCACCCACCAGCGGAACGGTTCGCAGATCGCCCCCGGCGATGATCACCGAGTATTGATGAATCGGGTACGCGGGATCCGGCACGAGCACGACATCGCCGGCCCCGATGGTCATCAGAACGAAATGGCTGAGCCCTTCCTTCGCCCCAATGACGGCAATCGCCTCGCTATCCGGATCCAATGCCACCGAGTGGCGGCGCTGATACCACTCCGTGATGGCCGCACGCAGGTTCGGAATGCCCTGGGATGAGGAATAACGGTGGTTCCGGGGGTCCCGAGCGGCTTCGACGATCTTCTCGACTACGTGATCGGGCGTGGCGAGATCGGGATTCCCCATTCCGAGGTCGATCACGTCCTCGCCCGCGCGCCGAGCCACCCGGGTCAGATCCGTCACTTCCGCAAGCACATAGGGGGGAAGGCGGTTGAGTTTATTGAAATCGTGCCGTATCCGAGGGAATTCGAGATCGCTCATTGACGGGATCGTTCCAGACCTTCTTTGTCGGTTCCAGGGTCGCCGGAACCCCTGCTTCTGCGAAGTTGTTTTTTTCGAATCGCCCCGCCTTGCCCGACGAGATCAATCCCATCCAGATCGGCCCGGAATTCCAACCCATCCGACCCGCGGATTCCGTCTTCCCGCATTCGCGCATGGAGCCGGCCCCGAGACCCGAATAGGCACCCACTCCCCGATCCGCCCGCTGGCAACAACTCGCGGGTGGACAATGCGACGAGCACCCTACCTTGGCAGATCCTACTCGAGAAAGGCATCACTGGCCTCCCCCGACAGCGGGCTCGGCACCGGACTTCGCCACGAAAATCGCGTAGAAGGGCAGACCCGCCGCCAGCAGAGCAAGGCTGACGAGGCACTCGAAGGGGCTGCCGATCAGCATCGCCAGAGCGATTCCCGCGTTGGCGAGCAGATAGAGGGCCGGCATCCACGGATAGCCCCAGGCCCGATAGGGACGGGGCCGGGCGGGTTGCCGGATCCGCAGCCGATAGAGGGCCAGGACATCCGCCATGGTGGCCAGGAGAATTGCGAAAACCGTGAAATCGAGTGCGCTCGGAAAAGTCCTCAGCAGCAGCAGCAGACCAACTGCCACCGCCCCCTGGATGAGGATGGCCGCCGAGGGCGTATGGAAAGCGCTATGAACCCGACTCGCCGAACGAAAGAAGAGCCCGTCCAAAGCCATCGCATAGGCGATTCGGGGACCCACCAGAACCGTCGCATTCAGGGTGCCCAATACCGAAATCAGCACGAATATTCCCACCAGGGTCCCGCCGACGGAACCGAAGAGCGCCAGCCCCGCCGCCTCTCCGGCATCCGGAACCCCGCGCAGCGTCTCCATCGGCAGGGCGTAGAGATAGACCGCATTCACCAGCAGGTAGATCCCGGCACAGACGGCCAGGCCCATGAAGAGCGAACGCGGCACGTTGCGACCCGGCTCGCGAATCTCGCTGGCCACGTAGACGGCCGCATTCCAGCCCAGGTAGCTGAAGAGAATCGGCGACAGGGCCCGGCCGAAGTGGATTGCCGAGATCTCCCCGGGAGCCGTCGAGGAGGCCACCCACAATCGCGCCGCGTCTCCCCCTCCGCTCCAGGGCCCCAGCAGGACGAATGCCAGCAGCGCGAGGATCTTGAAGATCGAAGTCAGGTTATTCGCTCGAGCCCCCCAACGCACGCCCACGAAATTGACTGCGGAGACCCCGATCGTCACGCCCACGGCCAGCGCCAGCACGCCGGGCTCGGTCCATCCCAGACGAGCCCCGACCCCCTCGGCCAGAACCGAGGCCAGAGCCGCAATGGTGCCGGCGTAGATGGCGAAGAAGGTGAGCCACCCCACCAGGAAGCCCGCGATCGGATGAAAGGCCTCCCGGAGGTAGACGTAATCCCCGCCCGCCCTCGGAAACATCGCGCCCAATTCCGCGTTGGCCAGGGCGCCCGCCAGGGAGAGGGCCGCGCCGACCAGCCAGGCCAGCATGATCCAGCCCGGAGCCGGCAGGAGTTCTGCCACCTGGCCCGGGGTAAAGAAGATCCCGGCGCCGATCACGGAGGCCACCACCAACATGACGGCATCCACGAGGGAAAGCTCTCGAACGAGTCGATCCCGGGGATGGGCTCTACTCTCTAGGTCCTCCACGGCGCCAAGCATAGCGATAGACCCGCAAAAAGTCGGTGCCATACCCGACGCGATGAAAATCGCGCCCCCGGCATCCGCGAGGCATTGCCGCGGATCAATGCAGGGATCGGCCCAGCAGATCCCGGGCGATGATCAGCCGCTGAACCTCGCTGGCCCCCTCCCCGATCCTGCGAATCCTCATCTCGCGATACCAGCGCTCCAGGGGCAGATCCTTCGTGACGCCGTACCCCCCGTGGATCTGGATCGCCCGATCCACGACCTGCGACCCGACTTCGCTCGCCACCAATTTGGCCATCGCCGCATCCGTCCGAAAGGGCAGGCCCCGGTCGGCCTTGCTGGCGGCTTCCAGGGTGAGCCAGCGGGCCTGGCGAATCTCGAGTTCATTGTCGACCAGCATCCACTGGATCGACTGCCGATGCGCCAGGGGTTCTCCGAAGGTCTCGCGAATTCCCGCGTACTCCACCGCCATCTTCTGGGCCAGAATCGCAACCCCGAGACAGCCGGCCGCATAGGGAATGCGATTGCGGCTCAGGCGATCGTTCGCAATCGCGAAGCCCTGGTTGAGTTCCCCCAGAATATTGGCATGCGGCACTCGACAATCCCGAAATTCCAACTCTGTCGCGTAATGGGCGGAGCGCAGGGTGTGTACGACCCGGCAAACCCGAAAGCCCGGGGTATCCGTATCGACGATGAAGCACGTGATCCCCCCCCGCCCCGGCGTCGCATCCGTGCGCGCGAAAGTGATGCCGAAATCGGCCTTGTCGGCGCCGCTGATGAAGGTCTTCTCGCCGTTCAGGATCCAATCCTCGCCGTCGCGAACGGCGGTCGTCTTCGTGGCCCGCGAGGGATCGCTGCCACCCGAGGGCTCGGTCAGGCCAAAAAAACCCCTCTTCTCTCCCCGCAAGACGGGATAGAGATAACGCTGCTTCTGATCCTCGTTGGCCTCGTAGAGTTGAGCCAATCCCGCCCCGCCAAAAACGCCGTAGCAGGGGGCGTAGAGGCCGGCGCGATGCTGGGCGACCTCGATCGCAATCAGCGTCCGGGTGACGAGATCGAGACTCGGCCCGCCGTATTCCTCCGGAATATCGAGACCATGGAGTCCCATCTTCTTCGTCTTCTCCACCAATCCCGCGTGAACTTCGGCCGGAAGATCCCCAGCATCGGGATCCAGATCCGCTTCCAGGGGAACGATCTCTTCACGGACGAAACGGCGCACCATATCGACGACCAGGGCCTGCTCGTCGCTGAGTTCGAAGTTCACGATCCGACCCCCTTCAAGCGATGGGATCCGGCCGCAGCCGACCCAGGTTTTCCGGAGCGAGATTCTCCGGGGGCATATCGCCGTGGTCCGCTCGATAGACCATCAGCAGTTCCCGGTAGCGAGTCAGGTACTGCATGTGGACCTCGTAGCGAAATTGGGCGGACTGCCCGCGGCGATTCGCACACTGCGCTTCGATCTCCCCCCTCAAGCCGAAACGCGACCGACCGCCCGCATAACCGAAGCAGAGGGTCCTGCCCTCGGAGTCCGCGATTTCGTAGATGCCCATCTGCGCGGGAAGCGCTGCCGCGGCCTCGACCGTCAGGGGAATGAAATCCTTCCGCAGCCGGATCGACATCAGATCACGCCCCGCTCCGCCAATTCCGCCAACTCCTGCTCCGACAGACCGAGCCAATCCCCGTAGACCTCCCGATTGTGTTCGCCCGCCAGCGGGCTGGGGACGATCTCCATGGGCGGAGTATCGAGAAAGCGCAGGGGACTATGGGGCAGAACCACGAATCCGAGTTCTCGATGATCGATCCGCTGCAGCATCCCCCGAGCGTGCATATGCGGATCCTCCATGACCTCCACCAGATCTCGGACGGGCGCGCAGGGAACCCTGGCACGACGAACCGCCGCATAGGCTTCCTCCCGGCTTCTCGTCTCCGCCCAGCGGGCCACGATGGCATCGACTTCTTCAGAATTGCGCGCCCGGGAAGCCCGATCCACAAAACGGGCATCCTCCGCCCATTCGGGATGACCCAATTCGGTGATGAGCCGGCGCCAGTGTTCGTCCACCACGCAGATGATCGCGAGAAAACCGTCGCTCGTCGCATAAACGTTGTAGGGCGACATCGGCAGGCCGACCGGACCATTGGCGACGGGAGCGGGAGTGCGCTTCGTGTGGTGGTAGTTCGTATACGCGGAGGCAAAAGTGAAATACATCGACTCCTGCATCGCCACTTCAACAGTGGCTCCGAGCCCGCTTCGCTCCCGGTCGAGGAGGGCCGTCGTAATGCCCGCGTAGAGATGAATGCCTCCGAGAATGTCCGCAACCGCCCCTCCCGCCCGCAGCGGCGGTCCGTCGGGCTCACCCGTGATGCTGATCATGCCCCCCATCGCCTGAACCGTATGATCCATTGCGAGCTGATCCCGATCGGGACCGCTGAGCCCGAACCCGCTTCCCGATGCGTAGATGAGTCGAGGGTTCGCGGCTCTCAGGACCTCGGCCCCGACACCGAGTCGGTCGAGCACGCCGGGGGCAAAATTCTCCAATAGGACATCGCCGCGCCGTGCGAGTTCGACCAGGAGTTCGCGACCCCGTTCCTGCTTCAGGTTCAGGCTGATGGCGCGCTTATTGGAATTCAGCATCGCGAAGGAGAGCGTCGGGGGCTTTCCCGGGCCGCCCCGGAGCTTCTCACCCCCGACGGGTTCCACCTTGATGACATCGGCCCCCGCCATGGCGAGAAGAAAGGATGCGTAGGGGCCCTGATAGATCTGGCCCAGGTCAATGACGGTGAGATCCGCCAACGGTTGACGACGATTTTCCATGGGGCCTCGGCTGCGGGAAATGATCCCGATACACCATACCCATTCTGCACCCGTACCCCCCGACCGGCCCGGCGGCAAATCCCGGCAGCAACGCCCCGCCCTCCTCCCCCCGTAGACACGAAACTAGCCGAATCGATCAGAGGCCCCGACCCCATGCATCTGTGGTGTTTAAACCTCGCTGGTGGATTGGCGACGGCGCCGGGGCGACCCAAGGACAGCGGCGTTGCCCGGCCGGATTGGGGATGCGACCGGGGGCCGCCGTTAAGGGGCAAACCCGATCCCCGATCAACCTCGGAAGTGCTCGTCTTTACGTTCGAATCTCGCAATCGGGCAAGAGCCCCCCGGGCTCGGGGAAGGCGCCTGCTGTCTCCATTTTTCGCCGTAGAGCCGGCCCGGGGCGAAGTGGCGAAGGCTCCGCTGGCGCCCAGCACTCGGGACCGGGGTCGGGGACGGGGACGGGGACGGGAAAAGGCGCTTCTTCCCAGCCCGGCGCGAGCACGGGCGAAGGTGTCTGGCCCCGCTCGACTGCGCGCCGGAGCAGAGCCTTCGGGGATCGAGGCAACAAGTTGAAAAAACGGAGAAAATTGCTTGCCGGGGCAGTCCGGAGTCGCTAAATCACTTGCCCGAAAGCCGCCATCATTCCGGAAATTGCGCGATCGGTGCCGGCCGTCGGGGACGTGCCGATCTCCCGGGCGAATGACCCATAGGCGGGCTTTGCCCCGGCTCTCGCGGGGGAATGGAGATGGCTCGGAGATCGGATCGATCTTCATTCCAGGACGGCAGCGCAGTCGCCGAACTTCGATCGACCACGAGAACGGGCGAATCCCGGATCCTGGCTCGCTCCCGGTGCAGATCCAGCAAACCAGAAATGCGACCATAGGACGGAATAGACCATGAACGAACTGCTCGACCAACTCACCCTGGCGCCCCTCGGGGCCGGATTTCTGGGTCTCCTCGTTGCCGGCTTCTTCTACGTCCGCGTCAAGTCCCTGCCAGAGGGCACGGACACCATGAACATGATCGCGACGTACATCCGGGAAGGGGCGATGGCCTTCCTGACCCGGGAGTACAAAGTGCTCGCGGTCTACACGCTCGCGGTCTTCTGTCTGCTCTTCCTGGCCTTCAACAGCCAGGGAACCGGACTGCTTGCCGGCTTCTGCTTTGTCCTCGGAGCCTTTCTCTCCCTGGCCTCGGGATTCACGGGCATGAAGGCCGCCACCTATGCCAACGTGCGCACCAGCCAGGCGGCCAGGGAGGGATCCAAGCCCGCTGCCCTGCTGACGGCACTCGACGGGGGCGCCGTGATGGGTCTCTGCGTCGCCGCCACGGCGCTGCTCGGCCTCGGAGGGCTCTACCTGTTTTTTCGTGAGGATCCGCATCTCGGCACGGCACTGCATAGTTTTGCCGTCGGTGCCTCGTCGATCGCCCTCTTCGCCCGTATCGGGGGCGGGATCTACACCAAGGCCGCCGACGTCGGCTCGGATATTGCGGGCAAGGTCGTCGAGGGCATCCCCGAAGACGACCCCCGGAATCCGGGAGGCATCGCGGATAATGTCGGCGACAATGTGGGTGACGTCGCCGGCATGGGCGCGGACATCTACGAATCCCTGGTGGCCGCCATCGTGGCCGCCATGGCGATCGGCCTCACCGCCAAGGTCGAATATGTGAACAAGCTCTACGACGCCCTGCCCGCGGGCATCGATCCGACCCTGCTCGCAGCGACCCTGCCCATCTTTCTTTCCGGAGTCGGGCTGCTGGTCAGCATCGCCTGCATCTTCATCGCCCGAACCATGAAAAAGAGCAGTCCCGCGATGGTCCTGCGAGCCGCCCTCATCATCCCCTCGCTGATCATCTGCGTCGCCGCCTATGTGCTGATGCCCATCTTTGGCGTCAGCCAGGTGGTCACCTATGCGTTGGCGGCCGGCGCCATCGGGGGAGGCCTGATCGGGCTCATCACCGAGTACTACACCGCCTGGGCGCCAATCAAGAAGGTCGCCGAGGCCTCGAAGACCGGAGCGGGCACGGGCATCATCAGCGGTCTCTCGGTGGGCATGGAGAGCACGGTCGTTTCCCTGCTCATCGTTGCCAGCGTCGGCTTCATCGCCAACGGTGTCATGCCCGACGGCATGGGACTCTATGGAATCGCGATGAGCGCAGTCGGAATGCTGGCCGGAACCGCAATCGTGATGACCGTGGACGCCTATGGTCCGATCGCGGACAATGCCGGGGGGATTAGCGAGATGAGTTCCCTCGGGCCCGAAGTTCGAGCCATCACCGACGAACTCGACGCCGTGGGCAATACCACAGCCGCCATCGGCAAGGGCTTTGCCATCGGCTCCGCGACCCTGACCGTGCTCAGCCTTTTCTCGGCCTTCATTCTCGAAGTCAACCACGTTCGCGAAGCCTCGGGCCTCAGCGCCCTGATCCTGCAACTCGACGACGCACCGATTCTCATCGGACTCTTGATCGGAGCCTGCCTCCCCTACGCGGTAGGAGCGAGTACGATGATCGCCGTCGGCAAGGCCGCCCAGGCCATCATCGAGGAGATCATCCGGCAGTTCAACGAGATCCCGGGCCTGCGCGAAGGCGAGGCCGAACCCGAGGGCAAGGTGATCGTCGATATCGCGACCAAGGCGGCATTGATTCAGATGGTCCTGCCGGGAACGGTGGCCATCTTCGCTCCCGTGACCGTCGGCTTCCTGCTCGGGCCGGCCTCCCTGGCGGGAATGCTCGCCGGCGCCGTCGCCGTGGGGGCCTCACTCTCACTCTTCATGGCCAATGCCGGTGGAGCCTGGGACAACGCCAAGAAATTCATCGAGCAGGGCGGACTCGAGGGCCATCCGAAGGGCTCCGATGCCCATAAGGCCTCGGTGATCGGCGATACCGTCGGCGATCCCTTCAAGGATACCTCGGGTCCGGGTGTCGCCATCCTGATCAAGGTCATGAGCGTCGTCAGCCTGCTGATTGCCCCCCTGATCGCGAAGCTCTGAAAATCCCATAATCACGTCACTGCAGCAAGAGAGCCCCGGCCGACTTCGGACCGGGGCTCTTTCTTTGCCAGGGCGGGCCGGCGCCCGGGCCCTGCCCGCGGCCGCAGATCTCGACACCCCGTCGCAGATCCATTTCGAGCATTTCGGGGCTATCCTCCGCCCCCTCCGGGAAGCAGCGAAAGGAGACCCCATGACAGCTGCCGAGAGCATCTTGAGAACCGCCGCAGAGGCTGGCGTAGAGATCTGCTTCGCCAATCCCGGAACCACCGAGATGGCCCTGGTGGCGGCGCTCGACCGCGTACCGGAGATCCGACCCGTCCTGGGCCTCTTCGAGGGGGTCTGCACCGGGGCGGCGGACGGATACGGGCGAATGAGCGGCAAGCCGGCCCTCACCCTGCTGCACCTGGGCCCTGGCTTCGCCAACGGCATCGCCAACCTTCATAACGCCCGCCGCGCTCGAACGCCGCTCATCAACCTGATCGGGGATCAGGCGAGTTGGCACCTCGCCCACGACGCCCCTCTGACCTCGGATATCGCATCTCTGGCGCGACCCGTTTCCGGATTCTTTCGCAGCTGCCAATCCGCGTCGGCCGCCGCCGGAGATATGGCTGCAGCCCTGGCCGCCGCACGCTCGGGGCCGGGATCTATCGCAACCCTGGTACTCCCCGCAGACTTCCAGGAGGGCGAGGACGGTGGGCCCGCGGCCTGTCCCGAGACAACCCCAGCGGAGAAGGTCTCCCCGGCACGGATCGAAGCCATCGCGCAATTTCTGCGCGAGGATCCGCATCCGATCAGCCTGCTGCTCGGGGGGAGTGGACTCTGCGAACGCGCTCTTCTAGCGGCGGGAAGGATCGCGAGCCAGCACCCCATCCGCCTCGTGGCCGAGACCTTCCCGGCGCGCTGGGAACGGGGCAGGGGACTGCCGCGCGTCGAGAGACTTCCCTACCTGCCCGAACAGGCGACGGCCTACCTCGAAGAAGATCGCGCCCTGCTTCTGGCCGGTTCCCGCAGCCCGGTCAGTTTCTTCGGCTACTCAAATCTGCCCAGCGAGATCGCCGGCTCTCTCGAAAGGCAGGTACTGGCAACTCCCGATGAAGACGTCGCCCAGGCGCTCGAAGATCTGGCTGAAGCATTGCATGCTGCCAGTACCCCGGGCCATGCCCCGCTTCCGGAGGCAGCCGCAGGAGAAGGGGCGGGGCTTCCCGAGCCGCAGGCAGGCCCCCTCGATCCGGTCAAGCTCGGCCTGACGCTGGCCCGCCATCTTCCGGAGAACGCGATCCTCTCCGAAGAAGCAGCGACTTCGGGACTTCCCTTCTACCACTTTTCCGAAAACTCGCCTCGCCATACCGTGTTGGCACTCACGGGAGGGGCCATCGGACAGGGGCTCCCCTGCGCGACGGGAGCTGCTCTCGCATGCCCCGAGCGACCCGTCATCGCCTTCCAGGCCGACGGCAGCGGCATGTATACGCTCCAGGCACTCTGGACCCAGGCCCGGGAGAACCTGAACGTCACCACCCTGCTCTGCTCCAACCGCGCCTACCGGATCCTCCAGATAGAATTGGGGCGGGCGGGAATCAGCGAGCCCGGGCCGGGGGCCCTGGGAATGACTTCCCTGGACAATCCCGCGCTGGATTGGGTCGCCCTCGCCCGGGGCTGCGGCGTGCCCGGCACTCGGGTCACGACCGCCGAAGAACTCGAAACCGCATTGCCCCGGGCCCTGACCGAAAACGGCCCCCATCTGATCGAAGCTCTGCTCTGAAGCCCCCCCGATGGGATCGGGGGAGGCGGCGCAATGAAAGCGAAGCGCACGGACGGCGCAGATGCTCAGAGATCGGGAAGATCCGCTTTCGTCCCAGGCGCCACCCGCCCCGCGAATTCCGGGGTTTGCAGAAGTGCCCGGTCGACGGCCGAGATCACTGCCTCGATCGATGCCAGTACCGTGCTCTCGTGCAGGCCGGCCCCAAAGAAGTTCCGCCCGCGATCATCACAAACTTCTACATAGGCGGCTGCCCTCGCGCCTGAACCCACTCCCAGGGCGTGTTCCCTGTAGTCGACCAGTTTGAATTTCAGCCCGAGACAGGCTCGCAACCCCTGGAAGAGCGCGTCGATCGGGCCATTGCCCTCGCTATCGAGGCGATATTCTTCACCCCAGCAGCGGATGCCACCCTGAAAACGACAGACCTTCGTGGAAACATTGGAGAGAAGGCAATCCTCCGCCACGAGATCAACGGCCCCACCTCGATCCAGATATTCTTCCGTGAAGAGCGAGAAGATCGCATTCGAATCCACCTCCCCTTCCGTCGCCTCGGCCGCGCGTTGTACGCAACGCTGAAATTCGATCTGCATGCGGCGGGGAAGTTCCAGTCCATGATCCCGTTCCAGCAGGAACGCCACGCCGCCCTTGCCCGACTGGCTATTCACCCGGACGATCGCATCGTAGCTTCCGCCTACATCCGCCGGATCCATCGGCAGATAGGGAACCTCCCAGAACTGGGATCCCGAGGCCTCCAGAGCCGCCAAGCCCTTCTTGATGGCATCCTGATGGGAGCCCGAGAAGGCGGTAAAGACCAGATCCCCCGCATAGGGATGCCGAGGATGTATCGGCAACCGCGTACACTCCTCGCATAAACGCACCAGGGAATCGAGGTCCTGAAAAGAGAGTTGCGGATCGACTCCCTGGGTCAGCATGTTGAGGGCCAGCGTCACGATATCCACGTTCCCCGTGCGCTCGCCGTTGCCAAAGAGGGTCCCCTCGACCCGTTCCGCTCCTGCCATCAGCGCCAACTCGGCGGCGGCCACTCCCGTACCCCGATCATTATGCGGATGCACGCTCAGCCGTATCCGTTCACGATTTCGCACGTGGCGAGAGAAGTATTCGATCTGATCCGCGTAGATATTCGGCGTGGACATCTCTACCGTGGCGGGCAGATTGATGGTGAGCTTATTCTTCTCATCCGGCTCCCAGATCTGCGCCACCGCTTCGCAAATCTCGAGTGCAAAATCGATTTCCGTACCCGTAAAACTCTCCGGGGAATACTCCAGAGCGATCCGCGTATCGCTCATCTTTTCCGCCTCTTCGCGAATCATCTCCGTGCCCCGGCGAGCGATATCGACGATCCCCGCTCGGTCGAGCCCGAAAACGACCCGTCGCTGAAGCGTCGAGGTGGAGTTGTAGAGGTGAACGATGGCCCGCCCCGCCCCTTCCAGGCTTTCCATCGTGGGCCCGATCAGCTCTTCCCTCGCCTGGGTGAGGACCTGGATGGTCACGTCATCCGGAATCGAATCCGTCTCGATGAGTTCGCGCACGAATTCAAATTCGGAAGCGGCCGCTGCGGGGAAGCCCACCTCGATTTCCTTGAAGCCCACGGCGATGAGCCGATCGAAGAGCCGCCGCTTCCTCTCGCCGCCCATCGGCTCGATCAGGGCCTGGTTGCCATCTCGCAGATCGACACTGCACCAGAGGGGGGGCTCCGTGATCACCTGATTGGGCCAGACTCGGTCGTGGAGCGGCAGAGGCGTGCACGCGCGATAGCGCTCCGCGGGCTTGACCCTTCCGGGCCCACTGCTCTTTTCCCCATCCGTCGTAGCTTCGGCTCTCATTCTGCTTTCCTCCCGGTCGGCACGCCCTTCGATTCTCCTCACTTGGGGCTTCTGGCATCGAAGGATTCGCGCCCCCGCAGGCCATCCTGCGGATTTCAAAGGAACTTCTCCCACTCATTCCTGTCCGGGGAAAGCCCAAAAGCACGGAGCCCCCTCCGGCATTCCGCGGGAGAGGGCTCCGTGCTTTTGATTCTGTTGATGTTTTCAATCCCGAATCAGAGCTGAGCCTCTCCCATCCCGCCTAGAAGCAGGCTAACGAGTCGGTTCAGTCGTGTCGTCGAGAAAGAGCACATCGCGGCAATCTGATTACCAGTCTTCCAGGAGCATGTCAAGAAATTTAATCATCCGACGTGTCAAATGACCTCGCGCGGCCCCTGCTTTCAACTCAGCCCACATCGGCCAGGGAAAGACGGTCCCCCCAGCGCGCTTCGACAGCCCTTGCCAGGTCGGAGGAGTTCTGAAGCCCGGGGTCTTCCCGGACCTTCTCCAGAGCGGCTTCGCGAGCCACGGATACGAGTCGAGCGTCACGAAGAAGATTCGCGACCTTCAGATCCAGCAGCTGCCCGCTCTGTTGGGTTCCGAGAAATTCGCCCGGGCCGCGAATGCGCAAATCGGCCTCCGCAATACGGAAGCCATCCGTGGTGTCGAGCATTGCCCGCAAGCGCGCTTCGGCTTTCTCGCCCCCCCCGCGATCCACGAGCAAACAACTGCTGGCGGCCGTACCCCTGCCGACCCGGCCACGCAGCTGATGGAGCTGAGCCAGGCCGAAGCGCTCGGCATGCTCGACGACCATCAATGTCGCGTTGGGAACATCCACTCCCACCTCGATCACAGTGGTCGCCACCAGCACCTGCACCTCGGCCCGAATGAATCGATTCATGATTTCGTTCCGCTCATCGGCCTGCAAACGCCCGTGAACCATCCCCACCGAAGCCTCGGGGAAGGCTCTGCGAATACGTTCTGCGGATTCGAGGGCCGAACGCAGGTCGACGCTCTCGCTCTCCTCGACCAGGGGATAGACGACATAAACCTGCTCATTTCGGCCGAGGGTCTGGCGCATGAGCTCGACGATCCGTCCCCCCTCCCCATCCCGCAGCAGATGGGTCTCTACGGGCTTTCGCCCCGGCGGAAGTTCATCGATCACTGACACATCGAGATCCCCATAGACGGTCTGTGCCAGGGTGCGGGGAATGGGAGTCGCGCTCATCAGCAGCCGATCAGGCAGGAGTCCTTTCGCACCTCGACTCGCCAGGATTCCGCGCTGCCGCACGCCAAAACGATGCTGCTCATCGATGATCAGCAGTCCGAGTCGTGCGAATTTCAGATCCTCTTGAACCAGCGCATGGGTGCCGACCAGGAGATCCAATTCGCCCGCAGCCAGGGCCCTTTTGACCTCCGCTTTCTGCCTCCCGGAGAGGGAAGCCGTGAGAAGTCCCACTCGAAGCGGGGAAGAACCTTCCAAGGTTGCGAGCAATCCCGAGAAACTTCGAGCGTGTTGCTCCGCGAGCAATTCCGTCGGCGCCATCAGCGCCGACTGGTAGCCACTGGCCTGTGATGCCACGGCCGCCAGCAGAGCCAGAACCGTCTTGCCACTGCCCACATCTCCCTGCAGCAGTCGGTTCATCGGATGGGGACGAGCGAGATCTGCCTTGACCTCCGACCAGGCCTGCGCCTGGCCCCGGGTCAACTCGAAGGGCAGCGCCCCGATGATCGATTCAACTGCCTCCCGGCCCCCATCGAGAGCCATGCCGGGCTGGAAACCCCGGGCCTGGAGCCGAAGAACAAGACCGATTTCGAGCAGGTAGAGTTCCTCGAGGACCAGGCGCTGGTGTGCCGTCGATCTGAATTCAGAGTACGCATCGACATCTCCCGTCGGATCCGGGCGATGAACCAGGCGCATCGACTCGCCCATGCCGGGCAGTTCATATTTCAGGATCAGATCTGCGGGCAGGTACCCCTGCAGCAGATCGGCGTATTCGTCTACGACTCGCTGGATCAATCGCCTCAGCGTTCTGGGATTGACCCCCTCCGGCGCACTATAGAGGGGCACGATCTGGGCGGTATCCTTTGTCTCCGCGCCCTCCTCTGCCCCGTCCAGGCGCTCGATTTCGGGATGGACCATCTCCTTCGAAAAGCGATATCGCTTGACATCCCCCGTGACGAGCAGGCGATCACCCTTTTTCAGGTTCCGGGCAATGCTCTCGCCACCCCGAAACCATTTCAGATTCAGCGTACTCTCCGCATCGCCAACCACCACCTGCAGAATCTGCTGGGATCGACCCCGAGAATGCGTCGAAACAAAGTCCACCAGCAGCACGTCTGCGATCAGGGTGCTCCGCCTCCCCACTTCGACTTCGGAAATACACGAGAGATGGCGCCGATCCTCGTATCGGGAGGGCAGATGGGAAAGCAGGTCACCAATGCAACTCAGACCACGGCGCGCCAGGGACTCGGCGCGCTTGCCGCCGATGCCGGGCAGCACCGAAGTGGGTCGCGAAAGGCATCGCTCCACCCAACCCCGCTCGCGCAGAGGCGAAAGCCGCCGCAGGGCCTCCTCGACCCGCGCAACCCTGGCCTCGCCCCTTCCTTCCTCTGAGACCCTTCCTTCCTCCGAGAAGAGTTCAACCAGGTCGGAGAACAAGCGCAGAAGATCCGGAGGCAACGCCAATTCGCCGAGGTTGCGACACGCCCGAATCGCCGTCTTTTCGAGATCGGGCATCCTTTCACAATTCTGCCCGCCATCCCGAACCGCAAATTCCAGCGGCCTGAGCAGGCCCTCCAAGCTCTCAGCGAGCCCGTATTTGCGGACGGAGCCGATTCCGGCGTCGAACTCAGTCATGCGATTGCAAACTCTGGTTGACGTTTGGCATGGGCAGCCGCCCTCCCCCATTCCCTACGTCCGGGCGTGAATCTCCTGTAGGGAGCGCACTCCGATCGACTCCCGGGCCAATGCGGAGATGGCCGAGGCCGAGGCGCGCGCGGCCGCCAGGGTGGTGCAATAGGGAATGCCCCGCTGAAGAGCCGCGCGTCGCATCGAAAATGAATCCTCGATTGCGCGCGAATCCGCATCCACGGTGGTCAGTACCAGAACGACATCGCCATTCTCGATACAATCCACCGTATTGGGCGAACTCTCATAGGCCTTGTTCACTTTCGCGGCTTCGATCCCGTGGCTGCGAAGAACCTCGGCCGTACCGTCCGTGGCGATCACCTCGAAACCCAACTCCCTCAAGATCCGGATGGAATCGACTACATCCCGTTGGTCGCCCGAACGCATCGAGACCAATATCCGGCCCCCGGTCGGCAGACTATTCCCCGCCTGGATCTGGGCCTTCGCGAAGGCACGCCCGAAATCAGAATCGATCCCCATCACCTCCCCCGTACTCTTCATTTCGGGCCCGAGGAGGGTGTCCACACCGGGAAATTTCACAAATGGGAAAACCGCTTCCTTGACGGAGAAATGCGGGGGCGTGATCTCTTCAGTGAAATCCAACTCCTCCAATTTCTTGCCCGCCATCACCAGGGCGGCCAATTTCGCGATGGGTCGACCGATCGCCTTGGAAACAAAGGGCACCGTCCGAGAGGCGCGGGGATTGACCTCGATAACGAAGACCTCTCCATCCTTGACGGCGTACTGCACGTTCATCAATCCGAGCACCCCGAGTTCCAATGCCAGCCGCCGTGTCGAGTGGATGATCTCCTCCACGACCTCTTTCGAAAGCGAATAGGGGGGAATTGAACAAGCACTATCTCCCGAATGCACCCCGGCCTCTTCGATATGCTCCATCACACCGGCGACGACGACCCGATTCCCGTCGCAGATCGCATCCACATCCACCTCGATCGCGTCACTCAGGAAGCGATCAACCAGAACCGGATGCTCTGGCGACGCCCTCACAGCGAAACGCATATAGTCGCGCAGGGCGGAAACATCCTGAACGATCTGCATGGCACGGCCCCCGAGCACGTAGGAGGGACGCACCAGGACCGGGTAGCCGATTCTTGCAGCCACCCCTTCGGCTTCAGCGCCACTGCGGGCCACCCCACCCTCTGGGCGTCGCAGAGCCAGTTTTTCCAACAAGATATCGAAGCGTTCTCGATCCTCGGCTCGATCAATCGCATCGGGGGAGGTGCCGAGGATCGGCGCTCCGGCGGCCTCGAGGGACACGGCCAGTTTCAAGGGTGTCTGCCCGCCAAATTGGACGATCACGCCTTCGGGCTTTTCCAACTCGACGATCGAGAGGACGTTCTCGAGAGTCAGGGGCTCAAAATAGAGTCGGTCGCTGGTATCGTAATCCGTCGATACCGTCTCGGGATTGCAGTTCACCATGATCGTCTCGAAGCCCGCTTCGCGCAGGGCGAAAGCGGCGTGAACACAACAATAATCGAATTCAATACCCTGCCCGATTCGGTTCGGGCCACCGCCCAGAATCATGATCTTCCTGCGATCCGATGGCCGCGCTTCGCACTCCTCCTCGTGGGTCGAGTAGAGGTAGGGGGTATGGGCCTCGAATTCCGCTGCACAGGTATCGACCCGTTTGAAGACCGGGCGAATCCCCAGTCGGCTCCGCAGATCCCGAACCTCGTCTTCCCCCATCCCCCAGAGATCCCCCAGGCGGCGATCCGAGAAACCCATCTTCTTGGCCGCGTCCAGGAAATCCTTGCGCTGGTCGGCATCGGCCGTTCTAAGCTCTTCTTCCGCCAGAACGATCTCTTCTATCCGACGCAGGAACCAGGGATCGATGTAGGAGAGACGATGCAGTTCCTCCACGGAGCTTCCCCGCCGCAGGGCCTCTGCGATCGCCCAGGGGCGGCCGGGTCGCGGCACGCGAATAGAATCGAATAGCCTCGCATCCCCCTCCTCTCCAGCGGGAAGATCGGGGGACTCGAAACCCGCATGCCCGATTTCCAGGGAGCGGATGGCTTTTTGCAGGCTTTCCTTGAAAGTCCTGCCGATGGCCATCGCCTCTCCGACGCTCTTCATCTGCGTCGTGAGCATATTGTCCGCATCGGGAAATTTTTCGAAGGTAAAACGAGGCACCTTTGTGACCACGTAGTCGATCGTCGGCTCAAAACTGGCCGGAGTCTCCCGGGTGATATCGTTGCGCACCTCGTCCAACGTAAAGCCAACCGCCAGCTTGGCGGCGATCTTCGCGATCGGAAATCCCGTAGCCTTGGAGGCCAGGGCCGAGGAGCGCGAAACCCGCGGATTCATTTCGATGACCACCAGGGCTCCCGTCTCGGGATCGACGCCGAATTGAACGTTGGAGCCCCCCGTATCCACCCCGATCTCGCGCATGATCGCCACGGCGGCATCCCGCATCTCCTGGTATTCGCGATCGGTCAGGGTCTGGGCGGGAGCGACCGTGATGGAATCTCCCGTATGCACTCCCATCGCATCAAAGTTCTCGATCGAACAGATAACGACGACATTATCCGCCTGATCTCGCATGACCTCAAGCTCGTATTCCTTCCAGCCCAATACGCTGCGCTCGATCAGACATTCGGTGGTGGGGGATTGATCCAGAGCCCATTGAACGAGCCCATCGAATTCCGAGTCCTCGAAGGCGACGCTGCCGCCCGTGCCTCCCATCGTAAAACTCGGCCGGATGATGGAGGGCAGCCCCGTTTCCTCGAGAATCCTGCGTGCATCCTCAAGGGAGTGGGCGATTCCCGAGGTGGGCACGGCGAGGCCGATGCGCTCCATTGCCGCTCGAAATTCCTCCCGATCCTCGGCCTTCTGAATCGACTCGATATTCGCGCCGATGAGCTGCACCCCATGACGTTCGAGCACGCCGGCCTCGGCGAGGTCGATCGCCAGATTGAGTGCCGTCTGCCCCCCGATCGTCGGCAGGAGAGCGTCCGGTTTTTCCCGCTGAATGATCTTCTCCACCGCATCGACCGTCATCGGCTCGACATAGGTGGAGTCGGCGGTTTCCGGATCCGTCATGATCGTAGCGGGATTGCTATTCAACAGAACGACCCGGTAGCCCTCTTCTCGCAGGGCTTTACAGGCCTGGGTACCCGAATAATCGAATTCGCAAGCCTGGCCGATCACGATCGGACCGGATCCGACCACCATCACGCTATGAATATCATCTCTTCGAGGCACTGGGATTTCTTCCTATTGCCCGCTCATCGGGGCGGCTCTCCGTGGCGAACTCGGGACACTGCCCACGGCTACAGATCGCAATCATTCGCTCCGCTCACGGGGAATTTCAAGGGAATCGACTTCACCCGGGATGGATTCCGATGCCGTATTCTGCCTTCGCGATACTGGCACCACTGACCTCTTCTCCCGCAACATATCGGTCGACCATTTCCCGGAAGCGCCGAAATAAATAGGCGGCGTCATGGGGCCCGGGCGAAGCTTCGGGATGGTATTGCACGGAGAAGATGGGTCTCGTGCAATGCGCCAGTCCCTCGACCGTCCCGTCGTTGAGATTGACATGAGTCACCTCGACCTCCTCCCCCGCCCGTTTCAGGGATTCGGCGTCGACCGCGTAGCCGTGGTTCTCCGCACAGATGGCCACCTTGCCCGTACTGAGATCCTGTCCCGGCTGATTGCCCCCATGGTGACCGAATTTGAGTTTCCGGGTATCGCCCCCAAGTGCCAGACCGAGGATCTGATGGCCCAGGCAGATTCCGAATAGGGGCTTGGAATCGGCCAGTTCTCGCACCACTTCCCTCACCCCCTCGACGGCGGCGGGGTCTCCGGGGCCATTGGAGAGGAAGATCGCGTCGGGGTCCAGGGCCAGGGCATCGGCCGCCGAAGTCGTCGCCGGCACCACCGTCACCTCGAAACCCTGTTCCACCAGCAGCCGCAGGATATTGCGTTTGATACCGAAGTCATAGGCGACGACACGCCGAATCGTGCTCGGTCGATCCGGTCGCGAAATCTGGCCATCGATCCCGGGCCAGGCCGCTTCATTCCAGGAATAGGGTCGCTCACAGGTCACCTCGGCCACCCAATCCCGCCCATCGAGCCCCCGGGCAGCTCGAGCACGAGCGACCAGAACCTCCCCATCCTGCTCACCAGGATCCGTACTGAGCACCGCCACCTGAGCGCCCGAATCCCGGATCCGGCGCACCAGGGCCCGTGTATCGATCCCCGAAATGCACGGCACCCCGGCCCTCCGCAAGAAGTCGTTCAGGCCGCCTTCCGCGCGCCAATTGCTCGGTTCATCGAGGAATTCCTTCACAACGAAGCCGGAGAGGAAGGGCTTCCGGGACTCGTCATCCTGGGAATTCACTCCCACGTTCCCGATCTGGGGATAGGTCATCGTCACGATCTGCCCCGCATACGAAGGATCGGTCACGATCTCCTGATAGCCCGTCATGCTGGTGTTGAAGATCACTTCCCCGTCGCGAATGGTTTCGGCACCAAACGCCTGGCCGTGATAGACCGCCCCATCCGCCAGGGCCAGACAGGCCGGTCGCAGGGGCCGGGAAGCTCCGACGAGAAGGGGCCGCGCGCTCTTCAGGGGATCAGAGGTCATTTTTTCCAGGCTCCGGGATTGAAGGGATAGACCGGGCGACCCTTCACGAAAGTGGCCATAACACGGCCCGTCAACTCTTCACCGGCCCAGGGAGAATTTCGACTCTTCGAAAAGCCCTCGGCGGGATCGTATCTCCAGAGGCATTCCGGATCCAGAACGACGACATCCGCCACATCGCCCTCGGCGACGGAACCACCTTCCAGGCCGAAAATAGCAGCAGGCGACGACGACATCCGCCGCATCAGATCCAGCGGGGATATTTCATTCGATCCTACCATTTCATTGACCACGGCAAATGCCGTCTCCAGGCCCAAGACGCCACAGGGAGCGGCCGTATATTCCACATCCTTTTCGTAGATCGCGTGGGGGGCATGATCCGTGGCGATGCAATCAATCACGCCCTCGACCAGCGCGGAGCGTAGAGCCTCTACGTCTTCCTGGGTGCGCAGAGGGGGTGCCATCTTGGTGCTCGTATCGAATCCCTCGACGGCTTCTTCACTCAAGGTCAGATGATGGGGCGTGACCTCCGCAGTCACCGACAGGCCCTCCTCCTTGGCCCTTCGGATCGAGTCCACGGATCCAGCGCACGAAACATGGGCCACATGCAATCGGGCTCCCGTCAGGCGGGCCAAGCGGATATCCCTCGCCACGTGGATTTCCTCCGCCTCCGCGGGATTCCCAGGGAGTCCGAGGCGGGTAGACATGCGGCCCTCGTTCACGACCCCGTCGTTTCGCAGTCCGCAGTCTTCTGCATGAATCACCACGACCGCGTCAACGAGCTTTGAATACTCCAATACGTTCCGCATCACGGCGGCGTGCATGATGGTTCGGCCGTCATCGCTGAAGGCAACGGCACCTGCATCGTGCAGAGTGGACATCTCGGTCATGAGTTCCCCCATCAGGCCCCGGGTGGCCGCGGCGATGGGGTAGACACGTGCGGGCGATTCCTTGGAGGCCCGGTCCAGGATGTATTGCGTAACGGCGGGATCGTCGTTGACGGGATCCGTATTCGCCATGCAGCAGATCGAGGAAAATCCCCCGGCGACGGCGGCCCGACCGCCCGAGGCGAGGTCTTCCTTGTATTCCTGTCCGGGTTCGCGAAGGTGTACGTGCAGATCGACGAAGCCCGGGGCTACCCACTTCCCCGCGGCATCGATGATCTCGGCGTTATCAGCCGACAGGTCGGGAGCCACCCCGAGAATCCGTTCGCCTTCGATGAGAACATCGGCGACGCCGTCGAAATCCCGGGAGGGATCCAGCACCCGTCCTCCCCGAATCAGAAATCGAGACAAGATATCACCCCTGATCCTGCAGGGTGTTGCGCCCCGCAATGAGATAGAGAAGGGCCATCCGCAACGCGACCCCATTGCGCACCTGATCGAGAATCACGCTCGGTCGGTGGTCTGCCAGATCGTGCGAGAGCTCAACACCTCGATTGACGGGCCCCGGATGCATCACGATCGCATCGGATCGGGCATACCGAAGTTTCGCGCGATCCAAGCCGAAGGTCGCAGAATATTCGCGCACGCTCGGAAAGATCGCTCCGCCGATACGCTCATTCTGGATTCGGAGCGCCATCACGACATCGACACCGTCCAGGGCTTCGCGCAACGAGGTATACGCCTTCACCCCCAGGCTTTCCACCTTGGCGGGCAGCATCGTCGGCGGACCGGCCACCCGGACTTCGGCCCCCAATTTCGTGAATCCGTAGACGTTGGAGCGCGCGACCCGCGAGTGGGCGATGTCTCCGATGATGGCCACGCTGAGTCCCTCGACCCTGCCCTTCTCCTGGTAGACCGTCAGCATATCGAGCAGCGCCTGGGTCGGATGCTCGTGGGCTCCATCGCCCGCATTGATCACGGGAGCGGCCAGCACATCGGCGATCCGCTGGGGGACGCCCGCCACCTTATGGCGCACGACGACCGCATCGGGATCCATCGCATCGAGGGTCTTGGCGGTATCGAGCAGGCTCTCGGCTTTGCTCAGACTGGAGGAGGAAACGGAGAAATTCACGACATCTGCGGCCAGCCTCTTGCCGGCAATCTCGAAACTCGTCTGGGTCCGCGTCGAGGGCTCGAAAAAGAGATTCACGACGGTTCGTCCCCGCAGGGTGGGCACTTTCTTGACTTCCCGCAGTCCGATTTCCTGCATGCGTTCCGCGGTATCGAGAATGAGCTCGATCTGCTCGCGCTCGAGACCTTCGATGCCCAGAAGATCTTGACCGATCATCTCTCCTCCCCCAGCCGACCCTGCTCCGACGCGCTCTGCCCCTCCTCCTGGCTCACTGCAACCACCACCTCGAGGGGACCCGCGTCTTCTCCCGCTTCATCTCCGACCCGGAAGATCACCTTTTCGCCGGCCTGGGTCGGGATATTCTTGCCCACATAATCGATCTTGATCGGCAGTTCGCGATGCCCCCGATCCACCAGGGCGACGACCTTCACCGTGCGGGGGCGACCGAAATCCATCAGGGCATCCATTGCGGCGCGAATCGTGCGCCCCGTGCTCACGACGTCCTCCACGAGGATCACCGCGCGATCGTCGACCGAGGAGGGCATCTCGGTGCGTCGCAATCTTGGCCGGGTGCCCCGGGTGGTGAGATCGTCCCGATAGAGGGTCGTGTCCAGAATCCCGACCCGGGGCTCCGATCCCACCAGGGAGGTCAGATTCTGGGCCAGGTGCCGGGCCAGGGGGACTCCCCCGTTCGGAATGGCGACCAGATAGAGGCGCTCGGGAGTCGAGTTGGTTTCGACGATCTCATGGGCGATTCGCATCAGGGCTCGGCGAATCCGCACATCATCGAGAACTACGCGCCCGAAATCGGGAGATGGGACACTTTGGCGGCTTCCGGAATCGCCGGAACCCTCTGGGCGAGGCGTCGGGTTCGGCCCGGAGGAGGAAGTCGTGGGGGGATCAGTGGCCAATTCTTGCACCTTTGACCGTCTCACCGGACGGAATTAAAAGGGGCTCATACGAGTAGGACAAGTCTAACGCCTGCCCCCATCCCGTCAATCTCCCGGGCGATTCCCCGCGCGCGAAAGTCGGCGATGGGACCTGGAAATCCAGAATATTCCGGGTCGGTCATTCATTTTCGTCATCATCCCGACATCCGATGGGGCTGAAGACCCGATCCCAGCGCTTGTCGGCCTGCCACCAATTGACCGGATTGAAGAATTGCAGGGCGTTGCCGTTCACGCTCCAGGACCAGTAGAGAATGAAGGCCGGACCCTTCATATCATCCAGTCGGATGGTGCCCCAGGCCCGACTGTCATTGGAGTGGTCGCGATTGTCGCCCATCATGAAATAACGGCCCGCGGGGACGACGAACTCGCGATTGTCCGCCAGGGGGCTGCCCGTAAACGGGTCGTCCAGAACCTGATGGACGCACTCTCCCAGGATCTCATCTCGAACCACCAGGGAAATCCCGCGGTTGTCCTCAAAAGTCTCGCCCGTCGCGATCTGCTCCGCAGGCACGCCGTTGACGCTGATCCGACCATTCTGAACGTAGATTCGGTCTCCGGGCAGACCCACCAACCGCTTCACGAAGTCCTCTTTCGGCAGTTCCGGGTAGAGATCCGTGGGAGCGTAAAGAACGTCCCTTCCCAACTCGCCATAGCGCCCGTCATTTCTCCCGATCTCGAAGACGACGATATCTCCGCGCTCGGGTTCGCCGAAGCCGGGAGCCCGCATATCCAGGAAGGGAATTCTGGGCCCATAGGCGAGTTTGTTCACGAAGAGATGGTCGCCGATCAGGAGCGTCGGAAACATTGAGCCCGACGGAATACGGAAGGGCTCGATCAGGAAAATTCGAATTCCGAGGGCGATGGTGATCGCCAGAATCAGCGTGCTGAGTTGCTCCCACAGGCTCCTCATCCAGCCGGCGGATGCAGCATCTTCATTCCCCTCTGACTCGACTTCAGCGGACTCTTCCTTCATCTCTGTTTTTAATCATCTCCGAGTTTCAGTGCGGCCAGGAAGGCCTCCTGGGGAATTTCAACGGATCCGACCATCTTCATGCGCTTCTTGCCCGCTTTCTGCTTTTCAAGCAGTTTTCGCTTGCGCGAAATATCGCCACCATAGCATTTCGCAAGAACATTCTTTCGCACCGCCCGAACCGTGGTGCGAGCGATCACTCGTGATCCCACCGCTGCTTGGATTGCGACCGGGAATTGCTGTCGGGGGATGAACTCCTTCAATTTGCGAGCCAGATCCGCCCCCCTCGAATGTGAAGCATCTCGATGCACGATCAACGAGAGAGCATCCACCGGATCTCCATTCACGAGCACGTCGAGCTTGACGAGATCCGCGGGCGCAAAATCAAGGAATTCGTAGTCAAATGATCCATAGCCTCGCGTGGCGCTCTTCAGCTTGTCATGGAAATCGGTGACCACTTCACCCAGGGGCAATTCGTAGCGAACCTGCATGCGATCGCCGTGAACCTGCATATCCTTCTGAGCCCCTCGTCGATCCTGGCAGAGGCGAATCACCGCACCCAGGTGTTCCGACGGTACGTGAATCGTGGCCACGATGATCGGCTCCTCGATGCGATTGATCTCGCTCGACTCCGGAAGAGCGGCGGGACTCTCAATCTCGAAGGCCTCCGCCCCCTTTGGAACGACTCGATAGCGAACCGTCGGAGCGGTGGTAATCAGATCGAGGCCGTACTCACGTTCCAGACGCTCCTGAACAATTTCTCCGTGCAGAAACCCCAAAAAGCCACAGCGAAAGCCGAAGCCCAGGGCCGCGCTCGTCTCGCTTTCATATTCGAAGGAAGCGTCGTTCAAACGCAACTTCTCGAGGGCGCCCTTCAGATCCTCATAGTCTTCGGCGTCCACCGGATAGAGTCCGGCAAAAACCATGGACTTGACTTCCTGGAAGCCTTCGAGCGCCTGCTGGGCGGGCTTTGCTCGTGTGGTGATCGTATCTCCGATGCGAACGTCCGAGAGGTTCTTGATCCCGGCCACGACCATGCCCACTTCCCCGACCCCCAGCCGATCGATCGGATGAGGAAGCGGATTCATCACGGAAAGCTGGCTGATCTCATGCTCGCCCCCGGACATCATGAGCCGAATCGTATTTCGGCGCTCCAATGCGCCGTCCACAACCCGCACCAGCATCACGACTCCGACATAGGGATCGAACCAGGAATCAAAAACCAGTGCCCGGGTCGGCGCATCGGAATCCCCTTTCGGGGAAGGGATTTGCTCCACGATCGTCTGCAAGAGTTCGGGGATTCCCTCTCCGGTTTTTGCCGAAACGAGAAGAACGTCCGCCGCGTCCAGACCGACTACATCTTCGATCTCCTGTGCCACAGCGTCCGGATCCGCCGCGGGGAGATCGATTTTATTGATCAAGGGGACGATCTCGAGGTTGGCATCCATGGCGAGATAGGCATTGGCCAGGGTCTGGGCTTCGATTCCCTGGGCGGCATCCACCACCAGCAGAGCTCCCTCGCAAGCGGCGAGAGCTCTCGAAACCTCATACGAGAAATCGACGTGTCCCGGGGTATCGATCAGGTTCAGCGCATAGTCCTCACCATCGGCAGCCCGGAAGTCGAGCCGAACCGTCTGGGCCTTGATGGTGATCCCCCGTTCCCTTTCGAGATCCATCTTGTCCAGGAATTGATCCTGTTGATCCCTCTCGGACACCGCGCCCGTCGCCTCGAGAAAGCGATCCGCAATCGTGCTCTTCCCATGATCGATATGGGCCACGATGCAGAAATTTCGGAGATGATCGGTGGGTACAGACTTCATCACGCCTCTCCCATCGCCATCTCTATGGGCTGGGTTTCCAGATAAGCCGCGAGGGCCTCCTGCCAGGGGCGGAGGCCTACGCCCAGGGAGGCGGCCCGCGCACAATCGAGAACGGAAGAAGCGGGCCTTTTCGCCGCGAGATCGAGAGTCTCGCTGTTCAGGCGTTCCACGTCCAGATCCCCGTGGCCCGAGCGATCGAGAATCTCACGAGCAAAGTCAAACCAGCTGCACTCTCCCCGATTGGCGAGGTGGAAGATGCCCCGGGAGCCTTCAGGCCCCGGCAGGCCTCGCCCCCCCGCCCCGCGGCGATCCAGAATCCCGACGGCCAGATCGATGATTCCCTCCGCGAGATCCGCGGCGTAGGTCGGAGAGCCGCGCTGATCCGAGACCACCCGCAGAGGTCCCTCAACCTCGCGCCGCCTTCGCTTCCTGGCCTGATCGAGAATCGAGATGACGAAATTTCGTCCCGGGCCGAAGACCCAGCTGGTTCGAATAATCAGGGCCTCGGGCAGAGCTTCGAGCGTTCTCTCTTCGCCTTCCAATTTACTGCGCCCATACGCGGTCTGCGGCGCCACCGCGCTCTTTTCGTCATAGGGCCGATCCGACTTGCCATCGAATACGTAGTCGGTGGAAACGTGGATGAATTCGACACCGGCAGTGCGACACTCCTCGGCCAATTGGCCCGGCGCGAGGCCGTTGATCCGTCTCGCGAGCGTTTCCTCGTCCTCGCATGCATCCACCTGCGTGAAAGCCGCTGCATTCACCACCACATCCGGCGGATCCTCCCGCCAGCCCTCGACTCGCGAGGCGAGAATGCCCGGAAGTCCAATATCGAGTTCCCCGCGATCATATCCGCGCACGAGCGTTTCTTCGGAGCGCGACTGAAGCGCCTCAGTCAGGCAACGACCCAGCTGTCCTCCACTGCCCGTAACTATCCAGCGCACGCGTCCATCCTCGACCCGATCATACGGCTTGAACCGCGCGCATGCCCAAAGTCCCTCAAGAACCCGGCTCGTGGAGCACCCACGTGGGGAGCCGATTCTCGTCATTCAGGCGTTGGGCCATCTTATCCGCCGTGGCTCGACCCGCCACGGGCCCGACCCGCACCCGCCAGCGTCCGTCGGCACGGGGCTCCAATACGCGGACCGGATATCCACTATTGCGCAGGCGTTCCGCGAGGGACCAGGCACTATCGGAATTCTCGAATGCGCCCACCTGGATCGAAAACTTCGAATCGGAATGCGACGAAACCCTTGCGACGGCCGCGGGACCTGCACCCACCGGCGCCAGGCCAAAAATCCCATCGTCAGGAGATTCGAGAAGCTCAAAGTCATCCCGGGCCGAGGTATCGTCTGCCGAAGTCCTCGCACCCGCCAGCAGCGTCCCGGGGCCCCATTCGATTTCCGTAGAGCGACCGGCCCAATGGCTCAATACCAGCTCGGGCTCCTCGGCAACAACGCCCACGACCAGACCGACTCCGAAACCCAGGAAGACCAGGGTGGAAACGCCCAGCAACGTCCAGAGCCAGCGCCCGATCCCCCTTGAGTTTTCATGCCCCCGCCGAGCGGCCATCACATTCTCTCCGGTGCAGAAACACCCAATAATTCGAGCCCCGCCTTCAATACATGGCGTACGGCCAGAACCAGCGCCAGGCGAGCTGCCGTCAATTCCAGATCTTCGGAGATCACCCGATGGTGGGTTCCATCCTGGAGGTAGGGATTCCAGAGACCCGCCAGTTCACGGAGATAATAGGCGATGCGATGCGGCTCCCGGGCTTCGGCCGCCTGCAGGATCAATTCCGGAAATTCCCCCAATTTCCGAATCAGTTCGAGTTCCTCCGGGAGGATCAGTCGCTCCGGATCGAATTCTCCCTTTCCGGGAATCGCAACTGCTTCTTCCTCTGCCCTGCGTTCGATCCCATAGGTTCGAGCGTGCGCGTACTGCACATAATAGGCAGGATTCTTTCGCCAGTTCTGATCCCGAGCCAGATCGAGATCAAAGTCCAGATGCCCTTCGGGCTTGCGCTCGATCATGAAGAAACGAAAGACATCGGCCCCCACCTGCTCGACCAACTCGTCCACGGTCACGAAGGTGGCTCGCCGGGTCGATTGCTTGATCTTTTCACCCCCGCTCGTGATCGTGACGAATTGATGCATGACGAGTTCAATCCGGTTTTCGTCGTAACCGAGTGCGCCCACCGCCTTGCGCACGAAGGGAAATTGCTCGATATGATCAGCGCCCTGCACATCGATCACCCAATCGAATTTTCGTCGAAATTTCTCCCTATGGTACGCGATGTCGGGGAGCAGATACGTCGGCTCCCCGCTGCTCTTGATCACCACCCGATCACGATCCTGGCCGAGTTTTCCGGCCGCCAGCCAGACGGCTCCCTCAGATTCGTAGATCAATCCCTTTTCGCGCAATTCTGCGAGGACTTCCTCGAGTTGCCCATCCTCATAGAGGGATTTCTCGTTGAAATGAACGTCAAAATGAATGCCTATGGATTCGAGAGTCGAGTCGATGTCGCCAAAGATCTCCTTCTGGGCATAGTCCCGAAAGATCCCCTCGCCACTCTCTTCCTCGAGTCCCCGATCGTGGCTTTTGACCAGGGATGCGGCGATATCAACGATATAATCACCGCGGTAGCCATCCGGGGGAAAGACGACCGGCAGCCCCCCCACTTCCGTGGGCCAATCCCCTTCCGAATCGGCGTCGGCCGGGGGCGGGGCCGCGCGACCCAACAACTCCAGGTAACGGGCCTTGACCGACTCCCCGAGCACCCGCATCTGACGGCCACCATCGTTGAAATAATATTCGCGCGTAACCTCGAAGCCGACCTTTTCAAATAAATTGGCGAGGCAATCCCCTAGAACCCCTTGTCTTCCATGCCCGGTGCTGAGCGGACCCGTCGGATTCGCCGATACGAACTCCACCTGGAGGCGCTGCCCCCGACCGCGCTCGGCACTGCCATATTCGGGTCCGGATGCGAGGATCTGCGTCACCAGGCCCTGCCAGGCAAGGTTCTTCAGCTGCAGGTTGATGAATCCCGGGCCCGCCACTTCCGCGGTCTCGACAAGTCCACCCGCGTCTCCGAGCCGCTCCACCAGATCTTCGGCGATGGCACGCGGCGACCTCCCGAGGCGCTTCGCCAGGCCCATGGCGACATTGCAGGCGAAATCGCCATGCTCGGGCTGCCGGGGCACATCCAACTTGATTTCGGGCAGAGAATCACCCTCGCCGACGTCTCCCAATAGACCCAGCAGAACTTCCCTGATCCGATCAACCAGAACGTCTTTCATGATGTCATCGGGGCTCAGCCCAAGGGATCAGGGCATATGAACCATTCACTCCAGCGTGGATTCCTCTGTGAACCGCACCACAATTTCTCCCGGGCGCGCTAGTTCCAACTCTTCGCGAATCGCCCGCTCGAGGGCGAAGGGATCCCGTTCAAGGGCGCGGATTTCCTTCCGCAGCGCGTCCGCTCTTGCCGTCAACGCCTCGATCTTGGCCTGAGACTTGCCGAGTTTCTCCCTGATCTCCGCCCAGGCGGGGTAGCCGGTTTCGCGATCGGCGAAGGCCAGGAAAAGACCTGCAACCAGCACCATCGGGATGATCCAATGAGACGTCAGCCCGCGCACCCACCCCCCCTTGTGGACAACGGTCATTCCAGAATAGTACAGGAAATGCGGCCACTTCGCGCCGATCAACAGAGATCGACCCGCGAGAATGAGGAAAATGTCTATTTCGACTCGGCCAAGAGACGACGGATCCGCTCCAGGTAATCGCGATGGTCCCATTCCCTGGGGCCCACGTAGCGCTCCACGATCTCGCCCCGGCGATTCACGAGAACGGATTCGGGAAAGCCCGTGGTCTGATAGAGACGCGAAACCCTCTCGTCGGAATCGTGGAGGATGGGGAAACTGATCTTCAGGCGCTCCTGGAATTCGCGAATCGCATCAACATCCCGATCCACGGCAATGGCCAATAGCGAGAAACCCTCGTCGACCAACTCCTCGTAGAGCCGTCCCATGGCGGGCATCTCATCCTCGCAGGGCTTGCACCAGGTCGCCCAGAAATTCACGAGCACAACCTGTCCCCGCATCTCCTGCAAGCTCGTCGGCCTTCCAGCATCGGAAAGACCCGGCAAGGTGAAGACGGGGGCCATCTCTCCCCTCCCCAGCGGTTTTTCTAGCGGATCGCCCATCCAGACGAGCATCACCGCCACCCCCAGCAGGGCGATGCCCACCAGCCAGGCAGTCGACGGCGCCGCGCCCCCAGCAGGGGATCCTTCAGGCCGCACGTTCTTTTCCCGGAGGGCTGCGGTGGATGGGCTTCACTCGGGGCTTCAATCCCTGGCGGAGACCCGGTCCACGAGTTCGATGATCGAAATCGGTGCCGCATCCCCTGCACGATTGCCCAATTTGATGATTCGAGTATACCCGCCGGGTCGTTCGCGATAGCGATCCGCCAGCTCATCGAATAGTTTGGCGGTCACTTTCTTGTCACGAATCACCGCCAGGGCCTGACGACGTGCATGCAGATCACCCCGCTTGCCGAGGGTAATCATTCGATCCGCCAGCCCCCTCAACTCCTTCGCCTTGGCATCGGTCGTCTGAATACGCTCATGATCAAGCAACGATGTCACCATATTTCGGAAGAGAGCCTTCCGATGGGAGCTCGTTCGCCCAAGGGTCCTACCGGATTTCCGATGCCTCATCGATCAAGCCTCACGCTGCTCGCGCATCAATTCGAGATCCGTCCGACTGGGAAGATTCTCGACCATCATTCCAAGGGAAAGCGCCATCGAAGCCAGGATATCCTTGATCTCGTTGAGGGATTTCCGACCAAAATTTTTCGTCTTCAGCATCTCGGATTCGGTCTTCATCACGAGTTCGCCGATAAAACGAATATTCGCATTCTGCAGACAATTCGCCGAACGCACCGAGAGTTCGAGCTCATCGACCGATTTGAATAGATTCGGATTCAAGGGCTCCGGCTCGTCGGCAAAGTGCTGAGGCGCCTCTTCCTGCTCTTCGAAATTGATGAAGATCGAGAGCTGCTCCTTCAGGATCTTTGCCGCATAGGCCAGAGCGTCTGCGGGAGCGACGGCTCCATCCGTCCAGACCTCAAAAGTCAGTTTATCGAAATCCGTCGCCCGCCCCACGCGTGCCGGTGTGACGACATAATTGACCCGGCGAATCGGGGAGAAGACGGAATCGATCGGGATCGTCCCGATCGGCATATCCTCTGCCTTATTATCCTCGGCCAGGACATAGCCCTTTCCCGAACCCACGGTGGCCTCGAGTTCGAAATCGGCTTCCACTCCGAGCGTGCAGATCTTCAGGTCGCGATTCATGATCTCGACCGTCTGATCGTCGGAAACGAAATCTCCGGCTGTGACGATCCCCGCCCCGGATTTCGCGATGCGGACCCGTCGAGGACCCTCGGCATGCATTCGCATCCGCACTTCTTTCAGATTCAGAACGATTTCACTCACATCCTCCATGACTCCCGGAATCGTGGAGAATTCATGAAGGACACCCTGCATGCGCACACTGGTGATGGCCGCTCCCTGCAATGAGGAGAGCATCACCCTTCGCAAGGCGTTTCCGAGAGTCGTTCCAAAACTTCTCTCCAGAGGCTCACATGAAAATCGACCATAGGTCGAAGCGAGGGAATCCTCCTCGAGATCAAGTCGCCGCGGGCGAATCAGGTCCCGCCAATTGGCTGCAATCAGTTCTTCCTGCATCGGACTCTCCTTAGAATCCAGACGAGTAGTCTGGTGGAATTTCCATTCTTCCCGCAAAACTCAAATCAACGACTTCCAGGCGGGCTTGGTCCTCGAGACGATCAGCCTCCAATACGGGCATCGAGGCCGCCCCACCCTGCTCAACGCGAGTAGAGTTCGACGATCAACTGTTCATCAATGGGGAGTGTGACATCTTCTCGGGTGGGCATCTGCTTCACCGTGCCCGTCTTCTCTGCCTTATCTATTTCCAGCCATTGGGGAACGCTGCGACCCTCGAGAGCTTCCAGGGCATCCGTTACCCGCGCGACCTTGCCTGAGCGTTCTCGCAGTCCGATCGTCATTCCTGGCTTCATGAGAATCGACGGTGTTTTGACCTTATTTCCGTCCACCAGGAAGTGACCGTGTTTCACAAGTTGCCGGGCCTCCGCGCGAGACGTCGCATATCCCATCCGGAATATCACGTTGTCGAGTCGTCTCTCCAGCAGAATCAGCAGGTTCTCACCAGATCGGCCTTTCATCGATGCGGCCCGATGAAAGGTCTGCCTGAACTGCTTTTCCAGCAGCCCGTACATGCGCTTCACCTTCTGTTTTTCGCGCAACTGAACGCCATAATCCGAGAAGCGGACTCTCCCCTGACCGTGCATCCCGGGCGGATAGGCACGCTTCTCAATGCCACACTTCTCACTGAAGCAGCGATCTCCCTTCAGGAAAAGTTTGTTTCCCTCACGCCGGCAGAGCCGACAAACAGAACCTCGATATCGCGCCATGAACTGCCTCTCAGACCCGCCGCCGCTTCGGGGGTCGGCAACCGTTATGGGGAATTGGAGTAACGTCCCTGATCATCGTGATCTTCATGCCCGCCGCCTGCAGGGCACGCAGTGCGGACTCGCGTCCTCCACCGGGTCCTTTTACCTCGACACCCAGCGTTCGAACTCCGTGTTCCTGAGCCTTCTTCGCGCACTCTTCGGCGGCCATCTGCGCGGCGAAAGGCGTAGACTTCCGGGAGCCCTTGAAACCCTGCTGGCCGGCACTCGCCCAGGCGATCGCATTCCCGCCGACATCCGTGATCGTAATGATCGTATTGTTGAACGTCGACTGGATGTGAGCCATTCCGGTGGGAACGTTCTTCTTGACCTTCTTTTTGCGGCTGCTCTTATTGGTTGCCATAGATCGCTACGCTATTTCCTCGGCGCGAGTCTCTTGCCCGCGACAGTCTTGGCCGGACCCTTCCGCGTCCGGGCATTGGTATGGGTCCGCTGACCGCGAACCGGAAGATTGCGCCGATGCCTCAAGCCGCGATAGCAGCCGATATCCATCAGCATCTTGACATTCTGGCTGACTTCCCGGCGCAGGTCGCCCTCCACCTTGTAGTCGCGTTCGATGACTTCGCGAAGTTTGATCGCTTCACTTTCGCTGAGTCGGTCGGTCTTGGTTTCCCTGTCCACACCCGCCTTATCGCAGATTTCGGATGCGAGAGTCCGACCGACTCCGTAGATATAGGTCAGCGAGATCTCGATTTTCTTATTTCTCGGCAGGTCGACGCCTGCGATTCGTGCCATTTATCTCTCCCTGGGAGCACTCGATCCGAAAAGAAAAATCCTTTTCACCCCTGGCGCTGCTTATGTTTCGGATTTTCACAGATCACCCTCACTACACCTCGGCGCCGGATGATCTGGCATTTGTCACACATTTTCCGAATTGATGCCCTGACCTTCATCTCTGTCTCTTTCCATGATTCCCAGGCGACGGTCGCCTTCTCTTCAATGGGATCCTTCAATCCGTGTCAAAATTTCCGGGCCGTCATCCGTAACGGCGATCGTATGCTCGAAATGTGCCGAAAGCTGACCGTCTTCGGTCACAGCCGTCCACTCATCATCAAGCATCTGGACCTCCTCGCTGCCCATATTGACCATCGGCTCTACGGCCAAAACCATCCCCTGTTGCAGTCGCTGTCCTCGGCCAGGTCTTCCGTAATTCGGCACTTGCGGGGGTTCATGCATCTGGCGACCAATTCCGTGGCCGACGAATTGCCGCACGACCGAGTAGCCACCCGCTTCTGCGCATTTTTGAACAGCAGCCCCGATATCAGACAATCGGTTTCCAGGCACCATCTGCGCCACGCCCTCATAGAGGGAGTCCCGTGTCGCTTCGATCAGGGCCCGGGCGTCCTCGTCCACCTCTCCGATCGGAACCGTCACGGCCGAATCGCCGTGGAAGCCGCGGTTTTCGACCCCGAAATCCAAGCTGAGTATGTCACCCTCGCGAAGTTCGCGCGACCCCGGAATCCCGTGAACGATCTCTTCATTCACAGAAACGCAGAGCACCGCAGGATAGGGCGGAAGCCCCCCGGGTGCATAGCCGAGAAATGGGGATTGGAGCCCCCTACGCTTCAATTCCGCGCCGGCCACCTCATCGAGTTCTCCCGTAGTTACCCCGGGGCGTGCCTTTTCCCGGAGAATCAGCAGAATTTCGGCCGTCTGTACGCCCACCTCCCTCATTTCGGCCAGTTCTCGCCGACTTTTCAGCGCAATCTGTTCGCTGTACTTCACGCTTGCTCCAACGCCCGCCGGATCGCCTCGGCTACCTCTTCAACGCTACCCATCCCCTCGACTTCCCTCAGGAGTCCCCGCTCCCGATAGTAATCGAGCAAGGGCGCCGTCTGCTGATCGTAGACCCGCATTCGCTCCCGGATGGTTTCCTCGTTGTCATCGGCCCTGCCCTCGATTTCCGCCCTCTTGAGCAGCCTTGCCACGACCTCTTCCGTGTCCACGGTCAGGGCCAGACAGCAGTCCAGGGCGCTCCCCAATCGCTCGAGCAATGCGTCCAAGGCTTCGGCCTGAGCGGCCGTTCGGGGAAAACCATCCAGGATGAATCCCTTGCTGGCGTCGTCCTGAGCGAGCCGATCTTCCGAAATGCCGATCACGATGTCGTCACCGACCAGTCTACCGGCATCCATGATCGCCTTGGCCTTCAGCCCCACCGGGGTTTCGGCTGCCACGGCAGCGCGAAGCATATCCCCCGTCGAGATATGAGGAATTCCCAGATCCCGGGCAATCGCTACAGCCTGGGTCCCCTTCCCCGCCCCGGGAGCCCCGAGGATTACGATCCTGGTCGCCGTCATCGACCCAACCTTCCCCTCAGACGACCCCCCTTCACGAAGCCCTCATAGTGTCGAGAAACCATATGTGCGTCTATCTGCCCAACCGTATCGAGCGAGACACCGACAACAATCAGCAATGCCGTCCCACCAAAATAGAAGGGCACATTCATTCGAGTCGAAAGAATCACCGGGAGCACGCAGATCAGGGAGACGTAGACGGCACCGATGAAGGTCAGCCTGCTCAATACGCCGTCGATGTATTCGGCCGTATTCTTCCCCGGCCGCACACCCGGAATATAACCTCCCGAACGCTTGATGTTCTCGGAAACATCCACCGGGTTGATGATGATGGCCGTATAGAAGAAACAGAAGAACATGATCAATACCACGTAGATCAGGTTATAGGTCCAGTCTCCGGGATTGAGAAATTGGTCTATGAAACTCTGGATTGCCGGACTGTCACTGAATTGGCGGACCGTCAGAGGCAACATCAGAAGAGAGGAAGCAAAAATCGGAGGAATCACACCCGCGGAATTCACTCGCAGTGGGAAATAGCTCGTGCCTCCCTGGGTGACCTGTCGTCCCACGGCACGACGTGCATGCTGGATCGGAATGCGCCGCTGTCCCCTTTCAACAAAGACCACCGCACCCACAACACCCATTGCGAAGACCAGGACCAGGATCGCCTCGAGAGGACTGAATTGATCGGTACGAATCATATCGATCAGATTGGAAATGCCTGACGGAATGCTGACGATGATCCCCGAAAAGATGATCAAGGAAATACCATTGCCAATGCCGCGTTCCGTAACCTGCTCTCCCAGCCACATGATAAAGGCCGTGCCCGATGTCAGCGTTACCATCGTCACGATCCGAAATCCCCAACCGGGGCTCAGTACCGCACCCTCACCGAATTGCCCGCCCTCGAGCGCCAATGCCATCAGGAAACTCTGAAAAAGGGCGAGAACGATCGTCGCATAGCGAGACCATTGATTGATCTTCTTCTGGCCCTGCTCACCCTCCTTCTTGAGAGCCTCCAGGGCTGGGATCACCACCGTCAGCAACTGAAAGATGATGGTGGCGCTGATATAGGGCATGATGCCCAGAGCAAAAATCGAGAGTTGCTCCATGGCACCTCCCGAAAAAAGGTTGATCAGCCCAAATACAGTTCCCTGCATCTGTGCGAAAAAGGAACGAATGACCTGGGCATCGATCCCGGGCGTCACCACGACGCATCCGATTCGATAGACGGCCAACATGCCAAAAGTAAAGAGAATTCTCGCTCTCAACTCCGGGATTCTCCAGATGTTCTGGAATCCCGCGGTCATCCAATCAACTCCACGCTGCCGCCCGCAGCCTCGACCTTGCTTCGGGCGCTTCCACTGACCCGATGCAACTTCACGGTCAGGTTCGCGGGAGAGTCACCGTCGCCCAGAAGCTTCACCGGTGCTCCGGATCCCCGGATCAGGCCGCAACGTGCGAGAACTTCAGCATCCACCAACGCGCCATCGCCCAGGCGTGACAATTCTCCCACATTCACCACTTCCGTTTCCGTTCGTGACCGGTTCTTGAAACCCCGCTTGGGTACCCGCTGGGTCAGGGGCATCTGGCCGCCCTCGAACCACGGCTTGATCTTCTTGCCCGAGCGGGTTCCCTGCCCCTTGACACCCGTACCCGTTGTCTTGCCGCGACCGGAACCGGGCCCACGGCCTACACGCTGGCGGCGACCCTTGGCTCCGGGACGCGGACTCAGTCGATCAAGCATCGGCCTCTTCCCCCATGACCTTCACCAGATGGCTGACCTTGTCGATCATGCCCCGAACCGAAGGCGTATCTTCCACTTCGACCACCTGATGCATACGACGAATGCCCAATCCCTTGAGCGTGGCTCGCTGTCTTCGGTTGTAGCCGATCTCGCTTTTGACCTGCTTCACCCTGATCATCGCCTTCTCCGTCATCCCCGAAGCCGCCCCAATTCGGCCAACCGCTCATCGGGGTCGCGCAATTGCTGAAGCCCCTCCATGACGGCATTGACGACGTTGCGCGGATTATTGCTGCCCAGCGTCTTGGTCAGGATGTCGTGGACCCCCGCCGACTCCACCACGGCCCTGACGGGACCACCCGCAATCACACCGGTACCGGGAGACGCGGGCTTGAGCATCACGCTTCCCGCTCCGAATCGACCCAGAACTTCGTGGGGCAATGTGCCATCGATGAGGGGGATTCGAATCAGGGTCTTCCTGGCCTTGTCGACACCCTTTCGGATCGCTTCGGGAACTTCTCCTGCCTTCCCCAGCCCGACGCCGACGAGACCGTTTCCATCACCGACGACGACCAGGGCGCTGAAACTGAATCTTCGTCCACCTTTTACGACCTTCGCGACACGGTTGATGTAAATAACCCGATCCGTGAGATCGAAGTCATTTGGATTGATCTGCGATGACTTGATGATTTTCGCCATATCAGAACTGCAGCCCCGCTTCCCTAGCAGCCTCGGCCAGGGCCTTGACTCGGCCGTGATAGAGGAAGCCATTCCGATTGAATACCACGCTTTCGATCTGCTTTTCCCGGGCCAGCGCCGCGAGGGCCGTACCCACCTTCTTTGCCGCGTCGATATTGCCCGTCCCGCCGTCCGAAACGACGGACTTGCTCCGACTCGATACGGCACCCAGCGTTCTGCCCGATTCCACGTCCAGAATCTGAGCGTAGATATGCTTCGATGTGCGATAGACCATCACCATGGGCCTGTCCGGCCGACCGAGATTCTTGGTGCTGCGTCGACTTCGCGCGCGCCATTGCCTGCGTTTTTCTTCGACAACTTTATTTTTCATGCTGACCTCAGCCTGCTCCAGCCTTGCCGACCTTCCGCCTGATGTACTCGCCGGCGTATCGGATCCCTTTGCCCTTATAGGGTTCAGGCGGCCTGAGTTTTCGAATTTCCGCCGCAAATTGCCCAACGGCCTGCTTGTCGATGCCTTCGATCTTCATCTTCGTCTGGCCGTCCATTTCGACCGAAAGCCCCTCCGGTATGGCCTTCTCCACCGGATGTGAGAAGCCCAATGTCAGAACCAGAGTCTTCCCCTTCGCTTCGGCGCGATAGCCGACTCCTTCAATTTCCAGGACCTTCTGGAAACCGATCGTCACACCCACGACCATATTATTGGCCAGCGCTCGAGCCAGACCGTGATGCGCTCTCGATTCATTCTTATCATCCGTTCGAGTCAGCACGAGTCCTTCTTCGTTCACTTCACCCACGATCATCGAGGGCAGCGGACCCGAAAGAGCCCCTTTGGGTCCCTTGACGTGAATTTCCGTCTCGGCGACCTTGACTTCCACGCCATCCGGCAGGGGGACGGGCTTTTTGCCGATTCGAGACATCGCTACCAGACCTCGCAAATCACTTCGCCACCCACCTTCTGAGAGCGTGCTTCCCGGTCACAAATGACCCCATTCGAAGTCGACAGGATTGTCATCCCCAAGCCTCCCCGAACTCTCTCCACCTCTGGCGCTCCCACATAAACCCGTCGGCCGGGTTTGCTGACGCGCTGAATGCTCTCGATCATCGCCCCCCCAGACTCTTTGTATCTGAGTTCAATGATGAGGACCGCCTTCTTATCCACTTCCTCGGTTTTCACTTCTCCCACGAAGCCTTCGTCGCTCAAAACTCGAGCCACCGCCACTTTGAGCTTCGAGGATGGACAGCGGGTCTCCGCATGTCTCACTCTGCCTGCATTCCTGATCCTGGTGAGCATGTCACCAATCGGGTCTGTCATCATGTCTGGAAATCCTTACTTCCGAAAGGGCACGCCCAGATGCCTGAGCAAGGCCAGACCTTCGGCGTCAGTTTCCGCGCTGGTAACCATCGTCACATTCATCCCCGTGACTCTTTCCACAGCGTCGTAGTTCACTTCGGGAAAGATCGTCTGATCCCTGACTCCGAGCGTGTAGTTCCCCCGCCCGTCAAATGCTCGCTCGGATACCCCGCCAAAGTCCCGAACCCGTGGCAGCGCAACCGTCAACAGTCGGTCGATAAATTCCCACATCCGGGATCCGCGCAGGGTCACCTTCGCGCCAATCCCCTGCCCCTCTCGCAATCGAAAATTCGAGACGCTTTTCTTGGCGCGACGGAGAGACGGCTTCTGGCCCGTGATCTGGGAAAGTTCTTCCATCGCCTTGTCCAGAAGTTTCGAGTTCTGGGTAGCCTCACCCAAGCCGATATTCACAATAACCTTCTTCATCACGGGGATTTGATGCGGATTCGTGTAGTTGAACTCTTCCCGCAACTTGGGGACGATTTCTTCGCGATAGCGCTCTTGCATTCGCGGCTTCATTTACAATACCTCGGGAGCCAATGAGACAATTCGCATGAACCCTCGACCCCTCAGTTCCCGGGCGACAGGCCCGAAGATGCGCGTGCCGACAACTTCTTTATCGTTTTCGATGAGCACAGCCGCGTTCTCGTCGAAAAGTATATGCGATCCATCACTGCGACCGATGCCCTTCTTCGTGCGCACGATCACCGCTCGGCGGACCTCACCTTTTCTTACTCGGCCGTTCGGAATCGCTTCCTTCACGGTGACGATGATGATGTCCCCGACGGATGCAAACCGCCTTCGCGACCCACCCAATACGCGAATGCACTTGATCTTTCGTGCACCGGAGTTGTCGGCTACAGCCAATGTCGATTCGGCTTGAATCATTTCTCTGCTTCCTAAACTCCCGTTGCCCTGACGACGGTTTCCTGAACCTTCCAACGCTTCCGCTTGGAAAGAGGTCGGTGCTCGATAATCCGCACCTGGTCACCGGCCCTGCAATCGTTGTTTTCATCGTGTGCCATGAAACGGGAATAGCGACGAATATATTTCTTGTACCGTCGGTCCTGGACAAGACGCTCCACCCGCACCACGACGGTTTTATCCATTTTGTCGCTGACTACCGTACCGACCATCGTTCTCTTACTTCCTCGCTCGGTCACTTTGTCGCCTCTTGCTTTTCGAGTAGAACGGTTTCCAGCCGAGCGATCTCTCGCCTCAGTCGGGACAATTTTGCCGTGTCCTCCAACTGGCCCGTTGCCTGCTTGATTTTGGCATTAAAGAGGTCATTCTTCGTCTCCAGGGTTTTCTGCTTGATTTCGGAGACAGCCAGCTCGCGCAACTCACCCGCCTTCATGTCTGCTCCTCTCTCGCCACGAAGCGTGTTGCGATCGGCAATTTATGCGCGGCCAGCCGCAGCGCTTCCCGAGCGATCTCCACTTCTACGCCCTCAAGCTCGTAGAGGATCTTGCCCCTCTTGATCGGCGCTACCCATGCCTCAGGATTTCCCTTGCCTTTACCCATCCGAGTCTCGGCAGGTTTCTGGCTGATCGGCTTGTCGGGGAAGAGCCGGATCCATACCTTCCCGCCGCGCTTGATATGACGTGTCATGGCAATACGGGCAGCTTCGATCTGCCTGGCACTAATGAAACCGGTACTCATGGCCTGCAGGCCGTAGTCTCCAAAGCTCACGGTATTCCCGCGACGCGCCTTACCACGCAGTCGGCCCTTTTGGACCTTCCGATGTTTGACTTTTCTCGGCTGAAGCATGCTCCGTCCCCTTTACCGATTCGGACCTGGTCGAACACGGCCCGTGGGTGCGTCATGGCCGAGGGGCCCCTTCCGGAGTTCCTTGTCGCTGACCTCGCCCTTGAAAATCCAGCATTTGACGCCGATTAGACCATATGTGGTTCGGGCTTCGCAGAAGCCGTACTCTATTTCTGCCCGCAGCGTATGCAGAGGTACCCGGCCATCTCGATACCATTCACGACGGCCCATTTCCGCACCACCCAGTCGACCTGAACACTGAATGCGGATCCCTTCGGCCCCGAATTTCATGGTTGCGATCATCGCCTTCTTCATGGCACGCCGGAACGCGACGCGTCGCTCCAGTTGCGTGGCGATATTTTCAGCGACGAGTTGTGCGTCCAGCTCCGCTTTGCGGATTTCCTTCACATTGATGAAAATGTCCCGAGAGGTAAATCGCTTCAATTCATCTCGAAGGACATCCACCTCGGCACCCCGTTTTCCAATCAGGATACCCGGCCTCGCCGTATGGATATTGGCGACCATCTTCTCACCAGTCCGCTCGATCACGACCTTTGATATGCCAGCGTGATAGAGCTTCTTCTTGATGTATTTGCGCACAGAAACGTCTTCATCGAGCTGCTCGGCATAGTGCTTGTCGGCGAACCAATTCGACTGCCAGCCGTAAAGCGTTCCTACTCGAAAACCGTATGGATGAACCTTTTGACCCACGTCTTCCCCCGCTCTTATCGTCAGCTGTCCGCGAGAATCACAGTGATGTGACTGGCACGCTTCTGAACCCAGGACGCACGACCCTGGGCACGAGGCCGAATCCGCCACATGCTTGGCCCCTCGTCCACCGTGATCCTGGAGACGATCAGGCTGTCAACATCAATATGCATACTCGAGTTTTCATTCTTGTCGTTTGCGTTGGCTACGGCCGAGCGAATCAATTTATCGATCGGAGGTGCCGACTTCTTCTGCGAAAGGGCGAGGATATTCAAAGCCTCTTCTACCCCTTTGCCTCGGACTTGATTCGCGACCAGGCGAGCCTTGAAGGCACTGACGCGATAGCCCTTGAGCGATGCTCGAACTTCCATCTCAGCGCTTCACCTTCCTGTCCGATGCATGACCGGTAAACTTCCGGGTCGGAGCAAACTCCCCGAGCCGATGCCCCACCATATTTTCGGTCACGAATACGGGCATGAATAGCTTCCCGTTGTGGACATGGAAGGTCATCCCTACAAAATCCGGAGTAATCATCGAGCGACGAGACCAGGTGCGAATCACCTGCTTCGATCCCGACCTGACTACTGTGTCGACCTTCTTCTGCAAACTCGGATCCACGAAGGGACCTTTCTTCAGGGAGCGTGCCATCTACTTCTTCCTTCGCCGAGTGACGATATATTGATCCGAACTGGGATTGTTGCGAGTCTTAGCGCCCTTGGTGGGCTTACCCCAGGGTGTACACGGATGGCGCCCACCCGAGGATCTGCCCTCACCCCCACCCATGGGATGATCTACTGGATTCATTGCGACGCCACGGACGTTGGGTCGCTTGCCCTTCCACCGGGATCGACCGGCCTTTCCCACACGCTGATTTTCGTGTTCCCAATTTCCCACCTGTCCGATCGTGGCCATACAATCAATATGAACCATCCGCATTTCACCGCTCGGGAGTCGGAGGGTGGCGAGATTGTCTTCCCTGGCCATGAGCTGTGCGCTTGTCCCGGCCGAGCGTACCAGTTGGGCGCCCTTTCCGGGCTTCAATTCTATTGCGTGCACTTGTGTACCCAAAGGGATGTTGGCCAGGGGTAGAGCATTTCCGACCTGCACATCAGAGCCAGCGCCTGAAGAGACCTGATCGCCGATGGCAAGCCCATTCGGAGCCAGAATATAGCTCTTCGCTCCGTCGACATAATAAAGAAGGGCGATATTGGCCGACCGATTCGGGTCGTACTCGATGGCCGCTACCTTCGCGGGTATCCCAACCTTGTCACGGCGAAAATCAACCTTGCGCTGCCGGCGCTTATGCCCACCTCCTCGGTGATAGCTGGTGATTCGGCCGTTCACATTACGGCCACCGCTCTTGCCGACGCGCCCTTCGGTGAGCGATCGCTCTGGACGACCGCGAGTGATCTCACCGAAGTCTGAAACGCTCATATTGCGGCGCCCGGGACTGGTGGGCTTGTAGACCTTGATGGCCATCCGTCTAGACTCCCTCGAAGAATTCGATCGATTGGCCCTCGGCCAACTGGACAATGGCCTTCTTCCACGCGGGTCGGCGGCCAATCTGGCGACCCACGCGGCGCTTCTTCCCCTGCTGCCGCATGGTTCGAACTGCGGTGACGCGAACATCGAAGAGTTCCTCGATCGCCCGCTTGATATCGTGCTTGGTTGCCCGCACATCCACCGCAAAAGTGGCGAGATTTTGAGTTTCCCGACCGATGGTGCTCTTCTCGGTGACAAGTGGTCGGCGAATCACTTCATGGACATTCATTCGCTCCCCCCTTCTGCGGGCGCACCTACGAGCCTCGTCTGAAGTGCCTCGATCGCAGCCTTCGTTGCCAGGATCTTTCTATGGCGAAGGATGTCATAGACATTGAGTCCAGCGGCCCTGACAAGCCCTACCCCCGGAATGTTGCGCACCGAGGCCTCCAACTTGGGCATGGCATCCTCGATCAGGATCAGCACTTTCTGGCCCGAAAGACCCAACTTCCCCAGCATATCGGCCATCTTCCGGGTCTTGTATTCATCGATTTCGAAGTCGTCGACGACGATGATCGATCCCTCACCCAGCCATTGCGTCAAAGCGCTCACCAACGCAGCCTTGCGCATCTTCTTGGGGAGCTTGTGATCATGACTCCGCGGGACCGGGCCAAATACGACACCGCCCCCCTTCCATTGTGGAGCCCGAGTCGTTCCCTGACGTGCCCGGCCTGTGCCCTTCTGCCGATAGGGTTTCGCGCCGCCTCCCGAGACCAGCGCCCGATTCCGAGTCGCATGGGTGCCTTCATGACGCCTTGCGAGCTGCCGGCGCACCTCTGCGTGATAGAGATGCGGACGGATTCTCGCTTCAAAAACCGCCGGATCCAGATCAAGGGATCCGGCGCTCTGATTCTCTTTCGTGACGATATCTACGGTCGCCATGGCTACAGTTTGATCTCCACGTCCACTCCTGCGGCCAATTCGAGCTTCATCAACGCATCCACCGTCTGCGCGGTGGGATCGAGAATATCGATCAGGCGCTTATGCGTGCGCATTTCGAATTGTTCGCGGGATTTCTTGTCGATATGAGGGCCCCGCAAGACCGTGAACTTATTGATATTCGTAGGCAGCGGGATCGGGCCGGCGACTCGCGCACCCGTGCGTGTCGCCGTGTCCACGATTTCACGGGCACTTTGATCGAGGAGCTTATGGTCGTATGCCTTCATCCTGATTCGAATTTTTTGTGTGTCGTCTTCCGCCATTTCCCGCCCTCGATGAAACCCCTGTTGCGCCTCGAGGGATGAAACCCCTCGAAGCGAGCGTGCTCTACTCGATAACCTCGGCCACGACGCCCGCTC
>CAYTAT010000011.1:0-7463 GCA_964435795.1 uncultured Spirochaetaceae bacterium
GCAGGCCCCCCCCGGGGGGGGGTAATCCCTGGACTCGAGGTGAGAATTCGCGGGACAATCGGGTTCCCGGGCCCGGCTGCCGACTGTTTTCATTCTCTCAGTCGACCGGGATCCCGTGGTTGCTCCTCAAGACGGCTCGGCGCTGGAAGGTCCAGGATCTGGCGGGTTGGACAGAGCGAATTGGCGAGTCCAGGGAGTCCCTGGAGCCGAGTGGAAGCCGTGGCTTTCAAGCGATGCTGCTTTTTTTGGAGGGGCCGCGCGCGCGGGCAACCGATGGCTTCGATCGGGATTCGCCCGCCCGCCCGCGCGCATCGGGTTCTCGGGTGGCGTTTTGGGGTGCGTGGGAGGTGCGTGGGTGATGTGTGGATGAGAAGGAGGAATGGGTTCCAGACGATCAGGCTCGAACTTCATGCTTCCGACTCCTGGAGACGGCGTTGGCGGTTGCGCTCCCTCAACCCCGCGACCGCTGCGAATACCAATGCCCCAGGAGTTGAATACCCACTGGCATGGGGATATTCCCGACGGTGCCGTGTTGGCGATCATCCGGGATTCAGCGCCTCGGGAGCCGCATGTCTCAAGATCTCCGATTCGGGACCCGTGCAGAAGGGTCATGCGCTCTCGGCCGAAGTGGCCTCCTTTCGATGCGAAGCAGGAGGATGCAGATACGGAGCTTCGAAGCGGCCAGCTTCCCCTTTCGGGAATTTCTACGGATTCGGGCTGCAGGAGTCTGGCAGGTCATCCCATTGATTCCGTTCTCCCCGTTGGCGCATCCCTCGCTTTGAGCTTTGCTCCCGCCGTTATCGGCGATCTTCCCCGAGCGCGACATTCGGATGCGAGGAACTGAGAAATGCTGGCGAGACTCCTGCTTGCACTCGGCAGTGCGGTGCTCTTGATGGGGCTGCTGGAGGGGGGAGCGAGAATCGTCGAGGGCCATCCTCCTCGGGAGATCGAGCTGGAAGCGAAAGCGCTGGGCTCGATTCGCATCGGGGTCGTCGGAGGGTCCACGGCCTATGGTACGCCGCTGCCCGAGGTGGTTTTGCATCCCAGCTGGAGTTTCTGTTGCGGAACTCGGCGAGGGGCCGTTCCGTCGAGGTCGTCAATCTCGCCGAAGTGGCCACGTCTTCCGCCCGGGTGCGTCGCGCGGCCGCCCACGCCGTGGAGGTCGGAGAACTCGACGCTCTCGTGATGCTCTGCGCGCATAATGAGTTCCTGAACCGCAGCGGCGAGCACTCCCGGCTGAGGGGCTGGGTCTGGGAAGGAACCCTCCACTCGGCGCTGATTCGCCTGCTCGACCGCTTCGCGGCCGGAACCCGACCGGCCCTGCCCGAGCGCCTGCATGCCGTCGATCGAGGGAGTTCGTGGTTCCAGGCTCGGCTGCAGGGTTATCGGCGAAATCTGACTGAACTCGTTCGCGACGCCCGAGAGCGGGATGTGCCGGTCTTCCTGATGACGGCGCCCATCAATCTCTCCAATTGGCCCCCCGTCCACAACGACCTCGTCTGGAACCATGCGGATCCGGACTATGATGCGCACGTCTCCGAAGCCGAGGCGCTCCTTGCGGCCGGGGAACTGGGGGTCGCCGAAGAAGCGATCGCCGGATGGCGGAGTGCTTTCGGCGAGGACGCCATGTTCGTATTTCAGGAGGGGCAGATCGCGCGTCTCCGTGGGGATCCGGATGCCGCCAGGGCATTGTTGCGTCGCCCTGCGGACCTCGATCCCTATCCCTGGCGCATTCTATCCGTACAGACCGCTTTTCTTCACGAGCTGGCTCGGGGCGAAGGCGTCTTTCTGGTCGATGTCGAGGCCGCCTTCAGCCGCGCGGCCCCGAATGGTCTCGTGGGTTTCGAGTGGATCGGAGACAACGTGCATCCCACGCCCCGGGGAGCCGCGCTGATGGCCCTCGAGGTCGCGAGTGCGTTGGGGAGTTCGAAGCTGTCGCTCAATCCCCCCAACGTTGGAGCTGGAGACGCATCTGCAGCACTTCCTGGACGGTCGCTTCGATCTGAAAGCTGGACACCTCTGGCTGCTGGTCCTGGGTCGTTATTGCAGGAAGACTCCCTTCTATTTCTATCAGGCCGCTCGCTCTTATCTGGAATCGGCCCGAGATCTGGCTCCTCTCGAGTGGATGGGCCGGGCCAGTCTCGGCGTACTTTTACTCCTGGAGGGTGAGAGGGAACGCGGGCTGCAGGAACTGAGGGAGGCGGCTCGGCTGCGCGGTGAGCCCCTGGATCCAGAAGAGGATCGACTCAAGATTCCGATGCTCGAGGCAGCCCTCGGGCGGGCGAGACTTCCGGTCGAGGTGATCGTGGCGCCGTGAGGGGCTTTGCCGGTCAGCGCCCCTTCCAGATGGGGTCGCGTTTTTCCGCGAAAGCGCGGCCACCTTCGAGCTGATCTTCGCTCGAATAGAGCTTGTCCACCGTGGCGAGCTTGCGTTGGGTCACCTGATCAAAGGCCTGCTGGATGGGGAGATGAGCGGTTTCCCTCAGGGTTTCTTTGATGGCCGCGAAGACCAGGGGTGGCCCGGACGCGAGTAGTTGGGCCAGTTCGCGGGCGCGCTCCAATAGCTTCTCCGCCGGCAGGATTTCATTGACGATGCCCCATCGCCGGGCTTCCTCGACATCCATTACGCGGCCCGTGAAAAGGAGTTCCATCGCTACGTGATAGGGAATTCGGCGCGGGAGCTTGATGGTTGCGGCGTCGGCGAGAGTTCCCGAGCGGATCTCGGGCAGGGCGAAGCTCGCGTGTTCGGCCGCCAGGATCAGGTCGCAGGAAATGGCGATCTCGAAGCCCCCTCCATAGGCGAGGCCGTTGACCGCGGCAATCACGGGTTTGTTCATATTCGGCAATTCCTGCAGCCCCCCGAATCCCCCCACGCCATAATCGCTATCGGGTGCTTCTCCAGCGGCTGCGGCCTTCAGATCCCAACCGGGGCAGAAGAATTTTTCGCCGGCCCCCGTCAAGATGGCGCAGCGCAACTCGGGATCGTCCCGGAAGTCCGCAAAAAGTTCTCCCATGATACGGCTGGTGGGAGCATCGATGGCATTGGCCTTCGGCCGATCGATGGTGACCTCCAGCACGCGGTCATGGCGCTCGCTGCGAATGTTTTCCGTCGTCATGCTTCACTCCTATTCGTGCAGTCGAATCAGGGCGTCTACAGCCACGACGCCCCGGCCGGGCGCTAGAACGAGCAGGGGATTGATATCCAGCTCATCGAGACGGTCCGCGTGATCTTCGACGAATCTCGCGATCGCCGCAATTGCCTTCACGGTCGCCGCATGGTCACCAGCTCTGCCTCGGAAGCCTTTGATGAGTCTCGCGACCTTCAGCCCCTCCAGGCTCGCTGCGATTTCGGTCTCATTCGTTGGCAGCAGCAGGGTGATACTATCCTCGAGCAGTTCCGTGAGAATGCCCCCGGCTCCGATCACGAGGGCGTGGCCGAATTGTGGATCGTGCCGGGCGCCGACGATGAGTTCTGCGACCGCCCCCGTGACCATCGCTTCGACCAGCAACTCCGGGCTGAGATCGGCCATGGCCTTCGCCGCCCGCTCCACATCCCTTTCGTTGCGCAAGTCCAGGCGAACCCCCCCGACTTCAGTCTTATGGGCGAGATCTGCGCCGGAAGCCTTCAAGGCGACCGGAAAACCCACACCCGCTGCGGCCGCCGCGGCATCCGCCACCGCGCAGACCACGCTCTTCGGAACCGCGAGGCCATAGGCATTGAGGCGTTCCTTCGCCTGGAATTCCGAGAGGCATGAGATCGGGGTTGATTTCAGGACTGTCGGGGCCAGGGGCGGGCCGCTCCGATGCTCCTGCCAATTTCTTCCGATTGTGGCGGCCGCCTCGAAAGCCGTGAGGGCATCGTCCAGGCCCGCCATGGGCGCCACATCGAGAGCGGAGAGTTCCTCGGCGATGGGCTCCGGGAGGCATTCCGGCAGGGTGGCGACCAGCGCCGCGCGAGCTCCCGATATTTCTGCGGCCCGCGCAAAGGCCCGGGCCGTCACTTCCCAGCCGGCGGCATTCATATCCGGATTCGTGGGGATGTCCAGGATCAACATCCCACAATCGAAGTCGGCCTGCAGAGTCGCGCTGAAAGTCGCCTCGAGTTTATCGGCCTGATCCCAGATGAAGGTGTGGTAATCGAGGGGGTTGTCGATCGTCACGTATTCGTTCAAGGTGGCCGCGATATGGGTCCGAGTGGTGCTGTCGAAGGGTGGAAAAGAAATCTTCCTGCCTTCGGCCAGATCCGCGACGAGTGCGGCTTCCCCGCCCGAACAGCTGAGCGATGCGATGCGACCGCCCGTCAAAGGGCCCCCATGGTGCAGGAATTTCAGGGTTTCGACGAATGCGGTGATCGACGTGACGCGCGCGATGCCCAGGCGCGCGAATAGGGCGTCGTAGAGTGCATCCGTTCCCGCGAGGGAGTTGGTATGGCTCATGGTCACTTTCGCACCCTGCTCGGATCTTCCGGTCTTCAATGCGACCACGGGCTTGCCCGATTGGCGCGCTTTTTCAGCCGCCGCGCCAAAGGCGGCGGCGTCGGGCAGGCCCTCGATGTGGAGTCCGATGGCGGTGATGCGATCGTCGCCACAGAGGGTCTCGAGTACGGCGGCCATATCCGTATCCGCCTGGTTTCCGAGCGTGAAGATGGCGGCGAGAGGCAGGCCACGTCGCGTCATGGTGAAGTTCACGGCGAGATTGCCCGATTGCGTGACGATGGCCACTCCCCGTTGACAGGCTTTTCCGCCCTGCTCATCGGGCCAGAGGGCTACGGGACTCAGGTAGTTGATGAAGCCGTAGCAGTTGGGCCCCATGAGCGGCATGCCATTGGCGGCCTCGAGCAGGGCCTGCTGGAGGTGAATGTCCCCGGTCTCGGAGAATCCCGAAGCGTAGATGACGGCCCCTCCACAGCCGCGTGCCGAGAGTTCTCTCACAATCTCGATCGTGGGTTCACGCTTCACGGCGATGAAGGCGGCATCTGGGGCCGTCGGAAGATCGGCCACGCTGGCCAGGGTCGAAAGGCCGGCGAGTTCCCGGCGCCTGGGATGAACGGCCCAGACGGGGCCCTTGAAACCGAGTCGCTGCGTCTGTTCGAGTGCGGGGGCACATTCGGAGCCGCCGATGAAGGCGGCCGAGCGTGGAAAGAGGAAACGTTCGAGCGAGCGCGGCAAATCAGCCTCCGAGCGGGCGCAGCAGGGAGCGGGAGATGATGTGGCGCTGTATTTCGCTGGTGCCCTCCCAGATCCGTTCGACGCGAGCATCTCGCCAGATTCGTTCCAATGGAAGCTCCGTCATCAGGCCAATGCCGCCGTGGATCTGGATGGCTTCATCGGCGACCATCGCGAGCGTTTCCGTGGCCTTGAGCTTGGCCATGGCCATGTCCATATCCTCGACAATCCCCTGATCGAATTTCCAGGCGGCTTCCAGGGTCAGCAGCAGGGAAGCTTTGATCTCCAGCGCCATGTCCGCGAGCTTGAAGGATACGCCCTGGAATTTTCCGATCTGTTGGTCGAATTGAGAACGATCGACGGCATATTGCGTCGCGTATCCGAAAGCGCGTTCGGCTCGACCGATGGAGGTGGCGGCAACTTGCAGACGCGTTGCGCCGAGCCACTCGTTGGCGACTCCGAAGCCCTCGTGCAACTCGCCCAGGATGGCGGATTTGGGCACGCGACAATCCGTGAATTCAAGGATGCTGTTGGTATAACCGCGATGGGAGACGTTGCTATAGCCCTCGCGTACCTCGAATCCGGGATGACCCTTGTCGATCAAAAAGGCGGTGATCAGCTTCTTCTTGCCGCGCGATGTTTCTTCCTCGCCAGATGCGGCGAAGAGGATCACGAAATCCGCCTCTTCGGCATGGCTGATGAAATGCTTCGTTCCATTGATGATGAAGTCCCCGCCATCGGCCACAGCGGAGCATTTCATGCCCCGTAGATCGGAGCCGGAACCCGGCTCCGTCATGGCCAGACAGTCCGACTTCTCGCCCCGGATCGAAGGGAGCAGATAGTGGTCTCGGTGTTCACCTTCGCATGCCATCAGGATATTTGAAGGACGAGCCACGCAGGTCCAATGCAGGGCATAATTGGCTCGGCCCAATTCGCGCTCGTAGAGAACCCAGGTGAGGGTATCGAGGCCTGCTCCGCCGACTTCGGCCGGCATATTGGCGGCATAGAGTCCCGCTTCGATCGCGCGACTCTTCAGCTCATCCCGAAGATCGGAACGCAGAACACCCGTGCGTTCGATCTCGTCTTCATGGGGATAGAGTTCATTCTCCACGAAGGATTTCGTGGTCTCTACGATCATGCGCTGCTCATCGGTGTAGGTGAAATCCATTGGCTCTTCCTGTCTGGAGAATTCAGTTGTCGAGTGGCTTCGAAAAGCTCAAGCGCGGCCAGGTGGGGGCCAGACCATCCGCGCAGCGGTTGCGGATGAGAATGATACCGATCCCCGGGATCAATAGGATGCAGGGAAGTCTCGCCGACGAGTCCCTCATGATTGCCCATTCACCAACGCCTCGCCCGCGGAGTTTTCCAGACATTTCCTCTACAACTTCTGCGGGCCTTCCACCCAGAAGGAGGTCCTCCCCATCCAGGTGGAGAGGAGGGGGCGCCGGGGAAGGCCGAGAGCCCGCAGGCTTTCGGCCATCGGGTGATTTCCGAGTTTCAGCTGTCCGCCCCCCAAGCGAACGCCCACATCGTGGAATTCATTTTCCAGCAGGGTGTAATGGGGAACCCCCTCGTAGAGACTATAAACTGCGGCCGCGGAGCGGGGCTGGTGACGATGGCCCTGCGCCGGAACCGAGTAGCTGAGAACCTCGTGGCCTTCCATGCATAGGGTGAAGGTCGCAACACCATCGCCCTGGTCGAAGCGGATTTCCTCGATCGTCTTCGGAAAACCCCACATCAGGATGCCCGCATCCCTGGCCAGGCTGGTGGTGACCGGCAGCTTCCAGACATGGGTGGCCGAATTGTTGCGCAGGATGTCCAGCCAGGTCCCGAGATAGGGGATGCGACTGGGTTTCCCATGTCTTGGCTTGACGAAGAAGGCGAGGGCGATTTCGTTGTAGATCCCGCAGTCGGACTCGCGGTAGTGCACGCACGCAAGGGAGAGGGCCGCCCGGCCCGGAAGCAGTTCCGCCACCTCGAAGCCGCTATCCTCGATCAACTCCCCCGCGACCGCCGAGGATACCATGAAAAGGCCAACCGCGGACGATCCATCGGGATAGAGGGAGGGAAAACCGAGCCTCTTCCCCTCGATGTCGAAGAATCGCGCGTTTGCCTCCCTTGCCCTCTCTCCTTTTTTATCGCTCATCGCGTCGAATCCCCAGTCCCTGGCGCTCGTATGCCGGCGTCCAGAAGGGATTCTGGCTGCAGCCCGGCGATTTGAATCCTTGCCTTCCGAGAGGTTCCCGAATCCGGTCTCGCAGCGCCGGATCACTTCCGGTTGCGGCTTTTCCAGGCCAT
>CAYTAT010000011.1:7563-63379 GCA_964435795.1 uncultured Spirochaetaceae bacterium
CGAAGTACCTCTCCGACCAGGGCTTCGATCCCTTCGGCGACATCCTTGATTCCGGGGCCCAGCATATAGGCCGGGCAGCTCACGACTTTCGCCTTTTCGTCGCAGACGAAACTCTCGACCGGGCAGGCTTTGTGGTGAGCACCCATCTGCTCGAGGGCGCCGGCCGTGTCGGGATCGGCGCCGATCGTCAGTTCCACCTCGGGAAAGAGTCGGGCGCCGATCGCCGGTGCGATGCAGATCAGGCCAACCGGCTTCCCGGCCTGGTGCATGGCCTGCAGGAGTTTCTCGACTGCGGGATCCACCGTACAGTCGCTGCCCTCGGAGGCGAAGGAGGAGAGATTCTTGGCGGCCCCGAAGCCGCCGGGCAGGATCGCGGCGTCGAAGTTGTCGGCATCGGCCTGCGCGAGATCGACGATCTCGCCCCGGGCGATTCGCGCGGACTCGGCGAGAACGTTGCGGCTTTCTCCCGCCGCTTCTTCGCCGCTTCGATGGTCGACGACGTGCATCTGGGGCCTGTCGGGTGCGAAGCATTGAACGTCCGCATTGGCGCGATCCAACGCCAGCAACGTGATGACGCTTTCGTGGATCTCGGCACCATCGAGGTAACCACAGCCCGATAGCACGACAGCTACCCTTGCTCGATTTCCGGAACTCACCATCATTTCCTTCCTCTCCGATTGCTTGGGTTTTCCGCTCTCGATCGCGATCCGCCTTCCCGGACCGGGGGGGGGCTCGACTGCCACCCGCTGAATCCAAGCACATCTTCCGTGGCCTCCCCACCCCGAGGTCGTTCGGATTCGACGCTGGAGATCCGACCCCATGCAGGGGCGGCCGGATGATCTGCTCGGGAGTCGGAACGATCGGGGTATCAAAAAGGTCGTCGCGTGGGTCGAATGGCGGAGTCCGGTCAGGCATCGCGGGCCCGAAGCCATTCTGCGACCCGAAAAGAAGGCGGAAGGAATGTTCGGGGAATCCCTGAAGGAGTCGCATTAGAGCGCTACCCTGGGCGCCGATTCGTTTGAATCTATCTGAAATGATTCTGCGGAGGTGCGATGCCCGGCCCCGGTCTGTATCGACATTTTTCCTGGGAGCACAGCTACTTTTCAGGAAAGACCCGTGCCTACCTGAGGTATAAGGAGCGCAACGGCGGATTGGGTCCGGGCTTTGAAGATATCCTCGCGACGCGGGATCTGATCGAGGGGCTGCTGCAGCCTCGATCCGGTACGGGAGCCGTTCCACAACTCCAGGCCCCGGACGGAAAGTGGCTGCAGGATAGCGCTGAAATCATCGACTTCTGCGAAGCGGCCCATTCCGAGCCGCCGGTCATTCCCGGGCCGGAGAGACCGCGGCAGCGGATGGTCTCCTATCTCCTGGAACTCCTCGCCGACGAGTGGATGCTGGTGCACGGCTTCTGGGAGCGCTGGCATTTTTCCCTGGACGGCGACTGGCCCAATCATCTTCATTACAACGAGCAGCAATGGGGCTCGGTGATCGACTGCGATGCGAATGGCCCCGGTCGCCGAGTGGCCGCCGAGACATTTTTCGAATTGGCTTTCGGCATCAGCGAAGCGCGAACGCGACCTCGAGGCGTGTACGCGGGTCTCGTGCATCTCGGGGTCGACGAGAGCACCGAAGCCGCCTGGGAGGCCAGCGCATTGCGGATTCTCTCGCTCCTCGAAGAGCACTTTTCCAGACATGATTTCACCCTGGGCGGGCAACCGGCGCTGGGAGATTTCGGCTTCATGGCCCCCCTCTACGCACATCTTCTTCGAGATCCGGTGCCCGGCGCCGCCCTGCGGATTCACTTCCCTCTGGTGGCCGATTGGGTGGAGCGCAGCAATGGCCTCTGCGCGCTGAACGCGCGCACCTATGATCAAAGACTCTACTCTTTGAATGATGCGGGGGAACTCGTGGGGCGTCCCGCGACCAGTGACGACGGCGCCTGGTTGCCCGACGATCGCGTTCCGGAAAGCCTGCTTTCCGTTCTGGGGGTTTTCTTCGAGGAAATGTGGCCTTGCCTGGAGAATTCCCTGGCCGCGTTGAGAGATTTCATCGCTGGCGATATGCACACGCCGGGCGACGAACTGCCCGCAAAGAGCTTCGGCGCAGCGCCGGGTTTCGAGCATCTCCAGACCGGCGAGGGTCCCCTGACCCATGAATTCAAGATCGGCGGGATTCCGGGCCGGCGTATGGTGACCGCACATCATGCCTGGCGCCTCGCACGGATCTCGGAGGCCCTCTCCGAGTGTACGAGCGAGGGCAAAACTGCGGTGGCAAAGATGCTCGCGCGTTTTCCCGGTGCCGAAACCCTTCTAGCACTCGATGAACGACTCGAAGGTTGCCGGGTGCGCAAGCAGGGAGGCCGACTTTTTTCCGTCCCGTCATGAGCGATGCGGGGATATCGCGACGGAAATCGGGTCTACGAGAGACGTTGCCGGGCCCGCAGGAGGTGCTTCTGCAAAAGGGCAGGGGACCTCGCCCGGGGCATTGATCGGGACTTCCTGGAAACATACTCTTGGGTAGCCGGGGCGGAGGTCCGAATCCAATGATGCGGAGGTCTTCCGCCGCCGGATTCGCCGGCCGAGGCTTCCTTTCCGATCCCCTTGAATTGCCCCGGGGCGATGCATCCCCCATTTATTTCTGAATCCGAGGCACTCCATGTCGAATCAAAACCTGACTTCGGTCTGTTTCCCCGAAACGGACTTTGCCATTCTGCCCGGGCAAGCCCCGCCTCTTTCCGACTTTCACGCCATGCTTGCCGAATTGCGCGAGACGAGGCCGGTCGCCCCGATTCTCTTTCACGGCCGGTTGGCCTGGCTCCTCACCCGTCACGCGGATGTGCTGACGGCCTTCCGGGATGAAGACCTCTTCTCGGCCCGGGCGATTCAGGTCGCAAATACCTTCCCCGTCATGGGGCGCAACGTCATGGGCATGGAAGGCGAGGAGCATCGCATCAATCGAGCCCTGGTTCAGCCCGGCTTCGGACGGCGCACCATGCCCGGGCTGATGGAGGAATGTGTGCGGCCACTCTGTCACGCATTGGTGGACGAATTTTCGCAGGCTGGGCAGGTGGATCTCGTCAGGCAGTTCAACAAGCGCCTGCCCATGGCGGTGATCTGTCGTCTCCTGGGTCTGCCCCGTGAGGATGATGCGAGTTTCGAGCGCTGGGCCATCGATCTGATCCGCTACCCCTGGGATCCAGAGGCGGCCCAGGCGGCCTCGCGACAATTCACAAAATATCTCGAGCCATTGGTCGAGGCGAGGCGCGCGGCTCCCGAAGACGACCTTCTATCCTCTCTTTGTCTCCAGGAGGTCGAGGGCCAGCGGCTGACGAATGACGAGATCTTCTCCTTCGTGCGTCAACTCTTTCCGGCCGGTGCGGATACCACCTACCTCGGCCTCGGATCCCTGATGGTCGGCCTGCTCGGCACGCCCGGCAGCCTGGAAGAACTTCGGGGCGACCTCCGTCGCCAGGCGGCCGCGGTCGAGGAGGCCATGCGATGGGAGCCTCCCACCTCCCTTCTGCCTCGGATGACGGTTCAGGGCGGCGAGTTCGGGGGCGAGGAGTTGGGGGCGGATACGGTCGTGCTGCTGGGAATCGCCGCGGCCAATCGCGATCCGGAGGTCTTCGCTGATCCGGACCGTTTCGATATCGGGCGGGAAACGGCCGGGCATCTGAGTTTTGGCTATGGCAACCACTTTTGCATCGGCTCACACCTGGCCCGGGCGGAAATGTGCACCGCACTCGAGGTTCTTCTCGAACGCCTGGAGGAGATCGAATTATTGACACCGCCCATCATGCAGGGGGCCGTACTGCGGGGTCCGGATCAGTTGCAGATCCGCTTCTCCCCGGCGTGATTCTGCCTCCCGATGGAGGCGCAAGCAGAGAGGCAGATATGAAGATCGGGCTCTTCCTGGCGACCATCAATCCCATTGCGACTCCGGAATACGTCGCCGCTTTCGCGCGAGGGGCGGAAGAACGGGGTTTCGATTCTCTCTGGGTCGGAGAGCACGCGTTGCTTTTCGACGATTACGCCTCGGCATATCCCTACTCTCCGGATGGGAAGTTGATCGGACTCACGGGGGAGAGCGGTATGCTGGATCCCTTCCTCGCCCTCGCCTGGGCGGCCGCGGCAACCCGGGAGATCAAACTCGCAACCGGGATCTGTGTTCTCCCCCAACGCAATCCCGTTTATACCGCGAAGCAGGTCGCCACCCTGGATTGGCTTTCCGGGGGGCGGGTGATTCTGGGGCTGGGGGCGGGCTGGCTCGAAGAGGAGTTTCGGAATCTCGGCGTTCCCTTCGAGCGTCGTGGGGCGCGCTGTGCCGAATATGTCGAGGTTCTGAAACGGCTCTTCTGTGATCCGATCTCGAATCATGAAGGGGAATTTCATAGCCTCGTAGATGCGCGCTTCTACCCCAAGCCGATCCAGGAACCGCATCCCCCGATCCTTTTCGGCGGGGAGTCGGACGCAGCCCTTCGCCGGGTGGCGCGCCTCGGCGATGGCTGGTTCGGTTTCAACCACACGCCCGAGAGCGCGGCCGAATGTCTGACGCGACTGGCCCGCATGCTCGAGGCGGAGGAGAGAAGCCCGAAGGATCTGGACATTTCGCTCTCGCCCTACCTCCAGCCGACTTCGGGCAAGGATCTTCCTCGCTTCGAGGACTTGGGCGTCGATCGCTTCGTCTTGCTCGCGATGGCGCCATCCGTCGAAGAGATTCCAGTCACCCTGGACAATGCAGCCCGGGAGTACGGCCTCGAAGTCTGAACCACTCGGGGCCTAGCTCTCCGGAGTAAAACTCACGGGCATCGATTTGACGCTATTCACGGTATTCGAGCGCAGCCTCCTCACCGTCCCGCTGACCTCGATGTCGGGCAAGCGTTTGAGGAGTTCCGAGAAGATGCAGCGGATCTCGGTGCGGGCGAGATTCGATCCGAGACAGAAGTGGGGCCCCCAGCCGAAGGCGAGATGATGATTCGGATCGCGTCGAATGTCGAATTCATGGGGTCGTTCGAAGACATCGGAATCCCGATTCGCCGAGGGATAGAAGAGGACGACCTTCTCGTCTTCGCGGATGGCCTGTCCGGAAATTTCGGTGTCCCGAGTCGCGGTACGCCTCATGCTGATCACCGGACTGACATAGCGGAGAATCTCTTCCGTCGCGCTGGGCAGCAGAGAAAGATCATTTGCCAGCAGCGCCTTCTGATCCGGATGCTGGGATAATGCGAGCATTCCACCGGAGATCGCGTTGCGGGTGGTTTCATTTCCCGCCAGGATCAGCAATACGAAGAACATATTGAAGCCCAATTCATCGAGTCTTTCGCCATCTACCTCGGCGTTCAACAAGAGGGTCGTCAGATCCTCCCGGGGATCGCTGCGGCGAAGATCGGCCAGATGCCCCGCGTATTCGAACATTTCCAGCATGGCATCCGTCGCGCCGGATTCATCCGAGAAGTCCGGATCTTCGAATCCGACCATTCGATTCGACCAGTCGAAGAGTTTCGCCCGATCCTCGATGGGGCAGCCCACCAATTCGGCGATCACGAGCAGCGGCAACTCGCTGGCGACGGCGGCGACAAAATCACACTCCCCCTTGCGCGCGATGCGGTCGATGATTTCGCGGGTGAGTTCTGCGATATGATGCTCGAGGTGCTCCATGACCCGCTTCGTGAAGCCCTGGTTGATCAGCTTTCGCAACTTCGTATGTCGGGGGGCATCCTGGTTGATCATCCAAAGCCGCAACTGGCCGATGCGCTCTTCGTCCATGTCGTTGATCATGACGGTGGCCCGTTCGGATGAAAAGACTTCCTGGTCGAGAGAGACCTTTACGACGTCGCTATGGCGAGTGATGGCCCAATAGCCCCGCTGCTCGGCCCGGATGATTTCCTGGGCCAGGGGGCGAATCTCGCGTGGCGCCTGCCAATGGACCGGCTCGTTCTCGCGCAGCCAGCTGAAGTAGTCGTGGGGGATTTCATTTTCGAATGTGGCGGAATCGTAGAGGTCGACGGATTGCAAGAGATCTCCTTTACGGATCCGAGGCCGGCGGAACCCGTGGCGACGGGCCCTTCGTGGATGGATTGGGAGTGAGAATAGTACAGGCGTCGCGAGTCGTTGCTCTGCGGCAGAATCCGGATTCTTTACGGATTCCCGGATGCTGCGGGGACAAGCGCGGAGAATCCCGCTAGCATTCCATCCGGCTCCCCCGGATGACGGCCTTCCCGAAATGCCATTGGCACCACTTCTCTACCTGATCTTCTATCTCTCCGGCGCCTCGGCGCTGGTCTTCGAGAGCCTGTGGTTCTTCCAGGCGGGATTGGCCCTGGGCAACTCCATCTGGGCGAGCAGTCTCGTACTCGCGAGTTTCATGGCGGGACTCGCGGTGGGCAATGCCTGGGTGAGCCTCAGGGGGGATCGCATCCGCCGCCCCATCCGCCTCTACGCGACCCTCGAACTCGTTATCGCCTTCACGGGGGTCGGAATCGTCTTCCTGCTGCCCCATGCGACCCCCCTGCTGGCGCCCTGGCTCGGTTCCGTCATCGATCAACCCCTTGGGCTCAACCTGCTTCGAATGGGCCTCGGCTTCGGTCTGATGCTGATTCCGGCGACCGCCATGGGAGCCACGCTGCCATTGCTGGTCTCCGCTCTCTACAGACAGAGGGCGCATTTCGGGGAAGCCCTCGGAAAGCTCTACGGATGGAATACGCTGGGCGCGGTCTGCGGCGTATTGATCGGCGAGATCCTGCTGCTCGAGATCTGCGGAGTCCGGGGCGCGGCGATGGTTGCGGCCAGTTGCAATATCGTGGCGGCCCTTCTCTCCTTCTCAGTGGATCGATTCCTGGAGCGGGGCGGGGGGGATGCACTTCCGGAACGCCCATCCGAAGCGATGGCCCCCGGCGCCGCCAGCATGGGGATTCTCTTGACGGCTTTTGGCCTGGGTGCTCTTCTGCTGGCGCTCGAGGTCGTCTGGTTTCGCTTCCTGATTCTCTTCATGGCCGGCACTTCCTATACCTTTGCGGTGATGCTGGCGGTGGTTCTGGCGGGGATCGGGATCGGCGGGCTCCTGGGCTCTCTTTGCCTGCGGGCGTTCGGGGCCTGTGGTCGCTTCGTGCCGGCGCTTCAATTCCTCGCGGGCACGCTTTGCCTATGGCTCTACCTGGGCTTTGAGAGCTACTCCGAGGGGTTCATCGAGCTCTCGGCGGCCAGCCCGGAGCAAATCCTGGGTCTCGCCCTGCCGTTGATGTTCCCCGTCGCGCTGATATCGGGTCTGCTCTTCACGCTCTTGGGAGATGAACTCCATCGAAAATTGGGGACCGAAACCCGCTCGGCGGGTCTGCTGACCCTGGCGAATACCGTGGGCGCTGCCCTGGGATCACTCGTGTCGGGATTCATTCTGCTCCCCTCCCTGGGGATCGAGAAGACGCTCTTCGTGCTTGCCCTCGGATATGGCGTCCTCGGGGTTTGGAGCCTGGTGCTGGGTCCGCGGCCGCAGAAGGGATTGGCCTGGGGCCTTTCGGGTCTACTGGCTGCCGTATTGGGGGTCGCGGTCGTCGGCTTTCCCCACGGTACGCTCGAGAAGGATTTCCTGATGCGTGCCCTGGCCAGCTATGTACCGCCTGAAAAAGTGGTCGCGATCCGGGAGAGCCTCACCGAGACCATCGTCTATACGCGCCGTGACATCTTTGGGGAGCCTCGCTCCTATCGGCTCATCACCAACAACCACTCGATGTCGGCCACCAGCCCGAATGCGCATCGCTATATGAAGCTCTTCGTCTATCTGCCGGTCGCTCTGCACGAATCTCCCCGAAAGGCCCTGCTGATCAGCTATGGGATCGGTGCGACGGCGCGGGCCCTCGCCGATACGGAGGAACTCGAGACCATCGATATCGTGGATATTTCCGAGGACATCCTCGAGATGAGTCGTTTATTGGTCTCCCAGGGGCGAGAGTCCCTGGAGGAAGTCGTCCTGGATTCTCCCCTGGATGATCCCCGTGTCTCGGTGCACGTCGAGGACGGTCGCTTCTTCCTCCAGACGACGAACGAGCGTTTTGACATCATCACCGGGGAGCCGCCTCCACCCAAATTGGCCGGCATCGTGAACCTCTATACGCGAGAATATTTTCACTTGATCCGCGATCGCCTCGCCGAGGGGGGAATCGTCAGCTATTGGCTCCCCGTTCATTCGCTTCTCGAAGAGGATTCGAAAGCGATTCTACGCGGCTTCTGCGACGTCTTTGAGGATTGCAGCCTGTGGACGGGGGCGGGCCTGGATTGGATCATGCTCGGCAGTCGCCGTGGGCACGCCGCCGCAGAAGCCGATCCCCCGAGTGCCCGGCACATCGCTCGCCAATTCGAAGATGCCGTAGTCGGTCCCGAGATGGCCGCTCTCGGTCTCGAGAAAAAAGAACAGATCGGTGCGCTTTTCCTCGCGGATGCGGAGCAGATCGGGGAATTGACCGCCGGTGCGGCACCGCTGGCGGATAATTTCCCGAAAAGGCTCTCTTCGCGGGTCGAAGTTGGCGATCATACTGCCTGGATGGACGTCGACACCACCCGGGCTCGCTTCGAGGCCAGCTCCGGGATTGAGAAGATCCTCCCCGCTGATTTGCGCGAAGCGGCCCTGGCCTTCTTCGAAGCCCAGGGATATATCAATGCCCACTTTGGTGTTCGGCCTCTGGATGCGAGTTCAGCGGCGGGTAGCCAACTTCCGACGGCCCATAGGTTCATGGATGAAGAGGGGTTGAAGACGTTGCCGCTTTGGCTGCTCGAGGCCGATTACGACATCGTGCGAGCGGCTCGCAACGCGGCGTCCGGCCAGTATCGCATGCCGCTGCTGCATTATGAGCGGGGAGTCTGGGCACTCGTTTCAGGGGATTGGGTGGCCGCGGAGAAATATTTCGGCCGGGCGGCCAAGCTCGCAAGTCCCGGCCCCTACCTCGGCCTGCGAGCATACGCGTTCTGTCGCGCGGGCAATTTCGCGGCCGGACGTCGTTTCGCGAAGCAGTTCCGACAACTCGCTGGCCCCGATAGAGGCCATCGTTTGAGCGGCTTTCTCGACCAGATCTGCGAGTCGTCGACGCCCTGAAGAACCCGGATGCCGAAGATCCGATGCAGGTCTTCTATATCTTCGACTCGCGGGCGACACCTGCTTCTTCCCCGCTTTCGCCCACGACCGGAGTCGGGGTGGCATCAGATCCGATGGCTCAGCTCGGATTCCGATGAATCCTTCCGCGCAGGAGAAATCCGCCGCCCAGGAGCAGCAGCCCCATGACGAGGAGCAGGCGTCGATCCACGCTCATGGCGGGAACAGCCGGGGCCCCCATCACGGTCACCGTGATGTCTGCGTCGTAGGGCGGATCATTCGAATGGGGCACCCGAAGCCGATAGTCGAGCACGATTCGATAGAAGGCGTTGGGCGTGATCGGAACGAGGGTCGGCGGATCTCCGGCCATTTGCGTGAAGATCGGGATGAAGCTCGTGGTTCCGGCTGGCATCTGCAGGACCTGGATTTCGAGCCGGGTCTCGTAGGGGGCGAGAGGGCGTAGCGCCGGCAGGCCGATATCTCCCGAACAGCTGGGCAGAACGGGATCGACGTAGAATTCTGCAAAGGCCCTTCCCTCGACCACGGCATCCGCAGGCCCTCCCGCGGTATCGAAAGCATTGACAGCGCTCGCCGTCCCAAAGGCTCTCAGTCGAACGCTATCGATGAGAAGCGGACCCGTTGGGGTGCCATAGCCGAACTCGCTGGAAACGGTTCCGACGACCAGATCCTTGGCGGGCACGCCGGTAAATGCGGGCGCTCGCGTGATGGTGGGTGTCGCGGCAATCCCGGTGACGGCAGTCGAATAATGGACGGATGCGGTATAGGGCGGAACGGTATGGATGAGGTTGGCGCCTATCGCCGGCGGTGGCACGGGGACCGGAGTAAAAGGAGTTGTAGGATCGTGGTAGCCGATGACGATCTCACTCGAGAGCTGAACACCATTCGCCGAACAGGGGTCCATGAAGGTGGTGGAATGCGCTGGAGAGGAGAGCCAGAGCGTGCAGAAAAAAAGCATCCAAACTGAAAATGGCGAGTTGCGGGTATTTCGCGGCATTGTTCTGCCTCCGTCGGGTCCCAATCGGAAGCTGCTCGATCGGGCAACTATCTTGATGGGCGTGTCCGGTGATTCTCTGAGGGAAGTGGGCCAGCCCTTGCTGACACTATTCTGAACTCCCAGAAGCTTGGCGCCAAGGAAAATAGTGCTCTGCATCGTCATGGGCAGCCCTAAATTGTCAAAATGGGGCCTTTTGGACACGATTCGAACTAGATCTGGGGGGATCCCCTCCGCAGATCCGGGGCGGTTGCGGCATGCAGGTGCTCGCGAAAGGGGCGGGGGGAGCGGCGCGGGCCCGCGTTGTCTTCGCAGGTCGCCAGCGGATCCCTGCCGGCCCCCGAAGCGTGAGCGAGGGCGATCCGGGGCGGAAAAGTTCTGTCGCTTTGGCCGGGGCTCTTGCCCGACCGTGCGAAAGCCTTTTCAATGGTGCGGATGGAAATGCAAACGCATGCGCGCGTAGTGATCGTCGGTGGTGGGATGATGGGCGTCGGCCTTCTTTATCACCTCGCCGAAGAGGGCTGGACGGATGTTCTTCTACTCGAGAAGGGCGAGTTGACATCGGGTTCCACCTGGCATGCTGCCGGACAGTGCCCGAGCTTCATTGGCGACTATACGATGGCCAAGATCCATCACGTCGGGAATACCCTCTACCCCAAGCTCGAGTCCATGACGGGGCAGTATACGAGTTGGCATGGCTGCGGGGGAATCCGCCTGGCCACGACCCAGGCTGAACTCGAATGGTTCAAGCACGTATCCGATATTGCCAGGCATATAGGCTACCGGATGCAGGTGATCGGGCCCGATGAGATCCGGCGTATCAATCCCTTCATCGATACGAGCGGAGTCATCGCCGGGGCCTGGACCCTCGATGATGGCCACGTCGATCCGGCGGGAACCTGCCAGGCCATGGCTCAGGCGGCGACGAATCTCGGCGCCAGCATCGTGAAACGCAATCGCGTTACGGATATTCGAGAGCTGCCGGGGGGCGAGTGGGAAGTCGTCACTGAGCGCGGGACGGTCGTGGCCGAACACGTCGTGAATGCGGCGGGATGTTTTGCGCGGCGCGTCTCCCAGATGGTGGCTTCCGAGGTGCCGATCTGGAATACCGAGCACCAATTTTTCATCACGGAGCCGATCGCGGAATTCGCGGATCGCGGTGCCGAGATCCCCGTCATGCGGGATCCCTCGGCTTCCTGCTACTACCGACAGGAGCAGACTTCGGCCCTGATCGGCGTCTACGAGACCCACGAGGCGGTGGGAGCCTGGCGGGATAAGGGAGGGCTGCCGGATTGGGAGTCCGATAGCGAATTATTCGAGCCCGACTACGAGCGGGTGGCGCCTCATTTCGAACGGGTGATGGAACGAATGCCGATCTGGTCCGAGGCCGGCATCAAATCCGTGACCAATGGGGCGATTCCCCATACGCCCGACGACAATCCATTGCTCGGGCCGGCGGGGGGGTTGCGCAATTTCTGGCTCTGCTGCGGGGCTTCGATCGGAATCGCCCAGGGCGCCGGATGCGGAAAATATCTTGCCCAGTGGATCGTGCACGGGGATGCGGATGTCAATATGGCCAGTCTGGATCCGCGTCGCTTTGGCGCCTTTGCGGATGAGGTCTATAGCGAGAAGAAAGCCGCGGATGCCTACGTCCAGATGTATGCCCTGCATATTCCAGGCGAAGAGCGGGAGGCGGGGCGACCGGCGCGGACGACGCCCCTCTACCGGACCCTGCGTGAGCGGGGCTGTGTCTATACCGAGGCCTTCGGCTGGGAACGTCCCAAATGGTTCTCCCTGGACGGGCGGGAAGAGGAGCTCTCCTATCGCCGCAACAATATTTTCGAAGTGGTCGCCGCAGAATGTCGGGGGGTGAGTGAGCGCGTCGGCGTGCTCGAACTCTCGAGTTTTTCGAAATTCGAAGTTTCGGGAGCCGATGCCGAGGCCTTTCTCAATCGCGTCTTCGCCAATCGGATGCCTCGCAAGCTGGGTGGTGTTCGACTCGCCCACCTCCTGGGAGCCAATGGCCGGATCCGCACGGAGGCGACGGTCACGCGGATTTCCCAGGATCGTTTCTATCTGCTGACGGCTTCGGCGTGGGAGGTGAAGGATTTTGATGCCCTCAGTCAATCCATCCAGGAGGGGGAAGAGGTTCGCGTCGAGAATGTGACCGAGAGTTGGGGGAACCTGATCGTCGCCGGCCCCCATTCCCGGGAGTTGCTGGCACGTCTGACGAAATCGGAACTCGGCTCCGACCGCTTTCGCTGGCTGACGGCCCGGGAGATCAGCGTCGCCGGAGTCCCCTGTCGGGCGATTCGCGTGAACTACGTCGGCGAATTGGGCTGGGAATTGCACCATCCCATGGAGCGAATGCCCGAACTCTACGGGGCGCTGCTCCAGGCGGGATCGGATTACGGCATCGTGGACTTCGGCGCCCTGGCGGTCGATAGCATGCGGATCGAGAAGGGATATCGCGGCATCGGGGCGGATCTCACCAATGAGATCAGCCCGATCGAAGCCGATCTGGAGCGCTTCGTCGATTTCGAGAAGGGAGACTTCGTGGGCCGTGAGGCCCTGCTCGGAATCCGCAATGAGGGTGTGGCTTCGCAACTCGTCTACCTGGACGTGGCTGCTTCGGACGCCGATTGCATGGGGGGCGAACCCATCTATGCTGACGACCGGGTCATCGGAGTGAGTTCGTCGGGTGCCTACGGGCATCGCACTCAGCGCAGCCTGGCGCTGGCCTATGTCGAGACGGAGTTCAGTCAGCCGGGTCAGCGGTTGGAGGTTGAAGTATTGGAGGATCGGCGCGGGGCCACGGTGCTGGTGAATCAGCCCGTCTTCGACCCCGCGAATGCGCGGCTGCGTGGCTGAAATCGGGGTATCCCCTTGGAGTCGCGGAAGGGGTCGGCCGGGGGCGGATTGCCGGCGCAGGGATGCTTCGCCTCGCCTTTGCTCAATCCACTTCGGCAGCTAGCGCGGGCTCCCGGCGAAAGGGCACGCCCTTTTGAGGGGGGGCGTCCATTTCCCTCGCGTAGCGATGTCCCGCATAGACCGCATGGGCGATGGCGCCCGGAGCCAGGCAGTCCCCGATCCGGTCGATCTTCATCTCGTTGCAGAGTTCGTGGAAGAGGGCATCCCGCGGCTCTCGGGAGGTGACCAATACCACGCTTTGTGCGCTTCGTTCACGCTCGCGTCCCGAGTGGACGCAGGCGAGACGGACTCCCCCCTCCTCGATGGCGAGCAACGTCGTCGCGGTTTCGAGCTCGACGCCGATTTGCAGCAGATGGGCCTGGATCGTCTCCTGTTCCGAAGTGTGCTGGGTCCAGGCGGAGATCTCCGGGGCGGGCGTCACCAGGCGGACGTCGAGGCCATCGCGGACGAGTTTTTCGGCGAGCACGCCCGCGAGATAGTAATGGTCATCATCGAAGATCGTGATGGGGCCGGGCGGAATCGCCCCGTCCAGAAGTTCGTCGGGGGTGAAGACGTTCTCCTTCTGCCAGCCGGGGATCGCCTCTTGATGCCAGCGGCCGACTCCGTTGCGACGCCACTCGGAGCCGCTGGCCAGGGCGACACGATCCGCAGCGAATTCGCGAATCTGTTTCGCATCGAGGCAGCTGTCGAGGAAATATTCCACGTTGGAGAGGCGCTCGATCTGGCCGAGGCGCCAGTCCCGAACGCGGCTCCATTCGGCCAGCCCGGGCAGGCGGGCTTCGCGGCTGATGCGTCCCCCGAGTTCCAGGCCCGCCTCGGCCAGGGTGACGCGATAGCCCCGTTGGCCCAGGGCCGTCGCGGCTTCCAGACCCGCTGGCCCGCTGCCCACGATCAGGATATGGCTATCGGACTCCTTTTCCGGGATCTGCTCCGGATGCCAACCCCTACGCCATTCTTCGCCGATGGTGGGATTCTGGGTACAGCGAATCGGGACGTGCTGCTGATCGCCCGTGTAACAGATATTGCAGCCAATGCACTCCCGGATTTCATCCTCGCGGCCCTGATCGATCTTTCTCGGTAGGAAGGGATCCGCGATCGAGGGGCGGGCGGCCCCCACGAGATCGATCACGCCATTCTTGATCAATCGGACCATCGTGTCGGGCGATGTCAGGCGGCCCACGCTGACCAGGGGCTTGCCCGTCACCTGCTTGACCCAGCGCATGCTCTCCTCGAGGGCGGCTTCCTTGATGAATCGGGAGGTCCCCATCTCGTGGGAATACTCATCTACCGTGATATCCCAGAGGTCGGGCAGGTCTGCGAGGAGTTCTATCATCGTCCGGGGGTCGTCGTTCGCGGGCCGACCTCCACCCACCAGGCTGCCAACCGAAAAGCGGATGGCCACGGCACAACTATCTCCGACGGCCTCGAGGGTATCCTCGAGCAATTCCCGAACCAGTCGCACGCGATTTTCGGGCGATCCGCCGTATTCGTCGCTTCGCCGATTGCTGGGGTGCAGGAATTGGTGCAGCAGATAGCCGTGGCAGGCGTATATATAGATGATGTCGAATCCCGCGGAGCGGGCTCTGCACGCCGCATCGCGGTGGTTTCGGCGCAAGTCGCGGATATCCGCCTTGTCCATGGCTCGGGTCTGGATCGGATCGAGAACTCCGGCGGGAGAACTCGTCACTCCCAACGGCACCTCGCGGCTGAAGAGGTTGGCGCTGCCCGCGCCCCCATGCCAGAGTTCGCAGCCCGCCAGGGCGCCGTATTCGTGTACGGCCTCGGTCATGAGTCCGAGAGCCGCCACGTCCCCTTCATCCCAGATCGATGCATGGGGAAAGGGTTCATCGTCCGAAGAGGCGTCGATGGAACAATATTCGGTATTGATCACCCCCCAGCCGCCCTCGGCCTTGATGCGCCGCAATGCCGCCAGGGTTCGCGGGCGGCGATACCCCATGCCGGTGCAATGGGGTACCTGATAGAAACGATTCGGTGCCGTCACCGGTCCGATCTTGACGCTTTCGAAGAGAATGTCGTAGCGCGGGTTGCGCATGGAGGCTCCTGGGGAATCGAGAGGGAAGTCTATCTCGAAGCGCGGAAATTTTGGAAGATCATTTCGGTCCATTCCCGGCTTTGCGCGGTCAGTCACCCCTTCCCGCCGCTTCCGAATTGAAATCTTCTGGGCCACGCGAGGGCAAGCCCGCCGCGGCGTAGACGGCGTCGATGACCTTCATATTCGCGACCGCGTCCTCGCCGCCCGTGAGCAGCCGATCCGAGTTTCCGTCGATGACGTCGGCAAAAGCCTCGAGTTGGTGAGCGTAGCTGGTTTGCGCTTCGACCGTCTCCGTTCGGACGTCCCGGCCCTGCTCCAGTCGGATCTCATTTCCAAACTGCGGAGCCAGGGGATTGCTGACATCGAGTTTGCCATCGCGTCCGCGGATTTGGATCCGCGCGGACCGGGGTACATCCGCTGCCATGGAGGAGTGGACTCGTGCCTCGACGCCATTCGAGAAAGCCAATCTGGCCGTCATGGATTCGTCGACCCCATCGTCGTCGGCCCGGGCCGCGGCCGAGACGACCTCGGGTTCATGGCCCATGAGTGTTCGCAGCCAGTGGATGGGATAACAGCCGAGGTCCATGGTGGCCCCCCCTCCCAGGGCTCGCTGGCGCCGGAAATTCTCCGGCGCGTCGACGGCTACGGTGAACTCGGCTTCGAGGGAGAGGATGGGGCCCAATACGCCGGATTCCACGTATTCCAGCATGCGCGCAAAGAGGGGGTGATAGCGGGAGTGAAAGGCTTCCATCAGGATTCGGTCGCAGGCTTCGGCCGTTGCGACCATGCGCCGGGCTTCCTCGGCACAGAGGGCGAAGGGCTTTTCGCAGAGGACGTGCTTTCCCGCCTCCAGCGCTCGAATCGTCCACTCCGCATGCTCGGAAGGAGGCAGTGGGACGTAGATGGCATCCACGGGAGCCGCCACGACATGCGCGTAGTCTTCGAGCACCTGGGCAATGCCGTGCTCCCCGGCGAATATTTCCGCCCGTCTGCGATCCCGTGCGGCCACACAGGCCACTTCGACCGAGGCCATGCCGGCCGCGGGCGCGAGCAGTCCGGCGGGTGCAATCCGGGCGGCTCCGAGGGTTCCGAACTTCAGCACCCTACTCGGCCGATCTTTCGCCGGGTCGCTGAGCCCGGGGGAAGCGATGCATCCGAATTCAGATTGGCCCCGTGGCCGACGGCGGCCGCTGTCGCGGGCTTTCGGCATGGCTCTTGGGGGGCAGAGCCGGTCTGAGTGGCCGTCTGGCGGATCCCTTGCCAGGCCGCGAATCGCGGCGCTCCAGCGCTCTGCTGTGCTTCTCGCTTCATCCCGCCCCCCGAGAGCCCGTGGGTTGCCAATGTAGCGAATTGCGGCGGCATCGATTAGCGGCGTTGATTAGAGACATCGATGAGCGGCGTCGATTAAAGCAGGGCCGAGTCGCTCCTCTCCCCCAGCATGACCTCGGCGGACTGCAGATAGGTGTCCTCGTTGATGAAGGCGTGTTGAGTCCCGGTATGCATATCGCGAAAACAGCGCTCGAGGATGTGACCCGTTCGGGCAGCCACGGTACCGGCGGCCAGGTGAGCGAAGTCCACGGCGTCCTTGGCGGCCTCGGTCGCGTAGGTGGCTGCGCTCCTCATCATCGCCCGTTCGTCGAGGCTGAGATTTCGGCCCGAACGGGCCACCTCCAGAACCTCGCCGAATGATTCGAGGACGAGCAGGCGCGCGGCACGCAAGCGACATTCCGCGCGGATATAATCCTTTTGGAAGGTGGAGCGTCCGGCGATCGTCGTCTCGTTGCCCATGCGGGTATGGCCGCGAGCCAGGGAGTTGACTTCGTCGAGGGCCCGGCGCGCGACACCGAGGGCCCAGGCTGCATGACCGGCGCAAACCGTCGGCATGATCCCGATGCGGTACATCGCGCCGCCGCGCAGCGGCTCCTGGGTAAAGAGCGGATACGTCCAGCTCTCCGGAACGAAAACGTCCTGGCACTCGTAATCGTAGCTGCCGGTGCCCGCGAGACCCATCACGAACCAGCCGTCGGTGAAGCGGATCTTTTCGCGCGGGATACAGGCGACGCGCATGTCGGGAAGGCCCGTGTCGAGAATCTTGGGCTGGCCGTCGAAAATCGGAATGAATCCCCCCATCACGTATTCCGAATATCCGGTTCCACTTCCGAAATGCCAGCTGCCCGTGATTCGGAAGCCGCCCGCCTCGGCCACGCCCTGGCCATTGGGCGCGAATTGTCCTCCGAAGCAGTTCTGCTGGCCAGATCCAAAGGTCTCGGCGACGCAATCGTCTCCCAGGTAGGCTCCCGCGAAGCCGCCGGAGGGGCCATTCGCGATTGAATTCCAGCCCGCGCTGCCGCTGGCCCGGGCCAGTTCCTCGGCGACCACGATCTGGGTTTCGAAGTCCGCCTCGTATCCGCCGACTTCGTGGGGCTGGAAGAGCCTGAAGACCTCCGCCTTCTTCATGGCCGCGACGGTCTCCCCGGGCAGGGCCCGCTCCTCCTCGGCCCGGGAGGCGCCGGCCTCGAGGATGGGGGCGATGGCTCGCGCCTGGGCGAGGGCATCGTCGCGGCTGATGCTGGCTTCTGGATTCGACATGATCGATCCCCTTTCGGAGTCGGAGTCAGAACTCGGGTATCCGAGGTCGAGGCTCCCTGATTCGCCCGGAATCCCGGGGGTTGGCGTTCATCATGGCGGGCTGGTCTTATCGAGCTTGGCCTATAGACTACTAGGGAGTAGTTCTACGTCAAGGTATTGGCTCGGATCCTTGCGTGGCCGCAGACCGCCTGCCGGATGCCGCGCGAGACCGAGTTGGGGCGACGGCCGACCATGGGGAAACCGACATCCGAGCGCATCCTCGATGCCGCAGAGACCATTTTTGCCGAGCGCGGCTTCGACGCGACGTCCTTGGCAGATGTCACCGACTGCGTCGGTATTCGCGGTCCGAGCCTCTACAACCACTTCAAGAGCAAGCGCGAACTCTATATCGCGGTGCTGAGCCGCCTGCTGAATCCTTTCTTCGCCTTGCTGGATGAGTTGGCGGCGCGGCCGGCGTCTCGGGCGAGAGCGGAAGCGGCAGTCGAGGCCATGCTGAGGCATCACGTCGCACAACCGAATCTCGCCCGATTGATTCAGCACGCGATATTGGCCGGGGGGGATCAACTGGACTTGCTCGTCACGCGGTGGTACCGGCCTTTTTTCGAACGCATTCCCCAGTTGATGCCCGAAGCGGAGGAGGGTGCCGCAACGGATCTGGACCAGGCCTCCGCCATGTTGATGGGTTTCAACGCCATGATCCTCGGCTATGTGACTCTGGCTCCCCTGCACGACCAGTTGTTTGGCCGCGACCTTTTTTCCGAGGAGCAGATCCAGGCGTACAACCGCTTCATGAGGCAATTGGCTTGATGAGGAAGTTGGCGAAATGAAGTGGGGTTGATTCCCGCCGCAGTGCGGATTTTTGCTCTCCCGCGAAGGCAAATGCTCGCCTCCCCATTTGACGCTCGCTGGAAGTGTGTAGACTGTCTTCGCCGCGTATCCGAGCCGTATTCCGGGTTGCGGGTCGAGGATTCCGGGCGCTCTGGGCCCCTGCATGAGGAAAAGTGATGACGAGTAGCACGGGCAAGAAGAACGTTCTCTTTGGGTTGATCTATTTCGTGACCACGCTGGCCCTGGGCATGTATATGGCCAATCGCGGAAATGCCGGCGACCCGGTGTGGGCGGAAAGCATGACGCGCAAACTGCTCCACGTGGCACACTCCCATGGCAATCTCGAAGCCCTGGTCAATGTCGTCATGGGCCTCATCCTCAGTCTCGTCGGGCGGTCGGATCAGATCCTCGAGAAAGCCGCTTCGTGGCTGTTGATCCTGGGCGCACTATGCCATTCGGGTTCGCTCTACCTGGCGGGAGTCGGTCTCGGCTTGCCCTCCCAGGTGACGCTGGTCGGCGCCTGCTCGTTGGTGGCCGGAGTGGTATTGATGATACCCGTGGCCATGAACGGCTTCCGCGACCCCGGAGAGGTCGGCTCCTAGAGCGGGTTCTCTTCGCGTCTGCTGAATCTCGACGGCCTCGCTCTCCCGGGGTCGGGAGCTTTCGCTCCCAGGCCTCCGCCCTCGGGCGGTCGCCAGCCATCACCTATATCCAGCCATCGCCTATGTCCAGGTATTGCTCATGTCCAGGTATTGCTCATGTCCAGGTATTGCTCATGTCCAGGTATTGCTTATGCGATGTCCGAGGTGTTGTCCGAGGTGATGTCTGAAGTGTTGCGGTGGGTGCGCACACCTCGGACCAGGGCGGCCGCGACGATCAGGACGGCGGCCAGAGCGAGGAAAGCCGGGCTATAGCTCCCCGTGGAATCGTATACCCAGCCGGCGAAGATCGGTCCGAGAAGCTGTAGCGGAATGGCGAGGGGCATCATGAGTCCCATCATGGGAGCGAATCGATCGCGGCCAAAGGCTTCGGCCAGCAGGGCGCTGGATAGGGGCAGGGCGCCGCCGAGTACCACGCCTGTCAGAAAAACCAGCCCGACAACCAAGCCGTAGGCCTCGCCTTGAGTCAATGAGACGAGCCCCAGGGCTTCCCCGGCGAGGGAAATGGAGAAGGCATTGGCGGCGCCGATGCGGTCGGCGAGCCAGCCGAAGAGCAGTTTTCCCGAGGCGGCTCCGGCGGCCACGATCGACACCAACCATGCAGCGGATGCCGCAGAGAAGCCCGCGTCGGTCCCGTAGGCGACGATATTGTTGAGGAGCGCGCTCGTGGCCATGAAGGCGAAGCCGGTCGCTACCGCGATCAGCCAGAGGTGGGTCTGCTTCAAGGCATCCCGGGTGCGAAAGGGTGCTGCGCCTCTCCCCTCTCCATCCCCTTCAGCATTCGAGGATCGAGTTCGATCCTCGTCGGAAGCGATCCCATCGGCGGCCTGGCCGAGGTCTTCGGGACGTCCCACGGTGAGCCAGGCGATCGGGGCGGTCGCGCAGAGGAAGACGATACCCAGGGTTTCGTAGGCGGCCCGCCAGTCGCTGGCGGCGACGATGGCCGCGAAGATCGGGGCCACCACCACGCCGCCCGCCGAGGCGCCGAGTTGGGAAGCCGCGAGGGCCATGGCGCGGCGCCTGTCGAACCAGTTGACGACGATCGTCGTGACCGTGATTCCCGCCAGGGTATTCGCTCCAAAGGCGAGGAGGGTTCCGAAGACGGCGATGAGTTGCCAGAGCGCGGAAGCGTGGGCGAGTGCGATCAGTCCCACTCCCGCCGAGATCGCCCCCGCGACCATCAGGCTCCGGATATGGCCCCGGCCCACCAGACGCCCGATGAAGGGAGCCATCAACGCGCTGGAGAGTCCCATCGCCAGCTGGAGTCCCAGGATCGGCGCGCGGCGGCCCTGGCTGAATTCCTCGGCCAGATCCGTCAGGACGATGGCCAGGGAATAGAAGATGCAGCCGGCAATCAGGAATTGAGTCGCGAAGGTCAAGCCCACGACGGTCCAACCGTAGAAGGATTCCTGATCTCGTCGCATCTTATCGAGCGATCCCTCTCCGCGCCGGGTCAGTCAGATTGCTCCAGGGTGCCTGGAGAAGGCGGGACGGTCATCGGTAGCTGGAGTCGGACTTTGGCGAAGAAGAGGTCGCGGCTCGCAACTCTCCAGTTCCGACGCCTGGCGGGAATTCTAGAAGTTGATCCGCAGGGTTGCACCGTATTCTCGGGGAGGTCCATTGATCGCCGCGAAGCCTCCGACAACCGGAACGTCGAAACCCACCAGGAGCCACTCGGCATTGTTCACATTCGTGACCCAGGCCGTGATTTCCCAGAGGCCCTCATCGGAGCGGAAGCCCGAGCGGAGATTGACCAGGTGGAATGGCTTCTGCAGGAGATTCTCGTCCAGATCCTGGGCGAGGTAGTACTCCGAGGTATACGACCAGTCGGCACGGCTGAACCAGAGGACGGGCAGTTGCGGCAGGGTGCGGGAGTATTCCGCGAAGGCGCTGGCCGTCCAGCGTGGGGCACCGTCGAGCACCTCTCCAGAGAGATCCTGAGTGCAGTCATATTGCGGTTTACCACAGTAGAAGGCCAGGGGCGTGAGGTCGTTGACGTTCTGGGGGCCGATGATTGCGACCTGGTTGGCGATCGTATTCTCCGCGCCCGGAAAGCGCTCGTACTCGGCGATATTGAAGCCGAGGTTGAGGCCGAAGACGAGGTCGTCGATGGGCATGGCGATGATCTCACTCTCCATCCCGTAGCTGAAGAGCCTGCCGGCATTTCTCACATTGATGCTGGTGCCGTCGAAGAGTTGGGCCTGAAATTCGTCGTAGTCCATAAAGAAAGCCGCGAGATTCACCGTCAATCTGCGATCGAAAAATGTGCTCTTGGCGCCGAGTTCATAGGCGAGTGCGTGCTCGTCGTTGAATTCGGAGGAGAGGTTGTTGACGCGTACCTGGTTGAAGCCTCCGGACTTGAAGCCGTTGGCCACCTTGCCGTAGACCATCACATCCTCTACGGGGAAGTAGCGCAGGGCCGCCTGCCATTGGATATTCGTGACGGATCTGGACTGGCTCATGTTGATGACGGGTCCGCCCACGGGAGGTGCGGCCGTCGGGCTGTCCCACGTGGACCAGGAATAAACGTCTCGCCATTTCTTCTCGTAGGTGAGTCGCAGGCCACCGGTCAGGGAGAAGGTGTCGCTCAACCGATACGTGCCCTGGCCATAGGCGGCGGCGCTAAGCATTTCATGGGTGTTGTTGTTGGTATTTCGGATTCCGTCAGCGGGAATTCCAGCTGCGTCCGCTCCCCAGGTCATCGTGAAGTTTCTTTGGATGAAGAAGGGCTGGACGCCCAGGACATCGTCGGTATCCATTGTCGAGTAATAGAGATAAAGGCCGCCCTGGGCCTCGAACTTCTCCCATACGGGAGAGGTCCAGATGAGTTCGCTGGATACCTGATGCAGTTTTACGGATGTCCACGTGATGACAGCATCGAAGCTGGAGAAGTCACCATCGAATTCACTATCCGACGAGTAGGTGCGGTAGGCGCTGAGCCAGCGAATCGTATGTTCCTCGTATTCGCCGAGCAGATCTGCGGAGATTCCGCCCACCTCGACGACATTTCTCGGAGTTCTGTTTGCTCCGACCACGTGATCGAATAGGTCCGCGTTGGGGAGTTCCGTTTCGGGGGCGAATTGCGCGGTGGAGAAGAAACGGTCCGGGTTGTTCACTGAAAAGGGTCGAGTGGGGGTGGTGTAGGCCTCCCTCCGCAGGCGATCGAAGTTGGTTCCCAACTGCGAGGTCCCCGCGTAGGTGATGATGTCCGCTACGCAGCAGGTATCGTCCTGGTGGGAGAAGTCGCCGCTGACCAGCAGCGACCATTCGTCGTCGATATCCCAGACGATCTTCGCCCGTACGCCGTATTTGTCGTTGTCGTTCACCGCCGACCCGTTGTAGCGGTTGATGTCGTAGCCTTCGCGTCCGACCAAATAGCCCGCGATGCGGGCCGCCACGCGATCCTCCAGGATCGGAAAGTTGGTCGAAAATCTGGCTTCGCGCCTCTCGTAGCTGCCGAGCCTGATTTCGAAAAGAGATTCGGGATCGTAGTTGGGGCGTCGGGTCGTGATGCTGATGGCTCCGGCGGCCGTATTCTTGCCAAAGAGTGTGCCCTGGGGACCGCGCAGGACCTCGACCCTTTCGATGTCGAGCAGATCGCCCACGCTCATTCCTGCTCGTCCCTGGTAGATTCCGTCGATGAAGACCCCGACACTCGGGTCGATGCCCGCGTTGGTTCCCGTCGAACCGATGCCCCGGATGCGAATGCTGGTAGAGCGAGTATCCGTGGCCGGTGTGATCTTGAGATTCGGAACGAATTGTTCGAGTTGGTCGAATTCGGTGATCCCGGCCTCTTCGAGGGTCTTTCCGGAGAGTGCCGCTACCGAGATCGGAACGTCCTGGACCGATTCGGCGCGCTTCGTAGCGGTGATGACGATCTCTTCCAGGCCCAGGCGGTGGTCGGGCTGCTCCTGAACATCTTCGACGGCTTCTAGCGCCTGCTCCTGGCGTTGCGCTGCCCTCGCCGCTGCGTTGTCTTCCTCTTCGTTGCTCTGTGCGTGTCCTCCCGATGCGGGCAGCTGAAAAGCCAAAAATACGCCGAGAAGGACGATTCGCAAAAAAGCGATGTGTTGGCCTTGCGCCCCCCGATGGCGAAATGCGTGGGAAGCGCGCGGGTGGCGTCGGGTCTGGCCATGGGGTCGTTCGCGCGACGGATGATGTCTCCGACTTGTTCTCGTCAATCGACCGTTCTCCGTTCTGTGCTTTCGCATGGCTTTTCGTTCGCGTTTTTGACGGATCTCCTGGGGATAAGGATGAAGCGGGGTCCAGCTTTCCAGGATTCCGGTCTTCTTGGATGGTCGACCAGGCTTGGGGGCCTTTGGTTCACGGCGAGATGATTCCCTTTGACGGTCGATATTCGACGTTTTCCGAACCGGAAAAACGCTGAAACATTGGGCGCGGATCATATCGCCAAGTCCATGAAATCACATCAAAAAAACTCTTGCACGGAAGGCTTGGGAATCGATACAAGAATCGCTGAGTATTAGATAGACTTTTGGTGACCCTTGGGGGGAAAATCAGAAACCAGTTGCAACTGGGCGAGGAGGCGAGGAGCAGCGCTGCTTCGTATTCGGGGGGCGACGCATTTTCGCCGAGTTCGGGTAGCGTCTGGCATCGGTAGTTGCTGACCCAGGCGGGCGACGGGGGATGTCGACGGTTTTCGATGAGTCGGTTGGGGCTCTTGAGAGGTGGAGGACGGGGTGGTCAATGAGGAGAGGATGACTGCCGACAATTATTGGCGGGGCTGGAGCCAGGATCCGAATCCGCTGTAAGCCACACTCGCATAAAGGTAGGTCGAACAAAGGTAGGTCGAACAAAGGTAGCTCGAACAAAGATAGGTGTCGGTCCGAAATTTTCTTTCGGGTCCTAGTTTCTGGTCTAATTGGTCTAATTGGTCTAATTGGAGGAGGTCGAATCGTGCGACGATTTATTCTGTTCTCAGGCGTCTTATGCATAGCATTAGGCAGCGTTTCCGGTGCGGCGAATGCAACCGTATGGTTCGAATCCGTCTACGATCTTACCGGCAGCGCCCAGACCACGCATATCTACGATGCGCTGCTTCCTCCGCCCAGCAACCCGCCTTTCCAGACTTTCGGTCCGAACGCCGTCACTGGAATGTTCACCGTGCACTGGGGCGCCGCGTCGGTGGCGGGACCGATCACCCAGGGGAAGTTTATCGACGGAATTTCCAATACCGACATGTATATGGACGCCGGTCTCTTTGTCGTCACCGGCGTGACGAATACGGTATTCCTCCCGAGTCCGGCGAGTGGGGAGCCCGGCACCGTGGCGGGTGGCACGTTTTCCTTCAGCGGCGGTGTGGTCGCGGATAGCTCGGCGACGGGACACATCCACTGCACGAGCGGAGCCTGTGCCCTGGGCGGTTTTACGCTGTCCGTATCGCGACCCCTGACGCCGACGGGCCCGGGTCCCTTCCCCGCATCGATGCCGGCGTGGAGTTTCACAGGGGGGGTCGCAGGCGCCTCGGGAGCCTCCTGGAACGGAGCGACTTTCAATTCAACCGTACCAGCGTCGACCTCTGGAGATCCCTTCACTGTAGTGGTCGAAACCAGCTACATGGGACAAGAGATCAGCAGGACCCCGGTTCCGGAGCCCGGCATCCTGGCGCTCTTGCTGCCCGGCATCGCCGGGCTGGGAGCCCTTCGTCGACTTCGACGGCGGCGCTGATCGTTTGATCCGGGCGGTGGCGAGGCCGCCGCATTCCGGGAAGTCTTGGCTACCCTGAGGCGCAGATGAAAAGTCTGCGCCTCAGGTCATGGCTCTTCCTTGTCGCCATCGTTGTCGCCATTCTTGCCCTGGCTCTCGCCTGCGATGGCGACGTTGAATCCAGGCGGCTCGCTCTGGAGGAGCATTTCGACGCCGCCATCGAACGATCGGATCTCGCCGCCGCCAGCCTGATCGTCGAAGAATTGCGGGACATCTTTCGGCCGGGGACTGAATCGAGTTTGCGCCTGGCCCGAATGTTCGTGCGGGTCGGAAAACTCAGCGAGGCTCTCTGGTTGCTCGAGGAGGCTGAGCGGACTTTTCCGGGGGATACGGACGTCCGCTTGGGGATCGCCGAGACGGCATTGCTGGTGGCTGCGAGTGATCGCGCCTTCGAGGTATTGGCCCGAATTCCAGCCACGGATCCCCAGCACGCCTACGCGTTGCTGCTGCGATCCCGGGCTCAACTCGGCTTGGGCGATCTTGCGGCTTCCCTGACTACACTTCGGGAAGCCAGAGAATCGTATCCCGAAGGGGTCGAACTGGCTGTCGAATTGATCAACGGGTTGATCGAGGCGGAAGATCTCGAAGCCGCGCTGGGCGTAATCGCAGAAGCTCGCTCCTTCGACGAATTGCCGGATGATCAGAGGAATTGGTTCGAGTTGACGGAGGCGGGCATCCTGACCCGCCGGATGGAGATCGAGGGGGCCCTGGCGGTATTGGATGCGCTGCTGGAGCGGGATCCGCGCAATTCTGCCGCCTGGATGCAGAAGGTCGAGTTGCTGCTGGGGCAGGGGGAAGTCGAGCAGGCGAGAACCATCCTAGGCGCCGCAATTGAGAAGCATTCCGATGTTCTCGATCTCTACGCCCTGATGGTGAAGGTCCAGCTCGCCCGAGGCGATCTGGAAGCCGCCCATAGCGCCCAGGAGCAGATGCTCGAGCGGGTGAAGGATGTGGAGACACGGATTTCCCTGGCGGGTCTTCTCCACGGTTCGGGGCAGTTCGAGAAGGCCCTGGATATGATTCGGGGCGCCGAGCCTTCGAAGTCCCATTCGCTGGCGGCCCGGATCGCTTTTCTCCAGGCTACATTTCTGCTCGATGCGGGCAGGCCGGAGGAGGCTCGCATTCACGTCGACGATTTTCGGGAGAAATTTTCCGGAGATCCCCAGGGCGAGCTGCTGCGGGCACGCCTGGAATTGGCCGCAGGCGATGTCGCGACTGCAGTTGGGCGCCTGCGTCTCGCGGTCTCCAAAGTCGATCGGGCCGATGCCCAGCATTGGCTCGGAGTCGCACTCGAAAAGTCGGGAGACCAGGCGGGCGCGGAGTATCGCTTCGGTCTCGCCCTGCGGCGGGATCAGCGACAAGTCGCGTCCTATATTGGCTTGACCCGCAGTCTGGAGCATCGGGGGGCCTGGCGCGAGTTGGTGGGGGTGGCATTGAGGTGGGTCGCGATCGAGCCCGATAGCCCCGCCGCCTTCGACGCCCTGGTGATGGGATTGCTGGCGGGTCGCAAGGCGAGCGAGGCCGAGGAAGTGCTCCGCACCTACGCGAGCCGATTTCCGGGATTGCTGGCGCCGGTCGTCGGACTCTCGACCTCCCTGCGCGAGCAGGGGCGGGCCGACGAAGCGCTGGTGGAACTCGATGCCGCGGCCGCTCGTTTCGCTGGGGAGAACTCCTGGCTGGCCGAACGGGCCATCGTGCTCCAGCTTCTCGGCAGGGGAGGCGAGGCCCTGGCGGCACTCGAGGAGCTCTTCGCGGCGGGGATCGAGGATGCGGCCCTGGAACGGGCGCATGCCTACCTACTATTCATGTCGGGTCGCGACCGCGACGCCGAGGCCGCGGTGGAGCGCGCCCTGGAGTTGCAGCCCGGGAATCCGACTCCGCTCAGGATGCTCGGGAATTTTCTCTCGCTGCGGGGTGATTTCCCGGGTGCAGAGCGCGCCTACCAGAGATATCTGCTGCGTCGTGCGGGAGATCCCCTCGTGCATGCTCACCTCGGGGATGCACTTGCACGGCAGGGGCGAAGGGTGGCTGCGATCGAAGCCTATCGCGAAGCGATTCGTCTGGACGATATATCCCTGCCTGCACGCAACAATCTGGCCCTGATGTTGCAGCAGGAGGGGAGGATCGACGAGGCATTGGTAGCCGCCCAGGCCGCCTATGCTCGAGCCGACACGCAGCCCATCGTGATGGATACCCTTGGCTGGCTCTTCGTGGCCAAGGGGCTTCCGAAGCGTGCCGTCGCCCTGCTCAGCAAGGCACGACTTCTGGCGCCGGAGTCGCTGGAGACGCGCTATCACCTGGCGATTGCTCACCGCGAAGCCGGCCAACTCGTCGAGGCGCGAGAATTGCTCGCCGAGTTGCGGGCGAGTCTGGATTCCGACCATGAACTCTACGCCAAGGTCGCCGAAGTCGCGGCCAGTCTTCCCTGATTCCCGGTGGCCGCGATGAAGAGACGGGGATGGGCGAGACCGAAAAAAGGCGAGCAGAGAGCTCCCCTGCTTTTCCTCCTCTTGCTATCGGGCTTCGTATCCTGGGCATGCGATACGGCGAATCAACGGGATTCGCCTGCCTCCTTCGCCACTGAACTCGAACGAATCGGCCCGCCCAATATCGTGCTCTTCCTCGTCGATACCCTGCGGGCTGACGCGACTTCACCCTATGGATTCGATACCCACGTTTCCCCGCAGCTGGGACGTCTGGCCGCGGAGGGGATTGTCTTTGAAAGAGTGCTCGCCCAATCCTCGTGGACGAAGGTCTCGATGGCTTCATTGCTGACGTCACTCTGGCCCCAGAGCCACGGCATACGCCTGCCCTCGGATGGGCTGGCCGAAGATGCCCTGACGCTTCAGGACCTGTTACGAGGGGCGGGATACAGCACCTACGCGGTGCAGAGCAACGGCTGGATGGAAGAGTCTTTCGGTTTTCATCACGGTTTCGATCACTATGTATTTCCCCATGCGACCAGCATGGCGCGAGAATTGGGTACTTCTTCCGTCTGGCCCCACGGAGAGAGGATCTTTGACGAGGCGACCCGATTGCTTCAGGCCCACGATCGGGACACGCCTTTTTTTCTCTATCTCCATTTCATGGATGTTCATGAATACGCGGCTCCGCCCGAGTTCAAGAATTTCGGGAACGATCAGCGAGCGGCCTATTCCGCCGCTGTACGCTGGATCGATGACCTGCTCGAACGTGTCGGAGAGAGACTCGAAGAGGCTGGAATGGCGGGACGGACCCTTCTGATCGTGGCGAGTGATCACGGCGAGGCTTTTGGTGAAAATCGGGCCCAGGGGCATGCGCGCAACGTCTTGACCCCCGTGCTCGAAGTCCCCCTGATCATTCACTTTCCCTTTGAAATCCGAGCCCGGCGGATCGAGACCCAGGTACGCAATCTGGATATCGCTCCGACGATTCTCGACATGGCCGGCATCCCGATTCCCGAGGATTTCGAGGGCGAATCCCTGATGCCCCTCATCGTTTCATCCGAACCCGCCCCGGCTCGCATCAACTTTGCGGCCCTGGGGGCCCCGATCATGGTCGACGTCACTGAGCAGGTGTCGGTGAACGACGGTGTCTGGAGTTTTGCCCGGAATCTGGATGAAGAGGGCAGGGAGTTCCTCTTCGATCGCAGGGTCGATTCCGCAGAAGACGCCAATCTGGTGGATCTCGAACCCGAGCAGGCCGCGCGTATGCGGAGTTTGCTCGATGGGTACCTCGGCCTGTCGCCGAGGCCGGAGGCGCGGGCCGAAAAAGTATGGATCGACCCGGGCATTGCCGAGCGCCTGCGGGCCGTCGGCTATCTTCAGTGATGGGCGGATCGGTTTCGGAGCCGAAGGTCCAGGGGGAGGCTGAATTCAGTCCAGGAAGATCTCGAGGGATGAATAGCGCTCGGATGAATTGCGAAATTCTTGCCCAGCTCAGTGCTTCCCAGGAGCCCGGCCTTGCATCTCGGCAGCGGTGTTGGCGAGGTCCTCGATGAGCCGGGCCTTCGTGGCGGTGTTGGCGACGATTTTTCTGGCGGCTTTCGTATTGCTGCTGGATCCGGGCGACCCGATCGAGATGGAATCCAAGAGCATACGACCGTCTCCAGCGGTGGTACAAAAATCGGTGCACTCGGATCCCGCTCGGATCGCTCCTGAAATGCGGCGGGCTTCGGAACTCGCACCTGCTGAGAGCATCGTGGTGACGGAGAGCACGGGGCCCGATCCGGGCGGTGTTGCCTCGACGCGAGTGAACGAGCTCCCCGAAACTCCGCAACCGGATTCGGGGGCCTGGGTCTGGTATCTGCCCGCAGACGAGGATGAGCAGGTCCCTCGAATCGATGCGAGTCTGCGCCGGAGGCTCGAGGAACTCGGAATCGAATCGGAGCGAATCGATCTTGCGGAGAGTCGCCTTCGCAGTCTGCCGATTTCGATTCCGGATGGGTCGGGAATTCCAGCAGCAATCGGCGAGAACTTCGGGGCCACCGGGGACGCGGATGCCGGGGAAGGTGAAGACCCTGCCGATTGGCAACCCGGAAGGCAAAGGGTGCAACTCGATCAGATCCGAATGGATATGCCCGCCGGCCTGGCGGGGCTGATCGACGGTGACCAGGTGGTCCGCTACGACGGCTTGCCAATCGCCAATATCGACGATCTGAGGAACGCCATCTATGGGGCTCCAGTCGCTCGTCCGGTCATCGCGGAGGTGATGCGCGATGGCGAGACATTCGAGGTTCTGCTGGAACCCGGCGTCCTGGGTGCAAGGCTCCTGCCGCTAGTCGCCGACGATTAAAAGCCCTTTGCATTCGGCCCTGCGAATTTCCAGGATGCCGGGCGCATTTACCCGGGGGGCATACGTTCGAGGCGATGAGGGCGCGGAGATTGCCCCTCGGATTCCTATCCCGCGGCGAAATTCAGCCGTCGGGCTGCATCTCCCAGCGTGAGGAATTCAACCAGACTTCACGCCCGATCGCCGTGATCCTCGGGCTCGCGTCGATCAGGCAGGGGCGAGGAAGGGCAGGTTGCACGGCGATTTGGAAGGCGAGTCCTCTCACGACCTGCTCGAGATCGGGATTCGTCGGAGTTTACGCCGGGCTCCGCTGTCTGCGGAAAGAGCGAAATGATGTGGAAAAGACAAAGTATCAATTGGATGGGATACGGTCGAGTGCCGAAAACATCAATTAAAATAGCTGGGTACAGCTCTTTTTTTCTTGACTCAGGCTTTCCGATCTGACTAAATGCCGGTGTGGATGTCGGCCTCATGCGATGTCGGCCAACTGGGAAGTGGAGACCAATCTGGATGCGTAGTGAAATCTTAGGCTCGGCTCGACTGACGATCAGGACTCTCGGAAAGAGAATCACGACGCTGCTTCTCGGCGCGTTCTTGTCATTGACATTTGCGGGAATCGTTTCAGCGGCGGATACGATCGTTGATTTTCAGCTCGACTCCGTGACGACCAGCGGAGCGCCGTTTCCTTCAAGCACGACTTATTCGCCGAGTCTTCCCGTGGTCGGTTGGGGTGCTTTGGATCTCGTGGCTGGAACCGGAGATGTCCATCTGCAGAACTACGCGATTACCATCGATGTCTCGATGGATATGGTCGACGATGCGAGGATCGACATCTCGGGTTGGAATCATACGATCTCCTCGGTCGACGGCTCTGGAAACGTGGTCTCGACTGGTGGTGGCAGTGCGTCGTGTACAGTTCTCGGCGGCATCGGCAGTTTCATCTGCCCGGGGATTTCCACGACGATCCCCGGCTGGCCGCCGGCGGATGCTCCGCCCTTGCTCAGTAGCGCAATCCTCGATGAGGTAGCGCGGACCATCACGGTCACGGACAACTCGAATTCACAGGCCGGTACGATCACGACGATCTATAGCTGGACTGTGCCGGAACCGGGCACGGGGCTGCTCCTGGGCGGAGGACTCGTAGGACTCTGCCTCAGCCTGGGGCGCGGACGGCGAAACTCCTAAGACGACGCCACAGGGGACGACGCCACAGGGGACGACGCCACAGGGGACCCAAGGCGCACCACGCGCATCAACTCGCTACTTGTCGCGTGCCCCGTCTTCCCCTCTCTTCATCGATCGATCGCCCCCGCTCTCGGCGGGAGCGGCCGATCAGCGGGGGATATTTCCGGTCTTCCCGCTCTCGCGTGGGGATTCCGCGCAGGGGGCTGCTCGAAGCCGCGTGAGCCCGGGGTGGTTCTTATCCCCGATGCGTGCTCGGGGCCGCCTACCGCTCGCGGCGCCTGGGTGGCCCGAAGTTCGGCAGGCGGCAGAGGTGATTGCCACCGTCTACGGGGATGATCTGTCCGGTCATCGAAGATGAGAGATCGCTGGCGAGGAAGAGCGCGACATCGGCACACTCATCCACGGTGATGATCCGATCGAGCGGGGTCTCGTCCAGGAAACCCTGGGCGATCGGTGCATTCTCGTCGATCTCGACTCGAGCCTCATCGATGGAGGTCATGCCCCCGAAGCCGTTCATGGCCGTGGGAACGAAGGAGGGGGCCAGGGCGTTGACGCGGACCTGATCGGGGCCGTACTCCCGGGCCGCGATCTTGGTGATGAAGTTGATGCCGGCCTTGCAGCCCGCGTAGGGGGCCAGGGCAATGGGTACGGCGATGGCGGTTGCCGACGTGACGTTGATCAGCGATCCCCCGCTGCTTGCCGCCATGGCGTTGCAGAAATGCCGCATGAAGTACGTGGCGCCAAGAAATTGGATCGCCGCCACTTCCTCCATGATGTCGGGGGTGATGTCCTTGATGGGGCTCGGCCGATTCAGCCCGGCCGAGTTGATCGCGATATCGATCGAGCCGAAGCGGTCGAGGGTCGAGTTCGCGAGAGTCTCCAATTCGGAAAAGCTGCTGCCATCGCATTGGACGGCCACGCCATGGATCCTGGCCGCCAACTTCTCGAGGTTTTCGAGCCGACGGGCCGCGACCACCACTCGAGCGCCGTGCTCCGCCAGTCGTTCGGCAATCGCCCAGCCGATGCCACTCGATGCTCCGAGGACGACGGCGACCCTATTCTCCAGAAGTGTATTGGCGGATGGGGACATGCTGAGTTCTCCTCTGTGCGCGATAAGGGGCACCCGAGTGGGAAGGTACGCTCCAGATATCAGATACCAGATACCAGATGCGGAGGTCGGGTTCAGTTTTGAGGGTATCATTTTATGGATTCGAAGTGGAGCCCGGGCTCGCTGAGCGGCTGGATTTCAGATATGAGAGTGTCGAAAAAATCTACAGCGCAAGATCCGGATCCGGATATCTTTGGCGCTGGGTGCACGCTCGCCGATCGAGAATGCATTCCCATACGAGAGCAGGGGGAAGCCACGATGACGGATGCAGAACGAATTGAATTGGCACGACGCCTCTTCGAGGAGGGTTGGAGCGGGGACAGCCCGGAATCCCCCCTGGCCTTCATGACCGAGGATGCGGTCATGCGCGATGTTCTGGGACATCCCGAGGCCATGCGGGGGCATCAGGAGATCCTGAACTTCTTCTCGCCCGTCGCCAAGGTACTCCGGGTCCTGCCAGAGGAATTCTTCTTGAATGAGCGCGGCGTGTCGCTGACCTGGATGGCCTATATCGAAATCACGAACGATCATCATGGACCCGAGAACAAGGGGCGATTCCTCTGCGGAGAAGGGATGTCACGGCTGGAATTTCGGGAGGACCTGGTCTGTCTCGAGATTGACTACTGGCATGGTCCCCAGGGGATGTGCGACGACTGGCAGCAGCACCGCGAGGCGCGCAAGAAGATGCCGCCCGAAGTGCGCGCTGCCACGCCTGGAGGCTGAAGACTTCTTTGGAAGCGAGACCCGGATTGGAGGCAAACAATGACCCTGCCCGTAGCGCCGGATGTGGAGACCATCCTGGATTCGTGCATCGAGACCCTGAAGGATGCGGTGGTGCCCCATGTCGAGGGAGAATGGCCTCGTTATAGCGCGGAACTTCTGGTGGGCTCTCTTGAGTACGTGAAGCATCTCCTGGGCGAGGACTTCAATCAGAGTCGTCGCCTGGAGTTGGAGCATGCACTTGAGGAAGTTCGAGAATTCCTGGCGGAGGAATCATCATCCGAGTGGGCCGAGGCCCTGGCGGAGAATTCTCCCTTCGAGGCGGCATCGCGACTCCTCGTTGCGAGCCAGAATGCTGGCGGTGAGGTGGCCGAGCGGGTCCGGGCCACTCTGCATCCCGTTCTGCACGCGCAACTCGATGCCGAGATGGGGCGTAGCCTGGGACTCTTTGCAGCATTTGCGCGCAATATGGCGGGGGCGAAATGATCTCCAGCGAGCAGGCGGACAAGCTCGAAGTCTTTCTGGCGGGGGTTTTGGGGGAAGGCTGCAAGCTCGTGCAGACGCATCGTATGTCCATGGGGCAATCCCGGGCGATGCACGTCGTCGAACTCGAATGCGAGGCATCCGGTCGCAAGAAGGTCGTCGTTCGGGTCGAGCAATGGGGGTTGCTCGGGGGCGATAGTCAAGACGAAATGTGCGTGATGCGGGCGCTTCACGCAGGGGGGTTTCCCGTGGCCGACGTGATTGCCTCGGAGGCTTCATCCGAGATTCTCGGCCAGCCCTTCTTCGTGATGGAATTCGTCGAGGGGACGAGTGTGTTTACGCGGGAGAGCCTGGATCCCTATGTCAGAGCCCTGGCGGAACTTCATACCCTGGATTTTGAAGCACTCGGAATCGACTTTCTCAAGGTTCCGGAGAGGGGGCGGGAGTCCGCACTCGCCCAGGTCGCGCGCTGGTACGAAGTCTACCGGGGGCATCTTCTCGGAGAACCCTCCCCCCTGGTCGAGGAGGCCGCTCAGTGGCTGCGAAATCGGGCGCCCGAAACCGATCGTCCGACCCTCGTTCATGGGGATCCGGGCCCCGGGAATTACCTGCACGAAAATGGTGAGTTGCGGGCCCTGGTGGATTGGGAATTCACTCATCTGGGCGATCCGGAGGAGGATTGGGCGTATCTCATTACCATGCGCGGTGTCGGTGTGATGGATGAAGACGCCTGGGTGCTCTACCTGAAGGAAGTCGTGGGAATCGAACTCGACCGGGAGAGATTGCGTTATTGGATCGCCAGCAATCTCTTCAAAGCCGCCTGCATCGATCAGACGGCCCTGGGGATCTTCAATCGGCGTCAGAGCCTGGCCCCGAATCTCCTGGCCATCGGGACCTGCATCCATCTGTCAGCGCTGAAGCTTCTGGCTGCCGCAATTTCTAAATCCCCATGAGTGATGAGGGTTGGGGAGAGATCGATCGCAGGGGGTGGGTCGGCATTCTCTGTTAGACTCGAACGTGCATCCCAGCAGAAAATATGATGAAGGTGCGAGGTCGCGGGAGAGGCCATCGCGTATCAGGAGGTGATTCTTGGCAAGGCGACTGACCAAACTCGATGAATGGCCGCTGCATCAGACCATCGACACCTTTGACTCGGTAGCGACCGCGAGTCAGAATTGGAGTGACGGATTCTGGAATTGCGTGGGGGATCCGGAAGGCAAGGTCAATCTCATTACGGCCATCCGCTTCTACCAGAATACCAATGTCGCCGATGGCTACGCGTGTCTTAGTCTCGACGATGGGAAGCAATACAATTTGCGCTGCAGTCGGGTATTGCGGCCCCGAATCGACGAATTGGATGCGGGTCCCCTATGGATGGAGATCATCGAAGGGCTGCGCTCCTTCCGTTTCGGTTGCCGGGAAAACGATCACGGCATTGAATTCGACCTGCTTTGGGAAGCGGCTGCGCCCGCCTGGGATGAAACCTCGGGACAGACGGGAATCGTGGAGGGTCGGATCGCCTTCCAGCGCTCCAACTATGTGCAGCTCGGCCATGTGAGCGGGACGATCAAGGTAGGGGGCAGGGAATTCCAGGTGGGTCCCGATTGGGTGGGTGCCCGTGATCATTCCTGGGGATTGGGTGGAGATTCGGGTACGGGTGGCAGAATCGGCCACTTCGTGGCCCCTCCCGGGGGCAAGAGACATCCGAGTACGAAGCCCGCATTCGGCCTGCGTCAATGGTCGCTGCTGCGATTCCCGGAGCGCTCGATCTATTATTGGTTCCATCACGGTCAAGACGGTCAGCTCAGCCTGTTCAAGAGCCATATCGATTACCCGTTCGAGACGGAAAGACCCGGTTCTGCCTACAAAACCGTGGCGGTTGAGTCGGTCGAATTCAGGGATGGCCTGCGGCGACTCGATCACGCCGTGTTGGCATTCGAGAAATACAGCGGCAAGGTCGAGCGCTTTGCGATGCAGGTCGTGAGCCACCCCCTCTATATGCAGGGAGGCGGCTATTGGGGCGGATTCAATGACGGCTTGGGGCGTGGGATCTTCCGTGGTGATAATTACGTGGAAGGGGAGATCTGGGATGTCTCCCACCCGACCGAGGTGAAGGATCAGGGCGGCAATCTGATTCCCCAGAAGAACGGCAGTTGGGCGGAGACCTTTGCGGTCTTCAGCAACCTCGACAACCCCGAAGAAACTGGTCTCGGATTGTTGGAATGCGTGCTCGCGGGTCCCTATCCGGGCATCGAAGAGCCCGACTGATTTCCAGTCTCTATTCGGCGCGATGCTTCCGAAGCGTTCGGATCAGCGATTTTCCAGCCCGAGGGAGCGCAGCACGTTGGGGCCGTGATGGTAATCGACTTCGCGGCAGACTTTATCTCCCCGGAATTCAAGGGTGGACATGCCCTCGGATCGCCAGGTCTTTCCCTTGGCCTCGGGGCCGAATATCTCGCCCGCGACGGCGCTCATATTCCAACTGACTGCAAGGCCAGCGTCATTCGTCCAGAATTCCAATAACTCGAAGTGGAGTCCCGTCGAGAGTTTGAGCGTGCTTCCGAAGAATTCTCGAATCGCGGGCCAACCCTCCTTGGCATCACCCGCGGCGATGTCGTAGAGCACGGCATCCTCCGTGAGGAATTCACACGGAGCGTCTATCTGACCGCTGCTCCAGGCGGCAAAGAGTTGCCTGGCGATCTTGATTTCGAACTCTCCCGCCATGTTTTTGCTCCCTTCTCCGAGGATCCGGATTCAGCCTGACTTCAGACCTCCGAGAGGTCATACAAGAACTTCTACTATTTCGATTCAGCTCGCCCGCGCAGGGTCTCGGCGATCTTGGCCTCGTAGTCGAAATCATAGCTGGCAAACCAGAGAGGATCCGTGGGAGCGTCTGCCGTCCGATCGAGTCCCGATCGCATGAACCAATCGAAGGTCTGGGCATGCCCGCTACGAAAATCGTATTCGGGGCGGAATCCGAGGCATTCCTCGGCCTTCCGAGTCGAGAGTAGGGCGTGATGAAAAGAAGCGAAGAGATGGTTGTAGGCGGGCTTCTCGAGTTTCCCAACGTATGCGGATGGGATCTGGATGACGTCTGCGGGCCGCCCGACGATTGCGCTCAATACCTCGACGTATTCGTTGGCCGTCAGCGATTCCGCCGTGATATTGAAAATTTCCCCCGCCGCCTTCGGCAGAGTGGCCATGTCGACCATGACACGGCAGAGATCATCGACGTGACCATAGGAGCCGACGACCAGTCCATCATGGGGGAGGAGGATGGGATATCCGCGCAGGAGTCTCAGGAAGTAGGACATTTCCATATCGTATATATTGTTGTCCGGGCCGTAGATGGCGGCGGGTCGAACAATGGAGGCGGGGAAGCCGGTTCTCGCATGGCGCTCGAGCAGCACTTCTTCTGTAGCCCTCTTGAAGCCCCCGTAGGTATTGGCATTCTCGTCGACGGTGGGCATATCTTCCCGCCATGGAAAGATCCCGGAGTTCGCGTACGCCATGATCGAACTGGTGTAGATGTAGGCTCCTATCTGACCATCGAGCATATCGACCAGATCGGCCATATCGGATCCCATGGCAGCCATGATGAATCCAGAGGTGTCGAAAACCGCATCCCACTCACTGCCCATGAGCGCGCTGCGCATGGATTCGGGGTCACGCCTGTCGGCAATCAGCCTTCGGACGCCGGGGGGGAGCCGGGTGGTGGTCTGCCCGCGATTCAAGACATGGACCTCGCAGCCCCGCGCGATGAGTTCGTGAACGGTATGCAGGCCCACGAATTGAGAGCCGCCGAGCACCAGGGCTTTCATCCCTCTGGCTCCAGTCTGTAGCCAGACGGAAGGCTTCTCGAATGCGAAAGGGATGGGTCTCGGAAGGTCTTGATCCGCAAATCTTCTCCAGCCTGGAGGACATCACGTCCGTTCGCTTTTTTCAGATTCGTTTCGCTCTCGCTCGGCAGGGGTTCTGCTCCGGATGCCAGGCGGCCTTCATCGAATGGGCGTGGGGATCTCAGGCTTTCCATTGGGGAAAGACGGGCATGATGCTGTACTCGGCGGTACCCGTTCCACGCTCACCCGTTTCTTCGACTTCGAAGTCACAAAAAGCCTCGTAGCAGTCGAGGCGGTTCTCGAGGTCATTCTCAGCTCGCAACCAGAGCTGAATCTGCCCGTGGACCTGGCTGCTCTGGACGTGAATGACGTCGCCGTCGGGCAGGGTAAATGCGTAACGGAATTTTTTGGCTTCCCGTACGGCCGCTGTGCCGTCATTGGGTTCGAGCTCGGCGGTCGCATTGAGAAGGGGGCGGGATCCATCCTTGTCGGAGACGAATCCTCCGATGGATTTCTGGCTGGGTTCCAGCGCATTTTCGAAATAGCTGCCAAAGACGTTGATATGTCGCTCGGGAAGTTGGACCGAAGGCCAATAGTGGGAGGCAAAATGGACTTCGTCGATCTTCCACTGAGGCGGGGCCGCGAATCGATCCGACCAGGTATGGTCCCTATGGCTCCAGCAATCGATCTTGCGCATCTCTCCAGCATTGGGCCCACGGCAGATCTCGAAATTGCCCGTGCAACTCATGGCCTGCTCGTAGTGGCCTCCGTGGAATGGGCCCACCCTCGCCAGGGGATCGCCATTGGGCAGGCACTCCGCATAATCAAAAGGTGCAAAGCGTGCACGGAAGTCGAGGGCAAATCCAAAGGCCTCCCAATCGAACTCGATCGCGATGTGTTCCCAGGGTTTGACCACCGTATAGCTGAGACGGCCGTCGGAAAATGGGCCTCGGTCGGGTTCGGGCTGCAGGGGGACCTTGTTGCCGTAGAGTTGAACGACGCCGTCGATGACGAAGAGCGATTCGAAACGCGCAAAGCCGTTATTGGTCAGATGTGCGTGGATGACGCCGTGGATACCCGCCTTTGGATCGACGACGCTGACCCAGAGCGTATCTCCGAAGAGGAGATCGCCGGAGCCTTCGGGCCTGGCGTGACGGTATTCATCGGCATCGGTGAGTTGCCGGGGTGCCATAAAAGACATGGAGGGAAACCTCCTTGGCGGCGAGCCGCCGGGGGCAGGGGAAAGCTCGATGGGATCAGTCTAGCCCGTTCGAAAGATTCTACCGATGTGGCGGAATGCCTCGTGGGGAGGGTCTGGCTGGAGTCTATTTCCGCATCTATGCGATTGAGGGAAAACTGCCATTGGGCTGGGCTAGCATCGGGGGCCGTCGAGGAAGGGGATTCATGTCGCGTGCGATGACAAAGGAAGAACGAGAGACCTTTCTGGCCGATGTTCATATCGGAGTGATGGGCATCGATCGGTCGGATCGGGGGCCGCTCAGCGTTCCGATCTGGTACGCCTATGAGAAGGGCGGAGAACTGAAGGTCATCATCGAAACGGGCTCGCTGAAGGATGGCCTGCTGAAGCGTAGTGGGCGCTTCTCCCTCTGCGTTCAGGATGAGACACCCCCCTATCGCTATGTGAGTGTCGACGGCCCAGTCGTCTCCCGGGAAGCGTCGGTCAAAGATCGCGACGAATTCGAAATGGCTTCGCGCTATCTCGGCGAGGAACTTGCGCATCTCTATGTCGAAGGCACCCGCGCCGATCCCTCGAATCGGCCGGGTATCGTCGTGCGGATGAAGCCCGAGGGCTGGCTGACGATGGATTTCTCGAAACCGCTGGTCGCCGACTCGGCAGGCCCCGAATGAAGGGCCGGCCGCGCGGAGCGGCTGTCAGAGGCGATTCTGCAGGTAGTCGAGAGTGCGCGACTCGATTCCCTCCTCGAGGGGCAGCAGCAGGGCGTCGTAATCGGTGACGCCGATGTCTCGAAGTCGGTCGAGTGCGGCATCGAGGGCTTTTTCGTCGCCGACCACCGCGATATCTCCCGGTCCCGCGGCCCCTTCGCGATCCAGCATCGTGCGATAGGAGGGCAGCATGCCGTACATTCCCAGCATCTCTGAAATTTTCTCCCGAGCCCCCGCCGGATCCGTCGTCAACGCGGTGGGGAAACTCGCCACGATGCGGGGATTCTCGCGTCCAGCTTCCTGAGCGGCCGCCCTGAGCCTGGGCACGATATGATTTTCGATCGTTTTGGGCCCCGTCAGGCCGAGGAGAGTGCCGTCGGCCAGTTGACCCGCGATGCGGAGCATATGCTCACCGAGGGCCGCGATCAGCAGAGGCGTCGGCCTGGCGTCGGCAATCTGAATGGCGCCGTGAACCCGGTAGTGCTGCCCTTCGAATTGAACGGCCTCGCCTCGCAGCAGGGGGGCCAGCACCGAGACATACTCTCGCATATGGCGGGCGGGCTTGTCGTAGCAGAGGCCCAGCATGAACTCGATGACGGGTCTATGGGAAAGTCCAATCCCCAGCGTGAACCTTCCATCGCTGGCAACCTGCGCGGAAAGCGCCTGCTGGGCCATGGCCATCGGGTGGCGGGGGTAACTGGGGACGGCGGCGGTTCCGAGTTCGATTCGCCCGGTTTCCCGGGCGACGACGGTCTGCGTGGTGATCGCATCCAGTCCGAGCCCATTGGCCATCCACATGCTGTCAAAGCCCCGGGCTTCCAGATCTCGGGCGCGTGCGACGATCTCGTCGAGGCTGGATTCCCGAGCGGGATTCGAGCCGGAATTCACACCGATTCTCATACCCAATCCTTTCATGGGAAGTATTTGCCGGGGGAGCGCCGCCGGGTCTTCGCCCCGTGAATGCGGCCGATGAGTGCGGCGATTTCGAGCTGCCAGCGAGGAGTTTAGCAGGCTGCGCGAGAGCATCGGCCAATCGGATCGGGAAGCGCTCTGCAATCCGACTCCGAACTTCCCTGGGAGAAGCCCGATTCCTCTCTGGATGGCGGACTTCCGATGTTTCAATTGCCCTTTCCATGCACGTGAAGGGCGGAGCCAACCCGCTGGGGCTGGGGCCGCACGCTGGGGGGCTGGCAGGGGTCGACAGCCAATTTGAATCAGATCTGTATCGGATCTGGTCAGCGCAGACTTCGAGATCTTTGGGCAAGATTTTCGACCAAGTTGCGGGTCAGATCGCTTATCTTCGTGCGTGGTCGGCTGGGCGGGGGGGGCATCGCGCAGAGCGGGCCGGATGACTCGAGAGAGTATGGAGAGCGAAGGCGATACGATGTTCGACTTTGAATCCGATGAAGATCTGCAACTCATCGCGGAAACGGCCAGGAGTTTTGCGCAGGAAGAACTCCATCCGAATTCCCGAGAACACGAAAAGGCGCGCGCCGTCCGATCCGAGATCCGGGCAGCATTCGGGGAGATGGGATTGGCGGGGCTGGAATTGCCCGAGTCCGTCGGAGGGGCGGGACTGGGCGCCGTGGCCAGAGCAATCGTGAACGAGGAATTGGCGGCCGGGGATCCTGGGGCGGCACTGGCCCTCGATCCACTGGGCCCCGCTCTCTACGCCCTCAGCGAATTCGGCGGGGAAGCAGCTTTGCAGGAGTTCGCTCTGCCCCTGCTCGAAGAAGAGGGGGCTCGCGCGCTCCTGGTCTCTGAATTCGATGGGGATCTCGAGATCGGAGACCGGGTATCGGGGACGGTGGCCTGGGTTCCATCGGATCGAGTCGATCTGCTCGTGATCACGTCGGGAGATGAAGCCCTGATCGTGCGCGAGGGAATCGAGATCACGGAATTGAGGGGGAGTGGATTGCGTGCTGCGGGCGCCTCCGAACTGCGATTGGAGGGTGCCCGGATTTTGGCGCGATGGCATGATGCGCGAGCAGCGGCTCGGGCGCATGCGCGTGCGCGTCTGTATATCGCATCGCTGCTGCTGGGGGTGATGCGTCAGGCGGCCGATGCTTCCCTCAACTATGCCTTGGAGAGAGAAGCCTTCGGAAAGCGGATCGCCCATCATCAGGGGCTGACCTTCCTGATTACGGATATGCGAGCCGCCCTGGATGGAGCCCGCCTTCTGCTTCATGAGGCGGCTTGGCGTGTCGATTCCGGTATCGAGTGTGAGGCCGCGGCCGCCGGGGCCTTCGCGGAGGCGATCGAAGCCGGAGTCCTGATTGGTCCGAATGGTGTCCAGATTCTCGGAGGCCATGGCTTCATGCAGGACTATCCCCTGGAGAAGTGCATGCGCGAGTGTCGCGGCCTGGGGCTGGTTCTGGGCGGGGTGGACGCAGCCAGGGAAGATGCAGGGGACGCACTTCTGGTCTCTTCGACTCCCGTTTCACTTTCCCATCTGGAGGGTGGAGCATGAATTTCGAGGTCGACAAGGCTACCCGGGATCGGCTGGAGATGATGGCTGAGCGTGGACGCAGCGAGGTTCGTCCGATCGGCCTGGAAGCGGATCGACTCGGACGGCCGATCCCCGTGGACGATCCCTATTTTGCCAAGCTGATCGAACGCGGTGAGGGGGGAACTCGCTGGCCCGGCTCCGGGGCGGCGAAAGGGCCGGGCGCGCCCGGGAAGTCAGCGGATGCGGGCACTTCCCAGGCCACTGTCATGTCGCTTCTCTTCGTCGAGGAACTCGCCTATTGGGATCGTGGAGTGATGGTCGCAAATCCCGGTGTCGGCCTGCCGGAGGGCAATGTATTGGCTTTGGGGACGGAGGAGCAGAAGGAACGCTTCCTCGGCCCCTTCCTGCGCCCCGATCGTCCGCGCTGGGCCTGCTTTGCGATGACGGAGCCCGGGGCGGGTTCCGATGCGGCGGCCATTCAGACCCTGGCTCGCCAAGACGGAGAGGGCTGGATCCTGAACGGGGCAAAATGTTTCATTGGCAATGCCAGCCGCTCGGATTGGATTCTCGTCCAGGCGACTCTCGATCCCTCGAAGGGCAGGGCGGCCCAAAGGGCCTTCTTCGTTGAGAAGGATACGCCCGGGCTCGGGGGCTTTCGCATCGAAAAGAAGATGGGGCTGAAGGCATATGAGTCCACTTCCTTCACCCTTCAGGATTGCCGCATTCCCGCCTCGAATCTATTGGGTGGCCCGGAGCGTTATGAGAGGCCGACGGGTTTCAAAACCGCGATGCGGGTCTTTAATGCGGGCAGGCCGATCGTGGCCGCCAATGCGGTGGGCATTGGAAGGGCAGCTCTCGATGAAGCCTTGAGTTTTGCGCGCAGTCATGATCTGCTGAAGGATGTACGGATCAGGGATCGGCTCGAACGCAGCGCTCGCAAGCTCAAGAAGGCACGCCTTCTCTGCCTCCAAGCGGGTTGGCTGGCGGATCGACAGCGAGCGAATATCGTCGAAGCCTCGATGTGCAAGGCCGTCGCGGCCGAGGTCGGGCAGGAGGTGACGAGCCTCGGCATGGAACTCATCGGGACTGTCGGTGCTCGAGGCGATCACCTGATCGAAAAGCTCTACCGCGACGTCAAGGCGATGGATCTGGTGGAGGGGACCGGGCAGATTCAGCGCGTCATCATGGCGCGACATCTGGTCGATTTGCCCCGGGATTAGGGGCGACGAAGCCCGGGCCCGATCGATCGCGCTGCGGGCGTGAGTTGAAGCATCGCCCCAAGAGGAATATGAGGGAAAGAATGAAATACGGAATGCACCTGCCTCAGGCCGGACCGGCTGCATCGCCGGCATCGATTCAGGCCGCTGCACGACAAGCCGAGGAACTCGGCTTTGCGGATGTCTGGGTAAGCGATCACCTGGCTGTGCCGCGGACGGCCCGCTATCCACCCTCGGCCTATATCATCGAGCCGCTGGTGGCCCTGACCTGGGCAGCGGCTGCAACGGATCGAGTAGGGCTCGGTACCACGGTGCTCGTGATTCCCCTGCGTCCTCCCGTATTGCTTGCGAAAATGCTTGCATCCCTCGATCTGATGAGCGACGGCCGCGTGATTTTTGGCGGCGCCAGCGGTTGGCTGAAGGAGGAGTTCGAGGCTTTGGGTGTTCCCTACGAGAATCGGGGAGAGCGGACGAATGAATCCCTCGAAGTCATTCGTCGCTGCTGGAATGACGATCCCATCGACTTGAGTGCCCCGGCTTGCGGGGTCGAGATGAGCGATATGCGGACGAAGCCGCAACCCGGACGCGCGATTCCGATCTGGATCGGTGGCCATAGCGAGCCGGCCTGGCGGCGGGCCGTGGAATTCGGGGATGGATGGCATGGGGGCTTCCAGGAACCGGAGAGGACGAGAGAGATCGTCGCACGTCTGCGCCGAGATCGGCCCGAGGAATCCTTTACGCTCTCGATGCGTACACGCTGGGATGCCCTCGAGGATGATGGCGATGAGATCCTGAAGGAACTCATCGCCTATCGTGAGATGGGCATTCAACATATCGTAGCCGAACCACGCCAAAGGGATCTGGATGCCTGGCTTCGCTGTGGCGAGGCCTTTGCAAAGATCTTCGAAAAAGCGGAATCCGGTTGAAATTCAATTCTTCAAGGTACTGACCGGAGACGAAAGTTCGGCGGTATTTCAGCATCAGGAACGCTCGGAGCCTCGAGCAGCTTTTCATGGATGGATCGATGATCGGGGCTCTGAAAGAACAGGGATTTCGGAAGCTCTGCACTTGTTTTTATAAATAGGAACGGGTCCCCATTGGACGACCCACAGATAGGATTTGATGATGAAACTTGGGCTACTTGTTGGTTATTCCCCCGCTACCATGTCGGTTCCGATCGATCACATCAGGGAAGCCGAATCCCTGGGTTTTGATTCGGCGTGGACCGCCGAAGCCTGGGGTTCTGACGCCGTTTCTCCGGCGGCCTGGATTCTGGCACAGACGGAGAAGATCAAGGTCGGAACCGCGATCATGCAAATGCCCGGTCGCAGTCCAGCGATGACCGCGATGACGGCGATGACCCTCTATGCGCTCTCGGGTGGGCGTTTCATCCTGGGCCTCGGCCCATCCGGCCCCCAGGTGGTCGAGGGCTGGCATGGTGTCGCCTATGGTCGTCCGCTAACTCGAACCCGGGAATATATCTCCATCATTCGCAAGATTCTCGCAAGAGAGGAGAGGGTGACTCATGAGGGTTTTCACTACCAGATGCCCTATCGGGGTGAGGATGCGACGGGTCTGGGAAAGCCCCTGAAGAGCATCCTGCACGGGGATCCGGCTCTGAGGATCCTGACGGCATCGATCTCGCCAAGCGGAATGGAGTGTGCGGGAGAAGTCGCAGATGGAGTCTTCCCCATCTGGATGAACCCCGATCGCTTCGACCTCTTCGCGGAAAGTCTCGAGAAGGGTTTCGGAAAGGCGGGCGGGGGCAAGAGCCTCGCGGATTTCGATATCTGCCCCTTCGTGACCTGCATCATGCATGACGATCTGGAGAAGTGCCGGATTCCCGTGAAACAAAGCATGGCACTCTATATCGGAGGCATGGGGGCGCGTGGCAAGAATTTCTACAACGACTATGCCAAGCGATTGGGCTATGAGGAAGCCGCTATCAAGATTCAAGATCTATACCTCGACGGCAAGAAGCAGGAAGCGGCCGTAGCAGTACCCGACCAATTGGTCGATGAAGTTGCCCTGGTGGGCCCCGAGGCTCGCATCCGTGAGCGCCTCCAGGCCTGGAAGGCCGCCGGGAAGCAGGGCCATGTCGGCTCGATGCTGATTGGCGGAGGTGGTCCCGCATTGAGGGTGCTGGCCGAAGAGATTCTCTGACGCCCGGGGTTCCATCCCAGGATTTGAGGGCCGGGCAGCCTCCCGAATGCCGGGTAGCTTCTGTCCGGCCCCAGGACGGGAAAGGGGCGCGGGAGCGCTATGCCGGCTAGCGATATGGACTTGCGAGCGATCGGCGATGAGTTGGCGATCCGCAACCTGGTTGCGCGTTATGCGGAAGCGGTGAATCAAGGCGATGCCGAGGCCTGGGTTTCGACCTGGGCGCGTGATGGATGCTGGACTCTTGGGGGCGAGAGGAGCGAGGGGCATGAAAATCTCCTCCATACCTGGAGGAATCTGATGGGCCTCTTTGAACGGGTGATCCAGCTTCCGCAATCCGGCGTGATAGAAGTGTCGGGCGATTGCGGGGAGGGGCGCTGGTCAATGATCGAATTGGGACGGAGTCAGGGGGGCGATTCGAGTTGGACGCTGGGGACCTACTACGATGATTACCGCCGAGAAGAAGCGGCTTGGAGGTTTGTGTCGCGCCGTTTCGAGTTCATCTATGCGGGTGCTCCCGATCTGAGTGGGATGTGGCAGGTGTGAGCGCCGCAGCTTCGGCATACGAGGCCGTACTCTTCGATTTTGGGGGGATCTTCATCGATTCCCCCTTCCTGGGTTTCGAGGCGCACGGCCGGGAGTTGAACGTCGATTCTCGGCGACTGATCGAGCTGACATTCGGAAAGCTGGATGAGGATACGGGGCATCCCTGGCATCGCGTCGAGCGTGGAGAGTTGGGGATGGTCGAGGCAAGGCTCGAGATCATATCCCTCTACCGGGAAGCCGGTATCGACGCGGATCCCTTCGAACTGCTCGCCCGATCCCTGGGCAGCCATCAGGAGGCGCGTCCGGCGGTTCTCGACTGCGTGCGCAGTCTGCGCGGGGCAGGGCTGAAGATTGCTCTGCTGACGAATAATGCTCTCGAGGGGCGTGAACGCTGGCGCGCTCTGCTTCCCATCGACGAGCTTTTCGACGATGTGATTGACTCCAGCGAGGTGGGGATGCGCAAACCCAATCCCGCCATCTACGAACTCACCCTTGAAAGGCTGGGAGGCGTGGCCCCGGGGGCCTCGATTTTTCTGGATGACCTGCCCGAGAATGTGGAAGCGGCGGCCAGGCTGGGAATTCGGGGGATCCTGATGGGGCCGGATCCGGAACCCGCCCTGAAGGAGCTCTTTTTTGCAGTCGAATCCGGATCGGGAGGACTCGTGAATCCCGGGCATGGCGAGGTCTGAACGCGATTGCGAGCCCCGTCTCAGGTCGTGAGGAGGGCGTCGTAGTCGACTCCCTCGAGTCGGGAGAGGGTCCGTTCGAGCCATATCGCAATCAATTTCACGCCCCTCTCATTTCCGAATTCCATGCTGTCGGTACTGGAAATGCGATGCAGGACGCTGAGCAGACCTCGCTGATAGTCCCGCAGGCATGCTTCGAAAGGGTACTCTTCGATTCCCTCGGCCAGCAGGGCTTCGTGATATCCCTGGACCAGCTCGAGTACGATCTCCTGGGGGACTTCCCTTGGAAGTGCACCGCTCAGAAAGTAGGCGACGTCATAGCTGCCCGGTCCCCTGGATGCGAGTTGCCAGTCGAGGAAGATCACGGAATCCTTTCCCGAATCGGGGTCTCGGGAAAAGCCCAGGTTGTCCAGGCGCAGGTCGCCGTGCAGCAGGGTTTCCGGAGCGGCGAGCGAGAAGGTCTGGAGCAGCTCGATAGCCTTCTCTTCGAGCCAGCGAAGGCTCTCTTCGAATTGGGGAGGTGCCGAGGTCTCGAAGCGTTTGGCGAAGCCCAGCCTATTCTTCAGGAATACGCTGTGGAGGGTGCGGGGATTGAGATTCTGGGCTCTCAGCCAATAGGACTTCTGCAACTCTGGGCTGCGCCAGAATTGTGCGTGTACGCGCGCGATGTCGCGAAGGACCTCGCCGGCTTCTTTGGAGCTGCAGCCCGAAACCTGATCGCCGATGCTGCGATCGCCCAAATCTTCGATCAGCAGGACATAGCGGCGTCTGCGCCGGGAAACGATCCAGGTGACGAGATTCATCATCCCGCGAATCAGCCAAAGGGGAAATTTCTCCATCATGGCCGCCCCCTCGACGTCTCGCTCTGAGGTCTGAGTGCCCTCCATCACGGAGCCGTAGGCCCGGGGCGTGTGCACGGCGAGCCTTGGCGCAAAAGAGGCGTAGAAGAGGATTTCCCGCTCATAGGCTCCGAGCAATTCACCGACGGCCCGGTTCTCGAGGACGGTCGTGGGCAGCTTGGCGATCAGGGAAGAGGGGATCTCTGTCTCCGTCCCTTCGAATTCGAGGTGCAGGCGTATGACCTGCCCCATGAAGCCCTCGCCCTCGCCCACGAGTTCGCTCCGAAGAGAGCGGATCCGGGCTTCCCCCAGCATGCCGGCTTCCCCCAGGCATCGCATGAGCCATTCGGGCGTCAGGTCGTCCTTCGTCGCGGGAATTTCCTCGGCAGCCAAAAGATTCGTCTACCTTCCCGACCCTGGCCAGCCGGGCACTGCCCTCAGCGAGTTCCCGAGCATGCGAGCTACTCGCTTTCATCCGCAGCGGGCTGAAGTCCCATCTGGACACCGAGCGGCCCGGGTTGGCGTCCGTCGACATCCGTGAATCCGTATTCATGGGCCAGCTCATAGCAGATCTGTACGCTGCCGGTCTTTTCGAGGCGCTTGGGATCCTTGGCCAGGGCGACGACGGCGCGGCCGGTGAAGCGCGGGCTTTCGCCCTTCTCTATGTCAAACGGAACATTTCCCTCTTCGTGCGAGCGCGTCAGGTATTCCGTCCGAACGACTCCGGGCCAGAGGGAAATCGACGTGATGCCATGGGGTTTGAGTTCGACTGCCATATCCTTGGCCATGCGGTCGACGGCGGCCTTCCCGATGCCATAGGGCACGCTGAAGACATAGGCACCTCCCGCGAAAGACGAGATGTTGATGATCATTCCGCTCTTCTGTTCGACCATGATCGGCGCGGCAGCATGGCTCGCGACGTAGTGGCCCCGGCAACCCACGTGGAGGAGCTGGTCCCAGAGTTCAACAGAATGTTCCCAGAAGTTCCCGGAGAAGACGGGTTCGGAGGGGATGGTGAAGACATTGTTGATCAGCAGGTCGATACGGCCCTCTTCCTGCTGAACCTTCTGAATCAGAGCACGGATTTCCTCATCGCGACCATGATCGCAGCGCACGGGAATTCCCCGGCCTCCGAGGCGGGTGACTTCGTCGGCGGTGGCCCCGACTGTGCCCGGAACATAAGACTGACTGTCATCCAGGGTGCGACCCGTAACGTAGACCGTGGCACCGGCGGCACCCAACTCAAGGGCAATCCCCTTGCCGATTCCTCTGCTGCTGCCGGTTACGATGGCAATTTGGCCTTCCAGATTCTTTCCGCTCATGTTCCGACGCTTGCTCCTGCGGTGAAGGGTGTCTCGAAGAATCGAGTCTACCAGAAGCTCAGTGGGGGTCACCCGCCCGGCCCTTCAGCCCCTGGTCTTTGGGCGGAATCTCGTACTCCTCTGATTGGATTCGACCTGCGGGCCGAGAGCAATTCTTCTAGGATTCCCTGAGGATTCTATCCGGCGGGATATTCCGATCCCCCGCAGAATCCGAAAAATGATCTATCCGACGACTTTCCTGGTCAGTGTATTCGAGGAGGAAGAATGGCCCCGAGCGTGATCCCAAAGCCCGATTTTCTGGATGAGACCGAGTGGAATAATCTGATCGCGACACGGGATGCGAAGGTGATCGCAAGCGTGGCGAAACTGCATGTCCAGCAGTATATCGAGGCGAAGGGAGAGGGCGATACTTATCTCACCCAGGGCGCTCCGACCTGTCTCGTCACCAGTATTGGACGCAAGACGGGCAACGAGATCGTCTCCCCCGCGAACTTTCTGCAGGAGGGTAACGATGTCTACGTGGTGGGCTCGATCGCGGGCCTGGAGAAACATCCGCATTGGGCCCTGAATCTTGCCGCGAAGCCCACGGCCTGGGTTCAGATCAAGGCCAATCGCTATGCCGCGCACGCCCATAGACTTTCCTCCGAAGAGCGCGAAGAGATATGGCCAAGGCTGACCGATTTCTTTCCTCTCTGGGGGCATTTTCAGAAATATAGCGAGCGCGAATTCATGGTTTTTCGCCTCTCACCCCTGGAGGCAGGAGCATGACGGAAGAGGAGGATCGGCGGCTCGCGAGGGGAATGCGCACGGCCCTGAAATTATTCGATCCGGCTTCGGGACGGGCTCCGAGTTTCAAATATCCGAAGGAGATCGCCGAGGATTGGAATCACTTTTCGATCTCCACGGTGATGGGGGATGTCTGGGGGCGCGAGGCGATCGAGGCCAAAGATCGGGCCATGATTACGATCGGCGTGCTCACAGCGACGGGAAAGACGGAGCAGCTGAAAGCCTATGTGGTCGGAGGTCTGAACCTGGGCCTGAGCCGGAAGGAGATCTGTGAAATCATCCTTCACGTATCCGTTTATGCCGGCTTCCCAGCGGCCATCCAGGGCTTTGCGGCGGCAAATGAGGTATTCGACACCTTGGATGCGGAAGCGGATTGAAGATCTCTCGAAGATCCGGGGCAAATCTCTTCGATTTCGGATGCTGCAGTGAAGAGGGAGGAAAGTCATGGACCTGAGAGGTCAGAGAGTTCTCGTCTTCGGCGTCCTGGGTCGGGCTGGAGGGGCCGTCGCTCGGAAGCTCTGTGAAGAAGGCGCGTCGGTGATGCTGAGTGCGCGCCGTGAGGAGGAGGGCGAGAAACTCACTGCGGCTTTGTCCGCGGAGGGATTCGAAGCACGTTTTGTCCCGGCCGATATGACTTCTGGCGAGCAGGTGGCCCGGGCCGTGGACGAGACCGTGGAGCGACTCGGTGGATTGGATGTCCTGATCAACTGCGTTTCCTACGACCATATGCGCTTCTTCATGGACGATGAGGAGAAATTCTGGGATAAGGTGCACGATGTGAATGTGAAGGGGACGATGCGCGGCTGCCAGGAAGCCCTGCGCTTCATGATCCCCCAGAAGTATGGACGCATCATCAGCCTGGTCTCCGATTCGGCCAAGATCGGCGCGACGCTGGAGACGGCACAATCCGCCGCGAAGGGCGCCATCGTTGCCTTTTCCAAGTCATTGGCGCGAGAGATGGCGCGTCATCAGGTGACGGTGAATTCTGTATGCCTGGGACCTACCAGTGAAACGGAGGATCCCCCGCCGGGCCTTTCGACTGAGGGCTGGGCATCCTTCATGCGCCTGATCCCCTTTAGAAGGCCGGCGAGACCCGAGGAAGTGGCATCGCTGGTGGCCTTCCTCGCCATGCGCGAGGCGAGCTTTATCACAGGGCAGGCGATCAGCGTTTCGGGCGGGCTTACGATGAACTGAGTCCCTGCCGAGCCCATTCGAATCCGATGGCCCTTCTTCTCGTATCCGGCTCAGTCTTCGGGCAGTCCGCGCCGTCCGGCCTCCCGGACCATGGGTGAGTAGTCGGAGAAGATGGGCATGGATTGGCCGCTTCCCGTAGTCAATCCCGCGTCAACGACCAGCGTATGGCCATTGACAAAAGCAGCGGCGTCGCTCGCGAGGTAGGTGGCCGCATGGGCGATATCGTCGGCTCTGCCGGAACGCCCCGGAATCGGGGAATTCTCTGCCATCGTCTGCTCGATTTCGGGAACCCTATCGGGATCGCCCATGACGAGACCCGCGATCATCTGGGTTGCCATATTTCCCGGGGCGATGCAGTTGACGCGGATTCCGAAGGGGATGAGTTCGGCAGCCACATTCCGGGTCAGGCCGATCAGGCCGATCTTCGCAGCCGCATAAACGTGGGGCCCCAATCCACCCTGGAGGGCGGCAATACTCGAGGTGCATAAAATGGAGCCGGAGCCCCGGGGTTTCATGACCCGAGCCGCATGCTTCATGCAGAGAAAGGCTCCGCGCAGATTGATCGCCATGGTGGCATCGTATTCCTCGATCGGAATCTGGTCGATCGGTCCCATGGCCCCCACGATTCCCGCATTCGCGAAGATGCAGTCGAGTTGTCCGAATTCTGAAACGGCTCGGTCGACCGCCGCCGCGACGGAATCCTCGCGGGAGACGTCCGTGCGCTGGAAGAGAGCCTCTTCTCCAAGCTCAGCGGCGATCTTCTCCCCCCGCCCATCCTGGATGTCGCCGATCACGACCCGCGCTCCTTCTCGCAAGAACATGCGTACCGTCGCCTCGCCGATCCCGCTCGCTCCTCCGGTAATCAGGGCGACCTTGCCTTCGAGTCTATCCGTCAAATCTTATTCTCCCGATCCTCTTTGGATCATCGACAGGCGCAGGGTTGCCCGGGGCTGGCCGATCGAAAGGTTTCCGGCCAGGCTAAGGATTCCTGCACAGGGCGCCTTGGCAGCGCCAATTATTTATTCAGGTTCCAGGTAATGACGAGTCTGAGGTGGCTGATCTTCCAGCCTTCGCCCGCCCGGATGAAGTGATTCGCATAATATCCACCCACGGTAAATGTCGTGTCGGGCTTGAAGTGCTGGGCGTGAAGATAGGCCGTCGCATCAGCGTTATCGCCATCGATGTCGATGACGTGATTCGTGATGATATGCTGGGTTGTCTGAAAGCCGCCGACTGCCGCAAAAGCCTGCTCCACCCATTCGTCCGCGGGAGCGGAGCGCGTTTCGGCGCCGCCCATGCTCAGTTCGAGTTGATCCGTGAAGCAGGCGCGATAGAGCTTGCGATCTCGAAGATCGATGCCCGTCGCGTAACGGTTGAATGTTTCGATGATTTGCTGTCGCTCGATCAATTTCGTCAGGGCTGCTTCTTGCACGATCATTTCTCCCTCGGGGTTGCCGACTTCGTTTCAAGAGCGGTGGGTAATGAAGCTGGAAGGGGATATTTCGCCGATACCATTTTAGAGTCGAAGCTGTGGGACTCGTATTCATGCGGGCAGTTGCCGCAGATGGGGGGGACTAGCGGGCCGTATAGCCTCCGTCTATCGGAAGTGCCACCGCGGTAATGAATGCGGCGTCGTCGCTGACGAGGAAGAGTGCCGCCTTGGCGACTGCGTCGATGGTGACCATGCCGGGCAGGGGATTCATGGCGGCGAGTCCTTTGCGCGCACCCTCGGGATCTGGGGTAGCGGAGATGAAGTGCTTTAGCAGAGGGGTCTCGACGACACTGGGGCAGATCGAGTTGACGCGAATGTTGTACATCGCGTACTCGATGGCCACCGACTTGCTCAGGTGGACTACGCCCGCTTTCGAGGCGCTATAAGCGGGGATTGCGCCCAGGGCGTTGAGGCCGACGGTCGAGGCCGTGTTGAGAATCACCCCGCCTTGTTGTTCGACCATGAAGGGGAGAACGTATTTCATGCCGTAGTAGACGCCATCTATATTGATGGACATCACCTTGCGCCAATTCTCCAGGGAGCTTTCCGCCGTACTGGCCTGTTCGCCGTCGATGCCGGCGTTGTTCACCAGGATGTCGATGCGTCCGTAATTCCTGGCGGCTTCCTGGATCATCCCCTCGACCGAGGCTGGATCCGTCACATCACAATGGAGATAGATGCCGCCGATGCTGGCGGCCAACTTCTCTCCTGCCTCCGTCTGGAGATCCGCAACTACTACCTTCGCCCCTTCGCGGGCGAAGAGTTCAGCCATACCCTGTCCAAGTCCCGATGCCGAGCCGGTGATGATGGCGATTCGATCCTCGAGCTTTCCCATGCCGATCCTTTCTGAATCAGGTCGGAGACCACCGAACTGTCGCTACCGGAATCATCGCTGAGCCCAATCCTGCCCTCAACCCGGTAGTTGAGGGCAGGAGATTCGCCGAGTACTCCCGGGCGCGGCGCCGGGTATCCTCAGACCAGCCATTGGGGCAGGGGAGGCATGACATCGTATTCGGCCGTGCCCGTTCCGACTTCGCCCGTTTCCTCGACCTCGAAATCGCAGAAGGCCTCGTAGCAGTCGAGACGATTTTCGAGATCGTTTTCGGCTCGCATCCAGAGCTTTACCGTACCGTGATGCTTGGTGCTCTTGACGTTGATGATCTCGCCATCGGGGAGGGTGAATTCGTATCGGAAGTCCTTGGCCGTCCGCACGGCGGGCGTCCCGTCATTGGGAATGACCCAGCCCTTTGCATTGAGAATGGGGCGACTGCCATTCTTGTCGGATACGAAACCGGCATTCACCCGCTCCTCGATGGGGGTGTCATTCTGGTAGTGCATCCCCAATACGTTGATGTGACGATCCGGAAGCTGGATAGAGGGCCAGAAATGGGCGGGAAAATGCCCGTCCTGCACGTACCAGTCATTGCGTTCGTTGAAGCGTGAAGTCCAGGTATGGTCGCGATGGCTCCAGCAATTGATCTGGCGCGTTTCTCCCTTGGCGCGTCCGCCATGGATTTCGAGACTTCCCGTGCAATTCATCGCTTGTTCGAAGTGTCCCCCATAGTATTCATCAAAGATCCGCATCGGATCCCCGTTGGGGGAGGAGTTCGCGTAGTTGAAGGGTGCGAAACGGCCTCGAAAGTCCAGATCAAAGGAGAAGTTATCCCAATCCAGGCTGATTCGGATGTGATTGTAGGGGTCGACCACCTCGTATTTCAGCCGCCCGTCGTCCCAGGGCCCATTTTCGAGATCGATGGGTAGTGGGAACTTATTTCCATATTGCTGCAATACGCCGTCGATGAGGTAGAGCGCTTCGTAGCGCGCAAATCCCTTATTCGTCAGGTGGAAGTGGTTGATGCCATGGATATTGGCTTCGGGGTCGACGACGCTCACCCAGAGGCTGTCTCCGAAGAGGACATTGCTCGGCGCGTTAGGAAGAGCGTGGCGGTATTCATCCTCGGCACGAAGGCCTTCGGGCGGATCGAATGACATGAATCTTTCCTTTCGTATTCTGTCTTGAGGATATTTCTGATGAATTTGCAGCTCGCTTGAGCAGGATCTTCGGGAGAGTTCTTATCCTGGAGGATCTACCGGAAGGCCCCGATCACCCGGACTTCGCCTGAGATTTTTCCCGACCGGTGGATCTTGGTATTTCTCGAGTGATCGGCTCGCTGAGGTGAAATTAGCGGTTGGGGCGCATATCCGAAGGGTCCCAGTAGGCGCGCATGCTGGTGATTTTTCCCGCTTCGGAAAAGCAGAACGTATCGATCACGTCGATGTAGAGCTTGTTCTCGCCGAGAGTGATTTCGGCGACCAGGGGCACGGCACATTCCGATCCCGCGATGCGGATCGGGCCGGTGATCTCGACATGCAATTTCGGTGCGGTCCCCGCATAGAAATTACGCAGAGCTTCCTTACCCTCTTGCAGGGCGCCGCCCACCGGATCTTCGGCTTTCCCATTCTCATCATAGAGATCGAGGATGCCGTCGATGTCGCTATCGCACATCAGTTTGATATAGCTCTGGATCGCATCGCGAATCTCGTCGGGACTGGGCATATAAAGCTCCTTTCCTGGGGTGACTTCCAACTGGCTTGGTCTCGGCACTTCGGACCGCTGGGATTGTAACTCTTCTCCTGGGAGTCCGAGCCTCCTTGGGGGGGGTCGGATTCTGGTAAGTGAAATTCCGAGGCTCAGGGAAGCCCATCACTTTATCTGGAACGGGCCTCCGTGTATCGAATCCTGATTTCGAGTATCTTGGCGCTTCTGGACGAATGGAATGGGCACGATTCGTATGGCGCTTCTCCATCTCGGATCGGAGAATCTGGGGATGAGGCGGAACTCGCTGCAACGCGGCGGATCGAGAGAGTTAGCGATGCTGGGGAGCTGCGTGGGTCTGCGTTGTGCAGAGAAGGGGGCGGCTGAAAAGCCCCCTTTCAGGTTGGCGTTTGGATAGCGAATCGGATGCAGTGCCGAGGCGGCCGGGTTGGGCCCGGGTCGAGAGAGGCGTGGGAAGATGATGCTCCGGGGATTTGAAGACATTCACCCGAGAGCCGAGGCAGAGGAGATGGCCCTTGCAAAAATTCATTGATGCCGGGATGAGGGCGGTTGGCCGCCTGCATATCTGTCTCTGTCGGATTCCAGGAATCGGGGAGAGCCTGGCGCGTGCGCTGAGCGCCTACCTCTCCATCTTTCCCTGGCTCGGCGGGATGCGCAGAACGGCCTCGATTGCCGAGACGCGAGAGCATCTGATTCGGTCTGGTCGGCAGATGGGATTTCCTTTCGAATTTTCGGAGATCGATGGGAATGAATTCATCCTGGAATTACCCTATTGCCCCTACGGATTCGATGCGCCGGGAGAGGAGAGGGCCTGTGATACGGCGATGGATATGGATCGTCTCCTGCTCAAGCGTTGCGGTGCGGAATTGACGATCAGTGAAACGATCCCGAAGGGAGCTCGACGTTGCCGGATGATCGTGCGTCAGGACTCCTGAGGATCCCGAATGGATTCCGCGCGACGGGATGCAGGGGTTCAGACTCGGGCGAGGGCCGCGGGCAACCCGGGGATGTCGACCCGGGTTCGGAAGATGCTTCCGCCGGGAGTTTCGGGATCGTCATTGTCGGCCGTGACGATGTAGAGATCCCTGCGATCCCTTCCCCCCAGGCATAGGCTCGTGACGAATCGGGCGGGGACCTCCACGTGGGTGTCGACGGAGCCGTCGGAGTGGAATCGGGTCGCACAACCCCCTCCGTGAACGGCGATCCAGACGCCGTCTTCCTCGTCCACGGCGAGTCCGTCGGGAGAGCCCCGATCCGATTGGGCAAAGACCCTCCGCTTCGCACAGCCCAGGTCGTCGGAGATCTCGTGAACAAGGATTTCATTGCGAGCGCTGTCATTGTGAAAGAGTCGTCCACCGTCAGCCGATAGTCCGATCCCGTTGCACATTCCGACATCGTCGTAGAGCAGCGTCGCTTCTCCCTCGGCTTCGATTCGATAGAGCTCCCCGGGGTCGCGCGATCCCTTCGCGGAGAATGGGTCGTAGCGCATCGAGCCAGCATAAACGCGGCCCCTGGAATCGGTGAAAATATCGTTGAATCCCGGGAGATCGTCACGATCGAAGAGAATTCGGGTCTGACCGTTCAACACGTGGCAGATATTTCGGCCCGAGACGATGACCCCCCCCGCCTCGTGCAGCGCGATGCCGCCCACACCCCGGCGTTTCGGAACGACGGTCTC
>CAYTAT010000011.1:63389-108799 GCA_964435795.1 uncultured Spirochaetaceae bacterium
CGGCGGAAGACTCCACCCTTGAGTACATCGCTGAAGTAGAGTCGATCTTCCGCGTCGACCCTGGGTCCCTCGATCAGTCCGTAACCATGGACGAGGAGTTCGAGGGCTTGAGTGGTGGGCATCTACGGCTTTCCTTCCCGGCTACTAGGCCGCTCGATCCAGAGGATAGACGGGGGCCTTCGGGAAGCCAATATTCAAAGCCGATATTCGTTGATGCAGGGCCGTGTGCTAATTCTAGGCCTGTCGAGTTCCAGGGAAGGGATTCGCTCCGGGAGTATTCCAGCAGAGCGAGGAGCTATTTTGGATGAATGAATTCGGAGAGTTCGGAGATATTCGGGTCGAAATCGACGATGCATTCGTCGCAGTCGCCGAGATATGCCGCCCCCCGAACAACTTCTTCGATATGGGGTTGATCGCAGATCTGGCATCCGCCTTCGAAGCTTTGGACGACGAGAAGACTTGTCGTGCGATCGTGCTCTCTTCCGAGGGCAAGAATTTCTGTGCCGGTGCCCAACTCGCGGGCCGGGCGGAAGGATCGACCGGGGCGACGGAAGAGAAGGGGCGAGGCGGGGAGGGGCGGCATCTTTATGATGAAGCCGTGCGACTCTTTGGGACGCGGACTCCGGTGGTGGCTGCCATACAGGGGGCCGCGATCGGGGGCGGCCTGGGACTCGCCCTGATGCCCGATTTTCGCATCGCCACGCCCGAAGCGCGCTTCTCGGCAAATTTTTCGCGCCTGGGGTTCCATCACGGCTTCGGACTCTCGGTCACCCTCCCGGATCTCGTGGGAGCACAGCGCGCGATGGATCTCCTTTACACGGGTCGACGCATTCGGGGGGAGGAAGCCCTGGAGATCGGTCTCGTTGATCGCCTGGTATCGGGCTCGGAGTTGCGAGGGCAGGCGCTGGAATGGGCCCGGGAGATCGCGGCCTCGGCACCGCTCGCCGTGATGTCAATCCGTGAGACCCTGCGAGGAGAGCTGCCGGCTCGAATCCGTGCGGCCACGGATCGGGAACGTGCCGAGCAGGAACGACTGCAGAAGACGAAGGATTTTCGTGAAGGAATTCGGGCCATGGCTGAACGACGGCTGCCGGATTTCAGCGGAAGCTGACGCCAGATCCTCGGTGGTTTTTGCCGGGAGGCCCGCTATTCGGATTCGGGAAGGGATGTCTTGCAGCGCTCTCCGAGGCTGACTTCCGGGCCTCGGCAGCGATCGCGAAATGCGGATCGGGCACTCATCGGCCCCACATGGAATCCAGAAGAGCGGATATTCTTATGCCCGGCTCTCGAGATTTTCCCTGGAGTGTGTGAGGACCCCGTCGTAGAGTTCTCGAATGGCCTGGCAGGCCTCTTCCTCTGAAATGCCGTCCGCTTCGAAACTGCAACTCCATACCAGGCGGCAGCGCCCTTCATCGAGATGGACCGCTTGCATGGAAGCCTGATAGTTCTTCACGGGGAAGGGCATGCCATCGATGACATGGTATCGGATCGTGCGTGCCTCCTCATCGATACCGTCGAGCTGCTCCCGGGCGATGGGCAGGGGAGGGATTACGACACTGCGAATCATTCCGACTCCCGTGCCCTCGAATTGGGGTTGTGGGCTGCCGGGTAGCCAGCTGACGTCGCCGAAGTTCCGGAGTGTCTTCCAGAGACTTTCGGCCGACATCGCGAATTCCGCCGATGCCTGGTACTGGGTCATCTCTTCTCCTCTCTTTTTCCTGCTTCTCCTCTGTCATGCTCGGAAGCAGTATTCGCTCGGGCCAGGCACCCACTCGGGATGCTGGACTGGAGTTTATCAGAAGACTCGGGGTCCAGGGAGCGAAGTCGATCGAGGCTGGACCGTCGATGCCAAGTTCCGAATTTCCCGAGCGGATTGACCCGTGGTTGATGGGGCCTCTCCGCGGATCGGGTTTTCAAGCGTTCTTCTCACTACCGGACGACGCAGTCGGCGAATCCCGTTCTTCCCCCTGGCTATTTTCGAGGCTCGGAGGCTCGGGGACGGGCGGTCCGGACTGGTTGGGGTAGAGGGTGAATAGGAGGGCCGAAAGGATGCCCGCGATACCTGCGATTGGGCCGATCAGGAGCACTCCCATCGGCTCAGCGGGGGATTTTCCGAGGCGGGCGAAGAGGAAGGCCACCAGGGCGATGGCCAGGCCGTATGCCCATTTATCGAAGGTATGCATGAATCCGATGAAGACCGCCGATCGGTTGGCACCGGTGAGTGCCCTCTCCTCGTCGATGATCTGGCCGAGCAATACGCTGGGAAGGATCGCGGATCCGGCCAGGGGGACACCCAGCAGCCCGAGCGAGAGAAAGGCGATCCAGAGGTTGCGAGTGTCGTCGGGTCCTCCTGGGATATCGGGGTGGATCATTCCAAGCGAAGCTGCACCCACGCCGAAGAGGGCAAAACATCCGATCATCAGGGGCTTGGGGCTGAATCGTTTGAGCAGGCGAGGGATCATCGCGTAGCCTACGCCGAGGGTCCCGGCCATGGAGGCGCCGAGTTCCAGGGCGAAACCCTCGGAGCGCCCCAGCAGGATGGTGGCCATATAGGGGAGGGTGGGGAAGATCAGGGTCGTCGCCAGGGCGAATACCGCATGGGTGATGATGAAGATCAGAAAGGGACGGTTTCGAAGCGCACGGGTGAGGCTATCCCCAAGAGGCAGATCCGAGGGCGTGGCATGGGTAAAGCGCGCTTCGTCGATGACGAAGAGGGGCAGGGCACAGAAAGCCAGGGCGAGCAGAGAGAATGCCATCGCGATCATCCGGATGGCATCCGTGGGTTCGAGCCCCAGATCCTGGCCCCAATTCATGATCCTGGGCCATGCCATGACGAGCGCCCCCATCGGAATGCCGGCAACGGAGACGATTCGCGAGAGTCGAGCGCGATCTTCAGCACGCTGGGCGATCTCGGGAATCAGGGCCTGATGCGGGCCAACGTACATCGTCGAGAAGATGTAGTAGCAGGAGATCAGGAGCATGAGCGTCACCATATTGGTGGTACTTCCCGGAGCAGCCGGCGGCCAGTAGGCGAGTGCGGGAAGTAGCGTCATGGGCAGCAGGCCGTAGAGCATGAAAGAACGTCTTCGGCCGAAGCGCGAGTGGGAGCGGTCCGAGGCGTAGCCGACCAGGGGAGAGGCCAGGCTGTCGACGATCCGGGCAATCAGGACGGCCAGTCCAAAAGCGGTGAGCAGACCCAGGAAGGTCTCCTCGGATACCTGGGCTTCGAGTCCGCGGCCGGGCGGCGGAAGGTAGAAATAGAGAAGCATCCCCGACGCGACTCCGTCGATGGCGATATGTCCCGGTGCGCCCATTGCGAAGGCCAGGCGCCTTCCCCCTGGCATCGATTCGCTCTTGCTGGTCGCCGGCGACTCAGCCCGCATCCGGCTGTCCGAGATCCTCCTGCGAGGAGGGGGGGAATAGGGGCTCGAGTTGAGTCATTGGGGATATTGGGTCCGTATCAGGGGCGTGGGGGTCGATACATGGGCCGGATGATAGGCCCTTCTTCCCCCATGGAGATTTCGTCAATGACCTCGAAGCCGTGGCGGCGATAGAAACTCAGGTTCTTGATATTCGAGGATTCCAGGCGGGCGGGAATCCGCTCTGCGTCGCATTCTTCGAGAACGGGTGTCATGACATGGCTTCCGAGGCCCTGCCCCTGTTGGTCGGCGTGGGTTCCGAGGGTGAATAGATAGTAGTGCGCCTCCCTCTCATCGTGGTCCCCCAGGATCCTTGACAACCCCCCGATCACTTCAGGCATTCGATCGCCCACAAGATCCTTCAGAAGATTGGCCAACCGGCCTCCCCAGAAGGGATTGAAGACGGTCAGGCCGGGCGGAAACCAGATTGCGGTCGTCCGATTTTCGGATGCGGCATGGACCTGACCCCGAGTGAAGCCCATCTCGAGGGAAAATCGCATCCAATATTCGCTCTGCTCTTTGCGAGATTCGGCTATATCGAATATCCAGTCGAAGAGAGGGTCGTCGGTAAAGGCGCTGACGAGTGTCTCGGTGAGCGCGTCGAGATCTTCCGGGCCTGCGCGCTTATGGGTCGCTTTCCCGGGGGTTGAGTTCGCCATTACTTGTTGTTAGCGAACGCGGAATAGATCGTCGATCCGAATGCGCTATTCCATGTGCAAGGGGAAGGAATCCAGCCGTCTATTCGAGTTTCGAATTTGCCCAATGGAGCGATCTCGGGCTAGGCTGAGCCCCCATGACAAGAGCGATTCGCGCAGTTTTTTTCGATCTCGGGGGCACTCTTTTCAGCAACCGTCAGATCCCCGCTGCCTGCATGCCCGTATTGGAGGAGGCGGCCTCTCGCCTCGGTCTCGAGGGTGGCGTCGCGAGTATCGGTCGCGCATTCGTAGAGGCGACTCAGGCGGTGAACGAAGAATATCTGCTGCGTCCCTATTATCTGCATCGAGATCTATTTCTCGACACAGCGGCGCATTTACTCGAGACCCTGGGTCTGGAAATTTCTGAAGACTTCAAGATGTGGTTCTACCGGGCCCAGCGGGAAGTCCTGGTTACGCAGATGAAACTTCGCGTCGATTGCATCGAAACACTCGAGGCCTTGCGATCGCGTGGCCTGCTCCTCGCGATCGTTTCCAATATCGACGAGGATTTCTTTTTTCCCATGCTGGAGAATCTGGGACTAGAGCCCTACTTTGACTATCGGATCAGTTCCGAGGCCGCTCTCTCCTGCAAACCCCACGCTGGCATCTTCGAATTTGCCCTCCGCAAAGTGGAATGTGATCCCGCGGAGGTGCTCTTCGTCGGCGATTCCCGGGTTCATGATATTCAAGGCGCCCGCGCTATCGGGATTCCCTCAGCCCTGATCGTGGAAGAGGGCGGGGTGAGTCATCTCGACAATGAGAATTTCATGGTGGATCCGGATCACGTCATAGAGCGCCTCTCGGAGTTGCTCGAGATCACGGCTCCCTGAAACTGGAGAAGAATATGAAGAGTCTTGCGGGGAAGGTCGCAGTGGTGACCGGAGCCAGTCGTGGGATTGGCAAGGGAATCGCCTTGGAACTCGGGGCGGCTGGAGCCACCGTCTACCTGACCGGACGAACAGTCGCCGAGGGGCAGTCCCCCTACCCGGGGACGATCGGGGCCACGGCAGAGGAACTCACCGAGTTGGGCGGGAAGGGGATCGCGATTCAATGTGATCATGGCCGGGACGAAGAGATCATCGCCCTCTTTGAACGGGTGCGGGAGGAGAGCGGTCGAATTGATATTCTCGTCAATAATGTCTTCACGGCTCCCGCCGAGCCGATTCTCCAGGGGGGCGGCTTCTGGGAGTATCCGATCTCGATCTGGGATGAGCTGATCCACGTGGGCTGCCGGGGGCATTATGTGGCGAGCCATGAAGCCGTGCCGATGATGATCGAGCAGGGTGGTGGGCTCGTCGTGAATATCTCTTCGTTCGCAGGGGCCGCGTACGCGTTTAACCTCGCATATGGAGTCGGAAAGGCGGCCGTGGACCGCATGGCTCGGGATATGGCCTACGAGTTGCGAAACCATAACGTGACCTGTGTATCTCTCTATCCGGGGTGGGTGAAAACCGAGCATATTCTCCAGCGGGAGAAGGAGGGAACACTGCCCGCAAGCATCGACAATGCCGAGTCTCCGCGTTTCACGGGACGGGCGGTCGTGGCGATCGCGACGGATCCGGCACGATTCGAAAAGAGTGGGCAAGTCCTGATCGTGAACGAATTGGGTCGGAGCTACGGATTCACGGATGTGGATGGCAGCCAGCCGGGAAGTCTGCCCGAACAGATGGGTCTCGGCTGAGTTCTCTCGCAACCGGCTTCTGGCCCGGATCCATGAAGGCCGGGTCCATGAAGGCCAGGTCCATGAAGGTCAGGATCCATAAAGGTGGCGGGCGATCAAAATCCGATCGCGCCCGAGATCATTCGCGCCCTTCGAGAAGCGCAGATTCTCGAGCCGATCCGACAGGACTTCCAGGGCCGTCGTGGAGACGAATTCGGCATGGGTGGATGAGTGATCCCTCCCCCGCCCATACAGACTGCGGAGGAGACGGTTTCGCCATCGCCCGGGGCGCTAGCGATGTCGCGATGGCGGCTGATGAGAAGAGCATGGAGTTCGGGATGCCAATGCGCGGGGGAACTCTCGTGCAGGAATCGACATGCCGGATGGGATTTTGGACAGTTTCCGGGGAGAAGAGATCGATCTGCTCGAGTTCCATGGCTTTCCCCCGGACTTGACGTATCGTCGCCTGGGTCCGGGAGTTGCGCATTTTCCGGTCGGGGAGCTTCAGTTTCGGGCTGGGTCGGGAGACTTTAAGGAGGATCGACGGTGATATCGCTCATTTTCGCCACGCTTTTCTTTGTGGGAATCCATCTCTTCATTTCCGGTACCACGATGCGAGATCGGATCACGGAAGTAATCGGCGAACTGCCCTATATGGGACTCTTCTCACTGGCCTCGCTGATCGGTATTAGCTGGATGTGCATGGCCTATACGGATGCCCCCACGATAGCCCTCTGGGCCGAGCCCCCTGGAACCCGTGTACTCGGCCTGCTCATCACCCTGCCGGCCTTTCTGCTGATCGGGATCGGTTTTACGACGCCGAGTCCCACCGCGGCGGGCGGCGAAAAACTTCTGCAAGGGGACACCCCATGCCAGGGCATCCTGCGGGTCTCGCGCCATCCCGGCATGTGGGGGATCGGGATCTGGGCCGCCTTTCATGCCGTCGCGAACGGGGACGCGGCCTCCCTGATCTTCTTCGCGGGTCTGATGACCCTGGCCCTGATGGGGGCCCGATCCATCGATCAGAAACGCGAGCGCAAATTGGGAGCCGACTGGCAGGCCTTCGCCGCCGTATCCTCCCGGGTGCCCTTCGCTGCCATCGTCCAGGGCCGCAATCAATTCGTATTGAGCGAGATCGGGACCTGGAGGATCGGCGTCTCCCTCCTGATCTGGGCTGGAGCGCTGGCCTTACACGCCTGGCTCTTCGGCAGTTCGCCTCTTCCCTTCTAGGAGGGCTCCAGCGGACGTACGTTCACGGGAATGGCGCTCATGCGCGGAATTCCCGAGATGGGATCGAAATCACTGGTGGTGTCGATGAGAAGGGCGGTGCTGCTTCCCCTCGAGTCCGGTGAATCGGGCAGTTGCCCCCAGGCATGCGCCATGGAAACGACACCGGGGGGGATGTCGTCCGCTCCTTCGACGGTGCCGATGATCGAGCCATGGGCCGATTCGATTTCGGCGCGATCTCCGCTGGAGATGCCGAGAGCCTCGAGGTCCCCAGGGTTCATGAAGGCGGGGTTGTAGGGCCGCTTGGCCTGGAGACTGGGAAGTTCCTGGCCCACGGAGTTGCAGACTTCACGCAGGCGACGGCTGATGAGGCGATGGCTGAAATTCTCTCCGGGCCGATAGCCGCCTCCCTGCACCGGGCTTTCCCGGCGAATTTCCGCCAATTCCAGCATCAGGGCCTCGGGGCCGACTTCGAGTCGGGCGTTGGCCTCGGGATCTCCCGCTTCGACGAAGACAGGCTGGGCTGGAGGGAAGAGGGCACCCGACGCATGCCTGCGAATTTCGTCGAGGGGGATGCGGGAAAAGGCGGAGAGGTTTTCGAGGACTTCATCGCTATCGGGCCGTCGCGAGGGGTCGAGTGCCCCGCCAGCCAGGTTCAGTGGTGTGCCCATGCGCTGGGCGAGTTCCCAGAAGAACATCCACTCCTCGATGACGCCTTTAGGGGGCGCGACGGCCGCGGGCGTGTACATCGCGTAGGCTTCGGGATACCAGCCGTCCATCAAGCTGGTGAGATCCGACCGCTCCAGGCATAGGGTCGGGGGGATGACGAAATCGGCCATCTGGGCCGTGGCGCCGAGAAAGGGGTCGAGAACGACGAGCAATTCGAGTTGGCGCAATGCGTCGATCGTCTTCTTCTGATCGGGAAAGGCCAGGACGGGATTGCCGCCGAAAACGATGAGTGCTCGTACCTGTCCCGGTCCCGGAAGCAGGATTTCCTCGGCCAGGGCGGCCGTGGGGAGTTCTCCAGCGATCTGCCCGAGGCCCCGAATGCGGCTCTGTTCGCCCATGCGGTAACCCGGCATCGGGGGAGTCACATTTTCCGAGAAGAGCCGGGGCATCAGGGTTCCAGGATTGCGGACTTCGTCTCCCGCGCGGTTGTAGCGGCCGCATAGGGTATTGAGGCTGATGATCAGGTGTTCGGTGAGATTCGGATGCGGTGCCATGCTCGTTCCGGTGCCGGAACTCGCGACACCCCGCGGACCTTTCGCAAAGCGGCGGGTTGCCTCGATGATCAGATCCGGCGAAACCCCGCACCTGCGCGCCACGTATTCGAGATCGAAGTCGGAGGTCGCCGCTCTCAATGTCTCGACGCCATTCACATGGCGGGCGCAGAATTCGGAATCCTCCAACTCTTCTTCGAAGAGGATCCGCAGCATACCAGCCAGCAGGGTCGAATCTTCTCCCGGACGCACCTGCAGATGGAGATCGGCCACGCGGGCCAACTCGCTTCTGCGCGGATCCACGACGATCAGATCAAGCCCGCGCCGTCGGGCTTCCCGCAGCCGATGGGAGGGATTGAAGGAAGGGAAACCGGAGATTCCTCCATACATGGAAACGGGCGAGTTGCATCCGAAGACCATCCAGACGTTCGAACTCGCGAAACTCTGGGTTCCAGAGGCGAAACTGCCGTGATGTTGGGGAGCCACCAGCTTCGAGGGCTGGTCGATGGTGAGACTCGTATAGAATGAGGGAGACTGAATCCCCGCCATCCACGCTCTCGCGATGGGCAGGCCGATGGCATTCTGGTAGGCCGCCGTGCCGGCGTAGAGGGCGACGGATCTTGGTTGGTCTCGGTCGATGATATCAGCGAGGCGCGCTGCGATTTCATCGATGGCCCGATCGATGGCGAGACTTTCGAATGGCTCGCCTTTGGCCTTTCGCTTCAAAGGCATCGTCAGCCGATCGGGATGGTTATGCTGTTCCGGAAGGGCGCGGCCTTTGATGCACGCAAATCCCCCCGACATGGGATTTTCTCGATCTCCCCGAATTTCGATAGCCCGCCCATCGCGGATCTCGACGTCGATGCCACAGAATGCATGACAGAATCGGCAGAAGGATTTCGCGCTCGTCATCGTTTCTCCGACTTCGAAGTGGGCTTGGGACATCGTGTCCGGGCCATGGCCTCCCCTTGTCGCCGTTCTATTCGGTCGAAAAGGCCTCGAGAATCCGCTGGGTGCGCATCTCGATCCCCAACTTGGAGTCCGGGTGTGTGAATATATACAAGTCGTTCTGCTCGATCGCCCGGGCCACCGCGGCCGCCACATCCAGGGGGTCCATAGCCGATTCCAATGCCTGCAGGATAAAGGCCGATTCCTCCTGGGCCTCGCCAAATCGGGCGGGCCGATTGCGTTCGCTATGCCCCAATTCCGTCCGGACAAAGGAAGGACATAGGACCGAGACTCCGATCTCGAAGGGGGCCAGTTCATCCCTGAGCGTTTCGGAGATGCCCACGACCGCGTATTTGGTGGCGGTGTACATGCCCAGGGTCGGAAGGGCCACCAGGCCTGCAATCGAAGCCGTGTTGACGACATGGCCTCCCTCGCCGTGCGCCTTCATGCGAGGAACCAGGGCCTGGATACCATGGACGACGCCCATGAGGTTGACCCCGATGATCCACTGCCAGTCCTCGGGAGTGGTCGTATCGATCTCCCCGACGGGTGAAACTCCGGCGTTGTTGCAGAGAAGATGCACTGCGCCGAAAGCTTCTTCCGCGCGATCGGCGGCGTCCTGAACGGATGCCGGATCCGAGACGTCACAGACGACTCCGAGAACCTGGGTATTTGCCGCTTTGAGTTCCGCGACCGATTTTTCAAGGGTGCCACTTTCGACATCTGCGAGGACCAACTTCATGCCTCGTTCGGCGAAATGACGCGCCATGCCAAAACCAATTCCACTAGCCCCGCCCGTGATGAAGGCCACCTTGCCTTCGAAATCTTCCATTCCACTCTCCCTTTCGATCATGTCGTCCCGTATCGGGCGATCCAGAAAATAGACTTTGAGGCCGGGGATTCCCATTCTTCAAATCACTTCTCTCCCCTAAATTTCGATGAAATCGATACAGCGGAGGCCGTAAAATCCATAACGCCTTCTTTCTGTCGTCGCCGGCTTCGGCTCGAGTCGGTAGACTGCGGGGGCTGATCGATTCGCGCCAGGCGGTCGTCGACGGGCCTGTGGAAGCGATTTTTGCGAGGAAGGAGCTTGTTTTGGTGGAGACGAAAAAGACCTTCTGTCGCTTCTGCCACGCATTCTGTGGCTTGGAAGCCGACGTGGAGGGGGGCAAGATCCTCGCCATCCGGGGTGATCGGGAAAATGCGGTTACCCAGGGCTATAGCTGTTCGAAGGGCCGGGCCGAATTGGAGCGTTTGGAGCATCCCGATCGCCTGCTCTCCCCGCGTAAACGCGTCGAGGGAAAGATGGTCGAAATCTCGCCCCAGCTGGCCCTGGACGAGATCGCCCAGAAATTGGGTCAGATCATCGAGGAATACGGCCCCGAAGCCGTGGCGGTCTACGTCGGTTGTGGGGGACATCGCACTTCGACCGGCGGCCCCTGGTTCGTGCGTAAATGGCTGGACGGAATTCAATCCCCCCGACTCTATACCTCCATGACGATCGATTCCCCGAGTCTCTACCTGGCGGGCCATCGATTCTTTGGCTCGCCGATGCCCGCCAATATCATTGACATCGACAACGCTGAGGTCGTCCTATTCGTGGGCACCAATCCAGTGGCATCGCATCAGCCGATGACGATTCCCCAGTCGAATCCAATGGGGCGGGTGCAGGCGGCTCGAAAGCGGGGCATGAAGCTCATCGTCATCGATCCCCGATGCTCGGATTCGGCCCGGCTGGCCGATATTCACCTGCAGGTGAAACCCGGCGAAGATGCCACCCTGCTCGCGGGGATGATCAAGATCGTGATCGATCGAACGCTCTACGATGAGGATTACGTTCAGAACTATGTGAGTGGATTCGATGCGCTGAGTGAGGCGTTGCAAGACTTCGATCTCGACTATGTCTCCCGTAGGAGCGGGGTGCCCGCCGAGTTGATCGAAGAGGCGGCCAGGGTTTTTGCCACGGCGCAGAGCGGGGCGGCCCAGAGCGGCACGGGCCTGCATATGGCACGGCATCAGAATCTCGGCACGCAGCTCGTTCTGGTCCTCAACGCCCTATGCGGTCGCATCGACCGGAAGGGGGGATTGGCTCGCAACGTCGGCGTTCTGAACTTCGAGATTCCCGAGGGTCTCGAAGCCGGCCCCGGATTCGCTCACTTCGTGGGCCCTGAAGCCCGCGTTCGCGGCATCCGCGGAACTTTCAGCCTCCTGGCCTTCGCCGCCGAAATGCCGACGAATACGCTTACGGACGAGATCCTCGAGCCGGGAGAAGGACAGATCCGCGCATTGATCGTGAACGGTGGGAATCCCGCGCTGGTTCTTCCCGATTCGAAGTCGACCCTTCGCGCACTGGAAAAGCTCGATCTATTGGTGGTGAACGATCTCTTCATGTCCGCCACCGCGAAATACGCCGACTATGTGCTGGCCGTCAAGCATCCCTTTGAGCGGACCGATCTCCCGCGCTTGGCCGACTTCAGCTACCCCTTTCCATTCAGCCAATACGCCGCTCCCCTCGTTGAGGCCGGTGCGGATACGCTGGAGGAATGGGAGATTTTCTGGGAGATCTCGCGGAGACTCGGAGCCCCGATCGATTTGCCGGGGATCGGGCTGACAAAGAAGCCCAGCGCCGACGAGATCCTGGACGCACTTTTTCCCAGCGCGCGCATCGCCCTGGACGAGGTGCGGAAGTATCCCGGGGGTCACGTCTGGGGTGATCAGGCGCTGCGGGCCGGAGGCATGATCCCGAACCTGATCGGTCATCCGGACAAGAGGATGGCCGCGGGCCATCCCGAGGTGCTCGCTGAGTTGCGGGAATTGCGTTCGGAATCCGTGCTCGCTGGAGGAGGCTATGAGCCCGGGGAAGATTTTGACTTTCGCATGATCACCTATCGGATGAAGGAGGTCTACTGCACCCAAGGACAGAATCTCCCCTCCCTGAGAGCCGCGCGATCCTACAACCCCGCTTTGCTGAATCCTCGCGCCATGGAGAAACTGGGGGTCGAGGAGGGCGATCTCGTCGTGGTCGATAGCGGATTTGGGAAGGTGGAAGCGGTTGTGGAGGCGAGTGATGGCGTGCAGCCCGGAGTCGTGGCTCTCGCCTTCGGCTGGGGAGATCCCTCGGACGAACGGGGCGTTCGCGAAAAGGGGACGAATGTGCAGACCCTGATTCCGGATGATGTCCGCTATGACCCGATCACCGGACTCGCCCTCCAGAGTGCCGTGCCCGTCAATATCTACGCTCGGGCGGGCTCGGGAAACTGATCGCGGCATTTTCCGGGTCGAGGCTGCGGCTATTCGGCCTCCCCGGATGCCGCCGGGCATTCCCCGGCATCGGGCCTCATGTCTTTTGCTTGCCCTGCTGATCCTTGATCTGTGCCATGAATCCTCGCACGTCGTCGCTGAAGCCGAGGATCTCGATGACCGATGCCCCGGCGGTCGCACAATCAAAATAGGCGAAATGACTTCCCGGGCCAACGGATCCCTCGGCGAGGATCTCGAGTCCGTCCGCCTCCAGAGCCCGGACGGTGGCGGGAAAATCGGGTACGTCGAAGGCGATATGGTGCAGGCCCGGCCCATGGGATTCCAGAAACTCGCGGTAGAGGCTCTCGCCTCGGACCGGCTGGATCAACTCGATCTGGGTATCGCCCAGGTAGCCGATGGAGAGATGTGCGGCCGAATCCGAGGGATTTCCGCGATAGAGGCAATCCGCTCCAAAGGCGACATCCTCCATGCGGAAAAAGGAGGGGACCTCGAAGATCCGGCTGAAGGATGCCTCGGCATCCGGCATATCCTCGACCACGTACGCCACCTGGAAGAAGTGGTTTGCGATCGTTTGGAGGGCGGCAGGCGTCATCGCATTTCGTACCTCTTCAGGTCAGTGATGCGATGGCTTCCGGGCACATCCACTGGTTGTCCTCTGCCATGGTGCGCAGGGCCTCAGCCTGGAGGATCGCCAGGAGTTGTGCCGCTGCCGGCCCCTCATGTCTGGAGACGAGAAGCCAGAGAGCCTCGCCGAGTTGTCTTCCCCGGGCCCGAGGCGTGGCATCCTCGGGCTGGTCGGCCAGAGCGGTGTCGATGAGATCGGCAAATTCGGGTGAATCGCCGCGAATCGAGTCTGCCAGCTCGTGAACGTGGTTCTCGATGAGATGATTCGATCGCGCGGAAGGGTCTCCATTCTCGAGCCGATCGCTGACTTCCGCCAGGGCCTTGAGGGCGGATTGCACCTGCACCCGGGCAAACTCGTCGCTGAGTGCAGGCAGAATATGGGTCTCAAGGGAGCGATGTATCGCCTCCAGGATCTGTCGCGATTCGAGTACGATCATGCTTCAGGCCTCCATATAGGCTTCGAGTTGTGCTTCCAGAGTCCCCATGATGGCCTGGCCGGCCGCGGCAATCCTCGCGACGGAGAGCAGGCGCAGGTCGCTTCCCCCCCGGGCCAGGTCGTAGGCTCCCGCCAATCCAATGATGGTTCCCTTCACCATCTCGAGCAGCCTGTAGTAGATCAGCCGACGTTCGTCGATTTCAATCCCCATTCGCTCGCTATAGCGCTCGGCCAGTGCTCCTTCCACGGAACAGAAGCCTTTGCCGATGGTCTGGGTGAATGCGAGGTCACTCAGGGGATCGCCCATGCGGGCCAGTTCCCAGTCGAGAACCCCGGAAATTTCCCCATCCTTCCACATCAGGTTCGGCAAGCGATAATCTCCATGAAGCAGACAAATTCGCTCAGCCGGGGGAGGATTTTCCTCGAGAACAGTGAGTGCATGGCGAATGACAGGCGAGGGCAGGAGCTCTGTTTCCAGCAGCCTGCGCCGACAGACCGCGACTTCGGCCCGTGCCGATTCCGCTCCGTCCGTATAGCTGGGCAGTACGGATTGCGGAGTCTCGTGGATTCGCGCGAGCATCTCGACGAAGCGTGTCTGAGCGGATTCCAGCAGTGCCGGATCGTCCAGCAGGCGGGGGTCCATGTTGCGGTAGATCGTTCCCTCGACGAAGGACATCAGTATGAAGCGGCCGCCGACTATAGAGGCATCCTCTTCCAGGTGCAGGGTGCCCGGCGCCGGCAGGCCGGATTGGCTCATCTCTCGCAGCAGGCGGTATTCCCGACCGATATCGTAGGGGGGAATGACGCCGTATTCGGGTTCCACCCGCATCACCCATCGGATGGGGCCGTCGGCATTTTCGGCGTGGATGAGATAGCTCTGGGAGGAGAGGCCGCTGGTAAAGCGTTCGATGGAAACGATGCGTTCGAGTTTTAGCCCGGGCGCGTTATTTCGCAGCGCTTTTTCGAGGGGCCCGAGCATTTCGCTGGTCGTAGCGGGCATCTAGTTCCCCTGTAACGCGAGCGGACGCCGGATTTCATCTGGCCGCACGGTCGGAGCCTCGAGGACCGTCGTGCTCAATCGGCGTCGATAAGGGGGATTCTTCCGGCGCTTCCCGGCCTTCTTCTGGGAGGAGGCCGGTGGCAGCGTGATGGCCACTCTTTCCGCCTCGATGGTCGCGCTCGAATTCCTTCTCAGCGCCTCCGCGACGACCCGCCAGGCAATTTGGAGGGCGCCGATCGCGAGGCCGATATAGAAACGCCAGCGATGGGGAGAGCGATGAATATAGGCGGCGAATTCCTTTTCCTGGAGAAGTGCGAAGAAATCCCCCAGGTCGGCCTCCTCGAAGAGCAGGATATATTCCCAGGTGATCGGCTCTTCCAATACTCCCTTGAGGCACCACTGCGAGTCATCGCTCAGCAGGGAATCCGCCTTGGAGAAGCTCATGGTGAGAGTCTTCTTTCCGAGGCCTTTTGAGCAGAATTCCATCAGCCCGTCAGTCCTTTCCTGCGAGCCTCGACGATATATTCGGGCTCACCCCACCAGCGTTCCAATCCGAGATCCTCGGCCACCACACCGGCGACATTATAGCCGCCGCCCAGGAGCACCATGCCGCCCGGCCAGACGCTACCCCCGGCCACATAGAGGTTCTCGATGGGAGTCCGACAGCCGGAGCAATCGGGATTGGGCCGATTGGATAGCATCTGCGTGGGCAGATAGGCCCCGTGCTTGATCGAGCCGCGCTTCATATTCGGGAGCTTGGCCTCGATCGCCTTGGGGTGATTCACGAAATGCCGGATCACGGTCGCGTCCCGAAGATTGGGTGCGTACTCGCACCAGAGTTCGTGAATGTCCTTGACGTAACCCTCCTTCAAATCGTCCCAATCTCCCGCAGAGTTTTCATAGGGGGCCAGGGTTTCGAAGCAGGCGACCGCCGCGCCGGGTTGGATATCGACGGGAGCCTGCATCGGGTCGTAGTCGGTGAAGGTCGTCGCCGATCCCGCCAGGCTGAAGCCACCGTTCTTCACGGTCTTGATGTGATTCATCACCTCATCGATGCTCTCGAGACCCATGACCTTGATCAGCGAGCGGTCGACTTCTGGATTCTCCTGGCTGGCCGTATATTGTGGCCGCTCGGAGAGGCCGTAATGAAGGTTGAAGAGGCTCGTCGATTCCCACTCCCATTCCCGCGCCTGGGAGGCCAGGGTGGGGGAGACGGCATTGCAGACGTCTTCTCCGACGAGATCGAGGAAGGTCATCTGAGGATCGCTCGTGGTGATGATCTTGTCGGCAAAGACCTCATCCCCGCTCGCGAGCCGAACTCCCACCGCCTTCTTTCCGTCCGTGAGGATCTTCTTGACCTCGGCGGCTCTTTCCAGCCTGGCTCCGGCGTGATTGGCGAAGCGGGAAAGCGATGCGGCCAATTGGTGGGATCCAGAGAGAATGACGGCGGAATGTAGAATGCGATTTACGTAGAGGGGAAGCAGGAAGCCGAGTCCGTCCTCGGGGTCGATGCCGTACATGGTGCCCATGAAGAGCAAGGCGGCATTGAGCAGGTCGTTCTCGAAACCCGCGCCGTCCAGGGTTTCGAGAAAAGTCTCCTCGGCCATTTCGTTTACGACTTCGCCGAGTTGACTCTTCTGGTAGCTGATCACCATGTCGAGCATGGGCAGCGGCAGGGCGTAGGTGGCGGGGATGAGGGCCTCATTGACGATGGTATACCAATCCTTCATGACATCCACGTAGCGCTCGGCGTCGGTCTTCGAGAATTGGGCAATGCTCTCGGCCGACTTGTAGATATCGCTGTGGAGGGTCAGGGCCCTGCCATCGCGCGTCAGCAGGGAGATCGCCGCATCGGGTATTACGTAGCGACAGCCCCAATTCTCGAGATCCAGATCGCTATAGGCGGGCGCGCAGTCCATCATCAGCATCAGCTTCGCATGGGTATTGAAACGGAAGCCGGAAAATTCCTCGGTCACGAGACCGCCACCCCCCTCGTGGTGGCGCTCCAAGAGTAGAGTCTTGGCGCCGGTCCCCGCCAGATAGCCGGCTGCTGTCAGGCCGTTGGGGCCCCCACCGATGATGATCACATCGTAATTCTTGTCGAGATTAGCCAATCCTGGACTCCAGTTGCCGTCTGCTGGAACTCGCCATCAAGCGATATTCAGATCGATTTCGATACCGCGCCGCTTCAACAATTCGTTGGCCGCCTGCTGATTGTCGTGACGCCACCAATCCTGGCCTTCGCGGACACCGAGATCCTCGGCGACGATGCTGGCCGCGACGTAGCCGGCGCCGAGATTCGTGGTGCCGAAGGGCCAGATTGAATTCGAGAGGTAGAGATTCCCAAAAGGCGTACGCGGCGCCCCACAGCCCGGAAATGGCCGTGCGCTGCCGAACCACTGCAGGCTGGTCGCCCCGCTTGTCGTGCTCCCCATGACCTGACTCGGATTCTTGCGGTAATAGTCGAGAGGCGAGTTGCAATAACGATCCACGACGGTGTCCATCATTCCCGGATTATATTCCCGGAGCAGGGCATCGACCTTGTCGCCATAACTTTCACGGATCTGATCCCATTTTTCGGCTCCCCCCAATTCGGTCAGCTTATAGGGGACATTGGCCCAGGCCATCATCGTATATTGGCCTTCGGGCGCCTGGGTGGGATCCGCCAGCGCAAAGCCCTGCACCGAAAGCCCACATACGATGGGCGGGTCGGGCAGTTCGTCGTTTTCGAGGCAATGCTCCAGACGCCGGATGTCGGCTGTATTTTCCGCGCCGAAGTTGAAGCCGTAGCCGCGATTGATTTCCTCGGGGTAGCCCTCCCAATGGGGCGGCTTGTCGAGGACCCAATAATTGGTAAAGAGAACGGTTTCGTCGTTCTTATAGTTATGAACGCCGTCTCGAACCCAATCGGGAAGCTTCTCCTCGCCGATCAATCCGAGGAAGGTCGGATGGCAGGAGAGGTTGCTCACCACGGCGCGCCGGGCTCGCACCTCGGCTTCGGGGAAGATCGCGTCTTTCGAAAGGACGATCCCCTTGGCCTCATCGCCTTCGACGATCATTTCTTCCACCGGGCAGCCCGTAAACATCTTGCCGCCGTGGTAGGCGAAGCAGGAGGCCAGAGCGTGCACGAGAGCGTGGCTTCCCCCCCGGCAGGTCCAGGTTACGCTCTGAACCGCCTGCATGATGGGGAAGACGATCGGCATCAGGGCCGACATGCCCCGATCCCAGGGATGAGAGCCCGACATGATGCAGTTGCCGAGGATGGCGGTGCGAATCTTTTCGTCGTGGTAGATCGCTTCCGCAACTTCGATGCCGTTCAATTCGTGAACATTTTCGGGTATCTCGGGGATGATCATTCGCAGGGTCGAGCCCATCCCCTCGGCGCTCACCATATCCTCGGGGCCCACGAGTGCCTGGCTGAACATCGAGCCCATCGTGCTATCGCTCAGCATCGGCGCCATGATATTGAATGCCGTTTTGAAAATTTCGGCGTCGTGTTCGTTGATGCTCTTGAAATGTTCGTAGGTCTTGTTGGCATGATAGGAATTGAACATCACGGCCGAGCGATCCTTGAAGGGATGAAACATCCCCCACTCACTCGAGGTGAGCATATCCAAACCGAATTTTTCGAGCTCGAGATCTCCGTAGACCGGGGACCAGAGGGTCACCATATTGCAGGCACAGAGATTGACCTTGACGCCCGGTTGCATGACCTCTTCGGTACAGCATCCCGATCCGGCTTCGAGCTTGCGTTCGAAGCATGCGACCTGGAGCCCGGACTTCTGCAGGTATATGGCGGTCGTGAGGCCGTTGATGCCGCCGCCGATCACGATCACATCGTATTCTCGTTGAGGTCCAGCCATTGATTCCTATTCGTTCCGAGTGGATTCTTCGTTGTGGGTAACCTTCGAAATGCGATCTCCTGAAACGTCGCGACTTCCATCGCCCGGCCTCAGGAAAAGCCCGAGTGTATTCAATAGGAATATGAATCCGCTGATGAGGGCGGTGCGCACCAGGCGGCCGGACGTTCGCGCCCCGACCAGGAATTTTGTCGGGGTCGGCTGCTTGAGGAGTTCGAGAAATTCGAGCACGTCGTCCTCGCCGAGTTTGATCGCATAATCCCAGTGGGTGGGTGCCCCCAGTCGGCCGTCGACGACCAGGCGCTCGTCCGCATCCCGCATGGCGCCGCGCTCGCTCAGACGCAACTTGAGCACCAATTTCCCAAGTCCCTTCGACCAGAGGATCATGAGGGATTTCCCTTCTGCAAACTGGCGGCCGATCGGCGAAGTGTCGAATGGCAGTGTGCCCGGCGCTCGTTAGTATGGGTGTGGATTGGAATACACATCGGATAGAGGGTCAATAGGAGACCCGCCATGAAGGCAATCGGAGATCGAGGCGGGGTGGACGATCCTCGACATTCCGTACTGGCGATATGGGATTCGCGGCGGCCGGAGAGGCTGGCATTCCGGAATGCGTGCTGGGTATGGGCATGATTTTTCAGTGGCTTCACCCCGGGGGGGCATGATCCTAGGAGGCGAATTTTAACAGATGCAATATACTTAACACATGCAAAATGGCCCTGCGCCAAAAAAAACCGCGCCTCAGGAAGTATAGAGTGACCGAGAATTCAACCCTCGAACCGTCCCCCGGCCAGCCAAAGGGCAGCGATTCAAAGCGCGAGAGCCGCTACCCGGCATTTTCCCAGGAATATCGCCAGCATTGGATCGACGCCGGAAATTGGATCGATCGAACGCTGCACGACCTCTTCGACGAAAGTGTCGCAGAGGGAGCCGACGACGTGGCGATCATCACGCTCGAGAGGCGTTATCGCTTCGGGGAATTCAAGGAGATCTCCGATGCCCTGGCGGCGGGGCTGCGGGGGGCGGGAGTGCAGCCGGGCGACCTGGTCAGTGTGCAATTGCCGAATTGGCCGGAGATGTGTTTTCTACAGATCGCCCTCTCGCGTATTGGCGCCGTGATTCAACCGCTCCACCTGGTCTTTCGCGAGCGCGAGATGCGATCGCTGCTGGAGTTCTGTGAAACGGATCATGCGGTCGTACCGGAATCTTTCGGCGATTACGCCTATGCCGATGTCATGCGCGAAATTCGCGGCGACCTTCCACAGCTTCGCAGCATCATTGTCGCCCGAGGTGAGGCCAGGGGCGAAGGTGAATTTTCCCTGGACGCCCTGATCGAAGAGGGCCGCCGGAACCTGGATCGCCTGGACGAGATTCATCCCGGGGCCGACGAGATCTTCTATCTCAATTTTACCTCGGGAACAGAAGGCAATCCGAAGGGCTTTCTCCATACCCACAATACGCTGATATCGCTCTTCAACGTGGCCGCAAAGGCGATGGCCCAGATGGATCCGGGGGCCGTCAATCTGGCCTGTTCACCGATGACCCATAGTTTTGGGCATTTCGGCACCTATCAATGCGCGCTGGGTCGTATTCCCATGGCCATGGTGGATCGCTATCGCCCTCTCGATGTCATCCAATTGATCGAAAGGGAAAAGGTCACGGCAATCTCGGGTACGCCGGCCCATATGATCGGAATCCTCGATCATCCCGACTTCGAAAAATACGATACCTCCAGCATCAAGAGCGCCGGGGTCGGGGGGGCTCGTAGCTCGCCGGAACTCATCGAGAAATTGAAGAAGATCTGGGGCTGCAGTTCCGCCAATACCTATGGCATGGGCGAGAACGTGATGCATACCCGGACGATGGGCTGGGATCCCGAGGAGAAACAGCGCGATACCGTGGGCAAACCCATGATGGGCGCCGAACTCAAGATCGTGAATCCCCGGGATCATGGCCAGGAGATGCCCGCCAACGAGGTGGGAGAAATCGTCTATCGAGGCCCTTCGCTTTTCGTCGGCTATCACAAGCAGCCTGAGTTGACGGCCGAGACTCGCGATGAGGACGGCTGGTTCTTCACGGGCGATCTCGGTTTCGTGGACGAGGATGGCTATCTCTGTTTTGCGGGACGCGCCAAGGAGGTAATCAATCGAGGGGGCTCGAAGGTCTATCCGAAGGAGATCGAGGATCTCTTGAGCGGCTATGAGAGAGTTCGCGAAGTCGCCGTCGTAGGCTGGCCGGATGAGCGACTCGGCGAAACCGTTTCTGCCTATATTGTGCCCGAGGGCGATGAATTCAGCCTCGAGGAACTCAGGACTCATCTGGATGCGCAAAAGGTCACCAAGTATATGTATCCCCAGCATCTTGTATTCCTCAAGGAATTTCCGATGACTCCCACCGGCAAGGTGCGCAAGGCCAGCCTGAAGGAAGACGCTGCAAAGCGGGCCGAGTTGGAGAAAGAGGACGGATGAGAGTCGGGCTCAGTTGGGATGTGGATCACTATGGGGATGCGGGTTCGGCTTGGAGCGAGATCATCCAGGAGGCCGAGCAGGCGGATGGGATGGGCTACCACAGCTTCTGGATCCGGGAGGGTCGGGAGCGTATCGCCGATTGTTCCGAACCTTCCGTCTTCCTCACCTACCTCTCGCAGAAGATCCGGAGCGGGCAGCTTAGGATCGCGGGTCGCCGGGTAACCCGCGCACTTCCGGCCCATATTTCCGAGGAGGTCGCGATACTCGACACCTTTTCCCGGGGCAGGGCGGGTCTCGCATTCGCCTCGGCCTCCGAACAGGGGGTGGCGCCGGCCCATGTCCATGAGATGGTGGACTTCGTCAGTTCTTCCTGGGGAGTCGACGAATTTCGCTATCGAGGCGATTACGTGCGATTTCCGGCCCATACGCCCGATGAGGCTCCCCTGGGAGTCAGCGTGCCCGAGGAGGATGGGGAGTATCGTCCGCAATGGGAATGGGGGCCGGAGACGCCCGATTTCCTCTCCATCACGCCCAAACCCTATCACGCATGCCCCCCGGTCCACGTCGAGATCGACGACGATGAGACGTTGGAGTGGGCGGCGAAGAATGGCATCTCGCCGATGGTGGGTGCCGATATGCCCACGGCGCGCGCCATCGAGAGGTTGGCGCGCTATCGCGATGTGGCGGATAAGGCCGGCCGATCCAGGCGCGAGGCGGAGGCGGTTCTGGAAAGGCGGGTGCAGCTGGACGGGGAATCGGATGAGCGATGCCTGGGTGGCTCTCCGCGAGATCTGCTGAATGCGATCCGCGAGTTGCGCGGCAAAGCTGCAATCTCGCATTTCGTATGGAGACGCAGTGGCGCTCAGCCGATGGATCTCTACCGCTTTGCATCAGAAGTCCAGATGCTACTCCAGGCCTGAGGCCCCAGGACGAGAGGAATTGAGCCGAATGGAATTTTGGACAACCAGCCTGGGGGTGGCGAAGATGCGACCCATGCCGGGTGCCCTGACGGATGGCTATGAGAATTTCGTCAGAGATGCCCTCAAGGCGGAAGAGTTGGGATTCGATGGTTATGGCAGTGGTGAGCACCACTTCATGTACGACGAATTCATGCCGATCCCCTTGCAGGCAGTGGCCGCCGCCGCGGCCGCGACGAGCCGGATTCGTCTCGTCACCAACGCGATGCTCCTGCCCCTCTACGACCCCATGGAAGCGGCGGAGATCGCCGCCACCCTGGATGTGCTTTCGGGCGGTCGGGTCTCCTTGGGACTGGGCATGGGCTACCGCCCCTACGAGTTCGATGGCTTTGGCACGGCCAAGCGCACCCGCGGTGCCCGCTTGCGCGAAGCGATGGAGGTGATCCGGCTGGCGACGAGCCAGGAGGAGTTCTCCTACCAGGGGAAGCATTATCAATACGAGAACGAGACCCTGCACCCTCGGCCGCTTCAGCGGCCCATCGATCATTGGTTCTGTGGGGGCACCTCGCTTCAGGGGGCCCGGCGTGCGGGGAGTGCAGGGTTGAGCTACTGGCTCGCCAATTCCCCCTTCGATCACTCGGAGAATATCGTCAAGGAATATCGGCAGGCGGGCAAGGAGGCGGGCTTTCCGGCCTCGCAGCTCAGGGTCGCGGCCTTCAAGGATGTCTGTATCGGAAATACGATGCAGGAGGCCGAAGCCCTGCGCCAGATGCTGATGGACAATTTCTACGACGAACACATTCTGGGGTATGGTTATCTCGTCGATGAAAAAGGGGAGAATCTATACCATCCTGCGAAGGATCATCCCCTCTACGAGCGTTTCACGCGGAGCCTCTATTGTGGCACCATCGAGATGGTCGTGGAGGAGTTGAAGCGCTACGAGGCGCTCGGCATGGATATGGTCTTTCTGCCCTCACAGCAGCATGAGTTGATCGCCCAGGAAATTCTTCCCGAATTTCGATCGTGAGTTCTTTCTGCACCGGATCTCATCCGGTGCAAGGTATTTCCGCTTCAGACGGGGATGGTAGTCATAGGCATGGATCTGAAATTTTCGGCAGAGGATGAAGCCTATCGGCAGCGTCTGCGGGCATGGCTGAAGGAAAATGTCGGCGGGGGCGGAGGCAGCGTCGCGTCCGCCATGAAGGGGGGCGCTGCGGAGGAGGGGGATCCTCTCTTCGCCGCTCGCGCCTGGCCGCGCAAACTTCATGATGCGGGTTATGTGGGTCTCGCCTGGCCGAAGGAATACGGCGGTCAGGAGGCTTCTTTTACCGAGCAGGTCATTTGTGCAGAGGAGATGGCTCGAGTCCGCACGCCACCGCTGATCAATACCATCGGGCTTTCGATCATCGGGCCCACGCTGGTGCAGCACGGCACGGAGGAGCAGAAGAAGCGCTTTCTTCCGCGTATCCTGAGGGCCGATGATTTATGGTGTCAGGGATTCAGCGAACCCGAGGCGGGTAGCGATCTCGCTTCCCTGCGAACTCGCGCGGTCCTCGAAGGCGATGAATTCGTCGTCAATGGCCAGAAGGTATGGACCAGTCTGGCCTTTCTTTCGGATTGGATGTTTTTGCTGGTGCGAACGGATGCGGATGCTCCGAAGCGCGAGGGCATCAGTTATCTCCTCTGCGATATGAAGACGCCGGGCATCAAGGTGCGACCCCTGCGCAACGCCGCGGGGGGGCAGCATTTCAGCGAAGTCTTCCTGGATGACGTTCGCATTCCCCGGGAGAATCTGGTCGGAAAATTGCACGGTGGCTGGTCGATTGCACGCAGTTCTCTCGACCATGAGCGGAGCGGGCTCTCGGGAGTGATCGCTCTCGAAGAGACCCTGGGACGCCTATGGCGCATGGCGGGTCGGGTGGAACGCGGCTCCGCCAGCGCCTTGGAGGATCAATCCACGCGTCGGGCCCTGGCCCGACATTGGATCGAGATCGAGGGATTGCGTCATCTCGGCTTCCGGACGCTCAGCAATCAGATCTCGGGTTTGCCCCCCGGAGCCGGCGCCTCGGTCGGGAAATTATTCGCCTCCGAGGTCAGACAGGAAATGACGCGGACCGCCTTGGGAGTGGAGGGGCCGCTGGCTCCGATCGCCAAGCGATCTCCCCACGTCGTGGATCGGGGCCGCTGGCATGCCGCGTATTTCGATGCGCTGGGCCATTCCATCGGCGGTGGGACGAGTGAGATCATGCGCAATGTGATTGCCGAAAAAGTCCTGGGTCTTCCCCGGGCGTTGGACGACTGAAGAGGCCCGATCGAGTGGATTTCAAACTCAGCGAAGAGCAGCAGGCCCTGCAGGAGATTGCGCGCGATTTCCTGCGCGAGCGCTGGCCCACGAGCCGCATGCGCGACCTGCTGGATGATCGTCCCGCGGTCATCGATGAGGATGTCTGGAAGGAAATCGTCGAGATGGGCTGGCTCGGAGTGGCGGTTTCCGAGCAGGGGGGTGGCATCGGTGGGGATGTCATGACCGCGGCCGTACTCGTCGAGGAGGCGGGGCGTGGCGTATTGCCCGGACCCCTCCAATCCTCGCTGGTGGCCGCCATAGCGATCGATCGCAGTGGCGATGACGGAGTCCTTGAGCAGCTCCTTTCCGAACTCCTGGAGGGCAAGACGCGGCTTACCCTGGCGATCCTGGAGCCGACCGGACTCTACGGAACGGACGCGCTCGAGACCTCGCTGAAGGAGGATTCCGGGGAGTGGATGCTCTCGGGCAGGAAGATCCTGGTTCCCGATGCCGAGGGGGCGGAGATGCTATTGGTTGCTGCCCGCACGCCCCACGGACCGGGTCTCGTGCGGGTTTCCAGCGATGCGGAGGGCGTGGCCCTTAGCCGCATGGAGCGCATGGACGGCCAGTCCTGTTCCGAAATTGTTTTCGACGCCGTGAGAGTCGGCCCCGAGGCATTGCTTGGCGACACATCCCGCGCCGCAGAACTGCTGCAGGAGGTCTGCGGTATCTGGACTGTCCTGATGGCCGCGGATCTATTGGGGAGTGCGGAAGGCGCGCTCGAACTCAGTCGGCAATACGCCATTGAACGAGTGCAATTTGGGAGACCGATTGGGACTTTTCAAGCGGTAAGCCATCGCCTGGCCGATACGCTGGTCGATGTAGAGATCGGGCGCAGCCTGCTATACGGTGCCTGCCTGGCCCTGGATGAAAAACGCCCGGATGCTACGGCCCTGGTATCCGCGGCGAAAGCCTGGTTGAGTGAGGTCGCTGTCGGGGCGGCGGAGACCGCCTTGCAGGTGCATGGCGGCGTTGGCTTTACCTGGGAATACGATGTCCACCTGCATCTGCGCAGGTCGCGCTGCAACGCCCCCCTGCTTGGAGATGCGGATTTTCATCGGGATCGCGTGGCCGCGTATATGGAAGAATCGTGGCAGCCGATGAAGAGGCAGGGATGAGGTCGCGACTCCGAATGCAATGGCGGCAGGGCAGCGGGGAAAACAGGATATGAGCACGGGCAATGTCGGGAAATCGCAATATCAGCGCCTTTTCGATCCACTGCGCGTGGGCCCCATGACCGTACCCAATCGAATCTGTGAGACCACCAATACCATCCGATCCGCCCAGATGCCGGGTTTTGTAGACGATTCCTTCATCGCCCACCATATCGCGAAGGCCAGGGGAGGTACGGGCTGGATCGGCAGTGAGACCTTTCTCCTGAACTCGCCCCTTCCGAATGAGGCCGCCGATGAGTTCTTTCCGGGCACCGGCTCGATTCGCATTCCCCTCTTCAAGATTCCGGGTTTTGTCGAAAGTCTCGGAAAATTCGCGGAGGCCGTGCGAGAAACGGGATCGGTGACGGTCTGTCAGCTGACCCAACTCAATTTCACGATGGCCGCCTCCTCGGCCCCGATTGTCGAAGCCTACGACTGGATTCCCCACGAACTCGACTCCGTGGAAATCAAGGAAATCATCGAGACCTATGCCGATGCGGCCGTGGAATTCCAGCAGGCGGGGGTCGACGGAATCGAGATTCACTGCGCCCACGAGGCGCTGCCCCAGACCTTCCTCTCCCCGGCGATGAATCGTCGAGGGGATGAATGGGGGGGGGATGCATTCGGCCGCACTAAATTCGTGCGAGAGGTCCTGACCCGGGTTCGGGAGAGGATTGGCGAGGGGCTGGCCCTGGGCATCCGGGTCAATGGTCAGGAGGCCCGGGAGGGCGGCTACGGCCTACTGGAACTTCGCGAGATGATCCACCATATCGCCGAGACCCGCACCCTGGACTTCGTCAATGTCGACGTGGGACATTCCTGGGGTGAGTCTCCCTACGTGCAGCCCTCCTATTTCGATCACGCGGTCTACCGCGAGGCGGGCAAGGCGTTGAAAGTGGATCTCGAGGGAACTCCGATCCTCTTTTCCGGACGCATCAACGATTGTGGAATTGCGGAGCAGCTGCTCGAGGACGGATGCTGCGATCTGGTCGGGATGACGCGTGCTGGCATCGCGGATCCGGAATTCGCGAAGAAGGCTCGCGAGGGAAGATTGTCGGAAATTCGGCGCTGCATCGGATGCAATCGCTGTATCGCAAAGTCCGTCCAGGATGATACGCCGACTGCCCTGGCCAGACCCACCTGTTCGATCAATCCCGAGATCGGCAATGAGATCTTCTTTGCCATCCAGAACAAGCCCACCGAGATGAAGAAGCGCTTCGTCGTGGCGGGCGGGGGAGTGGCTGGCTGTGAAGCTGCACGAGTTGCCGCGGCGCGGGGTCATGAAGTGATCCTGCTGGAACGGGAAACTCGCCTGGGGGGGCAGCTGAATCTCGCCGCCGCCGCACCGGGCCGGGATAGCTTCGAAGACTTCGTGATCTTTCAGGAGAATCAGCTCGCATTGCACGGCGTGGATGTGCGTCTCGAGAGCGAGGTCGACGCCCAGCAGATTCTGGCACTCGAGCCGGATGCCGTGGCCTGTGCCACGGGCTCCCGTCCGCGAGTGCCCGACACCCCGGGGGTTGCCGGGAAGCAGGTGGTGCAGGGCTGGGATGTGCTGGCCGGCCGCACGACCCTGGGAGAGCGAGTGGCCGTGATTTCCCAGGAGGATTATTTCGAGACCCCGAATGTGGCGGATTACCTGGCCGAGAGGGGCAAGAGGGTCGAGATCTTTCATAAGTGGATGGGAATCGGTGCCCAGATCGACCGCTATTCCCTGGGGCCGGTGATGAGCCGCCTCGTGGATCATGACGTAAAAATCCATCCGGGGCTGCGCCTCGTATCCGTAAACGATGGCAAGCTGGAATTCTACTCGACCTTTGGCGGGCGGACGCGTACCTTCGACGACTTCGATAGCGTCGTGCTGGTCTACGGCTCCGTCCCCGATACGAGGCTCTACGATGCTTTGAAGCAGGCGAAGACCGAGGTTGCACTCTTTCTGGTGGGGTCGGCCTGGGTTCCCCGCTACCTCGCCGAAGCCACCCAACACGGGGCCCGCGTCGGAATGGAGATCTGATGAGCGTTGATCTGAAGGACTATCCGTCCATCGATATCATGAACCACATCCTGGAGATTCGCCGTGATCTGGCGGGCAATCCCTTTGCGTTCAAGGAATTCCAGATCATGCTCCAGACCACCTTTCGCAAGCTCACGCAGAAGAGCGAGGAGAGTGCGGATGGCGGAAAGGATGGCAAGAAGAAGTCCGGGGGTGCCATGCTCACGGGGCATGGTTCGCCTGATGAATGTGTGAAGCATATGGACGAATTGGGTTATACGAATATCGCCGTATGCGCGACGAAGATGTGGTCCTACCACTACCACCATGATTTCATCATGAATTATCCGATCGATCCGATCGGTGAAGCGGTGAAGGAAACGGGTGGGCGAATCGTGGGAGCCGCGAGTTATAGCCCCTTTCATATCGGCGAGAGCATCAAGGATATTGAAAGAGGTGTGAAGGAGTTGGGATTCAAATATGTATGGTTCCATCCCCTTTCATTCGGCCTGGCTCCGAATGATCGTCGCTTCTACCCCCTTTATCAGAAATGTGTTGAACTCGACATCGCCGTGGGCTTTCAGGTGGGGCATTCCGCTGAGGTATTGCCCTCGGATTGTGGCCGCCCGATGCTGGCCGATGACGTAGCCATCGACTTTCCCGATTTGCGCATCAATCTCTCGCATACGGGTTGGCCCTGGGTGGACGAGTGGTGCTCCATGTTATGGCGTCATCCGAACGTATACGGGGATATTTCGGCGTATTACGCCAAAACCCTCGACGATCGACTGGTTGGCTTCATGGACTCGGGACGTGGCCGACATAAGGTGCTCTTCGGGACGAATGGTCTGGGGCTCGAGCGATGCAAGCGGGAGTTTCTGGAACTCGACATCGGGGAGGATACGAAGAGGGCTGTGCTCTACGACAACGTGGCCCGCTTCTTGAAGTTGGACGACTAGCGTCGAAAGGGCGTGAAGGGCAGAGTGAGGAGCAGGCTCGAACTCGGAGTGAATGGTTGAGCGAAAGTGAGCGCGGCCAAACGGAAGGATTGAAGGGATAAAATGGCGGATCTGAGAGAAGGCGAAGTCTGGGGCCAGATTACGGATGCGAGTCTTGAAAGACTCCTGGAGCGCAAGGGCGTGCCGCGTCATAAACGCGGAACCATGCAATCCATCACCCTGAACAAGGAAAAAGGAAAACAGGAGGAGCCGCCACCAAAGCTTGCGTTTTTTGCCATGAGCGCAGAAACGGTAGGGCGTTTTGCGCGGGGCTTTGCGGATATGAATCCGCTCTACCACAAGAAGGCCTATGCCGAGGCCTCGCCCTGGGGAAGGATTATTACACCGCCTGCGGTCCTCTGTTATGCGGAGACGGTGAACGGTGCATCGGATGGTTTCCCGGGTTGCCATACAATCTGGCGGGGCGTGAAATATGATTGGAAGCGGCCCATTTTTGCAGATGAGGTCGTGAAATCCACCACCACGCTCGAGAATGTCTACATCATCGAGGACAGCAAATTCTCCGGCGGTCGTGCTGCCGTTCAGGATTATGCGACTCGGGTCGAAACACTGCAGGATGAGTACATCGGGACTTATCGTACTTCCTGGCAGCGTTTTTCGCGCAGCGATGCCAAGAAGGAAAGCAAGTACGCGGGTATCGAGCGTCATCATTGGAGCGACGAAGAACTCGAGGGCGTCTGGGAGGAATACCACGAACAGAATTTGACCAATCGCCGTGGGGCAGACCCCCTCTACTTCGAGGATGTGAAGGAGGGGGATGAGGTTCCCTATATCATCAAGGGCCCGGTGACTTTGACGAGCAAGATTGCGTTTGAACTCGCCTTTGGGGCGATCGGCTGGTTCGTCGGCCACGAGTTGGCTCTGGCTCTTTGGGAGAAGTCGCCTCGTCTGCCGATTCGCAACGAAGAGAACGTTCCCGAGCCCCCGGTGGCAATCCACTGGACGAATGAGCGTTGCCAGAGCTATCTGGGCATGCCCGGGGCCTACGAGGCGGGATTCGAACGGCTCAATTGGTTTACGCAGATGATCAATGGCTGGATGGGAGACCACGGCAAGCTGCGCAGACTCGACTGCCAATTCCGCGGCTTTCACTGGCAGGGTGATGCGTGCCGACTCCATGCCGAGGTGACGGGGAAGCGGGTGGAGGGGGATGACCATCTGGTGGATCTCCGCATCTGGACGATGAGCCATCCACGCGGGGAGCGGACAACGGATGGTGAAATGACCGTAGAATTGCCTTCAAACGTGGGAAAGTGAATCGATGAAAGCTCTTGAAGATCTGCGGGTCGTGGAGGTGGGTGACCACATCCTGGCCCCCTATTGTGCGCGTCTATTTGCGGATCTCGGTGCGGAGGTGATCAAGCTGGAGGGTCCGGAAGGGGATTCGTCTCGTCGCTCGGGGCCATTTCCGGAGGATCGGGAGGACGTCGAGGAGAGCGGAATCTTTCACTATTTGAATGCGGGGAAACGGGGGGTCATGGCGGATCTCGACGAGCCCGAATCCCTGGAATTCCTCCATGGCTTGTTGGCCGGATCCGACGTCCTGGTCGAGAATACAGGACCTGCCGATTACGCACGTTGGGGACTCGATGCGGAATCCCTGCTCAGGCGTCACCCCCACCTCGTAGTCGTTTCTCTCTCCTCCTATGGGCGGACGGGGCCATGGGCCGAAGAGTTGGGTACGGATCTTACCTCCCAGGCGGCGGCCTCCCTGCCACTCGCGTTGGGAATGCCCGACCGTGAACCCCTGCGCATCCCCTTCGATCAGGCGGACTACCAGGCCGCGCTGCATGGTTTTGCGGCGGCGCTCTGCGCCCTATATGCCCGTCGTTCTTCGGGCCGAGGGCAGGGAGTCGACATTTCGGTTGCCCAGGTGATGGCCTATTGCGTCGGGGGCATGCACCTGGTCGGGGCGAAGGGGGGAGCCAAATGGGGGCAGCGGAGTTCGTCGATGAAGGGCTCGATGTATCCGACCGGATTTTTTGCCTGCAAGGATGGTTTCGTCTGCATCGCCTCCCAGACACCCAAACAATGGGATGCCTTCCTCGCCCTGATGGACAATCCGCGCTGGTCGAAAGAGGGGCAGGCGGGCAACGCCGTCTACCTGGGTCTCGTCGACTCCAAGCCGGTCGACCAGCATTTCAAGAGTTGGTTGATGGAATATACGCGGGTCGAGTTGATCGAGATGGCGGTCGCCGAAAATATCGTCATGGGGGTTGCCCAGACCGTCGACGAGGTGCTGGCCAGCGAGCAATTCGCTTTTCGTGAATTGTTTTCGGAGCTGGAGATCGGCGGCCAGGGCTTCAAGGTTCCGAAGCCCGGCTATCAACTCGGGCGGACCCCGACCCGGCTGGGAAAACGGGGTCCCAGATTGGATGCGGATGGCGATTCCCTGCGTGCAAACCTCCCCGAGCCGATAGAATTGCTCGAAGGGGAAGGCCCCGCCAGGGCGCTCGAGGGAATTCGCGTGCTGGATTTCGGTTGGAATTGGGCGGGCCCCATGGCCGGGCAACTGCTGGCCGATATGGGGGCGGAGGTGATTCGAATCGAGACGAGCAAGCGCCAGGATCTGATGCGCTTCCTGGACTACACCTCCTGGTTCTTCTGCCACAATAATCGCAGCAAGCTCTCCGCCTCTTTCAATGTGGCGACATCCGAGGGGCAGCGCCTCGTCCAGGAACTGGCCCGCAAGGTCGATATCGTGATAGACAACTTCGCGGCTGGCGTGATGGCAAAGAATGGCCTCTCCTACGATGAACTCAGCAAGGAAAATCCGGAGATCATCGTGACCTCGATGAGCATGGCGGGGCAGCAGGGGCCGCTGCGCGGAATGCGCGGATTTGCATCCATCGCCACGGGCTATTCGGGAATGGAATTGATGGTGGGCTATCCCGAGGTGGAAACATCCACGGGCCTGCTTCCCTTCGGATTGGGCGATACCACGATGGCGATTCAGGCCGTGATCGGGGCGCTGGCCGCACTTCATGCCCGTGGAAGTTCCGGAGAGGGGCAATTCGTAGATGTGAGCCAGATGGATTCCGCGGCCTCCACCCTGGGTGAACCGCTGCTGATCCAGCAGTTTTCGGGGGAGATCGTGGGGCCACAGGGGAATCGGCATGGAAATTTCTTCCCCCACGGAATTTTTGCTGCGAGTGGCGAAGAGAGATGGTTGGCCATTGCGGTACGCGATCGGGTCGAATGGGAGGCTCTATGCGGGGTGATTGGCCGGGAGGATTGGGTCGGCGATGCGTCCCTGGCCTCTTCTGAAAAGAGGCGAGAGCGCTCCGATGAGATCAACGAGGCGATCACGGCGTGGTGTGGGGCGGAGGAGCGGGACGCCGCCGTGGCTGCGCTGAGGGCGGCGGGCATTCCCGCGGCTCCGCTGCTCGAACTCGAGGAAAGAAACGAGCATCCTCACTTTTCCGCGAGGGATCTCGCCTATGCGCATGAGTTCGAGGACTTCGATCCCTGCCGAATCTACAATACGCCCTGGGGGTTGAGTGCGACTCCGGCCGAAGTGATTCGAAAGACTCCGACACTCGGCGAGAATAACGATTATGTATTCCTCGAACTGCTCGGACTTTCGGGGCAAGAGGTCGAGGAGTTGCGCGAAGAAGGAGTGCTGGTCTAGCCGCGTCGACGGATTGATATCCGGATGGGGCGATCCGGGGCGGGGAAGAGAAGCGGCGAAGAGGGACGGGGAGGCTTCCGAAGGAGATCGGGCAGCAATCCGACGGGATCCCGGCCATGGAGCCGAAGCGAGGGAAGTGAATGGACGCGCCGCGAACACTGATCGAAATGCTGCAGAATGCGGTTCGGGATCATGGCGAGCGGACGGCGCTCATCGGCCCGACCGAGCGCTGGAGCTACGAGGATCTGGCAGGGCGGGTGGATCGCCTGGCGCGGGCGCTGATCGCCCAGGGAGTCGGCAAGGGGAGTCGCGTGGGCCTGCTGCTCGAGAATCAGCCGGATTGGGTGGCTTTTGCGTTCGCGGCGACGGGTCTCGGGGCACTTCTGATTCCGATCAGTACGTTCTCGAAAGAGGACGATCTCGCCTACCAGATCCGACATGCCGATGTTCAGCATCTTTTCCTCTCCGCCAGCTTCCTGGGGAATGACTATCTCGGCATGTTATGTGCCGTGGCCCCCGAACTCGAGCGGGCGAATGCCGCATCCCTCTTTTGCGAGGCCCTGCCGGCCCTGCGTCGAGTGGTCGTGCGGGGTGCCGAAACACTTCCCCCGGGTTCTGAGGCCTGGGCCGATTTCGAGATGCGGGGAGGGGAGATCTCCGAATCCGTCCTGATGGGGCTGAGGGAGGCGGTGGATTCCGAGGATGAGTGTTATCTGCTCTACACCTCGGGCACGACGGCGAGGCCGAAGGGGGTCGTTCAGGTTCACGAGGCCATCGCGAGCAACGGCTGGTTGATCGGTGAATATCAATGTCTGGACGCAACGGATGTGGTCTGGTTCTACTACCCCCTCTTCTTTTCAGCGGGTTGCATCAACGTGATGCTGGGAACGCTCTCCCACGGAGCCGCCCTGATCATCCAGTCCAGCTTTGATCCCGCTGTTGCCCTGGAATTGATCGAGCGGGAAAAAGCGACCACCTGGCATCTCTGGCCCCATACCCTGAAAGAATTGACCCAGCATCCGGATTGGTCGACCCGGGATCACTCACTTCTCCATAAGGGAACGGGTCCCTTCGATGCGATGCAGGGGGGGCCGCCGGAAGACGGTTTTGGGGGCGTGAATATGTACGGGATGACCGAGACCTGTACGGCCTTCACCTGCACTCCGGCCGATGCCCCCCTGACCCTTCGCTTGACGACCTGCGGTCATTCCATGCCCGGACATGAATTGAAGATCATCGATCTCGAGAGCCATGAGCCCGTGAAGGCGGGGGAATCCGGTGAAATCTGCGTTCGGGGTCGAGCCGTCATGCGCGGCTACTACAAGGTCGACAAGGCGAGCGTCTTCGATTCCCAGGGCTTCTTTCGGACGGGGGATCTGGGTCGTCTCGATGAAGAGGGCCGCCTGATTTTCGATCGCAGGATCAAGGATACGATCAAGACCGGGGGCATCAACGTTGCACCGGCGGATATCGAAGCAAAACTCGGCAACCTGGAAGGGGTCGTGGACGCCTATGCATTTCCCATCCCATCAGCGGAGCGAGGCGAGGTGGTCGGAGCCGCTCTCGTTGTCGAGGCGGGTCAGACGATCGACGAGGCTTCGATCCGGGAGCATTGCCGGGAATTCCTTTCCGGCTACAAGCGGCCCGAAGGCCTGATCGTGCTGGAGAAAGCCGAAGTCCCGATGACCGGCAGCGGCAAGGTTCAGAAGGGGATTCTCCGGGATCGTCTGCTGGCGGGAATGGCCGAAGACGATGCGTCCATCGTTTATTGGAATTGACTGAGATCGAGCGTCGGCGCGAGTCGAAAACTCTTTGAGAAGCGGGCGGGGGCTGCGGATTGGATGAGCCTCGAGAGAGGGAGTACCGCCTGGAAATTGCGACGGGGCTGATGCTCCACGTGGTGGAGTGGGGCGATCCGGCGGGCAGGCCCCTCGTGATTCTGCACGGGGGGGCCCACGACGCTTCCCATTGGGCAGCCGTCTGTCGTCATCTGTCGCAGAGTTTTCGCTGCATCGTGCCCGACCAGCGGGGGCATGGGAGTAGCGACCGGGCCCCCGATGGCGATTATTCCTGCCAGGCCCAGGTTGCGGATCTCCGCGCCCTCTCCGAAGCGCTGGAACTCGAGCGATTTGCGTTGGTGGGCCATTCCATGGGCGGTCTGAATGCCCTGCATTTCGCGGGTTCATGGCCCGAGAGGGTGACGGCATTGGTTCTGGTCGATGTGGCTGCGGGAAGCAGGAAGGCGGGCCTGGCAGCGATCGCGCGTGGTGCCAGGGGAAGAGAGGTCGCTTCCGATTCCCCGCCTGTCGGCTTTGATCCCCGTCTGCTCGACTTCGTGCCCGAATACGGTGGAGACGGCGAAGAGCGCACTCGCCTGCTCGAGGTCTCGACGGCCCCCATGCTGATGATCCGGGGAGAAAAGAGTCGGATCTGTTCGGCCGAAGTCGCCGAAGAGAGCGCCCGCTGGGGTCGGGGCAGGGTCGTGACGATTCCGGACGCTGGACATAATGTCGCGAACCATAATGCTCCGGCGGTCGCCGAGGCCCTGGACGATTTCCTGAAGGTGTCGCTGGCCTGAGGGGTGCGGGCGGATTTTCTCAGGTCGCTGTCCAGCCGCCATCGACCTCGATGACTTGGCCCGTCGCGAAGTTGCAGGTCACCAGGAAGAGTGCGGCATCGGCACAATCCTCGGGTTGTCCATGATAGGGCAGGGGGGTGTCGGCGATCGAGCGTTGCACGAAGTCGATCGCTTTCTGGCCCTCGAGATTGAATTGAATATCCGTCCCGATGATGAAACCGGGGGAAAGAACGTTGACGCGGATGCTTCGTTCAGCCAATTCCACGGCGAGATTCTTCCCCATGGCATTCACGGCTCCGCAGATCGCGGCGCCCCCCGCATAGTGGGGAACGTAGGCAGCATCCGCGATGCCCGAGCAGAGCAGAATTACCGACCCCGCCCCCATCTTGGGCACTGCATGGTGGACCGCATAGAGCTGGCCGAAGAAGCGTGCATGGAAGAGGTCGCGCCAGGCGCTCGGCGGAAGTTCGTCGACCGGACCGAAGACCGCACTGCCCGCAAAGGTGCAGAGAATGTCGATCCTGGGCAGTCCTTCCATCAGCAGTCGCACCTGCTCTTCGTCGCCCACGTCCACAGCGACGCCCCGGGCGCGGTCTCCGATTTCCTTGGCGACCTCATCGAGACGCTCCTGCCTGCGGCCCACCAGGATGGTCTCCGCCCCTTCTGCGGCAAATCGTTCGGCGATGGCCCTGCCGATGCCGGAACCCGCTCCCGTGATCACGGCGATCTTCTCGTCCAACTGGCCCATGAATTCTCTCCCGAGTAGTCTGTGAACGAGGCGCTGGGATCCGCTGGGGTCAATCAGTCCAGGCTCATCCGATGACCCGCTGTATAGCCACCATCGACGAGAAGCGAACTGCCGGTGACGAAGGAAGCATCATCCGAGGCCAGAAAGAGGGCGGCGGCTGCGATTTCTTCGGGTTTGCCAAAGCGTCCCAGGGGGTGAAGGCCGCGGAGTTTTTCGCCGATGGCCTCGAGGCCCTCCATGCGAAGAATTGCCGTCATGGGAGTTTCGACGCCGCCGGGGCAGATGCAGTTGACCCGGATGCCCTGGGGCGAGTAGTCCAGGGCCATATTCTTCGTCATCAGCACGACTCCCCCCTTGGAAGCGTTATAGGCCAATTGGCCACTGATCCCGACCATGCCCTCGACACTGGCCACATGAACAATGCTTCCGGCGCCCTTCTCGAGCATCGACGGCAGGGCGTGTTTGGCCACCAGGAAAGAGCCCTTCAGGTTGATGTCCACGACGCGTTCGAATTCCTCCACCTCGAGGACGTGGGCGGAACCAAAACCCACCACGCCGGCCGCGTTTACGAGGATGTCGAGACCTCCCAATTCCGCGATGCTGGCGTCCACCGCGCTGCGGACGGCGTCTTCGTCGCGGACGTCGGCTTCCTGGAAGCACGCTGCCGGGGCCCGATTCGAAACTTCCGCCCATTCCTCGTCGGCGGGCTTCGCGACGTCGAGGCCGGCAATGCTGGCGCCTTCGGCTGCGAAGCGTCGGGCCGTTGCCGCTCCGATTCCGGAACTCGCTCCAGTGATCAGGGCAACCCGCCCTTCGAGACGTCCCATATCTTCCTCCATGGTTCTTCCGATGTCTGATGCGAAGGATCATTCCCTCCGACGATCACCGGAACCCGATATTTCGAATGAGAATTGAGTGGGAAGTGCGAGAGGGGAGCCATCTGCGATCGGGGCCCGCGGGATCGCGGGTCTACGATCTGGAGGATCGTTCCTCCCGGATCCCTCCTCCATGCTAGGTGAATTCGCTTCAGGCGCTGGCTGCGAACGTGCTCGTCATACCTCCGTCGATGCAGAGATTCGCACCGGTGATGTAGGAGCCGGCGTCGGATGCCAGGAGGATGAGTGCCGCAGTGATGTCATCGTTGGTGCAGGCGCGAGCCAGCGGCAATCCCTTGCTCATCAAGGTGACGCCGAATTCGCTATAGAGCTGGACGAAATTCTCCGTGGCGGAGACGCCGGGGGTTAGTGCATTGACGGTGATTCCCATCGGTCCCAGTTCCGCCGCCATGCTGCGGGTCATGGAAGCCAGGGCCCCCTTGGAGGTTCCGTAGGCACTCACCATCGCAAAGCCAAGCAGGGCGGACGGCGAGATGATGTTGATGATCCGCCCCCAGCCTCGCTGACTCATATCCTGGGCACAGACCTGCGAGAAGCGGAAGGGGCCATTGATATTGGTATCCATCACGTCGGTCCACTGCTCCTCGGGGACAGAGAGAAATGGGCCCGGAGGATAGACGCCGGCATTGTTCACGAGAATGTCGATTTTTTCGCCCCAGTCGATGACCTTTGCGACCGCAGCCTCGACGGCCTCGCGGGATCGGACATCGCAGGAGACGGCCAGGGCCTGGCCGCCGACTTTTTCGATCTCCGAGACGCATTCTTCGAGGGGTTCCGTGCGCCTGCCCGTCACGGCGACCCTGGCACCGGCCGAGGCGAGCGCAATTGCGAAGCCGCGGCCGAGTCCGCTGCCACCTCCGGTTACGATGGCTACTCGGTTCTCAAGGGAAATCTCCATGGGTTGCCCTCCGATTTGGCGAAAATAGGGTTTTCCGACCCCCCGGCTGATCCGGATGTCGGTCCGTCAGGCCTCCCCAGAGGCGGATCCAGATTCTCCTGGGACCCCCTCGGCCATGCCCCATCCGGGGCTGCGGAGCCGGAGTTTAACACGTTAAGAGGGTTAAATGCGTTAAGATGAGTGAAGTTTTTGGTCGAAATCCAGGAGTCGGACCCGGCGTTCCAGGCCCGGGAGGTCGCTCTGCTCGGGAATAGGAATGGGCGCGATGGATCTGGTGACGAGACAAAAAGAGGAGCGGAAGGGGCGTATTCTCGAGGTGGCTCGGAGTCTCATCGCTGAGCGAGGCTTCAATAACGTCACCATGCGTGAACTCGCCGAGTTGAGTCTGGTCTCCGTTCCGACGCTCTATAATTTTTTCGGTGGGAAGAACGAATTGCTCTTCGCCGCCGTGCAATCCTATTTTGCGGATCTGATGGCGATCGTTCCGGATCCGATCGGGGAAGTCGAGCCCGGCAATCGGGGCCTTTCGAGTGTTCTCTCCCTGGCCGAAACCATGGGCCGCGAAATTCCCCGGCATGCGGCTTATGCGCGTTCGCTGATGGTTTTGATCAGCGATGCTTCGGAAACTGGGGGGATTCATGAATTCGTGGTACAGGAACTTTCGAATCATCTGGTCAAGGCCCTGGCAGAGATGCAGAAGAAGCGCCAGCTCGTGGACTGGGCGGATCCGCGAGTTCTTGGCGAATGTCTTTCCAACCAGCTCTCGATTTCAACCTTCAATTGGGCTCGCCATCAGTTGAGCGATGAGGATCTGCCCAACGCGTTGCTCTACGCCACCAGCGTTACATTGCTGGGCCTGGCGCGAGGAAAGGCCGCTGCCGAATTGCAGGGGCTGGTTCGCAAGCATCAGGGTGCTGCCAGGCGATAGCTTCCCCGCGCGGAAGAAGTATTTCGCGTGGAGGGCTCAGGCCTCGGATTCCAGGCCTCTGCGCGGCTCAGCCCTGAGAGGCTTCAATTCTGAGTCGGGCGCTCGTTGCGATAACGCCCTGGGGGCCGTCCCATTCGCTCGGAGAAGACGCGAGAGAAATAGTAGCGATTGGCAAAACCGCAGCGTTGAGCGACTTCATCGATGCTCTGTTCCGTACATACGAGAAGCTCCGAGGCTCGGGCCACACGTCGCTCCTGCACGTAGCGCGCGGGAGTCTGCCCCATCGCCTCACGAAAGCGCCGGATGAAGCAGGATTCGCTGGTGTGCGCGATCTTCGCAAGGTGGCGATTGCTCAGGGGTTCTTCGAGGTGGGTATCGATGAATCTCAACACCTCGATGAAATCGAGCTGGCCGCTGGCGATTCGACGCAGAATTGCGACCTTGGATGCGGGCAGATCGCTTTCCAACGAAGCCATTACGAGATGAACCAGGGATTTGACTCGGCAGGAGAGGGGGGGGGCCAGCCGATCGCTCTTTTTGACCTCATTGCAAAGTTCTTCGGTCAACTGGTCGCGTATTGCATCCGGCTGCAATGCTATCGGCGTTGGAAAGATTTCCTGGATGGAGGTGGCTGGCCAGCCGATCACGCCGAAATGAACGTAGAATTGCTTGACCTTGCATTCCAATGCCGCGGTGAAATCCATGCCCGGGGGAATCAGGGCAAGTCGATTGGCCGGTAGGACAAATCTGCCGGAGCCGTGCAAGAGAGCCGCACCTTCCGAATCGACCCGGGCGAGGCGCCACATATTGCGAATATGGTCGGTATGGGTCCACCAATTCCCGAGTTCAATATAGCCGGCGGAGAATAGTCGGATGTGTATGGAGTCCGAGATTCCCGGAAGCAGAACGGCCAATAGGATTCCTCCTGAGATCGGATATTATACACGGAATCGATTGAAGGCCGAGCCCAGATTTGAAAAAAAGGGCTCGGATTCGGGGTTTTGGCTTCATTTTCTTAGAGGCTTAGGTTTCGAATTCCGGCAGACCTGATCCAAAGTGACACACTCGGGGATTCCCCCGGAATCTGCGATGCAGCGGGCCCAGCGCATTTGCTGGCTCCGGGGCTCGCCCGCTCGCCGGAAAGTTGCGGGCTGCATCGATCGCTTCGAAGCGAGTTTTCTCGGCCCGCGTTGCGGAGGAGGCGAGGAGAATCAGCGCCCCGTGGGTTGCCAGAGTTCGAAACCCTGGTCCAGGACTTCACGGCGCCACTTCAGGGAGGCGAGCGAACGAAGAGCGGACCGCCGATCGCCATGCAGAATCACCGCATCGAAGCGCTGGAGAAAGTCCTTGGAAACCTGGGAACTCCCGGTCGCGAAGGCGTGCCAGATCGCGAGATCGCGCCGATCCGTCTGCGAGGCCACGGCAGATGGGAGCAGCGCCGGACGCGAGAGGTATCCGAGGAGGTCGTAGTCCTGAAGGGCGGGATCAAGTGCGAATCGGGTTCCCGACTGCGTCATGGATCGTGCCATCGCGAGGGTCTCCGCGTCCTCGAGTGAATGGCCTCGCAGGTTGAGTGTGGGGTAGACGATGGCGAGGCAAAATCCATTGAAGACGTGCAGCAGACTCAAGCAGAGTCCCAGCCCAGCCAGCCAGTGCGGCCAGCCCTTCTGTTTCCATTCCAGGAATGCCTGCCCTCCCAGAATGGGCAGGAGGAGTACGAGTGATGCCGCCATTCCCCACCAGATATTGGGTTGGAAGGTGGGGGAGCCGACGAACTGATCTTCTCGAAAGAGGAGTCCGAAAAGCAGGCTGCCCCCGGCCGCCAGCAGGGCCAGGTCGAGGATTTGGTAACTCCTCCATGGCTCCTTTCTCTTCTGACGCCCCAGCAGGACCGCCACTACGAGTAGCAGCGGAGCGAAGCCGGCCCCGAAGGCGAATTCCGCGACTTCCTTCCATTGCTGGGGATCGAGTTGGAAACTCCAGGCCGGCGAGTCGGGCAGGGCGAAAAAGAGGGCGGGAGCCAGGTAGAGCAGGCAACCCGTTCCCAGAGCGAGGCATATGGCGAGGATTTCCGAGGCAGGGGCCCGATTCCAGACGAGCCAGAGCAGCAGGGCCGGGGCGTAGAAGATGGCCAGGGAGGGCTTCGTCCAGCCTCCGGCGATGAGAAGGAAGCAGGCCCCGATCAGCAGAGGGAAATGGGTTCTTCCCTTCCTGCGGACCGAGCCATAGGCGTCGAGCAGGAGCAGTGCGGCGAGAGTGAGAGTGATCGAAAGCGTCTGCGGCAGGTTCCAGAACCCCCGGCCGGCCACCCAATAGCTCGGAGCGTCGAGTTCGAAAGCGCCGAGGCTGGTTCCGCGCATGGGCTCGTAGAGCCTGTGGACTTCGGGCCAAGTGAAGGCGCCCCAGACGAGGGTGGTGGCGACGAGTAGCAAGCGGAAGCAGGCCGGAAGCGGATTTCGAGAAGAAAAGCTGAGTACCGTCCAGGCAATCCCCAGCCCGGCCGCGATCCAGAGCATGCAGGATGCCTGGTAGAGGCTTACGCCAAGGCATTGCGAGAGGCCGGCGATCAGCACGAGATGGCCGGTATGGGAGAGCGCCCAATACTCGTGTTCCGCCGCACCCCAGAAACTCTGCATGGGCAGGCCCCCGTCTCGCACCAGCCCCGCCATGCCGACATGCGCGCCCAGGTCCCGGTGCAGATCGGAGAAGACCAGGCGACTTCCGTCCTGGAGAACGGGCAACTCCGTGGCCGCGTGATGCCAGAGTCCCAACGTGAATGCGAAGAGCGATGCGAAGAGAAATGCCGCGGGTTGGACGAGTTTCCAGCTGATTCTGTCGCGCCACTTCCAGGCTGCGGCCAGGCTCGCCAGGCAGGTCCCGCAGAGTATGAGATTGCCCGGAAGGAAACTATCCGACAGGAGCAGGGAGATCGTCCAGGCGGTGACGGCGCTACCCAAACCCGCGGCGAGGCCGACGGCGAGCAGGGAAGTAGAATCCCGGAGAAGATTGTCGGCGTCGGCTCTTCGCCTTCTACCCGACGGATTCCTGGCGCGGGCCAGCAGGAGGGGCAACCAGAGTCCGCATAGCCATAGGCAGAAGGCCGCCAGCCCGCTCAATAGCGAGAGGCTCAGAATCGCAGCGGATCCTGCGAAAAGAAGCTCCAGATAGATCTCGTAGCCTTCCATTCGTTTTCGCGCCGCCCGCCCTCGGCTGAGGTGACGAGGAAAGTCGTGGCTGGATGTGGATCGCCTCGTCCCCGAAATGCCACTGAGTTCACTCGTTTTCTCGCATCTGTCAACCTGCGACGCCCAGAATCGCAGAGTCCAGCAAGCGGGGTCCGACGCGCCGACGGCTGCCCCGGCCCGGTAGGGTCTCTCCGCTGCGTGGGTCGGCTTTTCGCGGGCTTTCCGGGCGGCGACGTCTCCATCCCTAGGCGCAGCAAAGGGACGCCTCAGGGCCCCCGGGAAAATTCAGTTCAAGCATTTCGGACCCTTTGATCGATGCGAACTGGCGCCGCTTTCCTGTCAACCCCGCCAACCGGCCATCGGGCAAGTTCTTGCCGAGCCCCGCGGGTCAGGGGTACCCCCTGGGCTCCAGGGAGGCGACTCGATCATCCGCCGCCCACTCGGGATCGGGGTCGAATCCCTGCCGGCGCAGAAGATTGGCATGATGGCCGCGACGAAAAGTATGAGAGGTCTGCTGCTGGCTGCGGTCGTCGCTCTCATCCCCGCACTCGTCGTCGCATTATGGATCCATCTGACGCCGGGGGCCGAGTTCCGCAACTATACACCCCGCTGGTCGGATGAGGTCTATAATTGGCATCCCGTTGCGACTTTTCGGGCCGTTGGCTTCGACGGCGGATACTATACTTCGAACGAGCGACCGGCCGCGATCTCCTTCATCCATTTCTATGCCCATGGCCGCGGCCATCCCATTCTGCTGGGAACATTGGGCCGCCTGCTTGGGTGGGAATACAATTCGGGTCCGATCCTCAATACCGTGATCGTGACCCTGGCGATTCTGTTTTCATCCTCATGACGAGGCCCTGAATCACCCAGCTGGCTCTGCTCGCCCTCGTTCTGGCCAGATGCTGGCCCCTGCACCTATACAGGGTCACCGACATGCGTCTGGCATTCTTTACGGCGCTCTCGATCCTGCTTGCGGGATTCTTCTGTCACAGCATTGCGGATCCGGATCGCCCATCGAAGCTCTTCCTGGCGATCTTCGCGGCTTTGATCCTGGTGGCGGCAGTCTCGAAGCTCGCGTTTTCCTTCCTTTTTATCCCCTATTTCCTCCACCTCCACCTCCACCTCCACCTTCGTCACAGGCTGAACCTGAGCTTGTTGCAGGCATCGGGGACCTCTCTGCTGCTGGTCGTCGCCGGTTTTATCTTCTACAACCAGGTCGCAGCTCCCTATTCGAATGTCGCGAGCAAGCTGCTGCAGCCATTCGAGCGATCCCCTATCAGAGGCCTGGTTCTGCTATTCGAACACGCCTGGCTGAGTGCGGGTCAGTTTTGCAGCAGTGATAATCGCTACGTCTGGCTCATGCTCTGATTGTAGATGCTGATCTCGGTCTTCTGGGCTGGCTTTCTCCTCTGGCGGCACGGTGATTCGCTTCGGGATCGGCGAGAATCGGAGGTTCTGCTGGCGGGATCGGGATCCGTATTGCTCTTGACCATTCTCCTCTACGATGTCTTCGCCCGGAGGGATTTCAGACTCTTCGGGCGGGTGATGCTCTTCTGCACACTGATATTCGTCGATCGCAAGAGAGTAATTCTCGTGGTACTCCTGATTGCGGGAAATCTCGCCGTCGTGCCCGACTTCGTAGCGGCTCATCAGCAATTCTTCTTCAAGAATAGATTCTCGGGAGATCAGTTGGAGTTGGCCCAATTCCTCCAGGAGATTTCCCCGATGATCCGATTCGACGCCGATAAGGGTGCCTGGGGGAATACCATCCTGCTGGATCAATTCATCGCCGAGAATCCCCTGCTGCTCGGGATTCCGGAAGGCATAGGGATTTCGTGGTTCAATTCGGCCCATCGGCTGGGGCGCGTGAAATCCGGCTACGCGATCCTCGACCTGCCCAACTGCGACGTTTTGAGGCAGAGGTCGCAGTTGAGCTTCGTCAAGCGAACGCTGCTTGGGAATCTTGATGTCAATCGGGCGGCGAAAGAGGAGGATTGAGGCCCTGACTGACGGGCGGATAGGATATTTCTGGTGCATCCCCTGGATATTGGCGCGGAATTAGTGACTGGATACAATGGATCTACGACGTATGGCTCCACCATTCCACTTCGGGGATTCAGTCCCGGGGGCTGGAGTCCCGGACCCCGCTGCCGACCTTCTGTGAAATGGGCTCGTGGCGAAGGGAAGGGCAGGGGTCGTCGTCATCTGCCACGAATCAGTATTGGACGGATCGTATCAAGCGATATGGGTCCTGATGAAGGAGGTTGCCGGTGTCCTATCAGCCACCCGAGGGTTTGACTGCGGAGGATGAATACCGTCATCCGCTGGTCGGAGGCGGAGACAATGTTCTCTTCGGCGATACGCTCTGGGTCAGCGTTGTGGACCCCGTCGCGAAGATTCATGGGGTGAACCATTTTCACCTGAGCAATAAAGGCTATGCGCGCTATGAAGCGCTCTATGTCATCGATGGCGTCCGGCAGTATTACGGGAATAAATTTCCCCTGAGCATCGCTTCGGAATCTGAACTCGATAAGGGTCCCTGGACCGACGGTCGTATGAAATACGAAGTGGTGGATCCCTACAACCACATTCGCATCAGCCTGGACTGGGAGAAGTACGCCTTCGACCTGGATTTTTTCGGACGCTTTGCCCCATTCAACTACTCGAATTGCCTGCCGAGTGGCGATCCGATGCATGCATTCGACGAGCACTATGGTGGCCATCTCGAGCAGGCGATGTCCTGCAAGGGGACCTTTGAACTCCGCGACGGTCCATGTAAGGGGGAGAAGCGGCAGATCGATTGCTGGAGCCATCGCGACCATACGTGGACGAGTCGCTTCAACGTTCCCCAGGCATGGCAGGTAGATGAGGCTCATTTTGCGGCCCACTTCTGGCCCTCGGTCCAATTGCCGGATCGTCATATCAACATTTTTGGTCTCTACTTCCAGAACGAGACGGATCCGACGGAACGATCAATTGGAGGCTTTGTTTCGGATAAAGATGGCAGCCGGCCCCTCTTGAATGCCAAGGCCGAAATTGCACCGAATGACGGCAGCGCCTCCGTGCGAGACGCGAACTTCTTCCGCTACGAATTCACGATGCCCGATGGCGAATTGATCCATGTTCGCAGCACCCAGCATCATGGCACCATCAAACTATGGCTGCGAGCGGAAAATGACCTCGAGAATCGTATGGACTGCTACGAGGCCTTCTGTGATTTCGAAGTCGAAGAGACCGGTGAGACCGGTACCGGCACTGCCGAATATAGTGTCATGCCCGTCTGGCCACAGTGGCCCCTCTGAGGGGGGCTCCCCCTGTGGGCAGAGTCATGGGCTGACTCGGCTCTGCTGAGGGGAAATGAAATCCTCGGAATTGGAGGTGAGACCATGCAGGTTCAATCAACCGCACATTCTGAGACCGTGAACGAATTGGTGGAAAGACCCGTCGCCAAAAAGAAGCAGGGCTTCTTCTACCACTACGGGACCCAGGCATGGATGGATATGTTCATGTCCTATTCAATGCTGGTGAAGAAGGCCGGGCCCCTCGTCAGCTATACCTTCGTTCCTATTCTGCGCATGACGACGGACGCCGAGAGAATCGATCGAGAGTGGGCGGAAATGCGTTCGCGTCGCGAAGAGGTGCGATTCTTCGACTCTCCCCGGGAACGCTGGCGCAAGAATTACGGGAACTTCGTCCGCGAAGTGGAGTGGGCCCTGCTCGAGCTGCGCAAGCACTTCACGCCCGAGCAATACGAGGACATCGTAGTCGGGACGAGTGTGGCTCTCAGTCATGAGAATTCCGCTGATTTTCTCAAAATGATGAATAGCATGGCGGATAGTGGTCCCGCGCAGAAGGGGAAGGAGGGCGCAAAGGATGGCGCTGAGGCGAAGGGTCAAGAGCGTTCGACCCGGCCGACGGGCATTCGCAAGCTTCTCTTCGAGTTGTTCAACCCGGCGGGCTTTCTGACGGGTCCGGCAGAGATGACAGAATTCGATCCGGCCGCCGGGCGTGCAGTGATGGAAGTTCCCGATTGTGCCTGGCATATCTGTCCGGCCCCCGAATCCCTGCCCAATCCCGATGCACTCCCGGAGCAGGGTTGCCTGCTGATCTGCAAGGGGGCCTTTGAGGAACTCTTCCCCGGCGAGAACGGCGGACTTCGGATGGAATTTGATCCCCATCTTCCAGAAACCTCTTGTACTGTACGGATGTCCTGGAACACCGATTGATCAAGGCATGGCGGATATCGATCCACGGCCCCAGAGGCGCAGACGTGTCGAGCCACTTGCCATTGAGCCAGT
>CAYTAT010000012.1:0-28128 GCA_964435795.1 uncultured Spirochaetaceae bacterium
CCGAGACCGTGCGACTTACGGCACTGGCCGACAAGGAGGCCGGGTCGCGGGTCAATATCGAATTGGATACCCGCACGGTCGCGATCGTCGACACGGTTGAACGCGTGATGGCCGAGCGATCAGGCGACCCCACTCCGCCGCGCTGACGGCGCCGGGGAGGGGCATTTCGCGGCGGCTGCGTTTGTTCAGCGCCCTTGAAAGCGAGGGGGGCGCTTCTCGAGAAAGGCCCGCGGGCCCTCGCCGGCATCCTCGGAGGCCATGACCTTGAGGCCATGCCCCTGTTCGATCTCGAAGGCTTCGGATTCGGGCAGGGTTTCGGTCTCGCGCAGGGTCGCCAGGATGCCCTGGACGGCGAGGGGGCCATTGGCCGCGATTTTCTCGGCAATCTCCGTGGCCCTGGCGACGGCCTGGCCATCGGGCACGATGTGATTGATGAGGCCGAGTTCATAGGCGCGGCGCGCGGGCAGATCTTCTCCCGTGAGCAGCATCTCGGCCGCGACCGCGTAGCCGATCTGGCGGCGCAATCTCACCGCGGAGCCCGCCATCGGGAAAAGCCCGCGTTGCACTTCGGTGACACCGAACATGGCGCTTTCCCCCGCGACCCGGATATCCGTGCCCTGCAGGATCTCGGTTCCCCCCGCACGGGCAAAGCCTTCGGCCGCCAGGATGACGGGCTTGGAGGGTCGATAGGTCTTGAGCCACGCGCCGTAGATGACCGAGGGCTCTTTCATGACTCTTTCCATGAATTCGTTATCGGGCTGCCCGCTGCTCAATTTGGGAATCTCGGACAGATCCATGCCCGCGCAGAATGTATCCCCCCTCCCGCTCAGAATCGCGACGCGAAGCTCCTCGTCGCGGTCGAGTTCCGTCCATGCGTCGTAGAGGCGGCACATGACCTCGCAGTTGACCGCATTCTTCTTTTCCGGGCGATTCAGAACTACGTTCAGAATCGGACCACGGTTTTCGACGAGAACGACTGACATCGGAACTCCTTCGAGGGAAGTTCGGGCCGGGATGAATTCATGTCATCCGGCCCGAGTTTCTGGGACCTACGAATCTTCTTCCGGGGAGTTGCCCGGGGGCGGGGAGGTCTCTCTATCCGCAAAAGCTTTTTCGAGAGTTTCCACGGCGCTGGCCACCCGTTCGAGATTCTGGTTCAGGGCCTCCACATCCGAGCGGCGCGGAAGATCCAGCAATTTGAATACGCGTTCGACGGCCTTCTGTACCGCGTTCTCGAATTCCGGATGCGGCTGGAAGAATCCCCCCCTGCGCGGGGCTTCTTCGCGGCCGCCATCTTCTCGGCCCGGTCCTTCTTCCGCCGAGGGCTCCCCGGATTCCCGCTGAGGTGGATTCACCAGGCGACGGATACGCTCCTGGAAGTCTCCGATGCCTTCGCTGGCGTCATCCACTCCCCGGCGCAATGCGTCGTAGAGCGCATCGCCGCCCTTCTCGAGGATCTGGGAAAGCAGGCTATCGGGCGGCGAGGTGTTGCTGCGGTTGCTATCGAGCAGGATCTGGGAAAGGGCGACCGAGGTGATGTCCTCCCCGCTTTCCTTGTCGATGACGCGGACCTCTTGCCCCGCATCGAGGAGTTCCGCGATGCCCTTCAGCGTGATGTAGCGGCTGCTGTCGGTATTGTAGAGCTTTCGATTCGCGTAGCGTTTGATCAGGATCGCCATCAGTGGCTCGCCGATTGTTGGGGGGGAGGGGGACTCGAGGAGGTTGGTTTTTCAGAGGATGGGGTAGGGGTTCTTGACTCTGGGCAGAAGTTTTTGCATCCCGCTGCGAAGCGGATCGAAATCGCGAGATCAGCCACACACCTCGCGACTCCGCGGTACTGCGAAGAGAGTGGTGAGGGGGCCGAATTGGCGCTCGGCAGGCTAGCCCGAATCCGCAGCGGGCGCCTGACTTCGTTCTGCGGCGGGAGTGAATTTTCGTCCGGGAGACCGAATCCCGGCTGAAGCTGGCGTTGGGCCCGGTTCTTTCTTCGTCGCGGCGGGTCTCCGCGGCTCGCTCGGCCGGAATTCCCAGATAATTTCGCGCAGTCCCAGAAAGGCCCGCAAGACCCGACGCGCGTCGGGGTCGCTGCGAGAGCGAGCTTCCCAGAGATCGATTTGCTGATCGATGGCATCGAGGAGAGTCGCCAGGACCTTCCGGATGGGCTCTGCGGGCTCGCGTCCGAGGTTTTCCACCCAATTCTCCAGGGTCTCCGAGAGCATGCCCAGAGGCGAGTCGGCCGCTGCATGGATGGCGACGGGTTCATCGACCAGGTGGATCGAAAGCGCGTCCATCAGGGCTCGTAGAGCGAGTAGAGCTTCGCTGGCCGAATTTCGAGCGTGTTGAAGGCTGCGCGCCAGGGCCTGCTCGGCACTCTCCGATGCGGTTGCTCCGCGGTCGTCTCTCGAGGCCAAGCTCCTCTTTGCCTTCCCATGGCGAAACGCGCTCTGGTTGATTCGGGGTCCTGAAGATCGAGGCGGACCCCGCCCCTGACCCGCCCCGAGTGGGTCATGCCCCCGAAACTCTTCGATCGGAGAGTTTCGGGGTTTAGAGTACTGGCTTCTGCCTTCTGCAGCGAGGGATTCAGCATCGCAATCCGGTCTTTCGGCCGCCCCCACTCGCTTCGCTTCGCCTCATTCCTTACTTTTCCAGGGTGGGGTTTTGAAGGAGAATGCCCTGGGGGTCGAGTGCCCAAATTGCGGCGGGGAAATACGCGCGGATGGAGTTCGGGTGCCCGGACGACGAAGCGCGGGGGGCTGTCCGCGATGTGGCGGAGAAATCGCTTCGGAGAGGTCGCCGAGTGCCGAGGTTCTTCCTCACGAGTCGGCGTCGGATGCGAGAGTTCGTGAAAATTCTCCATCGGATGGGGAAGCGGATCCCGCCGGGGTCGCGATAGGAAGCCTGGACCTGAAAACCCTGGAAGTGGCTTCTTCCTCCCGGCGCATTCAGGATCCCGAGCGGGCCACGCCTGCCCGGCCTCTTCTCGAGGCCTCGGGGCGTTTCCTCGGCTGGGCGGTGACCGCTGCCCTGATCGCCGTCGTATTGCTCAGCGGCCTCTGGCAGGAGATGGAATCGATTCCGACGGGTGATCCTGAATTCGCCCGCTTCGGGGTACTTGAGGTTCAATCCCTGGAAGGGAAGTGGATCGATGGGCCCGCCGGTGATGCTTTGCTTCTGGTCACCGCGGTATTCCGGAATGACTCCGCCGAGGTCGCTTCCCTGGGATCGATCGTCGAGGTCGCACTTCTGGACTCGGGCGGAGCGCCCCTGCACCGTTCCCGTCCTCTGGGGCTCTCGACGGCCCCGAGCGAGGCGTCCAAATTTCCGCTGAAGGATCTGGATCCGGTTGCCGCAGCCAGGCAGTTGGCCGCCCATTTCGTCGAGCCGGGGAAGTCGGTCGTCGCCCGGGCGCTCTTCCGAAATCCCCCGATCTCGGCCAGCCGCTTTGAACTCGAGCAAAGCGATCCGGGAGCGACTCTCCCCCCGGGCCCACTCGGCCAAACGGCTCCCGACTGAATTTGCGGGCGGTCAGGCTTTGGGGGAATTGCTCGGGGTTTCCTCGGAGACTTGATCCTTTTCCGGGGTGACATCGATCTCGTCGTCACCGCTGACGCCGGCCTTGAAATTCTTGATGGCCTTGCCGACGCCAGACCCGATTTCAGGTAGCCTGCGGGCCCCGAAAAGGATGACGATGATTACGAGGATGATCCCCAATTCCGTGGCACCTAGTCCGAACATTGATGACTCCATTTGACTGCCCCCTTGGCTTCAAGGGCTGCGGGCTCAATGGTGACGCCGAGCTGCCACGGGGTCAAGTTGTCTTCTGGAAATGGCATTGGAGGGCGGCAGGCATTGGGGCGAGGGCATCTGGAGCTAGTTGAGGAGGGATGAGATGGCGGTTTTCAAGGCCTACGACATTCGTGGCACGGTGCCCGATGAATTGAACCCGGAACTCGCCTATGGAATCGGCCGGGCCACGGCGCGCTTTATCGCCGCCGGGGAATTGGTGGTCGGCCGGGACGCCCGCAGCCATTCCCCGGAACTCTGTCGGGAACTCGTTCGCGGGATTACCGATGAGGGGGTGTCCGTCATCGATCTGGGTCTCGCGGCCACACCCATGGTCTACTACGCGGTGGCTGCCCTCGAAGTTGGCGGAGGCATCATGGTGACCGCCTCCCACAACCCGGCCGAGTACAACGGCTTCAAAATCTGTCGGGAGAAGGCCATCCCCATCGGGGAAGCCAGCGGCCTCAAATCGATCGAGAAGATGATCCCCGAATGCGTCGCAGCCGCCCCGGCGGCCCTTCCCGGGAGTCTTGAGACCCGGGATGTGCGCTCGGGCTACGCGGATCACGTTCTCAGCGTGGGCCGGGGCAGGCCCCGGGTGAAGGTCGCCATCGACTGCGGAAATGGCATGGCGAGCGTGGGTCTCGAGGCCGTTCTCAAAGCCCTGCCGATCGAGGTCGAGCCTCTCTACTTCGAGCCCGATGGAACCTTTCCCAATCACGAGGCCGATCCCCTGAAAGTTGAAAATCTCTCCGATCTTTCCGAGGCCGTTCGTCGCAGCGCTGCCGATTTCGGGGTCGCCTTTGATGGCGACGCGGATCGCGCCGTTTTTGTGGATGAGGAAGGGCGCCCGATCGCGTCGGATCTCATGACCGCCGTCATGGCCCGTCATCAACTCGCCCGAAATCCCGGAGCGAAGGTTCTATTCGATCTCCGTTCGAGTCGGGCCGTGGCCGAGGAAATTGAAGCTGCCGGTGGAATCCCGGAAATGTGTAGGGTGGGACACTCCTTCGTGAAGGCCCATATGCGGGAATCTCGCGCCGTCTTTGCCGGGGAACTCTCCGGCCATACCTATTTCCGTTTTTCGAATGATCTGATCGCGGATGATGGGATCGCCGCGCTGATTGCAGCGCTCGATGTACTGGCCGCCGAGGGAAGGGCGCTATCGGAGATCGTCGCTCCGCTTCGTCGCTATCGGGCGAGTGGCGAGATCAACCGGCGCGTGTCCGACATCAATGTCGTCCTGGACGCATTCGAAAGTGAACACGCCGATGCGCCCACGGTCTCCCGGCTGGATGGCCTGCTGGTGGGCTATGACGAATGGTGGTTCAATCTGCGACCATCCAATACGGAGCCCGTGCTGCGGCTGAATCTCGAGGCGCGGACCGAGGAGAAGATGGTCCGGGAAAGGGATCGCATTCTGGCCCGGGTCGAGGAACTCGGTACTTGAGCGACTCCGGAGCCCTGCCGACTCTTCAGCGGCGCAATTCTTCCTCGATCAGGGTTTCGAAAACATCGAAGGGTTGAGCGCCGCTCAGCATGATGCCATTCACGAAGAAGGCCGGAGTTCCACTCGCGCCCACCGCTCCGGCGGCCGCGAGATCCTCGGCGACGATGGAATCGTTTCTGGCACTTGTCATGCAGGCCTCGAATCGGGTCATGTCGAGTTCCAACTGGACCGCATATTCCATCAATTTTTCCCGCTCCAGAGCACGCTGATTGGCAAAGAGCAGGTCGTGGTAATCCCAGAATCGGTCCTGTTCATCGGCACAGATGGACGCCTTGGCCGAGCCATGCGCGTTGGCGTGAAAGTCCAGGGGCAGGTGGCGGTATACGAGCCGCACTTCGTTGGGATAGCGCGCGATCACCTCTTTCATGACGTCGGCGGCCTTGGAGCAGTAGGGGCATTGGAAGTCGCTGAATTCGACGATTGTGACCGGGGCGTTCTCGGGTCCCGTGGAAGGGCCGCTCGCAGCGATCTCCACGCGATCACGCGGTAGAGTCACCTCGATTGTCGCTTCGGCGAGGAGATCCCGGTAGATAGTCTCGCGTCGATTGTGTTCCAGGTAGCTGCGTATCCGGGTTGAAAGACTCTCAAGGGCGGCACCGGGACCCATGCGCTCCTTATTCTCCTCGAAGAAGATTTCGACCTCCTCGTCGGTCACGGGTCCCTTTGCGCTGATCTTCGCTTCGAGCCATTGCTCGGGAGTTTCCTGGGCCGCTGCCGCTGCCTTCTCGAGCAGGATTTCACCCACCAGGGTGGAAATCGCGTCCTGGCGTGCCTGATGGAGTTTCGCGCCCCCTCCATTGGCTCCGAACTCGCGCTCGAAGAGTTCATTTCGGATCTGTTCATCCACCGTGGATAGGGAAATTCCCTTGCCGTTGACGACTGCGACCGCCGCTTCTTTTTCGGTCGCCGCGGGCTCGATGGCATTCGCGCAAGCCAGACTGAGCAGGGCGAGAGCCGTTGAAATGGTCCCGATACCTCGGGCGATTTCACTTCGATGATTGCCGCCGCGTGTTGAAATTTTCATACTTGCCTCCCGGGGTTGTCCTTGCCTGCTCATGGGGCCTTCCGGGCCGTTTTGGCGGGGACGGGATCGCCTCGAATCCGCCGACCGCTCGCCGAGATGCAGCGAGCCCGATGATCCCGAGTCGGTGATCGCGATCCGATCCTTTAGTCTTTTGAAGGAAGTACCACACTCGCCAGAAACTCGCCCGACGACAGGTCCCCGGCCGGGACTTCTTCGGGCCCCGCAAGCGGGGTTCAGGCGAGCAGTGCCGCAAGAAAATTCGCAAGTGTTTCCGAAGCCTTTGATGCGTCACAGTCTTCGAGTGATCGGCCTCGATGTTCGCCTGTGGCAGAATGCCCCCGGCTGATCGTTTGCGCATCCGCTACCGCGTCGGGTAGGAAACTGAGACCGAGAAAGGCGATGCGATTCGCTTCAACCCCCGGCAACTGGCCGCCGACCGCCAGCCCCGCCGCAAATTCGGCCCGGGCCTGGAGATCGAATTGTGCACGCAGGGGATTTTCCTCGCTTTCCGCCCGGTTGTCAGCAATCGCGGAGAGCAGGGACTCCGTCAATTTCGGGCTGCGACGGGTTCCCATCAGCGGCCAGAAGAGGGTGAGGGCCGCGGCCTTCGAGGCCAGCCAGCGGCCGCGGGATTCGAGCAGCGCTCGATCTTCGCCGCAACAGACGAATACTGCCAGGGGCAGGGGGGTCGGGGATTCGCGCTGGGGCAGGTGCACGATCGCCGGGACGCGTTCTCCCCTGGCGCTGAATTCCAGTCGCTGGTGCATCACTCCCGCGTCGACAAGCGCAGGCCCGACACGCTGAAACGAAAGATTTTCGTCGGGGGCGGGGGGCGTTGCGGGATGCGGACTCGGATCGGGCATTCGCCCGAGTCTAGCTCGATTTTCAGCCCGCTTCGAAGAGTTGCATGCGAGTGAGGCGCGGAGCGAAAGCCGGGAATCCGAGGCTTGCCCTCTCGATTCGCTTTCGGACGATTCGCTTTCGGACGATTCGCTTTCGGATGCGAGGGGAGGGAGATCGCAAGGGGGCCCATGCTTCGGAGCGGGTGCCTGGGAACGCTTCGGAGAGGTGGAGAGGTGCGTAACGTCGCCACGGCTGCCTGACTCTCGCCCTCGATCACCGCTTGGCATCGGGATTCGAGAGGTCTCCGAACGTTCCGTCCGTGAGCGCGGAGGTTTCCTAGCGTGCCAGCAGGACTTTCCGTGCGCGATAGAGGTTGGACTTGATGGCGTCCTCGGTCTTGTCGAGTTCCAGCGCGATCTCGCTGATGGGTCTGTCGTCGAGATGATGCAATTGGAAGAGCAGCCGTTGTTCGGGGCTCAGCTTTTCCTTCATGCGCGCGATCAGCATCGCCATGGTTTCCTGGCACTCGTAATTTTCCAGGGGGGAGGGTCGGGAACTCTCATGGCTGAGATTGCTCTCATCGTTCTCTTCCAGCAACTGCACGGTGCTGGGGCGCTTGCGCTTGAATCGATTCGCGATGACTCGCCGCGTGATCCCGAAGACCCAGGCCGCGAAAGGAGCGTCTCCCCTGTAGTTGTCGATGCTCGAGAAGATCGCGACGAAGACCTCCTGGGCGGTCTCCTCGACGTCGGCTCTGATGCTCATGCGACGATCAATGAAGCCATATACGCGCTTGAAATATCGCGCGTAGAGGACTTCGAATGCCTCGCGATCGCCCTTTCGGATCAGATCCACGATTTCGGGGTCGGTCAGTTCGACGGCTGGCGGTCCATCGTTTCGCCGAGTATCGCGGCTTTGCCCCACTTCGAGTGTCTGTCGCATTCAAGTCCCCCTTCTCGCCGAAATTCCCGGACGTGTGTCCGGAGAAGGCGTTTCCCAGAGTTGTTGCTCGGTCCCGGTCGCATCGAGAACTCGATACGAGGGGCCTTGAATTGGGAGTGGCCCGAAGGGGCGCTTGGGTGACGGAAAAAACCGGAAAACCAATTTTTTTCTCTGCCCCGCAGGATTCCCTGGGGGATAGCGGTCAGGGAGTGCAGAGGCGTCGGCGCGGGATTCCCCCTCGTTCGGGATCGGTTCGCGCCGCCAATCCCGGGGAGCAGGCGGATTCCGGGATTGTTTGGCCCGCTAGGGCTTGCGGCTGCGGGCGTCCTCGAGCAATCGCTGTGCGACCTGTCGCAGGGCCCGGGCCACTGGCGCTTGGGGATGCGCGAGGCCGATCGGCTGGCGCGATACGATCGAGCGGTAGACGTGAAGATCTTCCCTCAGTTGACCGTAACTCAGCAATTTGCGACCCAGCTTCTGCTGGCAGGCCCGGGAGATCCGGGCGAAGGATTCCTCGGCCTGCTTCTCATCGACCGAACTGTACAGGCCGATTCCGATCTGTCCGAGGGGATTGGCCTTGAGGATCCGTTTCGAGAGCGTGAAGGCCCGACTCAGCGCCTTTCGTTCACACGCTGTGAAGAGCAGGGTCCAGCGCAGCAATGCGGAGCCCGGCCTGGATTCATGGATCCACGCCGGGGGAATCTGGACGAAAACCAGTCCCCCGTCCGCGGCATCTCGCGTGCGTCTCGCGGCGAGGTTGCGCGCCTCACGATCCAGGGAAGCCAGGTCGGGCGCGAGAATCTCCTCGAGTTCGGCACCCAGTGGGCCGACTCCCGGTTTGGGCCAGAGGGCCGAGGCGTTTCGGTCGCTCGCGGTGAGGACGATGGCCCGGCCTCCCAACCGGGCCACTTCCACCGCCAGATTCCACGTGAAGGAGGCGGCGACCAGATCTCCGGTTTCGATCGGAACCGCGATCAGGGGCAATAGGGATAGGGCGGGCTTGTTGCGCGCGAGTCGCCGCGCGCGCGCTTCCGGTTCATTCAGTCTTCCCGCCGCGAATTCGTTTCGCATCGCCTGCGTCCGCTCTTCGGAGCGCCCGGGAATTCCGACGCGGTCCGCCTCGGCCGATTCTTCGGCGTCGGGGAGGAAATAGTGCAGGACGTCGGAAAGATCGCGGGGCAAGGGATCAGCGGACGTGGAGGATGGAGTTGGGTTCACCCATGGGTCCGGGAGAGGATTCCTGATTTCCGGGATCCGTCTTCCACTGGCCATCCACGAAATAGCGATAGTGATAGGTGCCCGGCGGAAGCCTCAGCACCTTGACCCAGACCCGGGCCCTGCCGCTGGCTTCCACATAGGAGTCCACGTCCTTGTCCGGCACCCAATCGTTGAAATCCCCCGCGATTCGGACGTCTCCCGCTTCGGCATCCCGGAATTGAATCACCACTTCCCGGGCCTCTTCAGGGCCGCCTTCCGATCTATCTCGGGAGTCCAAATCCGTCGATGCCTCGGGCCCATCCGCCAGCACCTCCATCGCGACGGCCGCATAATCGACCGCACCAATGGCCCTGGGAGCGTATTGACTGATGGGAACCCCCTTCCGAGCCGCCTCGCGCAGCTTGATATTGACCCGCACGACGGAGTCGAAACACAACTCTCCAAAGAGTTCTCGGATTTCCCCGAGAGTTTCCCTGGCAAAGCGGGTTCTGCCGTCGTAGAGCGTGGGAAGAACCCGCACCGAGAGTTCGTGGCCTACACGCTCCATGAGCAGGGCGATGGTCTCGAGCAGTTTTTGCACCCCATCGATGGCGAAGGAACTGGCTTCCAGGGGGACGATGACCTCCTGGGAGGCCCGTAGGGCATTGAAGGTCAGCAGACTTACGGCCGGCGGACAGTCGATGAGCACGAAGTCGTAGCCCGTTTTCAGACCCGCCAGAGCGGCCGTCAGCAACTCCGTGCGGGCCTGGTCGCGTTCTGCCGAGAGTTTCTGTTCGAGAGCCGAGAGTACGATGCCGGATGGTGCCAGGTCGATGCGTTCGCAGGCGTTGACCAGGATTCTTCCCAGCTTCTCCCTTCCCTCCGGCTCGGCCAGAACTTCATACAGGTTCTCGGCGAGGTCGTCGGGATCGACCCCGAGCGCCAATGTCGCATGTGCCTGGGGGTCCATGTCGATCACGAGAACCGTGGCGCCGTCCTTCGCCAGCGCGCCGGCTAGATTGACAGCAGTGGTCGTCTTTCCACAGCCGCCCTTCTGATTGACGATACTGATGACTCGCATACTTCCCCCCCATCCACGAAGGGAGTCGATGCCTCTACCCCCTCGGTACCGGTGCGATGTCCCTGTCGAGTTGCGATCGATCTACTTCCGCTTCTTTCGCTTCCTCTTCTCGCCGTTTTGGATCCACTCTGATTCTGGACTCGTATCCGGAGGCTCTTGGGCGGGGTCGCCGCGGATCGTCAACCAGAAGAAGGCTGTGTTTCGTCTTTGTCCTTCTCCGCCTCGTATCGAAAGGGAACGCTTGGGAGTAGCGCTAACCGTCGCGGAAGGTCGATGGTGATTCCCTGCGGGGTCTGTCGCAGGGTTGTCGCCGCATTCGTCGCGGGTTGGTGGCGTGAAAACTGCGGACGAGAAAGTCCGATGACCTCCGGCGGGGCGCTGGGGGCGTCGGCCCGCAGGCCTTGCCGCCCGGGGGCAGATGCGGAAGGGAGTGCTGGCGGCGACGTCACTTCAGACGCCGCGCGGTCCACCCGGCTCGGGGCGCGAACCGTGTTCGCTCCGGCAGTGGGTTCCGTAGTCAAACCACTCACTCTCCTAGGTGCGGGCCGGACGGCTTTCGGGACCCCCCCAAGATGCACGGCCCGCGCAAGGCGAATATCAGACCCTAGAAAACGGCTTGCCCGACGCCGAGTCAAGCCCAAAATGGCGGGAATCTTCTCGATTCTGAACTTTTAATGTTCGATTCGGAGAATTGTCCTCGGGGCGGTGTAGAATTCTCGGGATCGGAGTTCGAATCCGAGGAACACGGCGTGTTCCGGATCGAATGGATTTCTCTATTCTGGCGGCTCGGATTAGACCTTCGACGGGATTCGGGAGAACGCGGATGTCAGGTCGGGGGGACGAATTGCGCGAAAAAGTGGAACGGCCTCGGTCTCCCGAACCCGAGTTGGATTCCCCCGCATCGTCCGAGCGGATCCCCCCCGGGGATGAAGTGTTCGGAGAAGGAGAAGTAGAGGGTCGGGTTCAGGTCATCGAAGAGTCCGGCGTTCGACGGCCCTATATGCGTGGGATCATGGTGCATTCCCTGATGGCCCGGGGCGTGACTTTCGAGGATGCCTACGCGACGGCGGATTCCGTGGGCGAGCGCATTCGGGGCCGGGGCAGTGTTCAACGGATCGAGTTGAGCAAGATCGTCCAGGAATTTCTCGGGGATGCGTACGAGCACGAGCCTCCGATTCCCGTGCCGGTGCTGGTGGCGGTCGAGGGCAATCGCGGGCGGACACCGTTCTCGAAAGGCACGCTTTCCCAGAGCCTGCTGGCCGCTTCGCTCGAACCCGACGATGCTTTCGAGGTGGCTCGGCGGATCGAGGCCGATCTGATGCTCGAGGGTCGCAAGCAGGTCAGCCAGGTCGAGATGCGGCGCCTGGCCTATGACCAGTTGCTGGATCGCTTCGGCCGTCGGGCCGCGGAGCGCTACCTGGTCTGGCGTGTCTTCGAGGAACCCGACAAGCCCGTGATCATTCTCCTCGGCGGAACCGCGGGAGTCGGCAAGACTTCCCTGGCACTGGCGGTCGCCCAACGACTCGGTGTCAGCCGTATCCTCTCGACGGATTCCATCCGCCACGTCATGCGCATCATGCTCTCTTCCGACCTGATGCCCGTCCTGCACGTTTCATCTTTCGATGCGTATCGGCAACTTCCGCAATTGGGCCAGGAAGACGATCCCGTCATCGGAGGTTTCCTCAACCAGGCGAGTACGGTCTCCGTCGGGGTGAGGGCGATGTTGGATAGAGCGATCGAGGAGAATACGAGCCTGGTTCTCGACGGTGTCGCCCTCGTTCCGGGGCTCATTGACTTCGATCTCTACAAGGATCGCGCGCACATCTTCTTCCTGATGGTGGGGCGATTGGACCAGGCTGCCTTCCAGACCCAGTTCGAGGCCCGCGCCGAGCGCCAGAGGGCCCGAGGGGCGGAACGATACGTGGAACGCCTCGAAGAAATCATCAAGATCCAAGAATATCTGCTCGAGCAGGCCGAGCGAAACGATATCCCGATCGTCGACAACGTGACCCTGGAGGGTTCGGCCCTGCTCGTGATACGACACGTCGTCGAATCCCTGCGCAAGAGTGGCGGGATCGATTTCGAAGAGCTTCTCAGACCCTGATCCGCCAGGGACTCGCGGCTCGAAGGGTCCCGGGGATGTGAGCGGATTGCCGGCGCCCGGTTGCGCGATTGCGGTACCCTGGCCCCCCCCCTTTTTTGAAGCGGTTCAAGCCCGGTGATTCTCGAATCCCGGCGAGGTCTCTGTTCGCAACTTCTTCCACGTCGGATTCGCGCTCCAGGGAGCTGAATGAGTCGATCGCTGAAATATGAAATTCCCGGAAAGGATTGGCGCTGTGGCCCCCTCGAACTCGCCGAATCGGGATTCGACGGTCTCTTCGGGACGGAGAGGGGATTTCCCGAGGCCCGGGTATTGGAGATCGGTTTCGGCCGCGGTGAATTTCTCCTCGACCTGTCTGCCAAACATCCCGAAGCGGTTTTTCTCGGGGTCGAGGTTTCCTTCAAGAGGGTTCTCAAGATGGCCCGCAAGGCCGCCCGCGCGGGTCTGCAGAATATTCGCTTGATGGAGGCCCGTGGAGAAGTGGTGGTCGGCGAGTTGATCGAGTCCGGATGTCTGGACGAGATCTGGGTCAATTTTTCGGATCCCTGGCCAAAGGATCGTCACGCACGCCGGCGGGTGATTCAATCCGAGTTCGTCCGGCATGCCGCGCGCTGCCTGGCACCCGGGGGCGTGCTTCATGTCGCCACCGACGACGTCCCCTATGCGGCCCAGATCGAGCGGGTACTCGCGGGCGAGGCCAGCCTGGAAAATGTCTATGCTCCGGAGGCGTTTCTCTCCTCGGTGCCGGGTCGCGCCCAAACCGGTTATGAGATGGAATGGCGTGCCGAGGGGCGGCAGATTCATTTCTTTGGCTACCGGCGTCGGGGGGAATCGAATCGTGGCATCTGACGAAGCGTGCAGGGCTGATTCGGATTCCATGGGGCCTAGACCGAATCTGAAGGATCATTCACGGGAGGCCCTGCGCGCGCGCTTCGGGCGTGAGGGCTGGCCGGCCTATCGCGCCGACCAGGTGCTCTCCTGGCTCTACGAGCAGAACGTGGACGATCCTCTAGAAATGACGAATCTGCCGGCGGAATTTCGCCGGCAACTCGCCGCCAACTGGGATAGCCGGGCCCTGTCGATTCATTCGGATCGGACCTCCCTGGATGGCACCCGAAAATTTGGCCTGGAGACCCGGGATGGGGAACTCGTCGAAGCCGTGCTGATCCCCGAGGCCCGCCGCAATACACTCTGCGTCTCCACCCAGGTGGGCTGTCCCCTGGCCTGTTCCTTCTGCGCGACCGGCGCGATCGGATTCAAACGCAATCTGACCCCGGGTGAGATCGTGGATCAGTTCGTCCAGGCCAGATCCGAGATTCCGGAGCATGAGAGCATCACCAATATCGTCTTCATGGGAATGGGCGAGCCGCTGCTCAATCTGCCCGCGGTCGAGGAGTCCATTCGCATCTTCATCGACCCTCGAACCCTGGGTCTCGCACCGCGCAGGATCACGGTTTCTACCTCGGGCCTGGTTCCGAAGATTCGGTCGCTGCTCGAGATCGCCCCCATCAATCTGGCCGTCTCTCTCCACGCTACGACGGATGCGCTTCGCGACCTCCTCGTCCCCCTCAATAAACGCTTTCCGTTGACCGAACTCCTGGACGCGCTTCGTAGCGAACCCCTGATTTCTCGGAAGCGACCGGTTTTCTTCGAGTACACGTTGATGGAGGGGGTCAACGATTCCCTCGAGGATGCCAGGCGGCTCCCCGAATTGGTTCGTGGAATTCCCTGCAAGCTGAACGTCATCCCCATGAACGCACATCCGGATGCGCCCTACCGCCCCTCAGCGCCCGAGGTCTGCGATGCCTTCGCGGCCGAGCTGCATGCCGGGGGATTGCGCGTGACCCTGAGGAGAAGTCGCGGCGGGGATATCGGCGCGGCTTGCGGCCAGCTCGCCGCAAGAGGGAAGGGAAATCCGACCACTTCCGATCCGGGATTTGGCAGCTAGTCCCGCTGGCTCTTTCGCGGAGGCTTCCCCGGGTGGGCTCCCCCGTCCGCAAGAGCGGCGCGTTCGAGGCAGATCGCTCTCGACTTCCCGCATCCGCCCCGCTCAACTGCGCCTGCGCAGTTGGGGGATGCGGATCTCCGTTCCGGCCGTGGCAGATGCGAAGTCGATGTCGGGATTGTATTGCTGGAGTAGCCAGATGGGCAGTTTGAAATGGTCGCGGGAAAGGGCCCAGAGCGAATCTCCCGGGCGGAGGGTGTGGTTGTCGGTTCCAACGATTTCCCATCGCACGAAGAAATCTTCCTGTATGCCCCGATGGTATTTGATTCTCCTCTCTTCGAATGCTCGGGGAGTCACTCGTCGGAAGTCCAGTTCCAGGCGACTATGCACGCGAAGGTCCTGGCTGCGTTTCATCCGGTTCAGGCTGCGCAATTCCTGCGCGCGGATCTCCAGCCATTGCGCGTAGTGACCGAGGGTCTCGCCGATCTGGACCTCGATGGACTCATCATCCGCCACCAGGTAGTCAGTCGGATCCGCCAGCAGGGCCTGGTGGGTCGCGGAGCTTGCCGGATCGAGGGAATGCTGGCCATTCGATTGCGGCCAGGACGTATCGTCGGGGCCGGGCAATTTTAGAAGCTGGCCCAACTGGATCAGATCGCGGTTTCGGATCCCGTTGATCCGAATCAGGTCGGCTTCCTGAACTCCGTAGCGTCGGGCAATCGCGGCCAGGGTATCCCCGGATCTCACGCGATGGCGCCGATCGGAAGGAATACGCGCTTTCTCATTTTTTCGGACAGTTGCCGAGGCGGATTTCTGGCTGGGATCGAGCGGAAGAATCAATTTCTGGCCGACTCGGATGTGGTGGCGGTTGCGCAAATGATTCAGGGATTGCAGGGCGGCCACGGAAGTTCCGTAGCGATGGGCGATCTTCGACAGGCTCTCACCGCGTCGGACGACGTGATAGGTGTCGGCGATCTGGCTTGAAAAACGATCCCTGTTGGGAATGGATGCGAGCAGGGCACGGGCACTTCCCTTGAGCGAGGCCCGTGGCACCTTGATTGCGAAATCCTCGGGGACGCGTTTCTGGCCTCTCCAGACGGGATCGAGAAGCGCCGGATTGCTCGCCTTGAGCTTGGAGAGGCTGACCCCGAGGGCACGGGAAATCGCTTGGGGAGTGGTGTAGAAGGGGAGTCGAACCCGGTCGAATTCGATCGGTCGATGCTTCTTGATTTTGCCGAAATATTTCTCCGGGTTCTCGGCGATGCGCAGGGCGGCCAGGAATTCGACGTAGAAGTTGCGCGAGGCGAAGCCGAAGGTGCGGCTCTTGTACTTGCGAACGATTCGGCTGATATCCCGGCTGCCCACGGATTTGACTGCGCGACGCATCCCCGAGGCTCCGTGGTTGTAGGCGGTAATCGCCAGGGGCCACGAGCCCGTCACGCGCCGATTCTGTTCCAGCAGTCGCGCCGCGGCCACACTGGAAAGGTAGGGGTCCAGGCGTTCATCGATGACGGAGTCGATTCGCATGAAGCGTCTTCCCGTCGAGCGCGTGAATTGCCACAGCCCCGCAGCGCCCACTCGCGAGTAGGCATGGGGGGTATAGGAGGATTCGACGTGGGGCAGAGCACTCAGCTGCGGAGGCAGACCCATGCTCTCCAGGGTCGCGCGGATATGATTCGCGTAGGCCCCGGAGCGGATCAGACCGTCGCGAAAGCGATCGGCCTGACCCAGTTGGAAGCGGATATTTCGGGCGGCGGAGCGGAGGGTGGAATTGGAGACCTTCCGGGGGAAGAGTTCGAGCACCCGGCGTTCCTGGCGATTCAGGCCCTTGCGTTTGCCCCGGGCGAGCCGCCGCAGGATCGACTGGTATTCCTGCTTGCGTTTCTCCGTGTAATCGTCGCGTCGCTTGGAGGACAGGCCCCGGGGATAATCCATTTCCTCGTAGACGACGCCGAGGTTTCGCGAATCATGGATCAGTCCGCTCCCGGTCTCGATTTCGGTGTAGATCCGGATCCAGAATCCGATGTCGTCTTCGAGGCTCGCGGGTTCGGGAAAGAGCTTGCTGTCGCGACGCACCGCCTCGGCGGAAGTCGAAAAGAAGAGCAGCAACGAAATCCCTGCCAGCAGCTGAAGGGTGCGCTTCATCGATCAATCCCAATCCGATCGCCCCGAGCGGGCCCGGGAGCGAGTGAAAACGGGTGATTTCTCTTTTTGGGGGGGCTGGGGTTTCCTCTCGCATTCGATTCCGGTTTGCGGCCGGCACTCGAGGGGGCAATAGGGGGATCTTACCGTTTTCGTTTCTTCTTTCCTCGGCTCTTCTGCCTGGATTTTCGCGCCTGCTGACGTTTATTCTTACGTCGCTGGGCGGTTTTTTCACTCCGCATTCCTGAATTTCCACCCGGCATCTGAAGCGCTCCTCCGGAGGACAGGCCCGCCATCAGGCTGCTGGGGTCGAGATCTCCGGGCTCATTCGACAATGAGCCCATGCCGGGCATCCGGGAGAGGAGCCCTCCCTGCTGGCCGAGGGATCCCATGAGCTGGCGCATCTGCTTGAATCGACCCAGGAGATCCCGCACGTCCTTGGATCGGCGCCCACTTCCCCGGGCGATGCGTTGGGCGCGGCTCTCGTTGACGATTTCGGGCTGCATCCGTTCCTGGCGCGTCATCGAGTGGATCATCGACTCGACCTTGCCGAGTTCGCTCTCATCGACCTGATCCGCCATGGAGCCGAACATCGGCATCTTGGCGAGCACCTCGCGCATCGGCCCCAACTTCTGGACGGTACGCAGTTGAGTCAGGAGGTCGTCCAGCGTGAACTGGCCCTTGAGAATTCGTTCGGCATCCTCCTCGGCCTGTTTTTCGTCGACGACCTCTTCGAAATCCTTGACCAGGCCGACGATGTCCCCCATCCCGAGGATTCGCGAGGCCAGCCCCTCGGGGCGGAATTCCTCCAACCGCTCGACCGTTTCCCCCGTACCCAGAAATTTGATGGGAACGCCCGTGACGGCTTTGACCGCCAGGGCCGCACCGCCGCGAGCATCTCCATCGAGCTTGGTCAGGATCACCCCATCGAGTCGAATTCGATCGCTGAAAGCCTGGGCGACGTTGACGGCGTCCCGCCCCATCAGGGCGTCGCAGACCAGCAGGGTATTGGCGGGCTCTACGCCATTCCGAATTTCCTCGAGTTCGGCCATCAATTCGTCGTCGACGGCGAGCCGACCCGCGGTGTCGTAGATGATCGCGTCGCGGCCCTCGCTCTTCGCGCGTTCCCGGGCCGCTTCACAGATCTGGGGCGGCCGCTCCCCCTCGCCGCCAGCGTGCACGGGGACGCCAATCGAGTCGCCCAGGGTGATCAGCTGCTGGACGGCGGCGGGCCGGTACACGTCTGCGGCCACCAGCAGCGGGCGACGGCCATTCTTCTGCAGATGGCGCGCCAATTTTGCGGCGACGGTTGTCTTCCCAACGCCCTGGAGCCCAGCCAACATGATGGAAGTGACACCGGCCTCCCGGGCCAGATCTGTGTCTACCGGCCCCATCAAGTCGACCAGTTGATCCTCGCAGATCTTGATGAAATGCTGTCCCGGGGAGACCTTGCGTGAACGGCCCGCGGCATCGCGGACGCGGGTCTCGATCTTCTCCCCCAGAGCGCGTTCCTTGACTCCCGCAAGGAAATCCTTGACGACCCCGAAGTCCACATCCGCTTCGAGCAGGGAAAGGCGTACATCTCGCAGAGCTTCGTCGATATTGGATTCGTGAAGTTCGCGTACGCCGCGCAGGCGATCGCCCGCTGCCTTGAAGCCCTGACTGACCGTTTCGAGCACTTTTCCCTCCGGTGGCGCGCGATATTAGCAGGCCGTCGGGTGGGGTGGGATCATCAACTTTCCCCGCTTCGGGTCATTTCCTGTGTGCGTGATCCCGATATCGGCCGCTACTATCCCGGGACATTGAAATTAGGGGAATCGGATTGATCGAAATAGAGGCCGAAATCGCCGCGAAAGTCTGGAAGATCGAGAAGTCGGTTGGGGATCGGGTCGAGGCGGAGGATGTGCTGCTGGTGCTCGAATCCATGAAAATGGAGATTCCCGTCGAATCGCCCTGCGGCGGCCGGGTCCGGGAGATTCGGGTGGTCGAGGGGGATGGCGTCGAGGAGGGGGACGTACTCCTGCTCTTGGAGGAATGAAATTGTCCGCTCCTGAAAGCCGCGCCAATGCGATTTTCGTGAGTGATCACCAGAGGCAGCGAGTTCTCAGCTACTTGCGTCGCGAACCCCGTCTGAATCTGCTGCTTCTGGAGATTCTCGAGGGCAGGGGGGATGGCAGCAGTTCGGGGTCGGAAATCCAGCCGGAGGTTCTGGCGGCCTGGGTCGGGGAGGAGATCGTCGGGGTGTCTTCTCTGCGGCCGAGTGTCGTGATTGATGCGCATATGAGTTCCGAGGGAATGGCCGCCTGCCTGCCGATTCTCGCAAAACTCGAATCGGGCCTGATCAAGACGGGGATCGCGAATGTCTCACCCCTCTGGGAGAGTCTGCGCGCCCAGGGCAGGAAGCCCCTGCTGGATCGCCTGGAGAGCAGCTACGTATTGACTTCCCGGGATGATCTTTTGGGAAGGGCGGCGGATCTGCCTCCGGGGATGGTCTTGAGGTGCGCCGAGGAAAGCGATCTCGATACTCTCGCGGAAGCGGCGCGTTCGAGTTTGCGCGAGGAGGGGCGACCGGATCCCCTCGATCGGGATCCCGAGGGGTTTCGGCGCTGGGTCCAGGGCCGGGTGGCGAGGGCGCGTCTGCTCGAATGCGACGGACGACCGGTTTTTGTGGGCTATGCGGATGTCCGGCGCAGCGAGGGATGGCTGATTCAAGGTGTCTATACCTGGCCCGATGCGAGGCGCCGCGGTTATGCGCGCATCGGGATGGTGGCCCTCGCCCGGGAGGCGCGGAACGCCGGGGCGGAACATGTGCAACTCGCGGTGGTGGAGGGCAATCGAGCTGCGGTCGGCCTCTACGAGGGACTGGGATTCCGGAACCTTGCGCAGTTGCGAACGATACTCTTCGCGTAGATTTCCTTCTCGATGGATCGCGTCTCGGGGCTGGGTTGGCTTCGACTCCGGGGCTGAACTCGCATCTGCCGGGAAGAGTCCTTTCCCCGCGATTCCACGAATTTCGATTCAAAGGGACGCTCCATCCCGGCCCGGGGAATGCCGCGGCCCGCGGAGAGGCAACTCCGCCCGCAGGGCTGGATGGGCTAGGCTTGTCCTTCCCCTGAAGATCGAGAACGGGAAACTCGGGAGCTCCGGCGGGGCTCGGAAAATCCGTCGTCAATTCTGAAATAGAGGAGTAGTGAGGAATGGGTCTGCTTGATGGGAAAGTCATCGTGATTACCGGCGCCGGAGGTGGCATCGGGCGCGAACACGCTCTTTCGATGGCCGGGGAAGGCGCGGCCATCGTGGTCAATGATCTGGGAGGCGCACGGGATGGAACGGGTGAGGGCGCGGCCATGGCCGATCAGGTCGTCGCCGAGATCAAGAGCCTGGGCGCCGAGGCCGTGGCGAACTACGACAATGTCTCCAGCGTCGAGGGGGGTGAATCCATTCTCCAGACCGCCATCGATGCCTTCGGGAAGGTGGATGGCCTGGTCAACAACGCCGGAATCCTGCGCGACAAATCCTTCTCGAATACTACGGAAGATCTCTGGGATCCCGTGATCGCCGTTCACCTCAAGGGCACGTATTGCGTCACCCGCCCGATCTTCAATCATATGAAGGCGAGTGGAAACGGCGGTGTCATCATCAATACCTCGTCGACTTCCGGCCTGAACGGAAATTTTGGCCAGTGCAACTACGGTGCCGCCAAGGCGGGAATCGCAGGTTTTACCCGTTGCCTGGCGATTGAAGGCAAGAAGTACGGAATCCGCTGCTTCATTCTGGCTCCGGTCGCCCTGACCCGGTTGACGGAGGATCTCCCCGGCTTCAATGCCGACGAAATGCGGGAACGTCTGGCGCCCGGACTGGTCTCACCCCTGCTCACCTACCTGGCAAGCGACCTCTCGAAGGAGATCACCGGCAATACCTTTTACTGCGGTGGCGGGCGAATTGCCGAGATGAAGGTGGTGACTACGACGGGCATCACGAAGCGCGACGAGGGAGGACTCTGGGGTCCCCAGGAGATCGCTGATGCGATGAAGCCCGGACAGATCCTGATGTCCGAGGACTAGCGGAGCCGTTTCGGGATTTCCATTGGTTCTCATCATTCGATGCGGGGGCGCCCTGGAGGCGGCCCCCGCTTGAGAATTCCGCTTTCAGAGGCCTCCGGCGGAACGCACATTTCATTGCTGCGAACTGGGGGCCATGGTAAACATCAAATACGATGCCTGACGTGATTCATGATCGGGCCGAGTCGTCGTCCCCAGAGGCTCCGAGTCGCTCGGAACTTTCGGCGTTGGCCGATCGCTTCTCGGCCATGACGCCACGGTTCAATTTCTTTTTTCACTGGTTTTCACGCCGTTATCTTTCACATTTTGATCTGGATGACGAAACCGTATCCCGCCTATGCGATCTGGAGCGGCGCGGGTCGGTCGTCTACGTCATGCGCTACTCCAGTCGTCTCGACTATCTGCTCTTCAATGTCCTCTTCCTGCGCGAGGGGCTGCGGCTGGCGAGTTTTGCCAACGGCATTCGCTTCACCATGTACCGCCCCCTGCTCGAGATCGTCCGGACTCTCCTGGCTCGCAAGCGGGGTCGCCCGCGCGCCCAGGAACATGAGGAGGATCGAGAATACGTCCGTCGTCTGACGGGGGACGGCGCCTCCTTCTTTCTCTTCTTGAGGACCCAGCGCCTGCGGACATTCTGGAGGGGGCTCTGGAAATTACGTCACCGCCATGACGAACTCGATCTGATTCGCGAGGTCGTGCAGGAAGCGGAGCAGGGTGGTCGCGAAGTCTTCGTGGTGCCCGTCTCGATCTTCTGGCGCAAGGGGCCTCGCAACCCCCACCGCTTTCTGGCCCTGGATTACGGTTCCCTTTCCCGACCCTCGGATTTCGCCAAGGTCTCTTCCTTTCTTCTGACCTATCGCAGCCTTTCGGTGAAGATCGGAAAGCCGATCGAACTCGCCCGCTATATCACTGAACATAACGAGGACGGTGTCGACAGAATCGCCAGAACCGTACGTCGCTCGATCCTGATCTACCTCTACCGGGAAGAGAAGATCGTGGAGGGTCCCACTCTGCGTTCCCAGCAGCGGGTACTGCAGGAGATCCTCTCCGATCGCGGAGTGCGTCAGGCGATAGAGGAACGCGCTGCCCAGAAGGGTGGATCCGTGGAGAAGGCCGAGCGTGAAGTGGCCAAACTCTATCGGGAAATTGCGGCTCGAATGAATTCGAGTCTGCTGGCCGTCGCCGCATTGCTGGTGGGATTCCTGCTGAAGCGCCTCTTCTCCTCGATCGAGACGAAAGGGCTGGAAAAGGTCGCCGAATACGCGAAGCGCCATCCGCTGATCCTGGTGCCGAGCCATCGCTCCTATTTCGATTTCGTGATCATCTCCGTACTCTTCTACGACCATTACCTGGTTCCGCCACATATTGCGGCTCGGGAGAATATGGCTTTCGGTCCCTTTGGCTGGATTTTCAGGCTGGCGGGGGCCTATTATCTGCGGCGCTCATTTCAGGATCCCCTCTACAAGCAGGTTTTTCGTTCGTATATGGCCTACCTGGTCCGGGAGGGCTTCACCCAGGAATTCTTCATCGAAGGCGGGCGCTCCCGTACGGGCAAGACACTTGCCCCTCGCCTGGGCATGCTGGCCTGGAATCTGGACGCCTTTCTCGAATCGCCTCGGCGCGATCTCTTCTTCGTTCCGATCGCCCTGACCTACGAGCGGCTGGTCGAGGAGAGCGGGATCGTCGAAGAACTCGAGGGCCGCGAAAAGTCGCCCGAAAGCACCCTCGCTCTATTCCAGGCACGAAAAGTTCTGCGCAGACGCTTCGGTTCGGTGCACGTCCACTTCGGCGATCCGATTTCCCTGGCCGAGGAACTCGGGGATCGCAGAGAGCGTTTTGAAAGCCTGGTCGGGAGCCAGGATGCTCGTCCTGCCGAGGATTTATTGTCGGCCAGCCAACTCGAGGCGCCATCGCATGAGATCGAGGAGGAGAAGCGGAAGTTCACCGAGACTCTGGGCCGTCTCCTCGTGGAGCGAATCAACTGGTCGGTGACCGTCAGTGCAACGTCGGTGGTGGCTACGGCTCTGATGGGGACGAGGAATACGGGATTGCGGCGCTCCGAACTCATCGAGCGCGCGGGGCAACTCGTCGAATTGCTCCGCCTTGAGGACATCCAGATCACTTCCGCCCTGCGAGGAGATCGAGGCACGTTTTCGGAGTCGATCCAGTTCATGGTCCGCAGCGGCTTGATCAAGATCGCCGAGGATCCCCAGGATGAGGTCGTCTACTTCGAGGAATCACATCGCCGAGCCCTGGATCTATATCGCAATACGATCGCCCACTATTTCGCCACCGCGAGTATCCTGGCCAGGAGCTTGTTGCGCGGGGCATCGGTCAAGGAATTGGAAGAGGATCTCGCCCTCTGGCACGACATCTTTCAGCGGGAATTCTTCGTGTCCCCCGCCCAGTTCTGTCCCGAAGCCGCGGGGCTCTTTCTCGATCATTTCGTCGCCCGGGGCTGGCTCCGGCACGGGGAGGGAGGGTATCGAGTGGAAGCGGAAGGGTTGCCGATTCTACGCTGCCTGGAGACCCAGACCCGGGGCGTCGTCGAGTGCTACGAGGCCATCTGCCGGGTTGTGCTGGCCAGCGAGGGGGAATTCGGGACGAAAGCCGTTTTCGCCTCGGCGCTCGTTGTGATCCACAATGCCAGGCGCCTGGGTCTACTGGCTCGTCCCGAGGCCGCCAATGACACCACCTTCGGCAACGCCATCGAATTGTTGGTCGACCGGGAGATCCTCCTGCCCACCACCACCACGGGCTCGGGAAGCGCTCGAAATCCATCTTATGCCCGCGGGGAGAAGTGGCATCGACTGGCGGAACTCCACGCGTGTCTGGCGGAGGCGGCGGGCGCCGGGTAGGGTTTCGCGCTTCGCATGCTTCGGCGCCCGGACGGGGGCGGCGAGATGGAGATCGGAGGTCGCCGCTCCAGTGGATTCCCTTGAGTTGCTCGATTTTTCGAAATTCAATGGACTCGTCGTGGCAATCGCCCAGGACGACGCCACTGGGGAGATCCTGATGGTGGCGAATATGAACGAGCAGGCCTTTCGCAAGACCGTCGAGACCGGCGAGGTCGTCTATTGGAGTCGCAGCCGCCAGCAGTTGTGGCATAAGGGCGAGGAGAGCGGGAACGTCCAGCGCCTGAAGGGGCTATACATCGATTGTGATGGAGACGTGGTGCTGCTGAAAGTCGAGCAGTTGGGCGGTGCCTCCTGCCATACGGGCAAGCGGAGTTGTTTTTTTCGGAAAGTGGAGGCGGGGCGCGTGGTTGACGTGGGGACCCAGGTATTCGATCCCGAAGAGGTGTACGGAAAATGAGCGAGCCTCGAATCCTGCGTCTGGCATTGCCCAAGGGCAGCCTCCAGGACACGACCTTCCAACTCTTCGAACGGGCCGGCTTCCAGATTCGAGCGGCCAGTCGCTCCTATTACCCGACGATCAATGATCCGGAGATCGAGTGCATTCTGATTCGCCCCCAGGAGATGGCGCGTTATATCGAGCAGGGGGTGATGGATTGTGGCGTGACCGGGCTCGATTGGGTGCTCGAGAGCGGTGCCGACGTACAGGAATTGGCTGATCTGCGAGCGCCCTGGCCGAATTACGTGGCGGTGCGCTGGGTGCTGGCGGTCAAGGAAGGCTCCCCCTTCTCGGTGCCGGAGGATCTCCAGGGAAAACGGATCGCCGCCGAGGTCGTCGGCATGACGGAGCGCTACCTCGAGAAGAAGGGAATCGAGGCCAAGGTCGAGTTTTCCTGGGGGGCCACCGAGGTCAAGCCCCCGGTTCTTGCGGACGCCATCGTCGACGTCACCGAGACCGGCTCCAGTTTGCGGGCGAATCGGTTGAAGGTTCTCGACGTTCTGTTGGAGAGCACGCCTCGCTTCGTAGCCAATCGCGCCGCTGCGGCCGATGCTTGGAAACGGCAGAAGATCGATCGCATCCTGATGCTTCTCCAAGGTGCAATTGCCGCGGCGACCCGCGTGGGACTTTCGATGAATGTCCCCCGCACGTCGCTTGAAGCGGTGCTCGGTCTGCTGCCCGATCGTTCCCCCACGATTTCGCCCCTGGCCGATGATGACTGGGTAGATGTCTTCGTGATCATCGAGGAAGAACGAGTCAGAGATCTCATCCCGGGGCTCTCGGCAGCGGGGGCCCGCGCCATCGTCGAGAGCCCCGTCAACAAGATCATCGACTGAATGGCCGGGCGCTGGAGGGAATTTGCCCGCTTCCCGAGCGTCTACCTGAGGACGGCACTCTGGGGGCTCGTATCGCCGATTTTCAGGGAAGACGGGCCCCTCGTCATCGTGCATGCGGTGGTCTTGAGAGAGACGGCGGGGGAACCGGAATTGCTGCTTTCAGTTCGCGCTGATGTGCGCGGTTGGGAACTGCCGGGAGGCAATCCCGAAGTTGGGGAAAGTCCGGAAGAAGCGGTCATCCGGGAAGTTCGCGAGGAAACGGGGCTCGGCGTTTCGGTCCTGCATCACGTCGGTGATTACGAAAGATTGGGATTCCGACCCCATAAGGCCCTCGTCTACCGATGTCTAGTGGAGGGCGGCGAATTGAGAGCCAGTCGTGAGACCCCCCTGGTGGCCTGGTGGCCGTCGGCAAATCTCCCCAAGACCCTCTTCTCATGGTTTCGGCAGCCGCTCATCGATGCACTTGCGACCGCTCAAGTGCCCTACCATCGCAGGGAATTCCAAGGTCTCGTCGCAGTCCTTTCGGCGATTTCGATCGATTTGCGCATGCGCTGGGCAAGGGGGACAGGCGATGAGGAATGCGAAGGTCGAGAGTTTTCCCGTCTGGATTGATCCCGACTCGCGTGCTGGAAGGATGCAGTGGTCTTGAAATGGGGGGGCGCATTTGTCGGCCTTCTGGTCGGCGTACTCGTATGGGGAGCCATGCGTCTTCCCTCACCGGTCGGGGTCGATCCTCCCGCCCGGGAGAGGATGGAATTGGATGAGGAGGCGCAACTCGAGCGTCTTCGGGGCGGGTTGCGAATTCCCACGATTTCACGGCAGCCCGGAGAGGGCGTCGATGACGCGGCCTTCGAGGATTTCCGTGACTATCTCTCGCATCACTATCCCAGGCTGCACGCTCACCTCGATCGCGAATTGATCTCGGGCCATGGCCTGCTCTACCACTGGCGGGGTCGAGTGCCCGAACTGCCCGCCGTCGTTCTCCTGGCCCATCAGGATGTCGTGCCCGTGGATCGCGGTAGCGAGGCGGATTGGGTGCATCCTCCCTTCGGAGCGGTCGTCGCCGAGGGCCAACTCTGGGCGCGCGGCAGCCTCGATGACAAGCTGAGTCTCTTCGCGATTCTCGAAGCGGTGGAGGGGCTTCTCGGGGAGGGTTTCGCACCCCGGCGAAGCATCTACCTGGCGTTCGGACACGATGAGGAAATCGGCGGCCGGGCGGGAGCGAGCGAAATTGCACGCTTGCTTGGGGAGAGAAAAGTCGCAGTGGGCCTGATCGTCGACGAGGGGGGTGCCATCGTGGCCGGAGTCGTTCCGGGTGTCGAGGCTCCGGTGGCCATGGTGGGCGTGGCCGAGAAGGGATACCTGACCCTCGCCCTCGAAGTCGAGGGAATGGGGGGGCATTCATCGTCCCCCCAGGCTCAGAGCGCCATCGGGATCCTCTCCGTTGCGGTGGCAAAACTCGAGGCCCGGGGATTCCCCGCCCGACTCGATGGGGCGAGTCGCGCCTTTTTCGAGCGGGGCATCGGTCCTGCCGGCAATTTCGGGATGCGGCTCCTCTCCGGAAATCTCTGGCTCTTCGAATCGCTGCTCGTGGCCGTGATGAAGGATTCTCCACTCATGGCCGCGGCGATCCGGACGACGATCGCCCCCACGATCTTCCAAGCCGGGACGAAGGAAAATGTCCTGCCCACCCGAGCGCGGGTATTGGTGAATTTTCGGCTGCTGCCCGGGGATCGCAGTGAGCAGGTGATCGAGTGGGTTCGGGAGCGGGTGGACGACGATCGGGTGGCGATTTCCGCCCATGGCTACGGTCGTGAAGCTTCCTCGGTTTCCAGCATCGATTCCGACGCCTGGCGAACCCTCTCGACGACGATCCGGGAAATATTCCCAGGCGCGGTGGTGGCCCCCTACCTGGTATTCGGCGGCACGGATTCTCGTCATTTCGAGGGCTTTTGCGATTGCACCTATCGCTTCCTGCCGCTGCGATTGGCGGGCGATGTCCTGGCTCTTGCCCATGGCACCAATGAGCGGATTCCGATCGCCGCCTATCCCGGCAGCGTGCGCTTCTATCGGCGCTTGATCGAGAACGCGGATGCCGGCCCGCTATGATCGGCGGCCCTCTTCTCGAGCGATCACGAGCGTTGGCCTTTGGTCGATGTCGGGCATGGAGATGAAAAGCGTCTAAAAAAGCAGAACGCCCCAGGTCCGTAGAGGACCGGGGCGTTCTGCTTTTCCCGGATCGTTCGCTTTCTCTGCTTCTTGTCGGGCTCGCTCAGCCGTGATGTTCCCGCAGCCCGCTGGCCTCCCATTCTTTCGAGAGTTGGTCGAGTTTCCGGGCGAATTCGTCGAAAGGGTCGTCGAAGGAGAGGATGATCTCGGTCGTTCGGGGAATATCGTCTCCGTTGAGGAGGCCGCGATAGCGATTCAAGTTGGCGAGAATGGCCTCGGCCACCTTCAGGGCACGCTTCTCGGTCTTGATCAGGGGCGACTGCAACGTGTAGACGTTATTTCGTCCCCAGAGACTTTCGTCCCTGACGATTCCGATCTCGCGATAAATGCCGTTGATGGGATCGAAGTTGTATTCGACTCGGACCTCCTTGAAGATGTCGGAGTTTCCCGTGTAGAAACCCCGCTCCTTCTCGACCTTGCCCAGTTGACGGCATCGGGGGCAATAGAAGGTGTCGCCGTGATTCAATAGGAATACGCCCTTGGCGTAGTCTTCACAGTCGGTATTTTCGCAGTAACCGACGCCGCGTTTCATGCTGGCCATCCCTCTTCGGAATGCCTCCCAAGCCAGGACTCAAGCGCCTGACATATTGTTGAGACCGGGGTCTCTCTGGTTTTTCGTTTTCTGGATGTCCTGCCCGATCCGGCGCACTTGCTGCTCGTTCGTTTCCTGCCCACTGCTTGTCTCCTGCTGTGGAGCCATAACGGTCTCAGCCCTCGGCTGAAGGATGCAAGACTTCCTCCGCAAATTTCATGCCTGTTTCGATGATCTTGGCCGGATGTGCTTCCGGGGCAGGTCTCTTTGATCTCTCTTCCCGCCCGTTTTCGATTCGATTCGCGGGCGTGGAGCGTTTTTTGCCGATGCCTCGGAATCATCCTCTATTGGCTTCGGCTCGATCCATGGCCCGTGCCGCCAGGTTGCTCGGGTAGGGGGCCCTAGCTGTAGATTATCCACTTTCCCGGCTTTTCGTCGAAACTGATCCCCTCCCTACGCAAACTGGATCTCAGTACTTTGCCATGCTCCTCATCTCTTATTCTGATCTTGTCTGATCTGCCGACTTCCGACTTCCGACTTCCGACTTC
>CAYTAT010000012.1:28228-81958 GCA_964435795.1 uncultured Spirochaetaceae bacterium
CCGACTTCCGACTTCCGACTTCCGACTTCTCGCCTTTCGCCCGTCCCCCGTCCGTGCCCGTCTTCGGCGGAGGGATCGGCTTCCGATAAAGTATCTCAGAGTTTCTCCGACAACACCGTCGGCGCTGAAGATTTCGAATCCCCTCGACTCGAACCCCCGGTTTTCGTCTTCCTATTCTCTTTTCCGGCTGTCGCACTTGCCGCCACACGTCTCTCTGGGGCTCGATGCACCTTTTACCGCCTCCGCCGGGTTCTTCTCGCCGACTCGCCCTCTCCGCTTTGGCTCCAGTTCGGAAATCCGCTGTCCCGAACCGCGTGGGCCCGGGCTGGGATTCTTCCGGAAGAACTCTGGTTGGGGAGGTGCCAGGGAATTCGGTGTGAATTACTGCCAGTGAAGTCGAATCCGAAGCTTTCGATCAATCTTCCGAGTGGAAGGTTGATCCCACCTTGGCTCGGGGTCATGCGGCGGATCAGTGCCGCTCTTGCCACCCGTTGCCGCTCCACCCCTTGCCGTCACCGCCGTTGATGTACCCGAGGGTGCGCTAAACGCTCCAAATGCCCTTCAGGGAATCTATAGCGCTGTATCTTGATACCCTGAGAGAGGTCCGGCTGTCAACCGCTAATTGTGTCCCCGCGGGCTTTGCCCTGAATCGCGCCTTGCGCGCTCTCTGGCGAGGCTGATGGCGTAGACGAGGAGGGTCCCCAAGGTGATCCCGTAAGCGGCCATCAGGTAGCCCATTCGCATCATCTCCTGCTCTTCGGCGGGGAAGGTCCCGGCGATCAGTTGTCGTCGCCCATGGCGGCGGCGTCGTCGAGGGCCTCCATCGCTCGCCCGGCTTCTACGTCCCATCGCAACAGTAGAAGGTAGACGAAAGCGAGCCCCAGGGTGAGGTTGCCGAGCAGGAAGGGCCAGCCCATGCCCGTCCCGAGGCTTCCGCTCTGCAGGTTTTCGGGATGCATGCTGCGGCTCCCAAAGGCTTCGATCACGTAGTAGTTCAGGGGGATCAGTGCAACGCCCAGCACCCCGTAGATGGCGGCAAAACGAGCCGTGCGCGGGTTCTGGCCGCCGAAACTTCTCAGCAGAAGGTAGGCGAGATAGACGAACCAGAGCAGCAGGGTCACCGTCAGCCGGGCATCCCACGACCACCATACGCCCCAGGTTCCCCGCGCCCAGATGGGTCCGGTGATGAGCATCAGGGTGGAGAATACGAGCCCCACCTCCGCCCCTGAAATCGCGAGGCGATCCAAGTCCTCCCGCCCGCGCCAGAGGTAGAGGATTCCCGCCAGGCCGGTGACGACGAAGCCCAGGTAGCCCCCGTAGGCGAGGGGGGGATGCACGTAGAGGATCTTCTGGATCACGCCCTGGGTACTGTCGATCGGGGCCGCGATGACCGCCCATGCGTAGAGGGCGCATAGCAACGCGAGCAGGGCTCCCAGGGGCCGCAGCCAGCGCCTGACGCGATCCTCCAGGGCGGAGGGAATGCGGTCTTCGGAGCGACTGTCCGCGAGGATGGCAGCGTCCGCTCTCTTCATGGTCTCCTACTCGTCCAGGACATAATCGAAGCCGAGGAATCCGATGACAAGGTAGACGCCGTCCGCCACGATCAGCAACTGTATCACTTCGAAGGGAAGTGTCTCGCCGGCAAACGCTGCCTGGCTCCCGCTTACCGCCCCGGAGAGAATGGGGAAGAGTGCCGGAAGCAGGAGTAGCGGCAGAAGAATCTCGCGAAAGCGCGTGCGCACGGCCATCGCCGCCAACAGGGTGCCGACGCATGAGATGCCCGCGGTGCCGAGCATGACGACCGCCGCCAATGCGGGAACGACAGGGATCAGGTCGACGTCATAGAGGAGAGCAAAAACGCTGGCCGTCAGGAGTTGCACCGTCGAGATCAGTACGAAGTTGGCGCTGGCCTTGCCGAGGAAGATCCAGCCGCGGTTGCCGGGTGCCAGGGCGAGTCCCGAGAGGGCGTCATTCTCCAATTCGAGGGCGAAGGAACGATTCAGGCCCAGGAGTGAGGCGAAAAGATAGGCTGTCCAGAGCAGGCCGGGAAAGAGATCTCGCATGGCTTCGGGGCGTTGGTCGGGCAGGGCGAAATGGAAGACCACCGCCATCAGGATGGAGAAGAGCAGCATCGCAACGACGCGGTCGCGGGAGCGCCATTCGCTGATCAGATCCTTGATCAGGATTGCGAGGGCGACCCTCATGAAGTCCGCTCCACGATTTCCGCATAAGCGGCCTCGGCTCGCGTCGCATCGAGTGACTCATCCTCGAGTTGACCGCGAATCCGGCCGGCGACGAGAATCGTCGCGCTGCGGGTCAAGTCGACCGCTCGCTGAATCTCGTGGGTGACGAGTATGAGCGCGTGCCCCCGGGCGTTCAATTCTCCCAGGCGCCGGCACAGGCGTTGCGCGGCCGGGCCGTCGAGTCCCGTAAAGGGCTCATCGAGAAGTAGCAGTTGGGGGTCGTGGATGCGGGCCCGGGCGATGGCCAGGCGCTGGGCCATGCCCCGGGAAAAGCCGCCGGTCCTGCGATCGGCCCAGCGTTCCAGATCTTCTTCGGCGAGCAACTCCTCGGCGCGCCCGACGGGATTCCTGAGGCCGTAGAGGCGGGCGGCAAATACGAGATTCTCTCGCGCGCTGAGCTCGGGATAGAGCAGGGTCGCATGGCCGAGATAACCCACCCCGCTGCGATCCGGACCGGCTCCCCGGATTCGAATCTGGCCTCGGGTCGGGCGCGCGAGGCCCGCCAGGATCCGGAGCAGTGTGCTCTTGCCTGCGCCGTTGGGTCCAAGGATGGCATGACTGCTCCCCGACTCCAGGCTGAGGTGGATGTCGCGCAGCGCAGTCAGCGCACCGAAGCGCTTGCTGATTCCCGACATTTCCACCAGGGGGGATGTCACGCTCCGTCTTTCCCGGCGGCGACTTCCGTTCCGCATATGGAGCAGAATCGCCAGCCGGATTCGACCTCCACTCCGCAGTTCGGACAGGTCGGCGAAGTGCGGTCCGGAGTGGGCCCATTTGCGGCCGAGATTTCCCGCCCAGCCGGTTTGCGCTCGCGTCGGATGGTCTCGACCGCCAGGGCGCGCAGATCGTTCCGCATCCCCCGGTAGTCTTCTTCGTCGAGTTTGCCCGTCTCGAAATCGTGATCGAGATCCCGGATCGATTCGTAGATCGCTTCGCGTTCCCGGGCCAGGCTCGAGAGCGGACTCTCCGCTTCTCCGCCGGGATCACCCGCCTGGCGAAGTGGTGTCACCAGGAAAGCGATGATCAGGAGCGCGAACGCGCAGGCGGCCAGGCGCCCGCCGAGGGAAGTCGCCCCGGTCGCACTCAGCGGTCGCAGGATGACCGGCACCTCTTCTCCCGCCCGAAGCTGGTAGGCCTCGCGGTGCAGGTAGAAGCGGGTTCCCTCCTTGAAGGGGCGCCTGCGGTGGAGGCGCTGCGCTTCGATTGCCACGCCGTTGTCGGCGACCAGGAAATTGAGCAGGTCGAGGGGGCGTTGGAAACCCAGATCCAGATGCACGGGGCCCTCGACGGGAATGCGGTAGCGATAGCTGAAGCCGGACTTGCCGGCCGGTATGGGTCCGAGGAGGGAAAGTCCTCCGGATTCGCCTCGTTGCAATCCCAGCGCACTGGCACCGGGGGAGAGCCCGAGGAATTCGGCATTCGGCGGCAGTGGGATTTCGAGCAGGGATTCGCCCGGCGGCGCCGACAGGCGTTGGTTACCCGCGACTTCGAGGCTGAGGTTGACGGTGAGCCGGGCATGGGTGTCGTCGTGATCGAGCCAATAATCCGCTCGCATGAGTCGCAGCGCGGCGGCGTCGTTGGAGGTCTCGGGAATCGCGACCGAGAAGCGGATCTCCCCTCCGGGCGAAATCTCGCCGACGCTGTAGCGGGCATAGGATTCGCCCTCGATCTCGATGACCTCCGACGGAGTCTCGGATCCCGCTCGTAGGGGGGATGCATCCCCGGTTGGCACCAGGGCGTCCACCTGGGCACTGCCCGCGGGCAGGGGTTGCCGGAAATCGAGGCTGGGGCTTGCGCCCTCGGAATTCGTTTCGGGGCCTTCGAGAAGAAAAGCGTAACGGAGTTCCTGGGAGCCCGGATAGACGGGACCCCATGCGGAAAGTCTTTCCTCTTCCCTGTGGAAATTGACGCCGTATGTTTCCTGGCCGCCGATGAAGCGAGCGACTCCATCGGGGAGCGTCGCGACGAGCAGGGGGTCCGCCGAGTCTCTGCGATTCTTCTCGACGTGGATCACCGTCTGGCCGGTATTTTCGACGAGGTGGGAGATCTGGACGAAGAGTTGCCTTCCGATCCAATCCAATTTGTACGCGCTGCGGATGATCCGGAGCGCCGCTGCGTTCTCCGAGATCTTTCGCAGCACGAGTTCAACATCGAGATCCGTCTGGTCGGCTTCGAATTGGACCCGCTGGGCAAAGGGAACCCCGCTCCGCTGGGTTCCCACGAGGTAGACCATGCCGGGGTCGGTCGAAATGGCGTTGAAGTCGAAGCCTCCCGCGTCATCGCTCTGCGTTTTCGCGAGCCCCGAAGAACCGTCGGCGCCCAGGGCGTAGAGGACGATCGGCAGCCCGGCGACCGAGACCGTGGAGTCATCCGACAGCAAGCGTCCGTGAATATTCCCCGACCCGGGAGGGGGTGGCGAGACCTCGGCGGGAGCCGAAGTGACCTGCTCGGGGATCTGCCCCGTCGCCGGAAGAGCGCATAGGGCGAGCAGCCCGCATAGCAATGCGAGCATCGAGCTTCGCGCAGCGCCTCCTGCGAGCGCAATCGAGTGCTTCATCCGGAGTTGCCCGCCGCTGAACGGGGGGGGTGGGGCCAGAGAACGCTCACTCCCCCCAATGCGAAGAGAATGGATCCCGCCCAGATCCAGTTCACCAGCGGATTGCGATAGATCTTCAGGGTTGCGGACCCATCGGTTTCGACGGCATTCAGGATCACGTAGATGTCTTCGGACCAGGTCGAATAGATGGAGGGGATCGTAGAGGGTTGCTGCTCGAGCCAGTACATGCGCTTCTCGGGCTGCATGATGGCCACGGGTTCCTCGTCGTGATACAACGCCAACCGGGCCATGGCGCCGCCGTAGTGTTGTTTCGTGATGGGATTCGCCGTGAGGTATTCGATCCGATAATTCGTCAACCCCACGGAGTCTCCGGGCTGGACATTCTCCAGGCTTTCAAGATTGAAGGCGCTGCCCGAGATGCCCAGGAAGATCACGACCACGCCCAGGTGAATGATGTAGCCACCGTAGCGTCGCTGATTCTTGCGCAAGAGCGTCGCGAAGGCCGTCCCGACGGATTCGCCGTGAGCGCGAATGCGGGCACGAATCGCCTGGGCGTATTCCTGGCCGATGGTAGCGATCACGAAAGCGGAGAGCCCCCAGCAGGAGAGGGTCCAATAGCCCGCCTGCTCCCAGAAGAGCGCTGCCAGGATTGCGGCCGAGAGGAGGCCGACGGCCGACGGCCACTTGAACTGGCGTTTCAGGCTGGCGGGGCTGGCGCGTCTCCAGGCCACCAGGGGACCTACGCCGGTAAGGAAGAGCAGGATGAGGGCCAGCGGTCCCGTGACCAGGTTGAAGAAGTCCGGTCCCAGGGTGAGACGATCGCCACTGAGGGACTCGGAAAATACCGGCAGCATCGTAAAACCGAGGACCACGGCGAGCAGCACCATGAAAACCCAATTGTTCAGGATGAAACTCGATTCCCTGGAGAGCACGGACTCGAGTTTCTTGGGGCTGGCCAATTCGCGACGTCGGTAGAAGACGGCCGCGAAGAAGATGAGCAGGGCAACGACTACATAGGTGAGAAAGATTGGTTTGTACCAGCCCGCGTCCGTGAAGGCATGGACGGATTGTACGATGCCGCTTCGGGTCAGGAAGGTGCCGAATAAACACATCGTATACGTCAAGCCGACGAGCACCACATTCCAGGTCTTCAGCATGTCCCGCTTTTCCTGAATCATCACGGAGTGCAGGTATGCGGTGGATGCCAGCCAGGGCATGAGAGAAGCATTTTCGACGGGATCCCAGGCCCAATAGCCCCCCCATCCCAATACTTCATAGGCCCAGCGCCCTCCGAGAACGATGCCGGCACCCAGGGCCAGCCAGGCGATCAGGCTCCAGCGTCGCGTGGTCCGAAACCACGATGTACCGAGTTCCCCCGTGACCAGGGCGGCGAATGCGAAGGCGAAGGGCGTCGCGAAACCGGTGAAGCCCAGGTAGAGCATGACGGGGTGGATCATCATGACCGGATGCTGGAGCAGAGGATTGAGGCCCTGGCCGTCCGAGAGAACCTCGCCGGGGGGGAGTCTGTCGAAGGGATTCGTGAGAAATTCCAGCAGCGCCAGGAAGAAACCCGCGTTCAGGAGCAGCATGACGGCCACCCACGGAATCAGCTTGGGATTGCTTTTCCGATTGGCCAGAACTCCCGCGGATCCGAAGGCCAGCAGCAGGAAGGCCCAGAGCAGGAGGGATCCCGCCTGGCCACCCCATAATGCGCTGAGGCGGTAGCCGAGGGGCATACTGCGGGCCGAATGCCGGGCGACGAAGGCGAGGGAGAAGTCATTGGAGGCGAGGGCCCAGAAAAGGGCGACCATCGCGACACCGAGCAGGAAGAAGACCGCGTAGACCGAGCGCTCTGCGACCCGTCCCCAATCCCCTCGCTGGCGAATGCCCGCGAAGAGCCCCGTCAGGATTCCGGCCAGCGAGATCAGCAGGCCGAGGCGGATTGCATAGAGCCCGATTTCGGCCATTGATCCCTCTGCTCCCTACTTGCTTTGGCGACCGCTTGTGCTGGGTGGGACGCCGGATCCCCAGGTCCCGGTGCCTAGAGATCCACCGAAGCGCCGCTCTCCGATTCCGTTTCCTGGGCTTCGAATTTCGAAGGACATTTGGCCATCACATTGTCAGCGAGGAAGAGCGTCTTCTGATGGTGTTTTTCGATCCGACCCTCGAGGACGACTTCGGCGCCGTCCTTGAAGAGGTCGGGAGTTTCGAGCCCCAGGAAGAGCACGTCCAAGCGCATCCCCGAGGCGAGGCCCGCATGGGGGGGGTCGTTCTGGACGGCGAAGCGGACCTTCTTTCCCTTGAGATCTCGCTCGATGGAATCGTTGCTCACATATCCGTGCACGCGCAGGGCCTGGCCCTCGAGAGAGTGGCCCTGGGCCAGGAACTCGTCGAGGTTCTGGTAGTACTGAAAAGCGGTGGCGTTCTGGAGATTTGTATACGCGTACCAGCCGAGCAATAGGGCGACGAGCCCCGCTCCGATCGCGATTTGTCCGCCCTTGGACACCCTTGCCAGCCTCGATCTCTTCACATTCCGGGGATTTTCCGAGCGTATTGCCGGGCCCCTTGAGGACACGTCGCCGGCGGCGACATGTTCCGATCTCGGGATGCGCGGCTTCCTGTTTAGGCCCTCGACCCGAGGGTACTCAGGGTAGCCTCGGGGATTTGTAACGTCAAACCCGAAGTGCCCGAAACGTTTTTGAATACGGAGACTTGCAATGTTGCACTCGACACCCGCCCCCGCCCCCGCTAAGCCCCGGCCATGTCCGCAGTCGATTCCCGTAGAGTCTCCGCCAGAGTGGCCCTGCTCGAGCCCTTCCTCGCGATGGAGATTATGGAACGCGCCTTTGAAATGGAGGCCGCGGGAACGTCGGTGATCCACCTTGAAATCGGCGAGCCGGATTTTGCTCCACCTGTGCGCGTGATCGAGGCCTGTGAGGAGGCCCTGCGGGCGGGGGAGACTCATTACAGCGACAGCCGGGGGCTCGGGGTGTTGCGTGAGGCCATCGTTCGGGACCACCGGCGTCGGGCGGGCGTTTCGCTCGATCCCGACCGTGTCATCGTGACCCAGGGTACGTCCCCCGCCATGCTGCTCGTATTCTCCCTGCTCGTCGGGGCCGGGGATGAGGTGATCCTTTCCTCCCCCCACTACCCCTGTTATCCCAATTTCATTCGCCATTGCGGGGGCGAGCCGATTTTCGTTCCGAGCCGCCCGGAGACGGGTTTCGCCATGGAGCTCGATGCCATTCGATCCGCGATCACGTCTCGCACCCGGGCGATCGTGGTCTCTTCGCCCGCGAATCCGACGGGAGCCGTCCAGAGCGAGGCCACCCTCCGCGGCCTGGCGGAGCTCGGCCCGGCCCTGATTTCGGATGAAGTGTATGGGGGGCTCGTCTACGGGGGAGCTCACGCGATGTCGGGCCTGGAACTTCCAGGGGATGTCTTCGTCCTCGACGGGTTTTCGAAGCGCTACGCGATGACGGGGTTTCGACTGGGTTGGTTGGTGGCACCCGATTGGGCCATCCGCCCCCTCCAGATCATGCAACAGAATCTCTTTATATCGGCGAATCGCTTCGTCCAGCACGCCGGTGTGGCGGCCCTCGAGGCGGGCGGGGAGCAGGCCGAGGCGATGCGTCGGGCCTACGAGCAGCGGCGCGACAGGATGCTGGCCGGCCTGCTGGAATTGGGCCTCGAGGTCCCCCGGCGTCCGGACGGCGCGTTCTACATTTTTGCCGATGCGAGACGATTCGGTTCCGATTCCCGGGAATTGGCCTGGAAACTGCTCGAGCGAGCCCGGGTCGGGGTGACCCCGGGCATCGATTTCGGTGCGGCCGGGGAAGGAATGCTGCGCTTCTGCTACGCGGTGAGCGAAGCGGCCATCGACGAGGGGCTCGCTCGGCTGGGGGAAGTCCTGCCGGGCCTGGCTCGCGGGGGAGAAGGCGGGAGGATGAGATGAAGATCCGGAGGGCCGAACTCAATCGCTCCTGTGCGCGCGTGCCTCAATTCCCCCGGACTTCAAGGCCGGAGTTCGCTTTTCTCGGCCGCTCCAATGTGGGCAAGTCGAGTCTCCTGAATGCCCTGGTGCAACGAAAACAGCTGGCGCGTACCAGTTCCACGCCCGGCAAGACCCGCTTGGTTCACTTCTTCGAGGTCGATCTCGAGGGGATCGAGCTGATGTTCGTCGATCTGCCCGGCTATGGCTGGGCGCGGGTTTCCCGCAAGGAGAGGGAGAGCTGGCGGGGATTGGTCGAGGGATATCTCGAGGGCAGCGAGGCCCTGTGCACGGCCGTTCTGCTCCAGGACATTCGTCGGGATCTCTCGGAAGATGAAACGCTGCTGATCGAATGGCTCCGGGAGCGGGATGTCGACACTCTGCTGGTGCTCACGAAGGCCGACAAGTTGAAGAATATGCGCCGAAAGAAGAGGGTCGCAGAAATTCGTCAGCAACTCGCTGAGCGAGAGGTTTCGCTGCTCGTGACTTCTTCCCAATCCAAGCTCGGCATCTTCGAACTCTGGGATGCGATCCGGCAGCGGCTCTGACGTCGAGGCCAAAGGTTTCCGCGACCGCGCGACCACAGGGCATGGCAGCGGTCGCCTCGGGAATTCTAGAGCGTGAGGGGGATGCGAATCACCAGACCCGGAGAGGGCTTCGGATCGAAGGGGTTTCGCGGTGACTTGCCGAGCATCACGGGGCGTAGGGGCAGGTGCAGAGTTTTTTCTCGCAAGCGGTCGATCGCTCTCTGGCGCGCCGGCAGATCGAATTCACCGTCGAGGATCGCTGGCCTGGGGATGCCCCATTGGGGGGGGAGCAGCCGGAGTCCGGAGGGGAGCAGGGCCGAGGGAACGCCCAGGCGCAGCAGGGGATTGGTCGTCGACCGGGCTTCGGGGGGCGTGAGTTGCGGAACCTCGAGGGCCTGGGCGGAGGCGCTCGCCAGGCTCAAGAGCGCAGCGAGGGCAAGAGGGGCAAGGATTTTTCGGGTGCGAAGCATGGGGTCTCCGGCGGGGTCGCATACTTTTCGGCATCTCAGCGTCTTTGCAAAGCCCCTGATTTGTGAGAGCGGTCTCAATGCGACGCCCTGGGGGGGAAATGCCGAGGTGGCCGGAGAAAGACCAGAAAAGCGGGAAATGAGGGCTTTCATGCTGATTTCCTTTCGGTTGGGGCTTTCTTCTCGATTTCAGCCCCGGGGAGAATTGGCCGTGGGCTCGAGGATCAGCATGCGTTCCGACGGCGGAAAACGCTGTGAAATAGCTCACAGGCCGAGTCGAAAAAAAGAGAAATCTCGGCGGGCGGCCGCGCGCTGCACCCCTGCGGGCGCATTCGTTTGCGGAGCCGCCGCTCGAGAGGCCCTTGCCGTGGGCTGGAGCGAATCCGTTCTCGGTCACGGATTGGTGACGCGACGCCCTGAGCGAGCGCAAATCCGCGGCGCGCGGCGGGCTGGCTCAGCGAAAGAGATCGCTGCCGGGGTCGCGCAATAGATCGCCGAGGCCCCCGTCACCCATCGGCTGATGACCCGCTACGAAAACGGCTGGCACCCCGGAGTCCTTGACCATCAGCAGGCCCGCTGCGGCGGCGAGTTGATCCACCGTCGCCATGGCGGTCACCTGGAGTTCGCGGCCTACCCAGTCCCTGCTTCCCCGGATATCGGCGATGGGGGCGATGCCCGCCGAGCCGATGGCGACATCGACCAGGCCCTCGCGCCAGGGCCGACCGAAGGTATCGCTGATGATGACGGCGACGGATGGGCTTCCGAGGGCCGCGAGTCCTTCCCGCAGGCGACGCGCGGAAGCATCGCTGTCGAGGGGCAGCAGGATCGCGACATCCTCTCCCGGTGCATTCGAGAGGTCGACACCCGCATTGGCGCAGACCAGGCCGTGGCGGGTTTCACAGATCAGGACTCCGCGGCCCCGGCGCACGATGCGCGTGCTCTCCCGCAGTACGACTTCGACCTGGCGCGGATCCTTCTCGTCCTCTTCCGCGATGCGCAGGGCCTCGTCGCTGGGCTGGACATCGGCCAGGGAAAGCATGCGCCCCTCGGCCTTGGAGACGATCTTCTGGCAGACCACCAGCGCGCCGCCGCTGAGGTCGACTTCGGCGCGCTCGGCCGCTGCAATCAGCAGGGCGGCGAGGTCATCGCCGGGCTCGATGGCGGGGATACCGCCCAGCGGGACGATCCGCAGAGCTGTCGGGAAGGTCGTCGAATCGTTCATAGTCCGCCTTTGCGTCGACTCATGGGGATTTCCTTGCCAGGCCGCCCGGCCAGCCCAATTCTTCCAGCAGGGCGCGGGTGCGGTGACCGGCTTCGCTGCTGGCGAGGAAGAATTCCAGGTCCGCACGGCAATCGAGATCAATGGCCAGGGAGGGCAGTTGGAGTTCGCGCATGGGAACGGAGGCCGCGGCCGCGGCCTCCCGATGTCGAAGGGCGCTGCGAGGGCCGAAAAGCGATGGAAAGGCGCGATGGGGCCGACGCAGCAGGGCCGATGTTCCGCCGTCCGCCGAAGCGGCCAGTACCGCGGCCGGGCCGGCTTCCATTTCGGCCAGGGTCTCGAAGAGGGTCTGCACTTCTTCGGCCTCTGCCCCCGGAATATCGCCGAGTACAACCAGCAGGGGCGCCTCCGATGCGAGGCCGAGTTTTCCGGCGGCGGCGTCGATGGCGGCGTTCAAGCCGGTATCCGGCCCGTGCAAAGCCTCCGCGCCGAGTTCCCGACTTCGCTCCGCGACGCGGTCATCCGGGGTGGCCACGGCGACGCGCAGCAGGGCGGGAGTCGCCAGTAGAGCGCTGAGCAGATCCTCGAGCATGGCGAGGGAGAGGGCCTCGAGATGGATGCGGGAGAGTTCGGGGAGCAGGCGGGATTTGCCGGCCTCCAGGGATTTGATGGGGACCACCGCCGTCGTCATCTCAGGCTCTCCGACAATTCCAGCGCCACCCCGGCCAGGCTCGCTGCTGCTTCGGCATCCACCATGATCGAATCGGTGATCCGGGTTGCGAGGCCCAGGCTCTTGATCTCGGTTTCCAACTCGCGATCCCTCTGGTCGAGTACATAGCCCTGGATCCATTCGCGGTAATGGGCGGCGACACCGGCGGCAGAAACCTCGACCCCGATTCCGCGCAGCAGTTGGCTGGCCGGCCCCTTGATCGGCGCCCCCCCCACGATGGGCGAGATCGCGACCGCGGGGGCCGAACTTGCGGCCAGGGCTTCGCCGATGCCCGGAATCGCCAGAATGGGTCCAATGGAGACGACGGGATTGCTGGGGCAGACGATGATCTGCCGCGCCGCGCCAATGGCCTCGAGCACGCCTTTGGCCGGTCCGGCCGCCCCGGCGGCGCTCAGATCCACGCCCCGGACTCCATCGGGGGCTCTCTCGCGAATCATATATTCCTCGAAGTGTATGCGCCGGCCATCCTCGAGATCGACGAGCGTGGGGCAGGGGGCATCCGACATGGGCAGGATGCGCGTCTTCACGCCCAGGCTGCGGCGCAACTCATCGCTCGTTTCCGACAAGCTGGCGCCGTCGCGGAGCCGCAGCGTTCGGTGGAGGCAGTGGGCAAAATCCCGGTCGCCGAGGCGGAACCAGGTTTCGTGCCCCAATTCGGCCAGGCTGTCGACGAGGCTGAAGCGATCCCCCTCCAATCCGTAGCCCTGGCTATCATCGACGACACCGGCGAGGGTATAGGTCACGATATCGAGATCCGGTGCGACGTATACCCCGTAGAATTCTCGATCGTCGCCGGTATTCACGATCGCGACAATCTCCTCGGGCGGGGCCGCCCGCACGAGACCGCGCAGAAAGCGAGCGGCGCCGACTCCGCCGCAGAGAGCCACGATTGGTCCGTCGGCGCTCATCGCGGCTGAACCTCGGATCCCCGGGCCGCTGGCCGAGCTTTCCGGTGGTTTCTTCGCCGGCGGCGCATCGAGGGCGTGGGCTGGGGGGGGTCCTTGGGCTCCATGGTAGGACGATTCTTCTGGAGTGTGGGCGGGGCGTCAAGCGCGGGCCCCGAGCGCAGAACGTGAACTCACCGAGACGCCGGCCATGGGTTCAGTCGGGCACGTCCTCGGGGCCCGTATCGGCGATTGGCCGTCCAGGGGGGCGCGGGGAATGCAAGGAGGGGCGACGAGCCGCCGGATGGGCGGCACGCCTCTTGCTTCATGTCTCACTTTCAGGCCAGGAATGGGTGTCAGGATATGGGCTCTCGCCCGAAAGAATATCTCGATTCGATACGAGCTGGGCTTGCGTCGCGTCGGCCCCGGCCGGATGGCCTTCGCGACAGGGCCCTCTTTCGGCCGCTTCTCTTATCGCCGCCTCTCGTATCGCCGCTTCTCTTTCCGCGGCTTCTCTTCCGGTTGGTTCTCTGTGGGCTGCTGATATTCTCGGCCATCGGGGTCGAGAGGGCTGCGGGGGCACCTGCGGCCGCTGGCCCCTGGTCGTGGCGGAGGCTGGAAGTGCCCGACAGTCCGGGGCCGATCCGGGCCCTGGCGGCGTCGACGAATGGCGATCGCCTGGCCCTGGGCGATCCCGACGGCGCGCTTCTGATCTCCCTTCCCACGCTCGGCAGGGAATCCGAATCGATCCGTCGCTGGCGTCGCTTCGCCGGGGTCGGGGGCGTGAACGATCTGCATTTCGACTCCGCGGGCATCCTGTGGATCGCCTCGGAGACGGGCCTCTGGCGGCTCGATGCCGAGGGGCGCCTCGAGGATCGCTCACCGGGCACAGGCCAGGCCGCGCATCGAGTCAATCGCGTGCGTTCCGCCGCGGGAATTCAGGTGGTGGCCAGCGACGGGGGCGCTTTTCTCGCGCGCGCCGATTCGCCCTGGCGCCGTCTGGACGATGGAATTCCGAGAGGTCCGGTACGCGGACTCGCCCTGCGGGTGCTGGGGCGGGGAGTGGGTGGGGAGAAGGCAGAACTCGTCCCAATGCGGTTGGAGGTCTGGCTGCTCGCGGACGGAGATCTGTGGCGGCTCGAAGTCAGCGTGACTTCTTCCCGGGTGCATCCGGGATCGGCCCGGAGAATTCGAATTCCGGGGCGTCCCGCCGATGTCAAGCCCTCGGATGTATTTCTCGACCTCGGGGGGGCCGAGCTTGCGGTCCTCTATCCCCGGGCCCTGGCCCATACGCTTTCGTCCTCCAGCGATGCCCCGCGCTGGCAGGTCGACTACCCGGTGTTGCCCCCGGGCGCCCGGGCCCGGAGCATCGCGGAAAGTTCCCCGGAGTCATTCTGGCTCGCCACGGATCGGGGGCTGCTGCACGCCCAGACGCTGTCGGGGCCCTGGGTTCGGGCGTCTTCACCGGCGGGTTCGGCTTCGATCTCCAGGCTTCTGCCCGCCTCGGGCTTTCTATACGCGGCCGGTGAATCCGGCCTCTTGCGGGGGAGGTCTTCGCATCTCGAGATTTCGGAGCCGGATTCCCGGGGCCGGGAACTACGCAACGGGCCCGACTCCAGCCAGCTGGAGTTGGCTCATGTTCATCAAAAGGCGCTCAGCTACGCGGGCCTCCAACCCGCCAGCTTTCGGCGTTTGGGTCGGGGGTTGATGCGGCGGGGATGGTGGCCCGAAGTCGATCTGCATCTGGGAGGTGCTTACGATCGCGACGAATCCGATCGGCTGGATGAATCCTTCAGCTACGGGGAACTCCATCGCCTTCGGGATCTCTTCTCGGGCCGATCGCGAGACTTCGTTGCATCGATCGAATTCTCCTGGGACCTGCGGGACGTCGCGTATCCACGAGAAGCCACCGAACTGTCCCGGGAGGTCCGGCAGCGCATCAGCCTCAGAGACAACGTGCTCGACGAGGTCGCGCAACTCTATTTCGACCGCAGGCGGGCATTGATTGCGCTGGAATCCCATCCCGACAAGCGCGCCCCCGAGGCTGTCGCATTGCGCCTTCGCGCCGAGGAACTCGCCGCGGGGCTCGACGCCTGGACGGGGGGCTGGTTCAGCCGTCAACTCCATGCGGGCGTCGATTGATGGTCTGCGCCCCTTCTTTTCAGTTTCCAGTGATCCGGGAGGGCGCGCGATTCCTCCCCCGAGACCCCGACCCACTCAATTCAATCGAGGAGCCCAATATGTACGAATCCGATCTTTCCACCGCACTCTTCCCCAGACTGACCTGCGCGCCCCGGGCCTCATTTCGGCCCGTCGATCCCTGCTTCGCTTTGAGCGCCGCGCTACTGCTGATCTGTTGGGGATCGGCGGCTTCGGCCACGGTGATGATCTCCGAACTCTTCTATGACTCTACGGGGAGCGATGACGGCAAGGTCTTTGTCGAACTCTCGGGTCCCCCGGGCACCTCCCTAGAAGGCTTTTCCCTCGAAGGGGTGAACGGGAGCAACGGTGCGATCGGTCCGGTCGTCACGCTCTCGGGCGAGATTTCCGAGTCGGGTCTTTTCGTGCTGGCGGATCGCAGCGGTTCGGGGACGGTCTTCGTACCGAATCCCGATCTGGTGGCCAATTTTGATTTCCAGAACGGCCCGGATTCGGTCGTTCTTCGGCTCGGGGAGACGGTCGTGGATGCCCTGGGCTACGGGGTATTCGGAGGGGCCGATGTCTTTGCGGGGGAGGGCGAGGCGGCCCCGGACGCGCCGGCGGGCTCGAGCCTGGCCCGTTTGCTGGCGGATGTGGATAGCGACAACAATCGCGTCGACTTCGAGGTGCTGCTGGAGCCGACCCCCGGCGCCGCGGAATTTCTATTGCTGCCCGAACCCGCGACGGGATTGTTGATGGGGACGGGCCTGGGGGTGATGGCCCTGCTGCGCCGTCGGTCTCCGGAGCGGGCGAGATGCCGCCCCCCGCACTCGAGGTTACGGTTGGTGGGAGACCGATTTCCCCGGCAGATCCTTTGACCCCCGGCTGCAGTTCCTGGGGAAGAAATTGCGCCTGCGGGGAAGAGTGAAGGGGGCGAGTTCAGGGAATTCGGATTCGGGCCAGGTTCCGACGATCGCCCATCGGAGTGTCCTCGGTCTCGAAGGTCGGGTTCCCCAACTCTTATTCCCCGCCGATTGACTGGGGAATTCCCATGCTTGAAACTGATCCCCATGTTCGAAAACCGACTGCGCCTGCTCGAACTGGACTGCCGCCCTGGGAGCGGCAGTCCAGTGCTCTCGCTTTGGGGACATCATCTACGCGGTCGACGATTCATGGATTTCTTTTCGCATCGCCCGCAATCTGATTCATGAGGGAGTCCTCAGCTTCGAGATAGGCGGCGAGCCGGTGGAGGGCATGACGAATCTGCTCTGGACGCTGCTGTCAGCGCTGTGGATCGGCGCCTTGCCCGATATCGATCCCATCGCTTCCGCACGGCTGGTCGGCATTCTTCTCCACTGCGGCTCAGCGGCTCTGCTGGTGCGCATCGTGGGAAGAGAGACCGGGAAGACTCTTCCCTGTGTGGGGGTGCTCCTGCTCTTCGTAGCCAACGGCAATCTCGCGTTCTATGCGATGTCCGGTCTGGAGACACCCCTATGGGTATTTCTCTTCATCCTCTCACTCGCGGGTCTTCAGACCCGCAGTCCATGGGTCGGAACGGTGCTCGGGGGGTTGGCGATGACTCGACCGGAGGGTGTGCTGGTCGGGGCGCTGCCTGGGGGGTGCGGCGCTGCTGCGGGATCGTCGACAGGGATGGGTCGTGCTGGCGCAATTCGGACTGATCGTAGCCGCGATGGAGATTTTTCGGCTGACCTATTATGGGAGTCTCATCCCCAATACCTTTTACGCCAAAGCGCCCGTACCGACCGAAGGCCTGGGCTACGTCTCGGCGTTCTTCTTGCACGGGGTTGGTGTGATCGGACCGCTCGCCGTGCTCCCGGCGCTGCGAAAGCGGGAAGGGCGGGTATTGCTTGTGGTGATCGTTGTGCTCGCGGCGGGTGTGCTCTGGAGCGGCGGAGACTGGATGCCCGGTTTTCGGCGGCTGAGCGTGTTCTACGTGGGGCTGGTTGTGCTGATGGGGTTGGCACTGGGAAATGCAAGGGGTCGGGAATTTTCGCTGGTGGTTGCCGCCCTGGTGGCGGTGCTCTTCGTTCAGGGGCGCGCGACGTGGACCGGCGAGGACCACGCCAACTACCCCCATAAGCGGATGGCTGGTCTGGGAATGGCGGCCGCCAGATCACCCGGGGTCGAGGTGGTCGCCCTGGTGGATATCGGTCGATTTGGCTGGCATTTTCCGGGTGGGGGGGTCGATCTGGTGGGCCTTACGGACAGGCATCTTTCCCATCTTCCTGGGGGGCATGCCAACAAGCCGTGGGACGAAGAATGGTTCAGGGCCCGCTCGCCCGATGTGCTTCTGGCTCGATCTTCCACGCCGATTGAGGATCCTCTGCTCGAATTGCCCTCGGTCGGGCGACCGGAAGTCGGCATGGTGTTTTCGGTACTGAACCATGGAGGTTACCGGATGCACAACGTCCTTCGGCTGGCGGAAAATCAGTGGCTGATGGTTTTCGCCCGGGACGGGCTGACACTTTCCGAAGAGATCTGGGGCAAAGCTTGGGCCCGTTCCCTGCGGGAGTTGTTTATCGAAAGAGGGTCACGCGGCCAGAAATCCATCACGCGCACTCTGAGCGGATCGGATTCGGGAGACGTGAACGAGTTCGGGAGCCGTGGCTCCTCGGACTGAATGTCTTCGAAGGGTGATTCGCCGCTGGCAGGGAAGGAGAGGAAGGATCGCGGACTCGGCGAGTTCTTTGAGCCGAGAAGGCGATGCGGGATACGTGGCCCGGGGAACTCCACGGATCGGAGGTGGTTGGCGGACTTTCCCTATGCGATCATTGATAGGTGATCCTGGAAGGTATCGCCGCCGTCTGGCTGCTGGGCAACGCCACCTATTGCAGCCACGCTCTTGCCGTCGCGATGCTGCCGAGGGGCCGAATCGCCGAACGTTGGTCGCTGGCCTCCGTGATCTCGATCAGCGCGGCGATAGCCGCCTTTCAAATCCTGGCCCTCTTCGGAGCTTTTCGGTTGGAAGCGGCCGCGACGCTGGGCCCCATACTCTCGGCGCTGACATTGGGGGCGACACGGCAGGGGCCAATCCGCGTATTTGTCGCCGTGGGTCGCGATCTCATCGCCGCCGTTCTCGTGGTGATCGGTTCGGGCGGCCCGGTACCACGCCTGCTCCGCGTCCTGCTCGCGACGGGGATGCTCTCCGTACTCTGGCGGGCGCTCGTGCTGCCCCCGCTCGGTTGGGATTCCATCACCTATCACGCGCCGAAGGCGGCATTGTGGCTTCAAAGTGGGGGCAGCCTGCCATTCGACCTGCCCGGGGGTTGGGCGTTCTATCGCTATTACCCTCCAGGCGGCGAGATCCTCGCGGCCTGGGCGATGCTGCCTTTCCATGACGACACCTTCTACCTCCTGGTCGACGTGGTTTTCTGGCTGCTCTGGGCTCCCGTCCTGATCTGCCTGCAGCGCGAACTGGAAATCCGAAAAGAGTGGCATCTCGGCGTCTGCGTTTATCTGATGTGCGTACCGGCCGTCTATTACTTCATTCCGTCTGGCTATGTCGAACCCCCCCCCTCTACCTGCTCATCTATGCCGGCCTATGGCTGATGGTTCGGGCGCTGCGGGGCCGGGATATCCTGATCTCGTCCATGCTCGGGATCCTGGCCCTCTCTACGGCGGCCACGATCAAGATCACCGCGTTGATCTTTGTCCCGGTCGCCCCCTTGATCCTCTGTGCCCGGTACTTGTGGGAACGGATGCAGTTGCGGCGTGCTCTGATCGGATTGGTTGCGGGCCTGGTATTGTCGCTGGCGACGCTTGGGCTGATGCTGCTGAAGAATACCCTCGATCAGGGGTTCCCCCTCTCACCCTATCGTCTGGAGGTGCTGGGCCTCACGCTCGGGCGGGCTGCGCCCGAGTTGGACGTCTATGCCGAAGAGATGGCGAAATCGGTGACACCCGAATATGCCACGGCCAGCGCCATGGCTCCCTTCGGAATCGTGGGGGGGGCAGAAGTTCCGAGCCTGGGGCCGCTATCCCTGGCCTGGATATTGGGCGCGGTCGCAGGAGTTGTCTTTCTTGCTCGGCGTAGGTTCTTCGTGGCGCTTCTGCTCTTCGCCGTGGCGTCTGCACAGATGCTCCTATACCTCAGCCCCGGATTCGAGGCGGTCCGTATCACCCACGGGGCGTCGAATGGGCGCTTCCTCCACGCATTTCTCGTCATGTGCGTGCTCTTGACCGTGAGCCTGGAAATAAGCGATTTGATGCGCCGCTTGATTGTCTTTTCGATGATGCTGGTGGTTGCAATGGCGAGTATCGTGAACTTCTCGGCCTTTCCCTCGGCGGCCGAGCATCTGCCCCTGCTCGCAGGCAGCGTCTTCCTCTTCTTCTCCGTTTACGGAGTCTCACTTGCCCATACCCGGTTCGGCTCGATACGAACGGGGATTGGCATCCTGATCGGATTCGCGATCCTGCTGGTATTTGCGAATCAATCGCTGCGTAGATATCGGGACGCCATCCGTTACTCGGTGATCGAATCGAGCATCGCGGGCCATCGCGTAGATACCTATTGGGCGGGGCTTGCGCGATTGCTCGACGAGCCTGGAAAAACTCACGATCTGGCCATCACGAAGGGCTATTCGCCGACCTATGCAGCCGGCTTCACGTATTATTTCCTGGGCCGGCGACTCCAGAATCGACTCCACTATGTGTCGATCCGAGACGACGGTGCAACTCCCGTCTATCTCGGTCCCGGGCCGATTTCGTTGGTCGATCTGAGTGAGGAGGCCTGGATCGAGAGGATTCGTGAAGCCGGGATTCACTACGTTGTCAGCTTGAGGCCGAGTTCCGTGGAAGCGGATTGGATGCGCGAACGTCCGGACGCCTTCCGGCGTATCGTGGGTCGGCCCGGGGAGTTCGGTCTGCATCAGGTCCTCGAAAAGACAGGGTTTCGTCGGGTTCCCGACAGCGCGAATTTTATCCGTCAAGACCGATAACGGAACACGTCGTTCGCCATCCGAACCGGCTGCCGGATTCCGCCCCGAGGAAGATCGAAGATGCAGGTGTAGACTCTCGAATCAGTATTCGAGAAGGGGCCCGGACTCGCTGAGGCATGCGGCTCCGAGCTCTGGACTTCCGAGCGGGTCGGGCGGGGCCCGGCTCCAGACGAAAGGCATGGGGATATGAGGGAAATTCAGGAGCCAGCCCGGAAGACCCCCGTTCTGGCCGAGACGGATGTACTCGTGGTGGGCGGCGGTCCGGGAGGACTGGCCGCTGCGCTCGCGGCAGCGCGCGAGGGGGCCCGGGTATTGCTGGTGGAGCGCTATGGCTGCTTCGGTGGCGTGATCGCGCAGTCCATGGTGGGTACGATTGCCTGGTATCGGACCAGCGAGAAGACGGTGGACGCGGGCGGCATCGGCACTGAATTCGAAAGGAGGGCCAGGGCCATGCAGGCCAGCCTTCAGGTCAACCACTACGAAGTGCTCGACACCGAGGTCTTCAAGCATATTGCAGATCAATTGATCGAGGAGGCGGGCATCGTTCCCCTTCTCCATGCCCAGATCGTAGATGTTCTGCTGGAGGAGGATGTGATCCGAGGCGTGATTGCGGAGAGCAAATCCGGGCGCCAGGCGATCCTTGCAGAGCGCGTGATCGATGCGACCGGCGATGGTGATGTGGCCGCACGTGCGGGTGCTCCTTTTCGTATCGATCCGAAAGAAGATCTCGAGGCCGTGACCGTCAACTTCGGCTGTACGGGCATCGATCTGGAGAAGTTCATCAACCACATCCTGAAGAATCCGAGTTCGATCTCGGATTGGGGCGATAGTTCCGGCGAGAAGGAGGCCGCCGAGTTTAGTACCTACATCCGCGAGCCCTTCGACAGGGCCAAGGCGGCGGGAGAGATCCCCGAGGATGTTCGCATGGAGAGTTATTGGGGGAGTTTTACGGATGCGGGCGAGATCCCGAATATGAACGCAATCCATATGGCGGGCATCGACTCGACGGATGTCTGGGATCTGACTCGGGGAGAAATCGAGGGGCGCCAGCAGGTGATGTGGGCGGTGGAAGCGCTGAAGAAATATGCGCCTGGCTTCGAGAAGGCTCGTTTGCGTACGATTGGGGCGTCGATCGGATGTCGTGAGTCTCGCAAGATCGTCGGCGACTACGATCTGACTGGATACGACGTCCTGAATCAGGCGGTCTTTGAAGATTCGATCGGAATCTGCCCCGAGTTCCTGGATGGAAACAAGATTGCGATCCTGCCCTCCACGGGTCGCTATTTCCAGGTGCCCTATCGGATCACCCTTCCGCAGAAGGTCGAGAACCTGCTCGTCGTCGGTCGCTGTGTCGCCGGCGACAAGGTCTCTCACGCCGCGACCCGACAGATGATGTGCTGCACCGTGACCGGCCAGGGGGCCGGTGTGGCAGCGGCCGTCTCCCTGGCGACGGGCAGTTCTCCCCGGGAGGTCGATCTGGGGCGGGTACAGGAGATCCTGCGGGAGCAGGGCGTGCGCCTGAACTAGAGCCAGGTCGACGCGCGCATCGAGTTCGCATTCCTCGATCGGCCTTCGACCATCCAGGCGCGCCCTCATGATTCCATGGGCAATCGGGAATCCGGGATTTTCTCTCGGGAGAGGGTTTCCCTCAGACTGTCATCTTCGTAATCGCGCGCCAGAGGGGTCTCCGGATCGGGGAGGGAAGCCCGGGGTTTCGAGGTTCACTACAATCCCCAACTGCGCGCCGGAGTCTGGCGGGATTCGGATGATCACAGCGAAAATGTCGAGGCCGATGACTCCGGCTTGGGGTCTGCTTCGAATCGCTTCGAGGCCACCCGGAGGTCCCAGGATTGATGTCTCGGATGGGCATGGCAAAAGACTCGGTACCGGAATCCAGCATTCTCGAGGATTCACTGGATAGGGCCCGCAGCCAGGCGACTTATGACGCGCTTCGTCCTCTCAGCGTCGGACTGGCCATCCTCTGGACTCTATTCATTCCCTTCAACATCGTGGATCTTCCCGATTCCGCCAGAGATGCGGTGGTGGCCCACGATGTCGTGATGGTTCTGACCGCCCTCGGTCTCTACTTTTTGCTGCAGAAAGATCGAGTTCCCGTTCGGTGGGCGAGCGCACTCGCGGCATTGCTGGCGTGCGGGATTGCTTCCAACATACTTCTCGCCTACTGGCTGACGGGGCGAGATTTTCTCAGCTTCTACATCAGCATCGTTCTGATCGCGGCCGGAAATCTGATCCTTTCGACCCGCTGGTTAGTCGCTGTGGGCGTTTCGATTCTCTCTGCCTGGACCCTCCTGACCCTTCCCCAGGTGTCTTCGAATGAGCTGGCCAATCTGGTCTTTCTGCAGGTGGCGGCGACCCTGGTCGCGGTGACGATCCATTTGACCCGCATTCGTTTCACGGGTCGTATCTTCGAGTTGCGACAGCGTGACCGGGAGCGTGAAGTGGCTCTCAAGAAGGCACTCTCCGAGACCGAATTTGCCCGCCGCGAATTGGATCAGCGCGTGGCGGATCGGACTCGGGAGTTGCAGAGCGCCCACGATGATCTGACCGCTCAGTTCGAGGAAGGCATTCGACTGGAAGCGGAACGAAGAGCTCTGGAAGCCGAACTGCAACATGCGCAGCGGCTGGAATCAGTGGGGCAACTCGCGGGCGGCATTGCACATGATTTCAACAACCTGCTCACGGTGATCGGTGGCAATATGGATATGGTGCTCGACACCGCCGGTAGTGTCGATGAGGTCCAGAGGACTCGCTTGAAGGATGCCCGTGACGCAGCGGATCGCGCCACGGAGTTGACGACGGAGTTGCTGGCCTACAGTCGTAAGCAACCGGTGGTTCTCGAGGCGATCGATCCGCGGAAAACGATCAGGGGCATGCGCTCGATGATCGAGCGGGCAACTGGTGAGAATATCGAACTTCAGACAGAGTTGAATCCCATCGAGGGATCGGTTCTTGCCGGTCGGGGCCAGATCGAGCAGGTCGTGATGAATCTGGTCCTGAATGCCTGCGACGCGATGGCTGCGGGAGGCAGGCTGCGAATCGAACTCGATCAGGTGGAGAAGGTGAGGGATCCCCTTGCGAGCGTCGAGTCCAACGGCCCATTCATCCGCCTGCAGGTGATAGACACGGGCTGTGGCATGGATGATAGTATTCGGCAGAAGGTCTTTGAGCCGTATTTTACGACCAAGGAGACCGGCAAGGGAACGGGCCTTGGGCTCTCCGTCGTGCACGGGATCGTCAAGCAGCATCGAGGCCATCTGACGGTGGAGTCCGCGCCTTTGCGGGGAAGTACCTTCGTGGTGTACTTGCCCTGCGTCCAGTCGCCAGAGTCCGTCGAGGTCTCTGCGGTTTCTCGGGTCTCAGAAGATTCTGCGGCGACGGAGACGATTCTGCTGGCGGAGGACGAGGCGGCCGTGCGGCGCCTTTCCAAGACGCTCCTCGAAAAAATGGGCTACCAGGTTCTGGCCGCTGAGGATGCCCAGGAAGCCCTCGATATAGCTCAGGGCTACGAAGGCGAGATCCATCTGCTGCTGACCGATGTGGTCATGCCCGGCATGCAGGGCCCCGAACTGGCGGAGCAGTTGAAGCGGACACGCCCCGGAATACGCGTTCTCTTTGTCTCGGGTTATACAGATCCCTCGATTTTCGCAGGTCTGGATCTGAGTGAAGGCAGGAGTTTCCTGCAGAAACCATTTACATTGAAGGTGCTGGAGTCGAAGGTCCGGCAACTCCTGCTTTCGTAGCCTGCAGGCATTCTCGATGGTGTAAGCTCTCGAATTCGTCTCCGGGTTGGTGTCGAAGATGGCGGCCGCGAGTCTTCGTCAGGGAGCGGTGGCGATCACATGGCGCAAGATGTTCTCGATTGGAACCTTGCCCATCTCGTCGCGGGCAATCTCCTCCAGGCCCTCGGCGAGCTCGTCGAGCGCGCCCTCTTCGAAGCGCTCGATGACCCAGGGGTCCAGGCGCAGATTGTCCAGATTGGGGCGGTGGAGGGAGGACATGGTTGCGGCGGAGATATTTGGGGCGAATGGTTCGGAAGAGAGCACTTCGAAGCCCGCTTGCCGCGCGTAGCCTTCCAATGCAGGTCCGATGTGCATTTTCTGTCCGTGGGAAGCCTGCACGCCTTCGACGATCTCGTAGTAACGTGAGAGTATGGGATTCGTTGAACTGAGATGTTCGAGTTCCTCCAGAATCAGGAGTCCGCCGGGTCGAAGTGCGTGGCGCAGGGATCCCAGGGTCGCGACGGGATCAGGGAGATGCGTGAGCAGAAAACGGCTGAAGGCCAGATCCGCGTTTCGGATGGGAAGTCTCTCGGAACTCACATCGCATTCCAGGAACTCGATACCCTGGAGGCCGCGTGCTTGCGTTTCCGCAAGGAATGTCGGCGAACGCTCGATCCCCACTACTCGCTCGGCTCCAACGCTTTCCGCGAGCAATGAAGTGGTGTGGCCCGGGCCGCAGCCCAGATCGATCGCGCATCGGATCGGCTCTTCAAGCAGCGCCTGCGCTCGCTGAAGCAGGGCGGCGCTGGCCGGCGCGTAGGCCTCGGATAGACGCCGCAGACGCTCGGAGGCGAGTCCTGCATCTCCGAAGGAGTAGTGAGCTTCTGATTCTCCCTTCACGCCAATCTCCTTCAACCCGCCGGAATGATCGACGCTCCGGAGCGGTGGAGCTTCTGTTGCTGGGGGGGGCGGGGACGAGGCTTCCCCGGGACTGAGGTTTTTATATGCGAGGATTTGCTTATGCCCGGCCTTGGGTCTGAGCCTGGCGGAACCCCGGGCAGAATAACCGCATGAGACTCAGGATGCGACTCCTTCATCGATCCTCCCGATGTGGCGACGGAACTCCGGAATCTTTTGATCGAGCCCGCACGGATCCGGAAGCAAGCCAACAGGTCGGCAATGAGGGACGCTTGCATATCCTCGGCGTGAGTCATGACCGGAAAGCGCATTCGATTCGAGGGTGCGTTGCCTTTTTGGCTGGGATGCGCGCTTTCCATCACGGCTCCAGCCACCGGCTGCCAGGCACTTTGACGAGATGGTATCCAATACGGATCGAGAATTCAGTCAGCGGCTGCTCGCCGGACTTCTCGAATTCGGGGCTCGCAGTCGGGTTTCGAGAAGTTTTTGGAAAGGCGCGCCGGTTTGAAGAACGCGTCCCCGCCGTTCCGGAACTCAATCCGGCGGCGCTCTTGCCCTTGGCCCGGGAAATGATCAGGAAATCCCGCCCACGCGATGACGATTCGCAGGGGAGTGCGTAAAGACGCGGCGATTGTATGGCATTCAGACGATGAAAAGCCGATGGCAAGCTCGTGGCTTCAGCAGCCCGGCGAAGGTCCATTGAAGTGCGACACTCCCGTGTTGCTTGTGGTCCAAGAGAGAGTCTGATCCGATGACATATTCATGACCGGATGCAGGCCAAGAACTTCTTCAAGGGCCTGGATTCACGACCGAATCGATGCCCGCTACTGAATTCTCGGCATCGGAAGTATCGGAGAAATGGAAACGGGCGTGCCGAGAGGTAATGGTAGAAAGCCCCTGAAGTGCGAAATGAGCCCTGGAGAAGTGCCAACCATCGGCCCGGATGGCCATCGATACGAGTTGTCTCCGGGGAAAAAGATGGTGATGTCTTCCACTACGCCTGTGGGCATTGGGACACGAAAAACCATTGCTCGCCGGGAATCATCGTCGGGGTCGAGCGATGGCCAGCCCTTCTGATCGATGAGTTCGACGCCGTTACGTTCCTGCAAAAGTGTATCGGATGTCTTTTGACTTCCCGTTCGTGTGATAAAGAGTTACCATTGCTCTGGGAGGTCGTCCATGCTCCATGGTGTGATGCTACTCTGGTTCATCCTGACTGGGATGTCGGTCCTCTTTGTGGCGATTGACAGTCGCACGACCCCGGAAGCGATTGTCCTCAAGTGGGGGTTCGTCATCCTCACGCTTTTCACTGGGCCCTTCGGTGCATTTTTCTATGTGCTGGGGTGCAGGGAGCCACTCCCGGGGACACATGAGCAGTACGTGTCTGCCACCTGGCGGCAGGTACTCGGCTCGACGATGCACTGCGCAGCGGGTGACGGTCTGGGTATCATCGCCGGTGCCGCGATCAGCAGTGTTCTGGAACTCCACCCGGCACTCGACATTACTCTCGAGTACGTTCTGGGCTTCGGCTTCGGATGGACATTCTTTCAGGCGTACGCCATGCGTGACATGGCAGGTGGCGACTACGGAAAGTCGCTCAGGATGACATTCATCCCGGAGTTCTATTCCATGAATGTTCTGATGGCGGGTATGCTTCTGGTCTCCAAGTTCTGGATGCCGGCGGTTGAAGGAGCGAATAGTCCCTTTGGCGCCGCCTTCTGGTTCATCATGTCGCTCGCGTTATTGGTGGGCTTCCTCTGTACCTACCCGATGAACTGGTGGCTCGTTACACGGCATCTCAAGCACGGCATGATGACCGTGCGCGCCAACCCCCATTCCATGAGTGCGATGAAGATGCAGACTGCAGATGTCGAGGGTGACCGCAGTGAGGCTGGTAAGCACGATATGGCCGGTATGGATCACGGCACCGGTTCGGGCGAAGCCGACATGGCCGACATGGCCGACATGGCCGACATGGAACACCCCGACGATGGCAAGCCGGCTAGCGCTCAGATCTTCGGCGTTGGCGCCTTCTCTGTCGTCGTGTTCGCGATTGCCCTGGTGATCGTCTTCACCCTCGGGCCCGGCTGAGGCATCTGTAGGCGTCGGCCCGTCAGGGTGGGAATAGGGCGCTGCCGAGACCGGGTCGCCTCCCCGCTCAAGCCCCCGAAGGGCCGAGTCTGGTGTTCCGATCTCCTCGTCGCGATTCCCCCCGGTCTACAGCCAAAAGGATAGGGTCGGCATCCGCAGGGGATGCCGTCAGGGATGGGATGAAGCACTCGTCTGTCTGCGTTCAATCCTTCTCCAGTCGACCGGTTTCCTCGCAGCCCGCATAGCACATCGATCGAGCCGAGCACTTACGCCCCATATGCGTTTCCTCGACAAGCAACTCCGCGCCAAATAATCGAACGTCGGAAGCCTCTCGGGCATGGTGGCGGATTGTCTCAATGTGGGCCTTGATTTACCACTTCGATTCCAAACGGTATTCGCCAGACTGACTACCCGTTTGCAGACTCAGGCCGCCGCGGATGTCGAGCCCATCGATCTGGTCTCGATCTTTGAAATCACGAGTATGACCTGGATCATACTGCATGCCCGTTCCTTCTGGTTGGCGTCAGGGGACATGTATATGTGTCGACGGGAGTATGTGTAGACACGCGCATGTGTAGACACGATGTATGCAGATGCCCATCTCTGTCGGAGGCGATGTCCGCCTTCTTCACTGATGTTCGTTAAGTTGGAGGCAAGAAGATGCTCATAGCTGTTTCTTTACTCACAACCCGACGACTCGCGATTGTCTTTACGGCTGCTCTCGTTCTCGGGTTCACCTCTCAAATAATTGCTCAGCCTGGTCGCCACAGGGATCGACCGCAACGCGGTCAAACGCGGGAATATTTCATCCAAGCAGAGGAAGTAGATTGGGATTACGCGCCCTGGTATCCCGGGCCCAATCCCGTATTTGGAACCCCCCAAGACGCGCTGGATGAAGGCGTATTTCTGGCCGACGGAATTGGCGACACGTATAGGAAGGCCGTTTATCGGGAATATGCAGACGGCAGTTATTCCACGAAGGTAGAGCGCCCCGCGTATCTGGGAACCCTGGGTCCCATCATCCGGGGAGAAGTCGGTGATACCATTGTGGTTCATCTGAAGAATGCGATGAGTCGCAACGTCAGCCTTCATCCGCACGGTGTCCTGTATAAGAAGGACTCCGAGGGTGCCTTTTACGATGACGGAACCTCAGGCCCCGATAAGGGTGACGACGTCGTGGCTCCCGGTGGGAGTCATGACTACGTGTGGAAAGCGCCCGAGGCGCGCCGGTCCTGCACGCGCTGACCTGAGTTCCGTGGTCTGGGTGTACCACTCCCATACGGCGAATGTAATTGGGGAAATACAAGCCGGCCTCAGCGGTGTGCTGGTGATCGTCCGAAAGGGCAAGGCTCGATACGACTCGCGGGGTCGCCCTTATCCGAGGGATGTAGACCGGGAGTTCGTGAACCTCTACGCGGTCTTCGACGAAAACCGCAGCATCTTCCTGGATGACAATCGCGCTGCTCATAGCTGCGATGATACTTGCGGTCTCGAAGAAGGTCACTTCGAAGAGAGCAACCTGATGCACGGTATCAATGGGTTGTTGTGGGATAAGCGGGATGCTGGAGGTGCTCCGCTCTATGAGGTGGAAAAAGGCGATAAGGTTCGGATGTACATCGGAGCGTTGGGAAGCGAGGTCGATCTGCATACGCCCCATCTCCACGGTGTCACGATGACCGACCACGGTGGGCATCGAACCGATGTGCCGGAGATCCTCCCCGGTGCCTTCAAGGTCTATGATATGACTGCAGATAATGCCGGCGAGTGGATCTATCACTGCCACGTCGAAGATCACGTGGCGGCGGGAATGGTCACGACCGTTACGATCACTGATTGATCACCCCAACAGCGCGAATCGCGCCCTTGGGGGCCTCAGGGACGCCCCCAAGGGCGCGCAAGCGCGGCGTACGGCAGACTTGCGGCGGATCGGGTCTGCAAGCGGCGGGAATGAGCGGGAACTCGGCGAGCTTTCGGAGTTCCGCGGCCGCTTTCGAGGGCGCCGCATGCTGCTTCAGAATCCTCCTTAACGCGAGCTGGCCCGCATTGAATTCAAGGGTGAGGGCGCTTTCGCCGTAGCCGACATCGAAGAGGGTGTTGGCTCGCAGCTTCTATGCGACTACGTGTGTGCGACTGCGCTGATTCGGGGGCAAAGTCGCCAATTTTTCTGAGCAAGCAAATGGACGGCGGCGTGAGGATCGCTCATCTTGGGCGTGTGAGCGGCCTTTGAGTGTCTTCTCCGACTCCGATTTTTCGGCGCAGAGGCCCGCCGCAGGGGAGTTGCCGTGAAGGAGAGCTTTGGGTCGCATTTCCCATCCTGATACCGGCCCGAGCAGGACTCCAATCCCCCGCTCTGCTCCATCCGTCAGCCGAGGCCGGTCAGGACATTCGGGAAGCGCTTCGCTCCGCTGCCCCTTTCTGCCCCCAGCTTCCGGGGCGAGGGAGTCGACATCAGCGCAAATAGCCGAGGTATTCGGGTTGCAGCACGAGCATTCGCTCGATCAATTCTTCGGCGGCGCGAACCTTGTCCACGATCGGGTCCACGAGCAGGGCCTGGAGTACGAGATCTTTCGAGCCGTCGATAATCGCCTGGGCGCAGAGGTCGTGGATGGCTACCTGGTTGGTGAGCAGGCCAGCGAATCCCCGGGGCATACTCTCCAGGCGGATGCCGCCAACACCCTTCGCATCCACCCATCCCGGGACTTCCACTACCATGAATTCCGGAAGACAGTCGAGCAGTCCACAATTGGGGACGTTGACGGCGGCCTCCTCGTAGCCCTCATCGGTGAGCATCGCTTCCGCGATCTTCACCATCCGCTCACTGCGGGCGGCTTTGATTTCGGGCTCACCTCGCATGAGCCACTTTCTGTAGTAGACGTAGAACTCATTCACCGCCCGATGGTCGGCGACCTCCTGGGCCCATTGCAGGTACTCCCCGATATGGCTGTCCGTGGTAATGGGAAGGCAGTGGAATTTCTCAAGCAGAACGCGAAAGACCCCGCGTTCCGACCAGGGATGAAGGATCTCTTCTTCCTCCGGCGAGGCGTCATGGCCGTCCCCGTGCTGGGCCTCGTGAATTCTTCTCAGGATGCTGCCGAAATCTGGAACCTTCTCGAAATAATCGCCCGCCCGTGCCAGCACATCCGGGTAGGCGTCCCGGCCCGAATCGAGATAGCGGACATCCGTGAGAATGCTGAAGTGATTCAGACCCCCGGCCCGAAAAGAAAGGTTCGAGATCGGTGTCTCCAGCATGGCGGGCAGATGCTGGTAGAGTGATGCGATTTCATGGCATAGGCCGACAAAATGCAGATCGGGGAACGCCCTATGCACCGTCGTGCAGATGCGGCTCATGGGATTGCTGTAATTGAAAACCCAGGCATCGGGGCAAATGCTCTGGATATCCCGGCAGATCTCCAGGATGGGAGGCACGACCCGAAGCGAATGGAAGAGGCCGCCCGGTCCGCCGTTTTCACCAAAGACCTGCTGCAGCCCCAGTTCCCGGGGAGTGTTCTGATCCTCTTCCCAGAGCGCGAAGCGATCACCGGCCTCGATGGAAATCACGCAGAAATCTGCCCCCAGCAGCGCCTCGCTGCGGGAAAGCGTGGCGGAAAGCGTTACTCGCAAACCATGGGTATCGACATACGCCTGGCCCGCTTTGCGAACCCGCTCAAGTGCTGCGGGGTTGATATCATGGAGCGTAACGTGGGCTCCCTCAAGGACGGCGCTCTGGAATATATCCCCGAGCATGTCGAAACCGAATTGTGCGCTGCCGGCGCCGATCAAGACGATCCGTGTGGACACGAGCTGATCTCCTGAGCTTGCTGGTTTTCGCCAAGGGTATTCGAATGTCGGGTCCACCCGCAAATGGCGAGCTTTTTGCGCTCAGGCGGGAAGGCTCGGGGAAGGGAGTCCTTCTGAGGTCCCTTAGCCCCCGCGCGGGCGAAAGCGCGGAATCGCCAGATCGGCGCTCATATCCTCCCAGGCGAGTTCGACCGGCAGGCCGATTGCGAGTGTGGCCGGGTCGACGTCCACGACATTCGAAATCATTCGCACGCCGCCGGAATTCTCTAGGGCGATGACCGCGATCGCGTAGGGCAACTCCTGGCCCGCCGCGATCGGGCGATGCACGAGCGTGTAGGTGTAGATCTCGCCTCGGCCAGAGACCTCACGCCAATCCGAGTCCGCAGAGCGGCATTCTGGGCAGATAGGCGAAGGGGGGAGGCGGGTGTGTTCGCAGGAAGTGCAGCGCTGCACCACGAGCCGATGCTCTGCGGCCGCCTGCCACCAGGGAAGAGTGATGCCATCCGCCATTGGCGGGGGCATGCTGTCGGGAAAGAAGCGCTCGGTCATTTTCGCCCCACTGATTCTGTTCTGATCTCTATTTTCGACCCAGGAGCAGCGCGCTCGACGGGACACAGGCCGCGCTGGTGACCAGGCAGACCTCGGCGTTCTCGACCGGGCTGGTCGATTCATCGCGTAGTGCGCGAACGCCCTCGACGACATGGTTGAGTCCGTGGATATAGGCTTCGGAAAGGCTTCCACCATGGGTGTTGGTTGGCAGGCTTCCGCCCTTCCAGGCCAGGGCCCCGCTCTCGACGAAGGGCCCACCCTCACCACGCGCACAGAAGCCATAATCCTCGAGTTGCATCAGCACGCAGCCGGTGAAGTGGTCGTAGAGCTGGGCGACGTCCACGTCTTCCGGGCCGAGACCTGCCTTGGCCCAGAGGCGCCCCGCCATTTCTTCGCAGCCGCCGGTCGCGTAGATCTCGTCCGCGATATTGGCGTTGGTGAAGGGGCCGAATGCATAGCCCCTGGGCGTGCCCTGCTCGCTGGCGAGGATCTCGACGGGTCTTTTTGCGAGGTCTCGCGCCCGTTCCTCGGTCGTGACGACCACCGCGCAGGCGCCGTCGCTCTCGAGACAACAATCGAAGAGACGGTGGGGATCCGCGATCATGGGGGAAGCCTGGTGATCTTCGAGACTGAGCGGGCGCCCACCCATGACGGCCCGGGGATTGCGGCTCGCATGCTCGCGAAAAGTCACCGCCAGCATGCCTAATTGTTCGCTGGTGGTTCCGTAGAGATGCATATGGCGACGGGTGGGCAGGGCGTAGGCCGCGGCTGCCATCAGCAGGCCGTAGGGCATGGCGAAGCCCATCGAGGCCAGGAGCAGGGAATTCGCCTGCTGCAGGCTCGGGGGCTCCGGCTCCACGGGCGCATCGGCGCTGACGCCACCGGTTCCGAAGCGGAAGAATTGTCCCTGGCAGAGTGAGCGGTAGACCACGACCACTTCGGCCTGGCCGGTTTCCACCGCCATCGAGGCATTCGAGACGGCCGCGCAGCCTCCACCACCGCCGGGCATCCAGACCATATTGCCGAAGCGCAGGGCCGGAAGGCCCAACTCCGCGGCCAGGAAGATCGCTTCGTTCCGATCCTCGGCAAAGGAAGCGAGACCATCGACATCGTCCATCGTGAGGCCGGCATCGGCCACGGCTCTCTGGATGGCCTGACATGCCAGGGCGTGTTCGGTCACGTCACCGATCTTGCCCCAGCGGGTGTATTCCGATTCTCCGACGCCCACGATATGGGCTCGAGGTCGACTCATATTCTGCTCCGGGTTCTGGGGGGACGCTCTTCGGGGAGATTGCTCATCTGGATTCTACGGGATTCTTCGGGCCATGAAAGCGCTCCCGATGCGGGAGCAGCATGGCCCGTGTGAATCAGTCTAGGGGTAGGGAGAGAGTCACGCTGCCGGTCGCGTGATCGCCGAGGTCGTTGGCGGCTCGAATGTCCACCTCGATCCTGCATTCATCCCCTTCGTCCTGCTTCCCGATGACCTTGCCAGAAAAGCGCAAGGGTTGGCCGGGGATCGCAGGCCCTCCCAGGCGGATCGCGATCTTGCGAATCTGTGCTTCTGGTCCCGCCCAATCCGTGATGAAGCGCGATACGTAGCCGTTGGTGGTCAGGATGTTCATGAACATATCCGGTGCGCCCTGACCCCTCGCATAATCGGGATCATGGTGGGCAGGCATGAAGTCGCGAGAGGCGATGGCGCCCGCGACGATTACTGTCGAGGTGACGGGAAGGTCGAAACCCGGCAATTCATCACCGACGTCCACTTGGCTCCCTCGAAGTATCTCGGAGGGTCCACTCATTTTGCCACTCCTCCCATCGTACTCGGATCGAATTTGAATATTCGAAAGAGTTGCCGACCCACGACTTCATCCTCGCCGTTGGTATAGGTCGTGATCCATGTGATGAAGTAGCCGAGGCCAAGGCCCGTCTTCTTGCGCTCCGAGACGGACTCCAACTCGCTCGTCGTTCGTAGATGATCCCCAGGTCTGAGATATCGCTCGAATTCCAATTCGGAGTTCGTCGCCAGGGTGCCGACATAGCCCGCCGCATCGAGAGCCGTGACCACATTATCCGATGACATCTCGGTGGGTGCGCCTCCGCGCTCGGCGATACCTTCGATGATCGGGCTCGGCATCGTCCAGGTCTGGAGCATTGCCGGAGGGGCAACGATTTCGCCGAAGCGGCTCTTCTTGGCGCGATCTTCATCGAGGTAGACAGGATTCCGGTCATCGAGGGCTTCGACCCAATGCCGAATCATTATTGAATTGACCGCCTCGGGGGCTTCGGAAGCCGGGCCCATCGCACCCCCGATGAACTTTTCGATTCCGGCCCTGACTTCGTCTCTTTGATCGTCCCCCATTGCGCTCCCATCCTCTCTTCTCTCTTGCTTCCGTCGCTGATCTATCCCTCGATCCACCACGGCCTCGCTTCCAATCGGGCGGCGCCGATTGTACGCAATCGGCGGAAGGGCAGCATGCCCGAAAAATTCTCCCAAATTTCCGGGACCTATGAGGCATGAGCTGGGGGCGGGGTCGGGGCAATCCCTGGTCGAGAGTTCCGGTAGCATTGATATGACGTCGGGCAGGCATCTTCGTCATGACCCGCAGTTCCCCACTGCCCGGCCCATGAAGGCTTTTGCCGCGCTAATCCGGTGGCCGCTCCGAAAGACCAGGGCTGCCCGTCCCAGAGGGTGCTCTCCGAGTCGGCCGTGGCGCGTCGTAGGGGCCTGCTTCTTCAAGAGATCAAGAGCTCGTCGAGAGACTTGGGATCTCTCGGAGTCCGAAAGAAAGTTTGAGAGTGTGGCGTAACGTCCCTATCCGGACTCTGACTTCTGAGGATGAGGGCTCTTTCATGTGGATGGCTGTCATTGCTTCATCGGGCAGATTCTCGTCCATCCATAAAAGCTCTCTGTTGTCGCAACCGATTCCACTCAGGCCCCGATGCCACGTGGTATCGTATTGCTGGGATTCGAAGGTATGTGTAGAGCGGTCTTCTGAAGGAGATGGGAACGATGACGAAAGAGAATCGAGATTCGACCCAGGGATTCGCATCGGAATTTGATCCGGATGCATTGCGCGAGAAATATCAAGCGGAGCGCGACAAACGGTTGCGGGCCGATGCCAACGAGCAATATATCGAGATCAAGGGCGGGCTGGCACATTTCCTCGAAGACCCCAACGTCGAGGTGGGCGATGGCCGAGCGGCGTTGGAGGATGAGGTCGAGGTCGCCATCATCGGAGCGGGCTTCGGGGGACTCCTGACCGCCGTCGAGTTGCGCGAGCTTGGAGTCGAGGACTTTCGTATTATCGATAGCGCCGGGGATTTCGGGGGTACCTGGTATTGGAATCGTTATCCGGGTATCGCCTGTGACATAGAGTCCTACATCTATCTGCCGCTACTCGAAGAGACCGGTTATATGCCGGAGCAGAAATATGCCACCGGCGAGGAGATCTTCGAGCATTGTCGACGGATCGGCAGGAAATACGACCTCTACAAGAACACGTGTTTTCAGACCAGTGTCACGGAAGTGCGTTGGGATGAGGAAGCGAAGCGTTGGATCATCTCGACGAATCGGGGCGATCGGATCAGGGCCCATTATATTACCATGGCCCTCGGTGTGCTTAATCATCCGAAGCTGCCGGGGATTCCTGGCATCGAGAAATTCCAGGGGCATAGCTTTCATGCCAGTCGCTGGGACTACAGCTATACGGCCGGAACCTCGGATGGAGATCTGGAAGGCCTGAACGGAAAGCGCGTGGGGATCCTGGGGACGGGAGCGACAGCCGTGCAATGTGTTCCCCACGTCGGTGAGGCGGCGGAACACCTCTATGTCTTTCAGCGTACGCCGTCATCCGTGGATGTGAAGCAGAATGATCCGACGGATCCGGGATGGGCGAAGAATCTGCAACCGGGCTGGCATCGGGAGAGGATCGATAATTTCCACATCCTCACTGCGGGCGGGTACCAGGCAGAGGATCTCGTCAACGATGGATGGACCGAGATCATCCGAAAATTCCTCTTCATGGCCCAGAAGGATGAATCTCCGGATCTTTCTCCTGATGCCATCATGAAGAAGATGGAGATGGCAGATTTTGAAAAGATGGAGCAGATCCGTGCCCGAGTGGATGCCGTCGTCGAAGATGATGCGACGGCGGAAGCTCTAAAACCCTATTACCGTCAGTTCTGCAAGCGGCCCTGTTTCCATAACGAATATCTGCCGACCTTCAACCGCGACAATGTCACGCTCGTGGATACGAAGGGCAAGGGCGTCGAAAGGGTGACGGAGAAGGGCGTCGTGGTCGATGGCCGGGAATATGAGCTCGACTGCCTGATCTATGCCAGTGGTTTCGAGGTGGGAACTTCCTATACCCAGCGGGGTGGATATGAGGTCTACGGGAGGGGCGGGCAGACCCTGACGGATAAATGGAAGGATGGCGTCCGGACACTGCATGGTATTCACTCGCACGATTTTCCGAATTGTTTCTTCATCACGAGCATTTCCCAGACCGGCTTTACGGTGAACTTCACGCATATGCTCAGCGAGACAGCGAAGCATGTCGCCCACTGTATGAAGACCGCAATCGAAAAAGGCGCCTCCACGGTCGAAGTCTCGGAAAAAGCGGAAGCCGAGTGGGTCGAAACCATCCTGCGGCTCGCAAGGGTGGGCAGCGAGTTTCAGCAGAGTTGTACGCCCAGCTACTACAACAACGAAGGCAAGCCCGGAGAGGTCAGTCAGCAGAACGGTTTCTTTTTCGGAGAGCCGATGGAATTCATGAAGATCCTGGAGGACTATCGCGCTGACGGGGAGTTGCAGGGTTTGGAGGTCAGCTAACTCCGCCCTCCGGGTCGCCGGGTAGACAGATGGGTGTGAAGACTGCTAGTTGTTGAGGTGCCAAATCCGCGATCTGGCCCGCAACTCGACGCAGGAGGAATCCGCCATGTCCCAGAGTTCTTTCGATCCCGATCGTTACCGATGGCGACAGGTCCTGGGGCCGCCCGAACTCTCGTATAAGGTGCGGCACGAGTATACGATCCTGGGATATGACCTGGGTGCCGGCACTCTGGATATGGTCGTACGTTGGGAGGGGGATGGCGGTCATTGTCCGATTCACCGACATACGGCAACCACGACTATCCTCGTCCTCGAGGGTGAGCAGCATCTATGGGACATTCTTCCCGATGGATCTCACGGCGGGTATAAGGTGCGACGTGCCGGAGATTATGCCCTCACCCTCGGAGACGATGCAGTTCCGCATCTCGAACGCGGGGGAGAAAACGGTGGAATTGTCTTCTTCGGTGGGCATTCCCAGGATGGCCGCCTCTACGATCTATACGATGAGGACATGAAAGTCCTGGCGGATGTCACGATGGAAACTCTCGTGGCGGATTGGAAAGAGAATACCTGAGGCTCCGGCCGGTGGATCTTCGGAAGGGCGCCACTGCGACCGCCTCGCTCCGGAATGAAATCCAAGCGATGATTTCGGAGTTCGGGGAGGCCGGTAATCGGCTCCCAGGCAGGCAAAGGTTTCGAGATGCGGAATGGGCTGGGCGGAATCCGGGTAGTCGATTTTTCGGAACAGATCGCCGGTCCCTATTGCTCGAAACTCCTCGTGGATGGGGGGGCCGAAGTCGTCAAGATCGAATCGGGGCGCGGGGATTCCCTGCGTCGCTATTCGAGTAGGGATGCGGATTTGAAGGGTGAAGACTCTGCCCTCTTCAAATATCTGAACGCTGGAAAGCAGTCGTTGGTCGGAGATCCGCAGGATCCGGGCGTCCAAGCACTGCTGGCCGAGGCCGATCTCGTGATTCAGGCCCATGGCCTGGAGTCGGATACGGGCCGCTCGATTGATGTCGCAGCGCTGTCGCAGGCCCATCCCTCGCTCGTCATCCTTTCCATTACGCCTTATGGCCTGGAAGGGCCCTGGGCCCGGCGACGGGCCACCGAGTTCACGTTGCAGGCAGAGTCGGGCTCCATCAGCATGCGCGGGTTGATGGGTCGGGAGCCCTTCCAGGCCGGCGGGCGCATCAGCGAGTGGGCGGCCGGAACCTTTGCAGCGGTGGCTGCGCTGCCGGCGCTATTTCGAGCCCGTGCGACGGGGCAGGGAGAGCGGATCGACCTTTCGATTCTCGAAACAGCCAATCTGATCTTTACGAATTTTTCGGAGTCGATGAATCGATTGATGAACGGGAGCGTTGAGGATCCCGAGCATGCCTTTCTGGGACAGTCGGTGGAGACGCCTTCCATCGAGAGAACCGCCGATGGATATGTAGGTTTCTGTACGAATTCACGTCAGCAATTCTCCGATTTTCTGCTCATGATTGAGCGACAGGATCTGCAGGAAGACGAGGAACTCGCCCAATTTGGGGGGCGCCTGATGCGATTCGACGAATGGAATGAGATTACGAGTCACTGGCTGAGAAAGAAGACGACCGATGAGGTCATCGAATTGGCTTCCCTCTTGCGAATTCCGGTCGCTCCGATCTGCAACGGAGAAAGCGTCCAGGCTCATGAGCAACTGCTGACGCGCGGAGTCTTTGGCCCCGATGCCGAGGGCCGGTTCAAACAACCCCGCCGATCCTATCGGATCGACGACTGCGATCCGCCGGGCCCGGGCCCGGCGCCACGCCTTGGAGCCCATACGGCGTCAGCCAGTTTTTCGACTCGGGATGGTGGGGCTCAAGGCAAATTTCCCTTCTCGGGGAATCGGGCGGAAGGCTCCGGAAAGAGTGGCGCACTTCCGCTCGCAGGGCTTCGGATCCTCGACCTGACCGCCTGGTGGGCCGGTCCCTCTGCGTCGCATCTCCTGGCGACTTTGGGCGCCGAAGTGATCCATGTGGAATCGGCGGGCCGTCCGGATGGGATGCGAATGGTCGGAGGAATGATGGCCGCCCACTACGGGGAATGGTGGGAAGCGAGTCCGCATTTCCTGCACGTGAACAGCAACAAGTTGGGGATCACGATCGACCTGACGACGGCCCGGGGGCGGGAACTGGTCGAGAAACTCATCCCGAAATGTGATGCGATCGTAGACAACTATACACCTCGCGTTCTCGATCAATTCGGACTCAGCTGGGAGAGGATCCAGGAGCTGAATCCGCGCGCGCTCATGATGCGTATGCCTGCTTTCGGACTCTCGGGACCCTGGCGCGACAATACGGGTTTTGCCCAGACGATGGAGCAACTCTCTGGAATGGCGTGGGTGACGGGGCATCGCGACGACCAGCCTCGCATCCCGCGAGGGCCCTGCGATCCCCTGGCCGGCATGCACGCCGTCTTTGCCTTTCTCGTGGCCCTGGCGGAGCGGGAGGCCTCCGGTCGAGGGCATCACGTAGAGAGCACAATGGTGGAGAGTGCGCTGAACGTTGCTGCCGAGCAGGTGATCGAGTGGAGCGCCTATGGACGCCTGATGGATCGCGAGGGCAATCGCTCTTCCCTTGCCGCGCCCCAGGGTCTTTACCCCTGCGCCGGCGGCCAGCCCGGGATGGAGAACTGGCTGGCGCTTTCGATTGCCAGCGACGATGAGTGGAGGGCCCTCCGCTCGGCCCTCGGTGACCCCGAGTGGGCGCTCGATCCAGCCCTGGATACCCTGATGGGTCGTCGCCAAGCCCACGATGAGATCGACGCGCAGCTGGCCGATTGGACGCGTAAGCGTGAGCGTGCGGAGATCGTGGAGGAATTCCGTGCGCTGGGCATCCCCGCTTCCGAGCTCGCGGATCCCTGTAGATTCGCGCAGAATCAGCCGCAATTCAGGGCGCGCGGCTATTTCGAAAGACCCGAACACCCCGTTGTGGGAGCGATGCCCCTGCCGTCGCTCCCCTTTCGTTATGGGAGCCTCGAACGTTGGCTCAGGACGCCGGCGCCGACCCTGGGGCAGCATAATGAGCGGGTCTTCATGGGGCTCCTGGAGTTGTCGCCCGAGGAGTACAGCGATCTCGAAGCGGAGGGCGTGATCGGGACGCGGCCCGAGGGCCTATAGGCACCGCAATCCTGGCGTCGGGCGCAAAAGAGCACGCAGCCTCTGGCAAAGGCGCTGCTCAGCCTTCCTCCCTCGTCCCGATGAACTCCGCCCGAAGGCGATCGCGCCCCCTTCCGCTCGCTGGCCAGCTGGCCCTCAAGCGTCTCGAGCATTTCCCCTCAGGGTCGGAGCGAATCTATCCTCCATCCCAGGCGCGGTCGGGCGGGCAGACATCATAGAGTTCGGCGGCATTGGAGAATAGGATCTGTTCGCGAACCTTCGCATCCAGATCTCCGAAGGCTGCGTCGATCTTCTCGCGCACCTCATCCCCGTAGAGGCAGATGGGGTGGGGGTAGTCGGTCTCGAAAAGCACGCGATCACTTCCGATTTCGTCGAGTACCATATGGGGGCCGGCTTCTTCGAAGAAAGTGCATGACCAGACCTGTTCACGGATGTATTCGCTGGGTCGCTTCGTGAATTCGGGTTTTTCCTCAGCGAGCTTCGTGTAGTTGAAGCCGTGATCCAGGGCTTCCCTGACGAAGGGCAACCAGCCGATTCCACCTTCTACCGAGACGACACGGAGCTTTGGATTCTTCGGCAGAATTCCCGACATCACGACATCGATCAACTCAATTGCATTCGCGAGCAGGATGGACATCGACCCGGAGACAGTAGAGGGCGCGATTCCGTGTGCGGCAAAGCGCGCGGGATTCATGAGCTGATCCTGGAAGTCTCCGCTCCCGATATGCAGGCTCACGGGTAGATCAACTTCCTGGGCGGCATTCCAGATCGGATTCCAATGGGAGTCGCCAATCAAGGGCATGCCGAAGTCCTGGGGCGCACTGGAAAAGAGGATGGCCCGATGCCCGAGTTCACGGCAGCGATGAATTTCAGCCACCGCGGCTTCCACATCCCAGAAGGGTGTCGCCATGATCGGGATGAATCGACGGGGGTCTGGAGAAATCCAATCGATGAGCCAGTCATTATAGGCCTGGACGCATGCGAGCATCAACTCGGGATCACCCAGGGAAAGGAAGGTTCCGCTGCCGAAACCCCCGATATTCGGATATAGGGCCATCGCCCAGGCGCCGATTTCGTCCATATATTCGAGGCGTGCCTTGGCGTCGTATGCAGCAGGTGCGCACTCGTCGAGATTCCTGGGCATCGAGGGGAAGGGCTCAGGCCAGCCCGCCAGCGCAGTCGCTCCAACGGGAATCTGATGTTCATTTGGCCCGAATTGCCAGACATCGATTCCGTCGTCGGTACGGAGCATGCGCGGCGCAGCATCCTGGAATTTCTGGGGCAGCCGGGAAGTCCAGACATCGCCCGGTTCCGTGATATGGGTGTCCGCGTCTATGAACCAGTCCTTGCATTTCATCAGATGATCTCCTTGGAATTTCGAGATTTTCACGCTGGCGCTGATCTGGGCGACGACGCATCTCTCGGTCGTTCCCTCAGACCTCATCGAGAAAATAGCTCTCCGAGGTCCTGGTTGCCCCAGGTGTTCCGGAAAAGGTAGCCGACGACTTTTGGCCCCGGATTCTTCGGGGCAGGGGGTTTCGGGGCAGGCGAAGTGCTCCCAGGTGGATCTTTGATTCGAGATTCCCGGAGCAGGTCGCGACGCATACCTGAGGTTCTGCAGGGGGTGGGGCCGGAGATGGCTCCACCTCGAGGCGAGTCTCTTCTGGATCGAAAATGGGGGTCCAGAGCGCGCTCCCGGAGATGCCGGAATTCGCATCCCCGCCGAATCGGGAAGTGCAAGTTCGGGAAGTGCCTGTTCGGGGAGGTGCAGGGGGAGTTCCTTGGCCGACGGGGGATCCCTTGCGAGCCTCGGATCTCGGTCCACCCGGGATTCGGCTGATTTGGCGATATGAGACCCGAGTCAACTCGCCTCCAGTCGCTATCGTGAAGTATCTGGAATCGGGGAGGGTGGGGACGATGAATTGGAATCGCGAACTCGAGGAATTGAAGCGGCGCGAGGCCCTGGCCGAAGCCATGGGGGGGGCGGAGAAGATCGAGCGCCAACATCGCGCCGGCAAGCTCACGATTCGCGAGCGTCTCGATGCAATCACGGATTCCGGCACATTCGAGGAAATCGGGAAGCTGGCGGGTGCGGCTGAATACGATGAGGCCGGGGAGATGAAGAGTTTCATCCCGGCGAGTTTCGTATTTGGAATGGCTCGCCTGGACGGTCGGCCGATCGTGATCTCAGGGGATGATTTTACCATTCGGGGAGGTTCGGCAGAACTGGCTTTTCCCCTCAAGCGAGCGCATGCCGAAGGTCTCGCCCTCGAGTTGCGGCTTCCCCATATCCGCCTCGTGGATGGTATGGGAGGCGGAGGTTCCGTGAAGACCATCGAGACGGCCGGACGCACCTATCTTCCGGCTTTGCACGGTTGGAATGTCATTGTCGAGCATCTCTCCGTAGCTCCTTCTATTTCCCTGGCCTTGGGCTCGGTGGCGGGTATCGGCGCTGCCCGGGTCGCCACCAGCCACTATTCGCTGATCGTTCGCGATAGTGCCCAGATGATGATCGCGGGCCCGGCCCTGGTCGATCAGGCGAGCCTGGGGGAGGTATCCAAGGAAGAATTGGGGCACGCGCAGATCCATACCCGGAACGGGGCAATCGACGATGAAGTGAGCAGCGAAGAGGAGGCTTTCGAGCGAACGCGAAAATTTCTCTCTTATCTGCCAAGCAGTAGCGATGAATTGCCTCCGCTGATCGACTGCGACGACGATCCAGGGCGTCGGGAGCCGGATCTGATTGATATCGTGCCTCGGAATCCCCGGAAGGTCTACAAGATGCGCCGGATCATCGAGGCGGTCGCTGATCGAAATTCTTTCTTCGAAATGGGGGGGCAATGGGGTTCGTCGATCATCACCGGCTTCTGTCGCCTCGTGGGTATTCCGATCGCGATTTTTGCAGAAGATCCCTACATCTATGGCGGGGCCTGGGCTGCCGACTCAGCTCGAAAATTGAGGCGACTGATCGACATCGCATCGACCTTCCACCTCCCCCTGCTCCATCTGGAGGACTGCCCCGGATTCTTGATTGGCAAGCAGTCCGAGGAAGAGGGAACGATTCGATTCGGCTCCGAAGTGCTCGCGGCCCTGGGCCAGTCATCGAGTCCCTTCTGTTCAGTGGTGATCCGAAAGGCCTTTGGGGTGGCGGGTGCGGGCAATAAGAAGCCCGGCAGCTATCACTTCCGTTACGCCTGGCCGTCTGGAGACTGGGGCTCCCTGCCGATCGAGGGAGGTATCGAGGTTGCCTATCGAAAAGAATTGGAGGCGGCAGCTGACTACGAGGGGGAATTGGCCGGAATCCGGGAGCGCTTGAATCGGGCCCGTTCGCCTTTTCGATCCGCGGAGCATTTCGAGATCGAGGAAATCATCGACCCCAGGGAGACTCGGCCGAGGCTCTGTGAATGGGCGCGGCTGGCTCGCCGCGCCTGCACGACGCGGCCGACGACCTTCTCCTATCGACCTTGAGGGCCCCCGTGGCCGCGACGGGATTCGGCTGCATTCCTTTCGGTTTCAGTGGCTGGAGAGTTCAGGGTTCCTTCAGCAGACGATCGAATCTGAGCCAGAGAGGCCAGGCGGTAAAGGGAGAAAAAATTTCCCTTCGTATTCCTTTCGGAGACTCGGGATTCCGTCCATTTCCGCAGAGGGCGATCCCAATCAGACCCAATCCCATGAGGAGTGCCGTTCCGCTTTCGGGGATCGGAGTCGCAGTCGTCAGTACCTGCCCCGATCCCGCGATCAGTGTGGTGTGGGATTGCCCGGTCGCGCTTCCGATACCGTTTCCGGCCGCTGTGATGGATAGAGATATTTCTCCGATACCGTCTCCCGCCGCAATGACCTCGAAAATGAGTATGGCCAATCGACCCCCGGCGACGGTGCCGGTATGTTCGGCGGCCAGGCCGCTCGCGTGTTCTGTACCCGTGGTGGAATAATTCCTGGAGAGGAAGTCCACGTTTATGTGGTCTGTTGCGCCATTTCGAAGTTCGCTGAACTTCTTCGTGGGATAGATGTAGCCGTCGCCAGTCGTGCCGTTCCAGAGTAGATAGCTGGTGGTGGATGAGAGATCCCGGCGGTATTCGAGGATTGCGTCATCGAAGAGGATTCCCGCTGAAATGGAGGTCATTCCCGTATCGCCATCGGTGTCGAGTGTCAGTTCTACGGTGATCGTCTCGCCAGGCGACACCGACTGATCGTGCCAGTCCGTATTCAAGGAGAGGGAGAGTGCGGATGCGTCGCTGCCGGTGAATGTGATCCAAAGCAGGCAGGAAATCGCCGCGACCGATCTGAATGTCCAGGGGGGTACGAATGTCATGGTTGGAGCCTTTCTTCCGCAGATCCTTCTTTTGTTTTCAGGGTGGGGAAAATTTCCGTCTCTACGAGAATCAGAATGGCACCCCGAGTTGAGAACGGCTGTGAAGTGCGTCACAGTCCGAGCCGCATTGGCAACAAACCTCCCGGCCGCCCGGGGCCTCTCTTCACGGGCGGGCCATCGTTTGGGGGTCGGCCCGGGGGGGCTTGCGTGGGGCCATGCTCAGGCCCCCGGGGTCGTGATGGCATGCAGTGGTATACTCGGCAAAGGGCCGCAGCCCGGATTAAGAACTCCCAAGAGATTGAATTGTAAGAGTAAATTCCACCTTCAGGTGTTCTTCAGGCGACGTGGGTTATGATATCCGCAGGATGAAACCGAAGCCGGATAGCGAGGCCGATGATCGTCGAATTCGCCTCCTGAGACGTTGTGCTCTCTTTTCGGAGATGAGCGACGAGGTTCTGGAGCCGCTTGCGCGTGTCGCCCGGATTACGGGTGTGGCCGCGCGCGCGGAACTCTTCCATAAGGGCGACGAGGGTTCGCAACTCCACATCCTGATCCGGGGCCGAATGAAGGTTCTGCATTCCTCCTCCGAATCCGGGGAAGATCTGGTGCTTGGCCTGCTCGGCCCCGGCGACGTGGTGGGGGAACTTGCGCTTCTGACGGGGTCGTCTCGAAGCGCCACCCTGGAGGCGGTGGATGTTTGCGAATTGCTCACGCTGGAGCGGAATGATGCGATGGGCGTATTGACGAGGGATGCACGGGCATGTCTGTCCCTCTCTCAGGTTCTCGCCAAAAGGTTGGAAGATACGAATGAGCACCTCGCCGATCTGCAGTTCATGAATCTTCCCTACCGACTTGCCAAGAAGATCCTGGGTCTGGCAGGACTCTATGGCGAGGGTCGATCCGATGGGGTCCGGATCAAGCTGCGGCTTTCCCAGGGCGAATGGGGGAATACCGTGGGTGCGAGTCGCGAGAGTGTGAATAAACAGTTGGGCCGTTGGAAGAAGGCCGGCATCGTGGACAATGATCGGGGCTTCCTGGTCGTCAAGCGACCGGATGAACTCAAGCGGCTCGCCCGATACGACTCCCATTGAAGTAAAGTCGCCCAGGCCGTCTACGAGCGCGGGGCGCCTCTCTCGGGGGTCGGGTCGAAAGGGCCGCGGCTCGACATTCTACCCGATGCGGGTCATTGGCGTCTCTGGTTGAGAAGTGTGGGCGCTCGCCTCTCCGGCCCCTCCGACCCACTTATCGCGCAGTTCCTCTCACCTTCGGAAAGTCTGATCCGGGGTCTGATGCGAAGGCTGGAGGCGAATTGTCTCCATGTCGGCCTTGATTGACCGCTTCGATTCCAGACGGAGTTCGCCAAACTGACTATCCGTTCGCAGGTGGCCAGTCCCTTTATACTGAGTCCAATCTCTGATCTGGCCTTTTTGGCTGATTGGAGACCAGATGAAGCGGAAACGATTCCCTGAAGGGCAGATCATTGGGATCTTGAACGAGGCAGAGCAGACCCGGAATTTCCATGAGGTGTGCCGGCTGCACAATTTTTCGGAGCAGATGTTCTGCAAGGTGGCTTGCGCAGTTCGGCGCCATGCATGTCTTGGAAGCCAAGCCTTTGAAGGAACTCGAGCGTGAGAATGCTGAATTCAAGAAGAGGGTCGCCGACCTGTCGCCCGACAATCGGATGCTCAAGGAACTGAACTCGAAAAGATCTGAGCCTAGCGGACCGACGAAGGGTGGCCGAGCACCTGCAGCCAAAGCTGGGCGTGAGCGAGCGCCGAGCCTGCCAGGTGATCGAGATCGCACGGAGCGCAAAGCGTCGCCCGTCAGGCCGTATCTAGGAAGCGGAGCTCTTTCGACGCGTTTACGAGTGGACGGCGCAGTATCCACGCTTCGCTGATCGGAAGATCCATGCCCTTCTGCGGGCCGAAGGCTTTGGGATGGGCCGGGATCGTCTGCGATTGATCCGGAAGCGAGAAGGCCTTCAGATGCCCAGGAAGCAGCGTTCACGGCGTCGACCGGGGAAGAGCACGGCCATAGAAAGCCGTGCTCATGATCCGAACCACGTCTGGAGCTACGGCTTCGTGGCGGATCAGACGCTCGACGCTCTCAGGCTTCGCTTCCTCACCCTGATCGACGAGTTTACGCGAGAGGCTATTTGGATCCAAACGGCGTGGCTGCTGAACTCGCATGATCTCGTGCGGGTGCTCGGGCTAGTCGTCGAGAGCCGAGACACTCCTGGTATCATCAAGAGCGACTATGTGGATGATCACCTGAGCATCTTTCGGATCCTTCTTGTCCCAGGAGTTGTAGAGAGCCTCCCTGGTTCGAGTTGCGGCGACTGACGAGACGAGTTGCAACGAGAATCCTTTCTCAGCGAGAAAGAACGCCAGCGTACGATGATAGTTCCCGGTGGCTTCAAAGCCGATCACGGGGCCCTCAGGGAGGTCGCTCAGGTGCTGCGCAGAGCGTTGGTAGTCGCCGAGTTGGTTCGCAAGGCGAAAACTCCGTCGTCGATGCCCTGGTCGATCGACCAGGGCATCGACGTGTCGTTTTGCGATATTGATGCCTACCCAGGCAGTCGGTTGCGTGTTGGAATGGATCGAAGTCATGGCTGGTCCTCCGGAGCGGGGGTTGAATGCACACTTTGATCCTTAGAAAGTGCGATCAGTCATGGCTTCTTCGTGATGTGCTACGGGCCCGGAACTCGTTGCTCAGCACGTTCAGGACTGGATCGAAGGTCATTGGCAAAAGGGCCACAACGAATCGTTCAACGGCGTCCTGCGGGATGGCTGTCTGAACTGCTCGACCTTTGCGTCGCTTCGGGAAGCGCGGCTCGTCGTCGAGAGTTGGCGACACGAATACAACGAAGAGCGGCCTGATGGTGCGCGTGGGGCGGGAGCAAAGGGAAGGGGCATGATGTTCATGCCAAGATCCCGGCCTTGAGACTGGACTCGTTATGACTGGACTCATGATGTGAGGCATGCGATTCAGCGCGCAGCTATTGCCTTCTCCGGGCATGGGCAAAAAAAACGCCCCGACGACCTCTGGTCGCCGGGGCGGGTGAGTAGCCTGTCAAAGGGTGTGCTGTCTCGTACCCTCTGACTCAACTCAGTTGATTATTGACAGGTGACGAAAATCTCCTCTCCGGGCGTCAGGTTTCTGGCCTGGCATCGGTAGTCACCATTTGCACGCGTGGTACAGGTAAGTCCTGGAGCCGAAGCCACGCCGCCGCCGCCGCCACAAGTTCCACGGATTCGCAGTCGGCCACGTTGATCAGCAAAACCACTGTCCGGAGCGTTATTCGGAAGCACCCCATTATCGAATCCCAGGAGATCCTGGGCGTCGTTGACGCTCGAGTCACCAGTGACATCCCGAGTCGCGACTACTACGCCGTCTACCAGGATTTCGATGATTGTGTTTCCGAGCACCAGGGGCTCTACGTCAGGTCCGCGGACCGAGAAGAGCACGTTGACTTGACCCTGATCCGCCGTGCCGTCCGGTGTTGCCCCATCAGGTCCCAAGTTCTCGATCGCCACGATCTCTGCCGTAAAGCTATTCGTCACACCCGTCAGGTTCTGTGTGAAGACGAGCTCGAAGGCGTCGATCGCGATCTCATCACCCGGACAGACCTCGGGAAGCGGACCGCAGCCGGCTGTCTCACCGGCAGAGAAGGCCGGATCGAGCCCGTTTGTTCCGCCGAAGAGGTTGATGTCCACGTTCGGTATTGTGACATCAATCCTGCCCAGACCCGGTCGTGACGCGTTTTCGAACGTCGCAGTGGCTCCGTCGATGTTTCCAGGAACGCCTTGGAAGTTCGCAATGGGCGCACCCACCAGCTCCGGATCCACGGGAACTCCGCCACATATCATGTCGATGACGACCCCAATCGCGGAGTCAACACTCGAGTTGCCGAGGAAGGTGATCGTGCAGACGGCTGTCGCCGCACCATCGACTCTGAGCGTTGCCGTTGTGGCACCGTTCACGAGTGGGCTTACATCGTCACCTCGGATCGAGAAGAGGATATCGACGTTGCCCTGATCAACCTCGCCAGTCGGGGTGACTCCATCGGGGCCAAGGATCTCAATGGCCACGATCTCCGGATTGAATTGACCGGTAATCGCCTGGCTGGCATCGGTGACGAACGTCAGCTCGATATTCGCCACTGCGACTTCATCCGCTGCCACGATCGGCACTCCCGTTTCGGCCGGATCGAATCCAGTGCCCGAGAAATCACTGATCGGGATATTCGGAATGCTGAAGTCAAGCCTTGCCAATCCAGCTCGGGAGGCGTTTTCAGCCACGACACCCGCAGCGGCAAGTTGAGCGCTGGTACCATTGAATTGGGCGATCGGGGGTACGCCGTCCGGAAGCACGCAGCCGGCGTTCGGATCGCAGACGATGGTAACGGGAGCGGAGTGGACTACTTCGAATACACCCGCCTCGTCCTGGAAGAGCAGCTCGACTCGAATTGCCTGACCAGCCTCCTCGGCAGTTACAGCAAAGGTTTCACCCTGAACGATGAGAGGATCGCCGTTGCCATTGACGCCTATGAGCTTCTCCAGCGCTATGAAGGAACCACTTCCAGGCTCCGATTCGGCCTGCCAGGTCCATTGGAGCAAACCGGTGGGCAATCCACTGGGATTATCCACACTGACATTGTCAAGATCCATCACGCTGCCAAAGTCCGCGGTAAGCGTGAACCCGACTTCGGGATTGCCCAGGATATCGGGCGTCCCTGTGGCTAGGCTGTTGATGTCGCCAGCAGAGCCCGCGAGCCCTACCGGGAGGACGACCACCTCATCCGAGAATACCAGGCGCTCGACATTCCGGACCAGGTCGATTCCGGTGCTGCCAACAGCTCGGGTATCGGCCACCGAAAGGAATCCATCTGCGTTGGCATCCGAAATTACTGTCGAGTTGGCGGCCGTTTCGATCTGGTAGTCAGCTCGAGTGCCAGTGAAAACGGCGGCATCGGTATCGGTATCGTTGGCATCCTCGTCAGTGATGACGCGCGAGATCGATAGATCGCACGGGCTGATTTCCCTGTTGAAAACGCGCGCCTGGATGTCTTTCATCCTGGGAACGACGGGATCGCCATTCCCCGGATCGATTCCGACCGTCAGCATGGAGTCGCCATCCAGGATGTCGTCGCCACCCTCACCAACCAATATGTCGCTTCCGGCTCCGCCGATGATAATCTCGCCACCGTTATAACCAGTCTGGGGGGCCCCGGTAAAGATATCGTCGGCAACGGGTCCTCTGGCATCGGCGGGCACGAGATCGTCCAGACCGGTGATCAGTGCAATATTCTCTGTGAGGAGTTCATTGCCCGTCATATCGGCCGGATCGTTGGTGCTGCCCCGCAAGATGTCGCTGAAGGGCGAGCCACTGATACCCTCGACCCGATCGTAGCGATTCTGAATCGTGGCGTTGGAGGGGGGTAGGATGGGCCTGGTGAAGATCGTCAGGTCCAAGTCAATATCGACACCAAATTTGTCGTTCTGGAAACTGATCCAGTCATAGCCGAGCTGGCCTTCGGCCCGCTCGATGCCCGGTCCATCGACGACAATGTCATCGCCATTCTCCATGTCGAAGTCGTTATTTCCTCCGAAGGAGAGAGCAACATCATGGCCCCGATGCGACGGTTCTCCGCCCTCGGCGGCTGCACCGTGGTCGCCCTGGAAGAGGTCTTCACCACCTCCGTCATTCTCCATCCAGTCATCCCCTTCACCACCCCGGGTATGGCCAATGAAGTCGCCGTCCCAGAGGAAGTCATTGCCCGTTCCGCCGAACATTTCGTGGAATTCACTGGAGTTGATCATGAAGTCATTGCCCTGGTCTCCGAATACCACATCCTCCTCGTTGCCGGAGGAGATGGCGTCGCATCCCGGACCGCCTTCGAGAACGTCGGGTCCGGCCAGGTCCGTGATGATGTCGTTGCCCTCTCCACCCTCGATGAGGTCAGCACCGTCGCCGCCCTCAAGGCAGTCATCACCACCCTTACCCCAGATCGAATCGTCGCCGATGCCTCCAATCAGAGTGTCATTCCCCTCAGTACCACCGATCGTTGTGTGATCTCCACCGGTGTACTGAATGAAGTTGTCGGTCAGACAGACAGTCGACGTGGAGAGACTCGCATCGCGAATCACGAGGGGCACCAGAGCGGAGTCACCCTCAGGGTCGTCGGATGCGGACAGGTTTGCCGCCAGGGCATCAGCCTCAACCAGCGCGTTTTGCGCCGTGTCCACGTTGGCCTGCCCGTTGGTTACGCCGTCCTGAGCCGCGCTAAGAGTGTCCTGGGCAGCGGTATTGGCCGCATCGGCCGCGTTGAAGGCAGCCTGGGCGGCGATTACAACTTCCGCGGCAGCAATCGCTTCCGCCTCGGTTGCAGCCACGTTGGCCAGAGCCACATCGAGTGCCGCCTGAGCCGCGATCGTCATGCCTGCGGCGACCCCCGCCGCGGTATCTGCTGCGGCCTGGGCCGCGTCCGCGGCATCACTTGTAGCGCCAGTACTCGTTACAAGTGCGTTGGCCGCGTCGTTCGCAGTCGCCTCGTCGTTTGCAGCTGTCGTGGCAGCATCCGCGAAGACATCTGCGGCATCCTGTGCGATCATCGTCGCGTCATTTGCAGCGATCGTCGCAGCTTGCGCGTCTCCGAATCCGGCCGCAGGCGGTCCCGCGTTAGGATCGAAGATCTGCACGGTTTCGCCCGGAGTCAGGTTTCTTCCCCGGCACTCAAAGATATTCCCGCCTCGCGCGCGACAACCCTGCGAGAGGTTCGGAGTGGATGTGAAGGGAGCCGAGTGTATGGCGGGATTGATCGTAATATTCTGTCTCACCCGCCCGTTGTTTGCTACGGGACCAATCGTGTCGATCAGCAATGCTGTCAAGCTCAGGCTGTCTTCGAGGGCCTGGGCCTGATCCGCAGCAGCGGCTGCGTTATCCGCAGCGGTCTGGGCCTGATCCCGTGCAGCATTTGCAAGCGCAGTGTTGCCCGCACCGGAAGTCGCCGTAACCGCCGCGGCCGCGATAGCGGCATCCTCTGCGATCTGAGCCGAATTGGCCTCGTCGGCAGCGGCCAGTGCTTGTGCATCCGCCAACACCTCGTCAGCAGTTGCCTGATCCAGAGCTTCAACTGCTCCTGCCACGGTTGCGGCGTTGATAACTGACACTTCCACGATGGCGGCGGCAAGCGCAGTCTGGGCAGTCATACGTGCGCTTGCTGTCGCGTCTGCCGCAGTTTGGGCACCGGGCAGAGCGGCAGTGGCCGCAGCGAAGTCATCTTGCGCAGTGAGGAGAGCGCTCGCAGCGCTGGCCGCAGCGACCACGGCGTCGGCTGCCGCATTCGCCTGATCCTGGTTGTACTGCTGGGTCTGATCCACTTCCAGGATATGATGCATATGCGCGAAGATATTCAGGGGAAGGCTGCCCGATTCGGCATCTCCCAGATTGGTATTCCGCATGGCGAGGGCAGTGAAGGAGTTGGACTCGAGCTCATTGAAGAGCGGTATGGACGCCGTTCGTCCCACATAGTAGAAGCGGTCACCATTCTGCAGGGTCTCGACCTGGGTCTCGAAGATGTAATTCATCGTCGAACCGAGATAACCACCGAAGGGCTGCCTCTCTTCAGCCAGACCTCCGGGCCAGAAATCGATATCGTCAATGCCCGTGGTATTGCCCGTGACGCCGTTGTAATTTGCATCGGTATCGGGCAGGTTTGCGTAAGCTCCGTGGCTGTAGAGGAAGTCTCGCTCATCACCCGGGCCGGCGATGGATGCATCGATGAGCGCCTGGGCGGCAATCCGCTTCGCATCGTATCCGGTATCGGGAATACTGGGATGGGTTCCGTAAGCGGCGATGAAGTTGGTAATGGATGATTCATGCCTGAGATTGTCGGCGAAGTCCATCCAACTCCCGTAGGGCTTCAGCTGCGTCGAAGCAGTCGCCGCAAAGAAGAGCTTTCGAGCCGCATTCAGGCTGGGGACACCCACGTCTCGGGCGCGCGCGATGTTGATGGCCGCGAGATCCAAGGGCAGTCCCAGGAGGTTGCTCTGGAGAGCTGGCGTCACGAACTCGTCGAGTTCATTGGCGCGCGTTCTCGTGAGGCCACGAACGATATTGCCGGCGGCTTCTTCAGACGTCAGGGTACCTTCGGAGTCAAATTGCGTCGGGTTCAGGAAGGCTTCGATCAGCGTGAGACTTTCATCCGCAAAGTCCGGGGTGAATCGATCGACGAATTCCGTCAACAGCGAATGTCCGAAGCGGTAGACCACCTGGGAGAATTCGGCAGTGATCGAGGCATCGAGATCGGTGTGATAACCAAAAGGGCCGCCCTCGAAGACATCCTTCAGGCCTGAAAGTGTGGGAGTGAACTCGTCGAAAACGATTCGGTTGTATTGCATCTCTGTGCCGAACTTGGCGGCCGAAAAGACGCGATTCCCATTCCAGTCAAGGGCGTCTAGGTCCGTATTAGCGGGAGGAAGGCTGACTACCGTCGTATCGAGCCATTCATTCAGGTAATCGACATCGTTATCGGTATTCGCCTGCTGCATGACGAGTCCCTTGACGAATTCAGCAAGCCGATTGTGCTCTGAATGGAAAATGGTGTGGACGGTGGTGAGTGCGATGTTTTCGTTACATCGCCCATCACCACAGATGAAGTGTGCATCAAGCAATTCGTTGTCGTAGAAGAGATTCGGAGGCCCAGGATTCTCCCCAGCAGGCAGTCCGGGTCGCTTCGTCACCGGATCGATGGCGCTGATGCCAGCGGGCGTGTTTTCGCTCGCACCGTCGTTATCTGCCGTCAACCCTCCACCCGGATTGGCCGTATGAGATACGTCGATGAGCTGGTTCTGATTCGTCCTGACGGCCAGACTGCCGTCTACCGGGTTCGCCAGGTTGCCCTCCTGGCAGACGATGGTGCCGCCACAGACGACCGGGCCACTCTGGTGTGCGTTGGGCTCGGCGCCCGAAATGATGAGCTGGGGAAAGCCGTTAGAACCCGGAATGAAATTCCCATAGGGATCAACGGCGAGCAGGGGAAAGTTGAATCCATCTGCATCGACGAGCAGGATGCCGAGCTTCTCGCTGGCCTGGCGTTTGACGTCGCGCCAACGTGCCATTCCGCCGTCATCATTTCCGCCCGGTGCCAGATCGGCTCCGTAGCCATTGATGAGTCGACCAGTCGCCTCGGGCACCCCGTTGCGCAACTCGTATTCACGAAGGAAGACGTTGACCGCCGGATGCGAGCCATAAGTCTGATTCTGATCCACGAAGGGCGTTGTGGCATTTACGTGCCTTCGCTCATCATCGTCGGTGCCCAGAATCCCATCGGCGCCGGGGAGGATGGTTTGAGTTGCCCGGGTCATGGTCATTATCGGGGGGGCGCCGGGAGGAACGAGTCCAATGAGGGGGTCGTCCGCTTCGAGCGGCATGATGACATCGCCGTCGCCGCCTTTGTTGATCAGATCAAGGCCATGATCGAAGAACTGGCCGAAAAAGGTGAGAAATGCATTAAAGGGGGCCGAGAGACCTTCGTCGGGTGCATCGTTGGGGATGAGGAACTGGTCGTTGCCGGCCAGGGATGTGCCGGGAAGGATCTCCGAGCCTTCGTTGGACGCAAAGGCGTCGAGGGCTGCGGGATTGATATTGGTCTGGTTTGTGATCAATTGGCTGATGATCCGAGGCGCAGCGTCGATGACCAGACCGCCGTTGGGGTCGCCCCTGCCAGAGTCATAAGAAGCCTGGAATGGCGTCGGGGGGGCCGGGCCGGGGCCGTCAAAATCGACCAAGGCTACGGGTGGGGTGAGGAAGTTTTGCTCGAGGACAGTTGGAAATATCAGGTCCGATGACCCGAAACCCTCTTGTCCGAAAATTAAGTTGTTGTGATAGCCATCGATCGTACGCAGGCCGAGCATTGCGGTCGCGTGCGGAAGAAGACTCAGTAGATCGTCACCACCCGCATGATCTTCTGCGATCACGATATCTCTGAAGATCTTGTCCAGATCGGCACGCGTATAGACAAACGTGTGATTGGGGTTGGCGAGTTCCTCTGTGAAAGTCAGAGCATTGGCGATTCCGGAAATCGAAAAGGTGACCAGAACCGCTGCAATTGCAGCGATGATTGAGCTTATTGAGCTGGTTCTAGTGCTTTGGATGTGACGGATATCCATGACGTTTCGTTGCTCCTGGGCGGTTGTGATATGCGCTTGCTCTCGCGAGGCTTCATCGATGAGTTCCGCGGCGTTTCTTCTCCAAGCCGCGACCTCGTCATCTCCTAGTGCAAGGGCATTCCTCAGTTGGCGAAATCGGGTCCTCTTCTTCGTTTTGCCGTCGACGCGGTTCTGAGCGTCCGTGATTGAGATGACGGATCTACCGGCGGCGGAGCATTTAAAATGCAATTGGGATACCAACTCGCGGGGGGCACTCCGCCAGATTGGGATGACCGTTATGTAATGCGTAGTTGCGAGAGAAATTACGGTCTGGTCACATCCGCATTTCTAAAGAGTCTGATGTGTAAGTGTGAACTTCTGCTACCACTATCGCCTACGTGATTACACGCAGAGGGCAGCCGATGGGTCGGTAGGGGAAATCCAGGAATCGGTACTGCATGGCCGTCCTGGCCGGCG
>CAYTAT010000012.1:81971-105864 GCA_964435795.1 uncultured Spirochaetaceae bacterium
AAAACGTATTGAAGACCCTTGAATTGCGTCGGAATCGCTTCCGAGTTGCCTGTCGGATGGATTTTTAGCTGAGCAGTGGTCGCGAGAGCGAGGATTCCTCGATTCCTGGGATCGGTGCCCGGCGACCTTATGAATTCGGTGTCCGACTGTTGAGCCGCCGATTCGGATGGGTTTCGGGATAGTTCGGATTTTTGGCATGTTCTTGCGGAGTTCGACATTTGTCATGAAGTCGCGTACGGAATCCGGTCGAAGGGAGAACTGCGGCCAGCTCGATCTTCTGGATGCCGTCGGAGAATTCGACTCTCCGGATGTAGCCGCCTTCCCAGCCTTCTTCGATGGTGCCGGGCAAGTGCATGAGTTTCGCGACCCCGGGGCTCCCGAGTTGCCTGGCGGCAGGACTCGAACTCGGATGGGGCTGTGGGATCGACAACATATCCGCTGATGGCGTGAGCGAGTGCGGTCCGCACGCCCTCATAGGGATCGCGGCGTAGGAGTAGAGAAGCCGTAGGAGGCGAAAGCCGGAATTGCGGGGCATGTCAGACGGCCTATGGGTCATGTGGCCGGGCCCGAGCCGAAACCAGGGGAGGGATCTGGTGGTCAAGCTGGTCTATTGCATTCGACGCAGGGAGGGTATTTCAGCAGTGGAGTTCTCCCACTACTGGTTGCAGGAACATGGCCCCCTCGTCAAGAGTCTGGCTCCAATCATGGGTGCCATCAGATACATCCAGAGCCACCTTCTGGATTCGGATCTGAACGAGTCGTTTCGTGAGGGACGGGGTCTGGCGGAACCCTACGATGGAATTACGGAAGTCTGGTGGGCGAGTGCCGAAGCGCTGGCATCGGCGATGGCGACTCCCGAGGGAAGTGAGGCTGCGGGCCGACTGCTCAAAGATGAGTCTCGTTTTATCGACTTCAGTTCCAGTCGGCTATTCCTGACTCGAGAGCATGAAATCTTTGACTTTGATTCCTGATGTAGTGGAGTCCAGTCTCTTCCTCGCCGGATCATTTTTCACGATCGATCCACTTGTCGATTTGAATCGGCGAATATTCGGAGAATGCATCGAGTAGTTCGCCGGCAGTCTCCTCGACGAGAAGCAGCTTCTGATGGGAGGGTTTGAGAAATCGTTCTCTCACGGAATGCTCGAGGAATTCGAGTAGGGAATTGAAGTAGCCCGATATATTCAGGAGGCCGCAGGGCTTCGCGTGGATTCCGAGTTGGGCCCACGTGAAGACCTCAAAGATCTCTTCCAGGGTGCCGACACCTCCGGGTAGTGCGATGAATCCCGAAGCGAGGTCAGCCATTTCGGCCTTGCGCTCATGCATTGAATTCATCACGCGAAGATCAGACAAGCCGGAGTGTGCCACTTCCCTGGATGAAAGAGCTTCGGGAATGACGCCGATGACGCCTCCACCGAGTTCGAGAACGGAGTCGGCCAGGGTGCCCATGAGGCCGACCCGGGCCCCGCCATAGACGAGTTCGAGATTACGGGTGACGAGTTCTTTCGCGAGATTCCGGGCTGCGGCGGCGTATTCACTTCCCGCCCCGGGGCTCGATCCCGTGAATACGCAGATTCTCTTCACGCCCCCCAGTCTCCTCGTTGGCTGAATCTCTGGCACTCGGTTCTGGTGTGGGACGCTACCACCGATCTCCAGCGGCGGGTACGGCGAAAGAGGACCTCTCCCGCCATTTCCTTCTGCCTTATACTCCGACACTTCTTGAAAACATCTTCCGGAGGGATCAGGTCGCCGGAAGACTCGGAGATGGGAGAGACGCATGTCGATGAAAATCGATGCGGGTATTTATGGAGAGATGGAGCGCATCCCTCAATTGGCGCGGGAGTTGGAATCCCAGGGTTTCGATGGGTTGGTGTCCGCGGAAACGGCTGCCGATCCTTTTCTTCCCCTGGTGCTGGCGGCGGAGCATACCGAGCGGATCGAATTGATGACGTCGATCGCCGTGGCCTTTTCCAGGAACCCAATGATCGTTGCCAATCTGGCCAATGATCTCCAGAGCTATTCCCGGGGGCGTTTCATTCTCGGCCTGGGATCCCAGATTCGACCTCATATTCGGAAGCGCTTCAGCATGCCCTGGTCCAATCCTGCGGCACGTATGCGGGAATTCATCATGGCCATGCGCGCTATCTGGGCGTGCTGGTACGAGCAGGAGAAACTCGATTTTCAGGGTGATTTCTATACCCATACCCTGATGACGCCAATGTTTACTCCGACCAACAACCCCCACGGTGCCCCACCCGTCATTCTGGCAGCCGTCGGACCCAAAATGACGGAAGTGGCGGGTGAGGTGGCTGATGGGATGTTCGTTCACGCCTTCACTACTCCCCGCTACCTGAGAGAGGTGACCCTGCCCGCTGTTGAGAAAGGGCTCCTGAAGGCCGAAAGGCGCCGCGAGGATTTTGATCTCAATTATCCCGCCTTCGTCGTGACCGGAAAGGATGAACAGGAGTGGGAGGCAGCGCGGGTGGCCGTGACTCGACAGATCGCATTCTACGGTTCAACCCCGGCCTATAGGGGTGTACTCGATCTCCACGGCTGGGGTGATCTCCAGACGGAACTCAACATCCTGTCGAAGCGCGGAGAGTGGGAGACGATGGGCGAGCGCATCGGGGATGAGATTCTGGCTGAATTCGCCATCGTCGCCGAACCCATGGATGTCGCGGCCGTTCTCAAGCAGCGTTTCGGGGGACTAATCGATAGAATCTTCTGCACATTTCCCCTGGCGAGCGAGGAGCAACGGCAGGCCTATTTCGAGGAATTGCGAAGCTAGTCCTTTTCCTATTAGAAGCTTTTTTGACCCCTATTGGAGAGAGTTGAGAATGACCCGACCCGTCTTGAGAACCGAATTTTGTGATCGTGTGGGAATCGAATATCCAGTGATCCTCGCCGGGATGGGCCCGGTGGCGGGTACGGGAGCCCCGACGGCCAACGTGGACCTGGTTGCCGCAGTATCCAATGCGGGAGGTCTCGGCGTGTTGGGAGGAGTGGCCTTTTCGCCTGACGAATTGCGCGAGGCAATCCGTGGAATTCGTGCCCTGACCGATAAACCCTTCGGAGTCGATCTCCTCCTGGCCAATACCTTCCTGATCCCGCGCGGCAAGGCCGATCTTTCGTCGGCCCCGATTGCCGATCGTCTTCCCCGGGAGCACGTGGCGGCGGTCGAAAGAATTGCGGCCGAACTCGGAATCGAACTCCAGAAGGCCCCCCCGGCACTCGATGCCATGGGCAGTTGGCTAAGGGAGGGCGAGAGCTGGGCGGGTACCCAGATCGAGGTGATTCTCGAAGAAGAGGTGCCGGTCTTCGCCTCGGGACTCGGTTCTCCGGCTCCCTTTGCGGAGGCGCTGAAGGCGAATGGCACCACGATTCTTTCCCTGGTCGGAAACGTGCGGGGGGCCGAGCAGGTGGCTGCTTCGGGTGCGGATTACGTAGTCGCTCAGGGCACGGAAGCCGGGGGGCATACGGGCCGCATCGGAACCCTGGCTCTGCTTCCCCAGGTGATGGCCGCAGTGGCACCAACTCCCGTGATTGCGGCGGGGGGAGTGTCGAGCGGGCGCGCATTGGCGGGAGTCCTCGCCACGGGGGCGGAGGCCGCCTGGTGTGGAACTGTCTTCCTGGTTTCCGAGGAGGCCGATCAGCCGGATCTGCAGAAGAACCGGATTCTCGCCGCCAGGGCTGAAGACACTACGGTGACGCGGCTCTATAGCGGAAAGACGATGCGCAATATCTCGAATCCCTTGATCGAAGCCTGGGAGCGTGAGGGCCTGCAAGCTCTACCGATGGGCCTTCAGGCGATCCTGATCAACGATCTCGAATACTCGATTCGCAGGGTCGAGAGACACGATCTGCTGATGAATGCCGCCGGACAGACCTCGGGAATGCTCGAAGAGAAGCGTCCGGCCGGGGAGATTCTTGCCGAGATGGTGGCGGATGCGGCCGAAATCTTGTCGAAAGGATTGCCAGCGCGGGTGACGGCAACTTCGCCAGCCGACTGAGGACGGGTTCGAATGCCGGCCATCTCGGACTGCCGGGAATATCTTCGAGGAGAGATTTCCAGCGGGTCGCAACGGGTCGGGAGGCAAAGGCCGGGGGCAACTCTTGGATCCGGTTTTCGGCACATCTGAAGTTCGGGGCCTTGGGATATCGATGCGGCGGGCATTCGCGGGTTTCGCCGGAGATGCGAGTGCCAAAGATCTGGTGGACGCGATGGGAGAACCTCTTTCGGGATCCGCTATCAGCGGATTCGGGCGTTCGAGATCCTGGCGTCGACGCCGGCAGTGACGTTCACGCCGACATTCTGGGTCGTGTTATTTCCCGATTCCAGGGCAATGACCTGGATTCCGGAAAGTCCGGTGAATCCCCCCCCGGCGCCGATCGAAAGCGATGAATCGGTCGCGGAAAAATCTCCAGAAATCAGCACCTCATTGCCACTGACTGCTGACTCCAGATCGTTGTGGGCGACCTGTGCATTCTCGCCCAGCACGAGGACGACGTCGTCGCTGATCCGATCCCCCCCATCCGAATTTTTTGAATTCACGAATTGATTTCCAGAACCGCTATTGGCGTTTTCGACTTCCCGCCATTCCGGCGAAATCACCGAGGAGTTGTCCTGGATTCCCGAGCCGGTATTGCTGCTGCCGAGAGTGCCGCTGGCCTGGGCACCTTCGCCTGCGAGAGCCGTCTCGATCGCTTCCCAATCATCGGCATTGATCTGGCTACCCGAGCCCTGATTGACATCTACGGCGTTCGGATCTCCTGAAGCCAGGGTTCCGGTCGATCCCGCATGGGCCTTGATGGGAAGAAGGAGGGGGGCTCCGGCCAAGATCACGCTGGAGACGACCAGCAGGATGCTGGAGACGGCTTCCATTGCCTGCTTCCCGCGTTGAATTTTCGGCACCATGAGTTCACTCGCCGCTCTCGGGTTGCGGACCATCGCAACCGACTGAATATATCAGAACCGGATGCCTGGAAGTTGCCTTATTTCTACGCTCCCCATGCCCCTGCGGAAATCGCGTAATTCCCGCGAAGATGAAGTTCTTCGAGGCTGTTGATTAAATACGGGAGTGGCGCACTTTCTGCCGATCACTTGCCCGTCCGAAGGGGTGAATTCTTCGAGAAGATATTTCTGTAAAGTTGCCTCTAAAGGGCACTTCGAGTTCATGAAGTTTGCCACCCGAAAGTATCAAGGCTGCCTCTTCCTGACTCCTTGGAGTCTTCGGATCTTCAAAGCCTCTGCCTTCGGGATGCCCTTGGAATTCCTCAATTCTCTGCCGAGTCGCCGCACGAAAGATTCATCTGGAGCCCCGGGAACGAAGCGGGCCCTGAACGGGGAGCCGGCGGTGGCCCATCTGGAAATCCTGCACTGGAATGCGTTCGCCGAAAGCGGAAAGGTCGGGCCGCATACGAGAGAACTCGGCGCTGCGCCTAGCGAGGCGAGATGGTAAAGCTGCCGATGGTGGCACCCAGATTCATCCCCTGGCCGGCACCGGTGACGGCCAGAGAGATATCTCCTTTGGTCAGCACGGATGCACTGCCGGATTTCGTGGCCCCGGCGTGGGCTTCGGCTTCAACGAAGCTGCCAAAGAGATCTTTAATATCTCGAACACGTGTGAATTTCCCATGGGCTCCGATCATCTCGGATTTCCCCACGCTGAGGCCGCCACCCATGGACCGGATTTCTACTTCGGCGCCTTGCCCGTTATCGCAACTGATGGTGCCCTCACCCCGGGCGCTCTTTACGAATAGCGACCAGCCCTTGATATTGAAGATGATCTCGCATTGGATCATCTCGGGATCGTATCGATCCTCACCCAATGCGATGCTCGAAGCGGCGATGAGAGCGGTGGTTCCAAGGAGTAATGGCCACCAGGACCTGGGGTTTCGTCTCTTCAGCCATATCATCTGAAGTCTCCTCACCGTCTGGAAATAGATTGCCCTGATGGAAATTCCGGGATCAGGATAGCGCAGACGACAGCCGAGGCTGCCAGGGTCTGGATCCTTCCCCTTCTCCTTGCCCGAATATCAGGGAATGCCGGCGCTGGGCGAGCGCGAGTCGACGGGTACACCAGCGTCCGCATGAAGATGTCTGGCAGACGGAGGCTTCAAGTAGAGCGGACGCACGAACGCCGTAAAGAGCGTCCCCGCCAGGGCGTAGATTGCGTATCCGACGAGATAGGCGGAAAGGACGTCCACGCTGTAGTGGTTGTGCGTGAGAAGAACGCAGGCTCCCATAATCAGGGATCCGATCAACATGATTGCTCGCTCGACCCTTCTTTCGAAGAAGAGAAAGAAGAGGAAGGGGACTGCTGTATGACCCGAAAAGATGAACTCGTTCTGGAATGTGTACTCACCTGCGACGGCCGCGAAGAGGGAATCAAATTCCCGCATATCCAAAATCCGGATCGGAGCACCGATCGGAGATAGAAAGACGTAGAGGGTGCGCACGCAAAGGTAGATGGAGAGCAGGAAGAAGAGGAAGGGCATTCTGCGAGGGGAATAGAGCAGGGCGCTGACCAGAGCGTAGCCGTGGAGCATGAGCCATCCCCAGGAGAGCATGGGGATCACATTCAGTCGAGGCAGCCTCTCCAGCAGCCAATCGCTTGAGGGTGGGAGTTCTCGTTGGTCCGCATACCAGCCGAGGTTCATGTAGAAGAGATAGGATCCGAGTAGTAGCGCCACGAGGACGGTGACTACGCCGATCCACCAGCGTGTGTCGAGGGACTCCCAGCTGTCGCGGATTTCGATCGCCTCGGCCCGGGCGGCATCGCCCATCCGATTTCGCTTTTTCTTGAGTTCGCTCTTCAGCGCCACGATCAAGTCTTCCAATCGGGTGATTTCGAGCTCGAGCGTTCTGGATTTTTTCATGGGATGGGCCCCGGATCGATTTTCCGATCCACTTCGGATTCGTGGCTCAGTCGCGGGTCATCGCGTCGAGGGCGTTGACGACCTGGCGCGATAATGTCTCTTCGAGTTGCGGAAGCCCGAGCAGGGCAGATAGCCAGAGCCCGTCGCTCGCGAGCCGGACGATGGTGGCCCTGACGGCATCGACATCGTCATGGGCGAGGCGTTCCTGCCATTCTCGAAAACGTTCGCGTACGGTTGCGAGGCGCTCGGGCTGGCCGCCGATGCCAGCCAGGATCCCCGCCATCAACTGGCCGGATTCTCGGGCGGGGGCTCCATTGCGGTCCAGGGTCGAACCCAGGTAGGCGCGGGCCCAGGCGCCCGATTGCGAGGGGTCGACGCCGTGCAAATGCTCCTGGGTGTGGTCAAATTCGGCGAGCATTCGATCCGTCAGGCCGTCGACCAGGGCCTCCTTATTGGGGAAGTGGTAGAGGAGTCCCCCCTTGCTCACGCCGGCCTGCTTCGCGACGGCTTCGAGCACGAGGCCCGCCGGCCCCGAGGAGAGGAGGCGACGCTCGGCGGCATCGAGGATTCGGGATCGCGCGGGCGCGGGCTGAGGCATCGAATAACTATACCGTCTGGACGGTATAGTTACCAGGTCGGTGATTCGATTGTGGTCTTTTCATTCCCGAGTTTCGTTTTTCGTTCGCCTGCTCTAGACTTCTCACCTTTTCCGGCCTTGACCCGGGTTGGCCTCGGGGCGAGTCGCATTTCCCCGCTCACGGAGCCGACGCGTGGGGGGGGCCGTGGACACAAGTGCCGGGGCGGGGCAGGGGGGCGGCAATCCGGGCCGCCCGGCGAGGCCCGGCGAGGCCCGGCGAGGCCTGGCGAGAAAGCGGAGCCTGGAAGGGGCCATGAAGGGGGAAAGCGGAGCCATGAAGGGGGAAAGCGGAGCCATGAAGGGGGAAAGCGGAGCCAGGAGGGGGAGAGCGGAGCCTGAAGAGAGGGATCTCAAGAGAGGGAGCGGGGGGAGACCGATGGCGGGAAGTCGAGAGGCGGAAAGTCGAGAGATAGCCGCTGCCACGCTGGCGAGTGGAGACGAGGGGACTTCGGCTTCGAAAATTTCGCATCCGGTTGCTCGAGTCGATCTTCCAGAGGTCGACGCAGAGCGTGTAGAAGGTGTTCCGGGCGGAGGGCCCATGCACCTGGCCGAACTCAACCCGGCCCAATGTGAGGCGGCCCGCTACGGAGTGGGCCTCGCGGGCAGGGCGGCTGGGCCCTTGCTCGTGATTGCCGGAGCGGGTTCCGGCAAGACCAATACCCTGGCCCATCGCGTCGCTCATCTGATCCTTGAGGGTGCCGATCCGAGGCGCATCCTGCTGCTCACATTCACCCGGCGAGCGGCCCAGGAGATGACTCGGCGCTGCCAGAGAATTGTCGAGCGAGCCCTGGCCGAGAACGCCCGATCCAGTGCCGGGTCGGGACGGGTGGCGGGCGGCCAGATCCACTGGTCGGGAACCTTTCATAGCGTTGCCAATCGTCTGCTGCGCAGCCATGCACGCTCGATCTCACTCGATCCCTCTTTCACCGTCCTGGATCGTTCGGACTCGGCGGATCTGCTGAATCTACGCCGAAGCGAACTCGGATTTGCGAAGAAGTCCTCCCGCTTCCCGCGCAAGAACACCTGTCTCTCGATCTACTCCCACGCAGTCAACGCGCAGCGGGAAGTGGCAGAAACCCTGGCCCGGGCCTTTCCCTTTTGTGAATCCTGGGAGCAGGAACTCAAGGAATTGTTCCGCAGCTACGTAGAAGCGAAACAGGAACTCAATCTTCTGGATTACGATGATCTCCTTCTCTATTGGCATCACCTCATGGCCGAACCCCAGTTGGCCGCCGCGGTAGGCGAACGCTTCGACCATGTTCTAGTGGATGAATATCAGGATACGAATGCACTGCAAGCAGACATTCTCCTGGCCATGAAACCATCGGGCGAAGGGCTGACGGTCGTGGGCGATGATGCCCAATCCGTCTACGCCTTTCGCGCGGCTTCGGTGCGGAATATTCTGGACTTCCCCGACCATTTCGATCCCCGGGCACGGGTGGTTACCCTGGAACAGAATTATCGCTCCAACCAGCCGATTCTCGAGGCCTGCAATGGGGTGATCGAATTGGCCCGGGAGCGTTTCAGGAAGAGCCTCTTCTCCCTTCGGGCATCGCAACAGAAGCCCATCCTTGCGACGGTGGAAGACGAGGGGGCCCAGGTCGAATACGTGGTCGAACGAATCCTCGAGCATCGGGAAGCCGGGATCGAACTCCGTCGCCAGGCCGTCCTGATTCGCACCTCTCACCATAGCGATGCATTGGAAGTGGAGTTGTCCCGACGCGAGATTCCCTTCGTCAAATACGGAGGGCTGAAATTCCTGGAGGCCGCCCACGTCAAGGATGTCCTCTCGCTCCTGCGCTGGGCCGAGAATCCCCGGGATGCTGTGGCTGCTTTTCGCGTCCTTCAGCTATTGCCGGGTATCGGCCCCGGGCACGCAAAACTCGCGATGGAGCATCAGACGACCCATCAATACGATCTCAGCAGCCTATGCGACTATCGACCGCCCCGGGCGGCCCGAGAGGATTGGCCGGCTCTCTGCCAACTCCTGATCCGGCTGCGGGATCCCGCCACGGAGTGGCAAGCCCAGTTTCGGATGGTGCGGAAATGGTATGGCCCCCTCCTCGAGCGCCTCTATGACGCGGCGCATATTCGGGCGGGGGATCTCGAGCAGTTGGAACAGATCTCGGCGGGCTTTCCCAGTCGCGAACGATTTCTGACCGAGTTGACCCTCGACCCTCCGGCGGCGAGCGGAGATCTGGCCGGGGAACCCGTCCTGGACGAGGATTACCTGATTCTCTCCACCATCCACTCCGCCAAGGGCCAGGAGTGGGATGCGGTTTACATTCTCAATGCGGCGGATGGCTGTATTCCATCGGATATGTCAACCGGGGATCAGGAGCAGATCGAGGAGGAGCGGCGTCTGCTCTATGTCGCCATGACTCGGGCCCGGGATCATCTATATCTGATCCATCCACTGCGCTTCTTCAAACGCCAACAACATCGCTTCGGCGACACGAGTCTATTTACACCGCGGACGCGCTTCATCCCCGATTCCCTGCTGGATTTATTCGAGCGAGATAGCTTGCGATCGTCTCCATCGGTTGGGAAGGGAGAAGAGGGCGATTCCGCTGAGTCCGGAGCGAAGGTTCGGGTGGATGTCGCCTCGAGACTGAGGCAGATGTGGGCTTGAGGGGGGCCGGGGCAGGAGGGTCTTCCCGAAAACCCCCACTGGCGTAGACTGGGTGCTCTCCGGAGGAGGTGCCCATGGCCGCGGACGATGTCCTGATCGAAATCGATGAGCGTGTCGCGATTCTGACCCTCAATCGCCCCCGCTATCGCAATGCCCAGAGTTGGGCCCTTCTCGATGCTCTCGACGCTCGCCTGGATGAGGCGATGGCGAATCATGAGATTCGCGTGGTGATCGTCCGTGGTGCTGGGGATCACTTCAGTTCCGGTCACGACCTGGGAACCGCCGAGCAGGTCGCGGATCAGGAGGAAAGGGGTATTCCCTCGAGTGGCATCGAATTCTACGAGAATTTCCGGAAGTATAATCTGGACTACACGCTGAAGTGGCGGAACCTGCCCAAGCCGACGATTGCGATGGTCGAGGGCTATTGCATCTTCGGGGGTTGGATGATTGCGGCCGCGATGGATCTCGTCTTTGCCAGCCCGGATGCCCGTTTTCTGGCGGGTCTGGTCGAGTACTTTTCGATCCCATGGGATATCCATCCCCGCAAGGCCAAAGAATTGATCTTCGAGAGCCGTTTCCTCGAGGCGGAGGAAGCTCGCGAACTGGGCTTCGTGAATCGCATCTATGCCCGCGCGGATCTTGAGAATGAGACTCGCGCCTATGCAAAACGCGTGGCAAGGAACGGTCGCACCGTTCTACGCATGTCGAAGTTGGCCGTCAACAAGGCACAGGATGCTCAGGGTTATAGTGCGTCGATGGAGGCCGCTTTCTCGGATTTTCTGGTGATGGCGGCTCATGGGGGGGGGCGGCGAGGCGACGAGCGCCGTCTGGGAGCGGTGGATCTGGCACTTCGAGGCCGGGAAAAGGATGACCCCAAGCCCTGAGAGAATTGTTTCGCGACTGTAGGGAGTTTTCTAAATAGTGGAATTTATTAAAGTATTGATCTTTGCACCAGTTTGGAAACGGCACTAAGTTTAGATGTGTCTATGAGTTTGAGAGAGGTCGGAAAGTCGCGTCGCCGCCACCGCATCCGGGATGCGGCAAGGGCCAGGATCGAGTCGGGGGGTGCGGAAGAGTTTTCGATCAAGGGTGTCGCCGAGGCCGCGGAAGTGAGCGTCGCTACCGTCTACAACCTCTTTGGATCGAGGGAAGGGCTTCTGATCGCGCTGCTGATGGAGTCCATCCTCGGCCTGGAAGCGCGTCTGGACGAGATCGCACCGGCGAATCCAATCGATCGGATCGCCGCCATCTCGGATTTGGCGGTTGCGGAGTTCATCGCGGAAGAAGATTTCTACCGCCCACTCCTTCGGTTGATCGAGCAGATGGATTCCCGGGTACATCTGCTGGAAGTAATTCGCCGCTGTGTCGATCTCGGAAACGACTGCATCGGCGAGGCGATTGAAGTAGGAGACCTCCAGTCGGTTGTCGGCCCCAGGGTTCTCGCGCATCAGATATTCATGGCTTTCGTGCACGCCTTGCGGATGTGGTCGAGCGGCACCACCAACTCGGATCTATTCGGAGTGCAAGTGGCCCACTTCCGCACCCTGATGCTGGCCGGGGTCGCCACGGACGACCTGCGGTCTGAACTCCACGAGCAGTTGAGAAGCCTCGAAGTCTCGATGGTCGAAGTAGCAGGCCTTGCAACCGATGCGACGGACTCTCTTTCTTCAGCCCCGTCTTTTCTCCCGTCCCAGAAAGGAGCTATGAAGTGAGTTCCCTCCCCCAGTTGACATTGGAGCAGGCTCGGATTCACGGAATTGCGACACGGTTTCGGCCCCTGGAAGCGCTACGGGCAATCCAATTGAGCATGCGCGATCCGGATGATACCGCGCAGGCGGTGCGTGTAATCGGCACCCTGGCGGGCAAGAGCAGCGAACGCCTTATGCGTCGTTTTAATGGGACTCTGGAGGGCAGGCAGATCCTGGCGAGGGAGCAGGGCCTGCTCGACCGGCTCCTCGATCGGCAGGCGTTGCTCGCCATGCCCGAGGGAAGTCTGGGGAGAGTCTATGTCGAGTGGTTGATCCAGGAGCAGATTTCCGCGGAAGGTCTGGTCGAGGCCTCGGAAGCGGCGAGCAGGGGAGACGCAGAGGCCGAGGGGCCCTATGCGGTTCTCACTGCGCGTATGCGGGATATGCACGATCTGCTGCATGTAACCACGGGCTATGGCCGCGACCTCGTGGGGGAGATCGGCGTATTGGCCTTCAGCTTTGCCCAAACGAAGCATTCAGGAGTCGGTTTCCTGATCGCGGCGGCCTATCTCCGCAGTTTCTTCACGGGATCCGGCCCACGCGGAACGGATAGCTGGACTGCACGTGCTGTGATTCGCGAACAATGCCGCGAGGGATATCGCCGGGGCCTCGAGGCAGATTGGATCGTGGGGGCTGATTGGGAAAATCTGCTCGAACTTCCCATCGATGAGGTTCGAAAGCGTTTTCGAATTCCCGTCCCCCCCCGATACGATGAGTTGCGTTCCGCGAAAGCTCCCGTGCTGGCAGCATGATGGGCTGGATCACGACGGGAGCATATGAGCGTTACTGAAGTTCTTTCGGCAAGAAGAATCCAAGGAGATCGGCAATGGGAATGATCGAAGACGAACATCGGAGTTTTATCGAGGAAGTGGGTCTTTGTTATGTAGCCACTGCCTCGAGCAGCGGCGAGCCCAACGTGAGCCCGAAGGGCTCGATCATGGTGATCGATGAGGACCATCTGGCCTTCGCCGATATCATGAGCCCGGGCTCGAGAGCCAACCTGAAGGAGAATGAGCGGGTGGCCGTCTATGTCTGTCGCCCCGAAAAATTCCAGGGTTTTCAATTCAAGGGAACGACTGAACTCTCCCAGGATGGACCCGTCTACGATCGACTGGCGGCAGCCATCAAGGAGAAAGGGCTCAAGCTCCCCCCCATCCAAAATGCGGTCATGGTCAAGGTGAAAGAGGTTCGGGGATTGGGGGGCTAGCTTCGCTCCCTCCTGGAAGGGGGGATTGCAAAGAGGCCCGAGAAGGACATTTTGGAGGCCGGACTTCCAACGATCCGGATCGTCTCCCGAGGCGGTGGCAGGGCCAAGGGGAAGCCGGCATTCGATTCCGGGCGGGCGAATTTCCCCGCCGGCCGGCGGGGCGGTATGCGGCCGACTCTCTCGATGTCGCTATGCCCTCCCCGATGGCTTGTTCCGATCCCCGGGGCTAGGGGATTCTCGCCGGGGATCGGCGCCGCAAGGTCGACCAACGACTCGCATCAAGAGCCCGGAATCGAAGGATTGTCCGGCCTCAAGCGCCTCTTTGTCGGGCGCGTGCGGATCTGGAGAGTCCGGACTCTTTTTTGTCTATGCTTCTGCACTGAGGAGGGTTGGAAGTGGAGTTGGGCCTCTCGGGTAAGACGGTCATCATCACCGGGGCTTCCGGGGGTATTGGCCGAGGTCTCGTACAAGGATTCGTGGATGAGGGCTGCGATGTGGTCCTGGCGAGCCGAGATGAGGAAAAGTGTCAGGAGATCGCCAGCAGCTGTGAAGGGCGGCGGGGCAGGACCCTTGTTGTTCGTACCGACGTGACAGATCCCGACGCCGTTGCCTCTCTGATGCTTCGTTCGGTCGAGACTTTTGGGGAGATCGACGTGCTCGTCAACAATGCGGGCGGTGTCGCATATCCGCATGCCTGGGAAGAAAAGCCTCAGCGCGAGATAGAATGGGAAATGGATCTCAATGTCTGGGGTGTGATTCACTGTATCCAGGCCGTGGGCCCTCGAATGCTGGAGCGGGGTAGCGGTGTGATCGTCAACATTGCTTCGAATTCGGCTCTTGAGCCCTCGGCGGGCAATCAGGTGGCCCATTACGCCGGGACCAAGGGCTATGTGCTTTCCATGTCCCGGGCTCTCGCCTACGAGTGGGGTCCCCGGGGAGTGAGGATCAACTGCGTGTCTCCGGGTTGGATTGTGCCGCATGAGGAGAATCATGTGGGCGCCGGAAGCTTCTGGCGCAAATACGGATACGAGTTTTTTGGAACTCCAGAAGAGATGGCAATTGCCGCCGAGGGCGAGGGGGGTCTCTTCAATGTTGCGGCTCAACCGATTCGGCGCATCGGTCGACCCGAGGACGTCGCCGATGCGGCCCTTTTCCTGGCATCCGAGAGGGCCCGGCATCTGACGGGCCAGATGATCAGCGTAAGTGGCGGGGACCATATGCCGTGAGCGATCACCCTTTCGATCTTTCGAATTCTCGCCCGGGATGGCTGGAGGACTTGAATCGGGTTGGCCGGGCCATATTGTCTTCGGGGGCAAGCGGAGGCATGGGCGTTCCCCTGGACGTGGAATCTCTGCTCGCCGAGGCTCGATCGAATACGGGATTGACGGATTTCGGAAGAGAAGATGTCTGGCGCGAGGGGCTCGAAGTCCTCGCCCGGGGACTCGACCGCGAGTCAAGACTCACGCTCCTGGGTCGCGTGCTTTCCCGTGGCGATATCGTCAATGCGTTGGAAACGAGACTGAAGATCGAAGAGACCTATAGGGAGTTCCCCGGAATTCACGACGAATCCATGAATGGGCCAATTTTCATCGTGGGCCTTCCCCGTTCTGGAACGTCGATTCTGCACGAACTGCTGGCACAGGATCCGGCACACCGCGTGCCTCTTTCCTGGGAGGCTCGCCATCCCTGCCCGCCGCCCGAGGAAGCCAGCTATGAAAGTGATCCGAGAATCGAATCCTGTGAGGCCTACGTTCAGTTCTGGAATGAGCTTGTTCCGGAGTACAAGACGATGCATGAGATGGGTGCCCGGATTCCCTGTGAATGCATCTGGCTCACCATGCCAACCTTTGCCTGTGAGGAATGGCTCGGTCGCCAGCAGATTCCGAGCTTTGCAGCCTGGTACGCGACGGTCGATCAGCGGCCGGTATACGCCTATCACCGGAAGGTCCTGAAACTCCTGCAATATCGCTTCCGGAGGCCTCGCTGGATGTTGAAGGCCCCTTCGCATATGGCCTGTCTCGATGTCCTGCTGGGCGAGTATCCGGATGCGCGCATCATCATGACCCATCGGGATCCCCTGAAGAGCATGGGTTCGACCGCAAGCATTCTATCCGCCCTCTCCTGGATGCGATCTGATGAAGCGGATATCGACACTATCAAGGCGGGATTCGGGGGGGAGGGTATGGCCTATCGACTGGAGACAGCGATGAGAGCGCGCGAAAATTTTCCGAGTCGACAGTTCTTCGATATCCGGTATGAGGAAATTCTCTCAGACCCCTTTGAGGCGATTGAGAGAATCTACGACCACTTCGGAATCGAATTCAGCGGAGAAGCGGAGAAGCGGATGCGGGCCCGCTTTGCCAAGAAGGAGCAGAACAGGCATGGGGCCCATATCTACTCATTCGAAGATCTCGGCTTGGATCTCACTACCGAAAGGGCGCGATTTGCGGCCTACCAGGAGCGTTTCAATGTGCTCTCCGAGGTGAAATGAATGGCCGAGGCTGAAGAGAGAAAGCTTGGTGGTGGAGAACTTTCCGCAAGGGTACAAGAGGGCGAAAAATTGCGAAGTCCCCGGCGTGCGGCTCATCTCCATGCTGACCGTTTGATGCAGGGTGAGGCGTGGCGCGACTTCTGTCGAGCACTCGAGCGTACGGGAGATTTTATACGTGATGCGGATGTTCCCGAAGGCGAGAGAAGCCGGGCGGAGGGCATGCGCTACCTGCTGGGAATGACGACGTTGGGAATTCGGCAGGCTCTGGAGGCCGGTGATCCCGAGTATCCGGGTTTTACCCGAATCGAGGATCCCTGGGTGAAGTGGGGCGCCGAAAACGCCGACAATCTCTATTTTCATGCCCGAATTCGAGGGGATCGCACGTATCGCATTCGGGGCGAACGAGGCAGTTGCCTGCTTTTCCTCATCGAGGTAAAAGAGGGTTTCATGCATATGGGCGATGTGCGGAATTTTGAGACTCTCTGCTCAGAAGATCTGGATATGGAAGAGGACGGAAGCTTCGAGATCATTGCGAGTGCCAAGGAGCAGTCGGGGAATTGGCTTCCCCTCGACATCGATGCCACGCAGATCGTGATCCGTCAATATTTCTACGATTGGGCCAATGAAGAGGCAGCGCGTTTCAGCATAGAGTGTGTCGAGACCCTGGGCATGCCTCCCGAAGCCGATAGCCCCGAGCGAATGGGCCAGGTCATCGATGACATCAGTCATTTTGTTGAGATGACGACGAAATTCTGGGCAGAGTGGATGCCGAAAATGAGAGCAGAGCACGTTCCCGGAAGGTTGGCTCCGGCAAGGGGATTTGTAGGAGGCGCTGATGATATTCGCTATGGAAATGACGTTTATGAGCTCGGAAGCGACGAGGCGCTGATCATCGAAACTGAAGTGCCGGATGCTCGTTATTGGCACTATCAATTATGCAATCCGTATTTCGTTACGATGGACTACGCAAATCGCATCAACAGCATCAACGGAGCCCAGGCAAGAATCGATTCTGACGGTCTCTTTCGCTGTGTGATCGCCCACCGGGATCCGGGATGCCCAAACTGGCTGGATACAGGAGGCCAGAAGTCGGGAATGATCCAATATCGCTATGTCTGGACTCGAGATTCTCCCCAGCCGAACTCACGAAGGGTGGCCTTTTCTGAAGTCTGGAATTTCCTGCCCGAAGGAACTTCAAAAATCACGAATCAGGAGAGGCAACGGGAGATTCAAGTACGTCAGAGAGCCGAAGCGGGCCGGATCGCTGAATGGAGGTGAGAGCGGTGTCTTCTCGGGGAGCAATTCCAGCGAAAGAGCAGAACATCGACCCACTGAGAATCCGGTCTGCCTGGCAGGGTAGAATCTCCGGCTGTCAGCTGGGAAAGCCCGTCGAGTTGCTTTCGATGGCTGGGGGGCTCGAGGCCCTGACGGACTATCTCGAGCGAGCCGAGGCCATGCCGCCGAGAGATTATATTCCTCTCTTGGAGAATTCTGGCCCGGCACGATTCGCGCCCCTTTCATGCCGTGGCCATATTACCCGCAGCGAACCGGATGATGATATTACCTATACTGTTCTGGCCCTGCTGATGTTGGAAGAGCATGGGGCCAACCTTGAGACGAAGGATGTGGGTCGGGCCTGGCTTCGTTATTTGCCTCCCGCTGCAACATTTACCGCGGAAAGGGCGGCCTATCGAACGCTGCTATCGAAGGCAGATGAGCATTTTCCCCTCGGCGCTGAGCCCGGATTTGATCTGGGGGAATGCTCGGACAATCCCTATTCCGATTGGATCGGTGCCCAGATCCGTGCGGACCTCTATGGATGGGTCTGCCCCGGAAAGCCAGGTCTGGCGGCTGCCCTCGTTCGGCAGGACGCCGCACTCTCGCATCGAGGGGAGGGTGTGTACGGCGCTATTTTCGTTGCAGCATTGGCAGCGATGATCCCCATGTCTCGAGATCTGAACGCGGCCATAGAGACCGCGCTGCTGGAGATCCCGGAGAATTCTTCGGTTTCCGAAGCGGTACATTTCGGATCCGGCCTGGTCGGGGATCCGAATGCCGTTGCTCGACTCCACGAACGTTATGGAGAACTTTCGCCGGTCCATACGATCAATAATCTCGCATTGGTCGTCTGGGGTCTTCTCTCGGGGAAGTCGGATTTCTCCGTGGCGATTGGTGATGTGGTTGCTGCCGGATGGGATACGGATTGCAATGGGGCGACCGTCGGCGGTTTATGGGGTCTGCAAGGGAAAAGTATTCCGGAGAAGTGGACACGGCCCTGGCGAGGCAGGGTGGCTATCAGCCTTGCGGGGATGGGTGAACTGGAGCTTGATGAGCTGGCAGAGCGCACGCTGGCCGTGGCCGAGGCTCTAGCTGCCACTTCTAGCTGAGGGGAGTTCCGTGGCGGCTTTGGAGCATCCCAGACTCGCAATCCAGGCGGATTCTGTCGAGCGATTGAAGGGCTGGGGTCGTCTGGCATATGGAGACGGCCTCCACGAACGACTGCCGACTGAGAATTTCACTGATCCCAGTGAGCGGGCTCTCGAGGCATTTGGAGGAAACTGAGTGTGAACTCTGCAAGAACTCCTGGGCTCGACTGCTTCGGGGCCATGATATCGAAACCGAAAGGTATCCTGGCGCTCTCACAGCAGGAACCCGAACATTCTTCGGATTCTCTTTGCTGCGAGTCGTTCCGTCTCCATGCGAGCCAGAATCGGTGATCGACCGAGAGCGTATTTCCGCCATCCGCGGCCCAGGCGTACTCCGGGGGGCCGCGAAGGTGATTTTTGGGTTCGCGGCACTTGCTTTATATGTCCGCCTCTACTTCGCAATCGATTTCACCGATGAATCATTCTACGTCGCTCTTCCATACTCATTCACTCTGGGGCATCGGCCGCTGCAGGATGAATTGTCGGTGCACCAGTTTGCGGGATTGATTCTGGTGCCATTCGTCAAGGCCTATCTCCTGGCGTGGAATTCTTCCGATGGGCTCGTTCTCTTCATGAGGCATCTCTATTTCGCTGGCTCGATTCTCGCTTCCTATCTGATTGCAACCCGATTTGGTCGAATTGTCGGGACTTCCCATGGAATCGCTTTTGCGGCCATTGTCCTGGTCTACATCCCCTTCAGTATTCCGAGTCTCAGCTATAACACCATCGCCTACCTGGGCATGCTCGCGGGGTTGATCTGGGTAGCCTTTTCCGATTCGTCAAAGAGACCAGGGCTGGACCTCTTCTGGGGCGCTCTTTCGCTTTCGCTGGTCTGTGTCGCATATCCGACATTGAGTCCCGTCGCGATTCTATCCTGCTTGCTTCCCATTTTGATTCGCAGTCGAAACCTGAGTGGATTGCAGAAGGTCAGGGCTGCGATCCCGATTCTTCCCGTGGCCTTGTTCTGGTTCGCCGTCTTCGTCTGGGCGGGTCTGACTTTTGATGTGATGAAGAATCTTCCACGCATGATTGAGTTGAATCAACTGCTTGGTAGCCAGGGGGGCGGTCTGTCGAAGTTCCTGGCGCTGAAAGAAGAATTCCTCCGACAAGCGGAGATGTTCCTCGCAATCGCAGCCGTGCTGATCGCGGTAGGCGTAGGACTCCGAAAAGCCAGGAACCCCTGGTCATTGATGCTCGTTGCATTGTCGACTGGGCCTCTTCTTATGCTGGCCGCAGAGCTCTACGTACCACGAACCGAACCCTATACGACAACGACCTTCGTGATTACTGCCTTGGCCTGTATCTCGCTCTATGCGTTGCGGCCGGGAGCTGGAGTACTCGGACGTTCCTACGTGACAACTCTTGGAATACTCGTGTTGGGATCCCTATTCGCCGGTGCGAGCATCCTCTGGTCGACGGCGAATGGGTTGAGAAATGCAGCGCTGGGCCTGGCTCCAGCCTGCCTGGTGGGTCTCTGCGTGGTATCGAATTTCTTTCCTGAGGCCAAGATCGATCGGGAGAGTGAAGGGGAGGCCGCGTCTCTATCCCTATTTCGATCGGGAGCCGTTCTCCTTATGTCGCTCAGTATCTTGATATACGAGTTGCTTCAGTTTCAGGCGGGGGTTTATAGAGATCGCCCTCTATTTGACCTGGATTCGCGTGTGCGCCAGGGACCTTACGCGGGCCTGTTTACGACTGCCGAGCGAGTGGATTTCATTCAGACACTGAGTGAGAGCCTTGCTGATTTGGGGAAGAATAGGCAGACAATAGTCTTCTTTGATTATTTCCCGGCGGGCTATTTGTTCACCGAACTCCGGCCGTTGACATCGGCATTATGGATGTTCCCTTCAAATCCGTTGCTGCAGGGAAATCCAAGAATTCGAGTCCCTTATGCTGAACGTTTCGGAGATTCTGTTCAGCTGCCGGATTTGGCGGTGATCATGAAGCTCATCCCTGTTGGATCGAGATTCATAGGCGTAGCTCCCGAACGGGATGATCCGGTTCTACAGAAACTGAATCCCCAGGACTACGTCGTCGCTGCGAATACGCCCTTCTACCTGATCCTCGAAAAGGATGCTTTGAAGCGCTAATGAGCGTGCTGCGGAGTAGCCCGGCCCAGATGCTCTCGGCTCGGGAATCTCGGCATTCAAGGAAGGATTCCCGAAGGTCCCGGTGCTTTCGAATAAGAGTTGACGATGACGAAAACTTCAAAGAAGTTGACGTAGCCGTCGCCGTTGAAATCTGCGGCGGGAGAATTGGTGTTGAAGAGCGTCAAGAAGTGCGTGATATCCGACATGGTGACGGAGCCATCGTTGTCGAAATCGGCATCACATCGATTTCCATATCCGTCCTGGTCGGTGTCTATTTGTGCCGTATTTTGAAAGAGCAGGCAGTTGTCGCAGTCGTCCGGAATTCCGTCGGAATCCGAATCTGGCGCAGTAGACGCGTCTGCGCAGAGTGGGCCATCTTCCAGCCACTGCAATGCCGAGGCAACATCCATCAGGCCGTATCCATAGGAGTTGTCTGGCCCGAGGTCTCCGAGATCGAGCGCCGACTCCAGAAGAGCGGCCTCGATTTCAGCCACGGTCGCCGTGGGGTGGGCTCCGCGGAGCAAGGCAATTGATCCACTGACGTGTGGAGCGGCGACTGAAGTGCCCGAGGCCTGTGTGTAGAATGCCCAGCCCCCGAAGGAGAGGTCGGTGGTTAGAACGGCAACTCCGGGTGCGGTCAAGTGTGGGAAGACAGCCGCCGTGCAGGCGGAAGGGCCGCGACTACTGGCCATCATGATGTTGAGATCCGACTGTAGAGAGCCCACACTAAGGCCCTCAGCTCCATTGGCTGGACTAAGGTCAGTGTTGGGGCTGGGTCCGGAATTACCCGCAGCGAAGACGACCGAGATTTCTGCGGCCGTCAGCGCCTCGATATCCTGGGTGAATTCGGAGTTGCAACCGCCCAACGAATTCAGCAATCCCCATGAAGCATTCAAGACGTGGGGTGCGTCATCCGTCGAGGGGTTTCCGTCGGGATCGAGCAGCCACTCAAAAGCCAGGTGGATGTCACTCAGGGAGGCTTGACCTTGATCGTCGAAAATTCTGGCCGCAATCCACGTCGCGCCCGGCGCTACTCCGATGGCATTTCCGGATGCATCGCCCCCGAGAATCAGGCCCATGACCTGGGTCCCATGTCCAGACGCATCACGCGGGATGAGCTGAAGCGGGTCGGTCAGGTCTATCCAACTATTTGTGCCGCCGCGCCAGCTGGATGCCAGATCAGGATGTTGGACGTCTACTCCGCTATCCATTGTCGCCACAACAACGCCGGCACCCAGATGACCTGCCGACCAGAGGGTGTCCGCACCGATGGCCGTGAGATTCCAGCCCGGAACGGCGTCAGCGACCCGAGTCGAATCCGTAAGAGTGATGACTTCGTCGAGGTAGATGCCCGAAATGCCTCTGTCTTTCGAGAGCGAGTAGATGCTTTCGGAATTCGCTGCGACTGCAATGCCATTGATGAGCCAGAGCCTCTTCTGGGTTCGCCCGTCTCGAAGAGTAGAGTTGTCGCGCCCGCGAGATCGAGTGGGGCGGATGCGATGTCGACGCATCAGAGTTTGACGATGTGTTCTACGTTGGCGAAAGGCTTCTTTCAGATCGCGGTGACTCTGGCGGCGTTCATTCCTCGCCGCGCGCCTATCCCGAAAACGCTCCCGGGCTTCACTTTGCCCGGAAGAATCTCGCATTCTGACGATGATGCGAACCTCCGCGTCCGGGGCGACGGTGGCAAGATGGGCTTCCAGCTTCGGATCAATGGTGCCCGCAATCACCGATGAGGCGTAGATCGGCCAACCGACCATCAAGGCGAGCAGGAGAAGAAGTGTATTTTTGAGCTTTGGCAATCCGCACCTTTATTGGGCGATCAGGCCTCGATCATTGGACGGTCAACCCGGAAATTTCAATGGCGCCGAGGCCGACACTGACGCTCTGGCCTCGTTGTATGGTTTTCGCAATATTATTGAAGAAGACGAAATAGCTACGTCCTTCGTAGGGCTGGGATCGTGTTGCCTTCAATGAACCCAGTTTTGGGCTATTGGGTACCAGCAGGCGTTCCCCGCTGGCTGAATCCAGGAGGTAGGGCTTGACCTTGGGACCAAATAGCACCTTTGCCTTCTCGACATCCAGGACTCGATAGCGAAAGTCGAGAAAGAGGTCAGCGGCGGTGAGTCGAACCCAAACCACCTCGACACCCCACTTCTCTTGCAGCTCCGGCGATGATGCGTCTAGAACGGAAATGGGTTCCTGTGTTATCTGATTGCGGTTCTCATTGGATGCAGCTTGCTGTGCGGAAAATTGAAATAGCGCCAACGCAATCAGCAAGAGCGTGGAATGCCTGGATGGCGAAGGGGCGGGATGAGCTTGGGGAGAATGCTTCAGAATCCAGAAAGAAGTCGCGATCAGGAGCCCGATCATGAGCGCGATCGCCAGGGGTGAAGACAATGGAACGCCAAGCCCCTCCAATATGTCGAGTGAGTGAAATGTCACGGTACAGTTGACTGGCGGCCCGGAGGGGCAATTCTCCATATCGATTATAAAACTTTCTCCCGATAAGATGAAACCGGGCTGTACGAAGATGCCCGATATGGGTATGGTGGCCACCGTGAAATCAAACGTATCAACGACGTAGACTCCCGCGGGCATGGGCGTCATGACTCCGAACTGCGCGATTTGCGTGATCGTCCCGGCCGCCTCATCTATTGCGGGCGGGCCGAGCGACATGAAGGGCGGGAAGTCAGTGGGAGTATGGCTGATTGAAGTCAGGGAGCCTGGGTCGAAAGTGATTCCGTAAGCGAAACCATACAACTCGCCACCCTCCGTATCCACAACCACTTCGAAGCTTCCCGGGGACCCGACTTGCCCGGCCATGGTGGAATCCGTATTCAGGGTCGAATCGCCTACTTCCCTTATCGTGACGATGACGGCAGAAGAGGGAAGTGCGCCGGATGCAAGAATGAGCAGGCTCAGGCAGAGGCAGAGAACCAACCGTCGGGGTGAGCTTGCCGATAAGAAGTCGTCTTTCGGAGCCGGAAGTGCCTTCTGGGGGGAGGCCGTTGCGCTTGCGGTAGCACACGGATGGGTTGAGAACGTGAGGGGTGAGAACTCTTCCAAGGCTGAAGCTCCTGAAGTTTGCAGAACGGTCTGCCAACTGAATCGGGAAAGTTCCCGGAAGACTAAACCCCTCTAATCATAAAATCGAGATTTCTGGAGCCTGCCTATGCTCCTGCATAGGAGTAGGCTCCTTACTGATTCGGCGGGTGGTCGGAGAGATCAGTGTCGGGTACGCCTGAAAGAGAGAGCGATCAAGCCAAGTCCAAGGGTCAAGGCCGAGGCTGGTTCTGGAACTGTCGTACCGATCTGAACAGTTGCGTCCTGCAGTGTGGGTTCGAAGGAGTTGCCCAGAGAGTCATAGAAGGGGCCCGGAATTCCCGAAGCGCTGGTGGCAAGAGAAATCGTGCTCGAGCCCTCCGAAAGTGCCAGGAAGGTCAGGGTGCCCACCACGTGATGCCCCGTCATCGGCTCGAAAAGCGCGCCCCAGCCGATTTCGAGGACGCTCGGGGCGTTTTCGTTGCAGCTGGGCGTCGAAATCCCCGGCCAGCAACGAAGAGGGGGTGCATCGGGAAGGGCAGAGTCAAAGACGAATGAAAGAAATTGCAATTGAGCTGAGTCGAAGGTGGCTTCGATGCCACCTCCTTGTAGGATGGCGTCGAAGTCCATGACGAGATCGAGGAGGATATTTTCTCCAACGGGCGTCCCTGAGGCGTGATCCCTGAGGTTCAAACTAATGATGTTGGCTGCACTGACCGCAGTAGAAACCATCATGACGCA